>CAZQUE010000038.1:0-39315 GCA_964596185.1 uncultured bacterium | reverse complement strand
TTTTCCACATGCCGATAAATTTGCCTTTGATAACCGACTTATGATTATTCCCTGCCGGCTTCTGCTCTTCTTTTTCCAAGCTTTTGCGCAAAAGCTCAATAAATTCTTTTACTAGCTTATGTGCCTTTGGCGGCAGATTATCAAGCTCTTTGATAATTATATCTTTACTGGTCATAGATCTCTCCCAATTAGAAAAAACCTCGCCCGCTTTTTTGTAAAGCGGACGAGTTTTTGTTCAGTGGAGGCGGCGGGAATCGAACCCGCGTCCGAAAAGGCTCACAGACACCGTCTACCATTATATCCTGCAATTAGTTTTTTAAGGCGTTCGTAACCCACAGGCAGGTCTCTACTAACCCGATCCGTCTGGAAAATCTCGATTCAGTACCCCAGTGGCCCAGTACTAAATCCAGCCGGTTTTGTCGTCGGTCATCCCGGAGCTTACCGGCAGAATCAGCCGGGGGACCGTCGAGCCGTAATTAGGCTGCGAGTGCCAGTTCTTCGTTGGCAGTTAATTGTTGATCGATTTTTTTCGAGGCCCTTCGATCAACCTCGAATGGCAGGTGGCAGCTCACACTCCCCGTCGAAACC
This sequence comes from uncultured bacterium, assembly GCA_964596185.1. GTDB lineage: Bacteria > Muiribacteriota > Ozemobacteria > Ozemobacterales > Ozemobacteraceae > DYKG01. Next base: position 38,727 of record CAZQUE010000038.1, on the reverse strand, counting down.
AGGTCGCCCCCGATTTCGTTAAGTTGTACAAACAACCACTAAAAACAGTATAGCGCAAAGACCGCTTAAACGCAAGATTTAACCATGCTTTCTCTTTACATAACAAAGATTCCGAAACAGCTTCGAACAATTACTATTTATCAGCAGTGACTTGAAATTTTCCTGAATTTATTTAATGATGGAAACGAAAAATTGTCCAACAAAGTTCGAGGATTTTTGAGACCCGATTGATTTTTGGTATTATTTTGTGTTATTTTGATGCCGATAATGTGTCAATAAAGATTCTTTCTCATAGAGGTTAAAAAATGCAGCAAAGTGGAAACAACGAACCCCAGGGGCTCATTCCATCGATTGTCAGAACTTTTCTGACCGGTCCGCTGTCAATTCTTCTCATCGTGTTCGCAGTGCTGGCCGGACTCATGGCCATCAACCTGACCCCGCGCGAAGAAGAACCGCAGATCGTAGTGCCGATGGTCGACATTTACGTTAACTTCCCCGGGCATAACCCCAGAGAAGTTGAAGAACTCGTCACCCGACCACTCGAAAAGCTCATGTGGCAAATAGACGGGGTCGAGCACGTTTATTCAATGAGCCGCCGCGACCAGTCGATGGTCACCGTGCGCTTCTACGTCGGCCAGGACCGCGAACGCGCCATGGTCAAAATTCGCGACAAGGTCGAAGGCAACAAGGATCGAGTGCCACCAGGTGTTACAAACTGGCTAATCAAGCCAGTCGAAATCGATGACGTGCCGATCGTCACCCTGACACTCACCTCTCCCGAAACAAGCGCTTCAGAACTGCGAAGAATCGCTGAAGAAGTTGAAGCAAGGCTGGCCAGCATCCGCAACGTTTTCCGATCAGAAATTTACGGCGGGTACCGTCGCGAAATCCGCATCGAACCGGATTCAACCCGAATGACCGCTTACGGCGTCTGCTTTCAGGACATCATGATGGCCATCGCGGGCAATAACCAAATAGCCGACAGCGGCAATATACTGCGCGATGGCGATAATCTCAGACTCCTGGTCGGCAAAGTTATCCGCACTGCCGATGAAATCAAAAAAATTCCAATCAAAGCCATCGACGGTAAAGCGATTTATATCGAAGACCTGGCTTCAGTAAGCGATACCGTTCAGGAACCAGAATGGTATCACCACTCACTTTATGGCCCAGCTGCCAACCAGCAACTCACCGGTGAGCGTGCCCCGGCTGTAACGATCGCTTTCAGCAAGAAAAAAGGCACCAACGCCGTCGATGTTGCCGCAGAAGTAATTAGAGAAGCCCACAAGCTTAAAGGCAACGTTATTCCCAACGAAATCGACCTTATCGTCACCAGAAATTATGGCCAGACTGCCGATGACAAAGTAAACGAACTGCTTTCGAGCATGTTTTTTGCCATCGTTACCGTTGTCGGCTTGATGGCCTTCACAATGGGATGGCGGGCAGCGGCGGTCGTCGGTCTTTCAGTGCCGGTCAGCTTCGCCCTTGCCCTTTTCACCAACCTTATCTTCGGCTATACCATCAACCGTGTTACCCTGTTCGCACTGATTCTCAGCCTCGGGCTCGTCGTCGACGATCCAATCACCAACGTCGACAACATTCAGCGCCACCTGCAAATGGGAAAAGAGCCATCAGTGCAGGCTGCCCTTACCGGGGTAATGGAAGTCATCGTGCCGGTCATCATGTCGACCCTTGCGATCATCGTATCTTTCACACCAATGTTCTTCATTACCGGCATGATGGGCCCCTACATGGGACCAATGGCAATCAACGTTCCGCTGACAGTTACTTTTTCAACCGTCTGCGCACTGACTTTCGTTCCATGGGTGGCCTACAAACTGCTGAAAGGCTCCGATGCCGTTCAGGGAGACTCTACTGATGACGGAGTCCCCTCATGGATCCGCCGCTTCTACCAATGGATGATATCGCCCTTTCTCAAGGGCCGTAACGCTGTAATTTTGATTATCGTCGTCATTCTGCTGATGATTGGCTCAGGCCTGTTAATGGCTTTCCGAAAGATCCCACTTAAAATGCTGCCATTCGACAACAAAGACGAACTGCAGCTGGTTCTTGATATGCCAGAAGGCACGCCCCTCGAAGAAACCGACCGGGCAACCCGGGAACTCGAAGAGTATCTCGCCCGCGTCAACGAAGTAAAAAGCGTGCAGTCATACGTCGGAATTGCTGCACCGATAGATTTTAATGGTCTGGTTAGACACTACAATCTGAGGCAAATGTCCCATCAGGCAGATATTCGCATCAATCTTGCCGAAAAACACCGACGAACCCAACAAAGTCATGCAATTGCCCTGCGATTGCGCAACGATTTGACCGCCATTGCTGAAAAATATGGCGCGGTTTTGAGCATTGTCGAAGTTCCACCAGGTCCACCCGTATTTTCAACCCTGACCGTCGAAGTATACGGCGACGCCGACAAGAGCTATGAAGAAATTCTTAAAGGCGCAGAATACCTGCAACAGCAATTAAAAGAAGAAGACGGGGTGCACATCGCCCAGATCGACAATATGAATGAAGCACCCCATAATCGAATCAGCTTCGTTCCTGATATCAAAAAAGCCGCGTTGCATGGTTTTTCGGCGACATCGATTCAACAGTTGCTGATGCAGGCTTTGCACGGGCGCGGCTTGGGCATTGCCCATATCGAAAACGAGCGCGAAGCTGTGATGATCAATCTGCGCCTGCCGTTGAAAGAGCGCAACCAGCTCGAAACGCTGAAAAATCTCATGCTGCGTGACCGCGCCGGCAATCTGGTTCCAGTCGGAGAGCTCGGAGAATTCATAGTAGAACCTGAAGAGCAGATTATTCAACATAAGAACCTGCGACCGGTTGTTTTTGTTACCGCCGAGTGCGTCGGGCGCCCGCCGGGAATGATCATTCTCGACATGTATTTGCGCCTGCAGAAAAACCCGCCGCCAACCGGCATTCATTACGAATGGGCCGGTGAAGGCGAATGGGAAATCACCATTCGCGTCTTCAGAGATCTCGGCATTGCTTTCGGCATTGCCATGATCGGCATCTACCTGTTGCTGGCCGTGCAAATGAACAATTTCGTCATGCCGCTGCTGGTAATGTCCGCGATTCCGCTGACCATAGTCGGCATCGCGCCTGGCTTCTGGCTTCTCAACATCGTCACTGCCGATGTCGTCGGTGGCTACCTCGATCCGGTTTTCTTCACCGCAACCGGCATGATCGGCATGATTGCCCTGGGCGGCATCGTTATCCGCAACAGCGTCGTTCTGATCGAGTTCATTCAGGACTCCATCAAACAAGGCATGCCCCTCGAACAGGCGATCAAGGAAAGCGGCGCAGTGCGTTTCAGGCCAATCATTCTAACTGCAGCGACGACTTTACTCGGAGCCTGGCCGATTACCCTCGACCCGATTTTTTCAGGACTGGCCTGGTCTCTCATCTTTGGCCTGATCGCCAGCACATTTTTCACTCTTATCGTTGTTCCGACCATTTTCTACCACACTAATCGCAGCCCAGAAAAAGCTGCCCAGGAGGTAAAGTAATATGAACGCAACCAGTACACCAAAGAAAAAATCTTATATTGGCCCAATCGTCGGCGTAGCCGGGCTTCTTCTGATAATGCTCTATCAGGGCGGAGCTTTCGCCACGAATCAGATCGAACCCGGACTAAAACCCCAGACAGCTATCGCCAACAGAGAAACATTTACTGTTGAAGCCAACTCAATTCCTGACTTCTACGAGGCAATCGGCACAGTGCGCAGTCGCGATGAAGTTGAAGTCGTTCCGCGAATCATCGCCCGTATCCTCGAAGTTAACGTTCGTAGTGGTGACAGTGTAAAAAAAGGCGATATTCTTGCCACTCTCGATGCCAAAGACCTTTCGGCAATCGTATCCCAGGGACAGGAACAACTTAGAGCAGCAAGCGCTGGCATATCTGCTGCCGATCAGCAGGTTAAAGCAGCTCAAGCCGGCCTGGACCTCGCCACCAAAGAAATGAACCGTACCCGGGCTCTCTTTGAAAAAAATGCCGCTGCCAAAAGAGATTACGATATGGCCCTCGCCAATCTCAAACAGGCTGAAGCCGGTCTACAGCAGGCAATGCAGCAAAAGCGCGTCGCCTCAGCCAACTATTCTGCCGCGGAACAAGGCATTAAACAGGCTGAAGCCGGACTGGGCTATGCAACAATCATTAGCCCAATCGACGGCATCGTTGCCGAGCGCCTGGCCGACCCCGGCGATCTTGGCAATCCGGCCTCTTTGATACTCAGACTTTTCAACCCCGAAAGTCTGATGCTCGAAGTGCCGATCCGTGAATCGCTGGTCAGTGAAATTTCCATCGGTTCAACCATAAATTACGATGTTCCGGCATTAAACCGCGGCTATGAAGGCACTGTTAAGGAAATAGTGCCCTCAGTTGACCCACGCACACGCACCTTTCTGGTTAAAATCTGCATCGAAAATTCCAAAGGTCTGATGCCTGGCATGTTCGGCACCATAAAAATGCCACTAAAAACCGCTCGACAACAGATTCTTATTCCGGAATCTTCGATAATCAGAACAGGGCAATTGGAATCAATCATCGAAGTAACGAATGGCAAAGAGTTGCGCAGACAGATAAGAACCATTCCTAACAACAATGGCATGCGTGAGATTATTTCAGGATTAAAGGCTGGACAAACTGTAGTAAAAAATGTTAAAAACTAGCAGTCAGTTTTAAACATTAGAAAATTGGAGGAGTATCATGAGCACACTTAAAGGTACCAAAACCGCCGAAAACCTTATGAAAGCTTTTGCTGGGGAATCTCAGGCCCGCAATCGCTACACATATTATGCTTCTGTAGCTAAAAAAGAAGGCTTTCTCCAGATAGCCAACCTTTTTCTTGAAACCGCCGAAAACGAAAAAGAACATGCAAAGCTTTTCATGAAACAGCTGCTTAAATATGGCATGAACGAAGAAGTCGTGGTAATCAACGATGCCGGTTATCCGGTCGCTTTCGCCGACACCCTCAAGAATCTTGAATATGCAGCTGAAGGCGAAAAGGAAGAATGGACAACTCTGTATTCCGGTTTTGCAGAAACTGCAGAACAGGAAGGCTTCAAAGACATCGCCGCCGTTTTCAGAAACGTGGCCAAAGTTGAAGAACGTCATGAAGCCCGCTATCGCAAGTTGGCCGAAAATGTAAAGAACCACACCGTTTTCAAAAAAGACGGCAAAGTCTACTGGAAATGCAACAATTGCGGTCATATTATGGAAACTCTCGAAGCTCCGCCCAAATGCCCGGTTTGCGATCATGGTCGCGAACACTTCGAAGTATGGGTAGAAAATTATTGATCTGATTATCATTCAGAAGCCGCATTCAGCTTGAATGCGGCTTTTTTTTATTTATTCTGGTTTGTGATAGAATTGAACCAGTGAAAAGAAAAGATGCCAAAGACAGTTTGATCAGCAAGTTTCCGCTTCTATCAGTGCTTGGAGCGGCATTTTGCTTTCTCGTGGTTCCTTTTGTCCTGTTAGATGTTGGACTTGAAAGGATGCTGAGCCTAAGACATGAACAGGAAACCACAGCTGTTTTCAAGCAGATGGACAGCAGACTAGAGTTTTTGCTGCGCCATAGTGATGACCAGCACTATTTTCACGCGATTTTCAAACGAATTTTTACCAGGGCTACTACGGCTAAAGATCCGCTGGCTTCCATTGAAAAAAGCATTTCTCAACTGCGAAAGCGTTTTGGAAAACATCTTGAATTCATAGTTTGGGATCACAATGGACAAAAAGTAGCCAAACTCAGCGATGAAAAAAGATACCATTATATCGTCAAGAACCTTTATCTGATGTTTCAAGAGGTAGCCCAAAACTGCCTCAACAACTATCCAGGTTATCCAGAAACTCTGCCTATAGTCTCGGAAAAGGTCAATCTTTTTCGCAGTTACCTTGGCCGGTTTATGGTGCCCGCCCATCTGCGCCTGCCTTACCAAGCCGGCATTCAGGGGGCCTGCATTCATGCCGACACCGAAGATCGCAAACCCCTCTTCTGGTTTCATGCCGCATCGGAATTAACATTTTTCTGTTCGATCTCAGGAGCATTGCTGAACAAAAATTCAGGCCTTCAGCATGCAATTGAAGTGCTAAACAATTCTGATCCCATCATCTCCGGAATAATTCACGAAAACAAGGTTTACCCGCCCACAGACCCTGAAACGGAGCAAGAAATTCTCCTTGAACTCGGCAAATTTGAAAATGCAGCGATGCCACACCGCATAACCGCTGCTAACCTGATTTCTTTCAAACTTTTGAATCCAGACATGCGTGGTTTTTGTCGACGGACAAGATCAGAGTTGGATTCCGGCTATCCTGACAAGTTGCGCAAAATCTGGATGAGCCGAATGATAATTGGATTTCTTCTCGCAGCTTTTGTATTTTATTGCTACAATTTGCGCCTTGGCCGCCTGCGTTTTTCAATACGCCTGAAACTGGCCCTGCTTTTTCTTTACGCTACCGGCTTGCCGCTGATGATTCTCGGAACCATCGGCTATGAGTATCTGCAACAACAGCGCTACAATCTTATTAAAGAAACTCATGCCGCCAACGAAAAGTTACTGCTTGAGCTAGATTCCGGCTACAACCGCTTTCGTCAGTCCTTGAGTCAAAAGGCTCATGAGCAATTGCAGGATTTCCGCAAAAAAATGCTGCAACAAGAACCCGACGCTTCAATGACCCAAGTCTATGATCGGATTTTAAAAAGCCTCGAGGCGGAAGAGATTCATATTTTCAACCAATCTGGGCAAATCAGAGCAAGTCACCGAAGACATCGCAAGCCAACCTCACAGACTTTCATGAAAATTTTTGCGGCCGGAGCTTTGACCTTTGTCAACCAGAAAACTGATGACGAATTCAACAAGCTTGTTGAAAACGCCGGCGCCAGCTTGCGAATCGCCGGAAAAACGGTTCTCGAAAGAGGTTCGGGAATATTGCAGACCCTTCTTGCCAAGCTCGAACGCATTGAAAAATTCAATTTCGGAACGCAGACCAAGCTTTGCTTCACAACTCTGCTCGGTGACCGTAGCAAAAGGAATTTTCACTCATTCATGATAATTGTCTGGCGAGAAGAGGAAGCGCAAGCCAATTATGTCAAAAAAGAACTTGAAAAGTTCAATGCAAAAAACTCGGGCCGCTTTCTCGCAGCAAATGTCCTGGTAAATGGTTTGATTATTAATCCCAGTTTTTCATCGAACCGACAGATACTTCCGGTTTTGCAGAAAGCAGCGACTTTACAGACTTACAACGAAGATAGTCTGAAAATAGGCAGCGAAAGCTTCATTGCCTCGGCCATCGGAGGTAAGGCTCTAAACAATCTCACCTTGCTTGCTCTTTCGCCTATAAGCGGAGTTGAGAAACAGATTGAACGCGATAAAAATCACCTGTTGATTTTTATTTTCGTTTCCTTAACTTTATCGACCGGTGTGGCTCTGGCCCTTTCCGGGCAATTCCTCGAACCGGTAAAACAACTTGCAAGTGCCGTGATTCAGATCGGCAAGCGCAATTTTCGCTATAGAACCAGCATTTTAAGTAACGACGAGTTTGGTGACCTGGGCAAGGTTTTCAATGCAAGCATGGAAGAGCTGGAAAAACTCGAAATCGGCCGGGTAGTCCAGGAAAACCTTTTTCCCGGCAACAGATTTTCGCATGATTCGGTTGAGATATTTGCCCGTTCGGTTACCATGACCAGACTAGGCGGCGATTATTACGATTTCTTTGCTGTCGACGACAGGTTGACCGGAGTTTTCATGGGCGATGTCGCCGGGCACGGAATACCAGCGGCATTGATAATGGCTATGGCCAAAGCATCAGTATTGACCCGCCGCGAAATCAGGAATTCTCCTGATCAGATGCTCGCCGCAATTCATCAGATGCTTTTCACACTAAAAAGCAACCAGTTCAAACGCATGATGACCTGCCAATACATGACCATAGATGGCGCAACCGGAACTCTTTGTATGGCGAATGCCGGGCACTGTTTTCCGATAGTTGTTTCCAGTGATGGTAGCACTGCCAAATTTCATGAAATAATCGGAACCCCGGTTGGCATAACCAAACGAGCCAGGTACACAAACTTCATTTTACAGCTCGAACCCGGCGACACGGTTATTCTTTACAGCGACGGCATGATCGAAGCCAGCAACCAGAATGGCGAAGCTTTCGGAGCCAATCGACTTCTTGATCTGGCCCGCACGTCCTGGAATGAAAATCTTGAACAATATTACGACAACATGTTTTCTGCCAATCAACACTGGGCCAGAGAAGCAGAAGATGACCTGACCATTGTTTTGGTTCGCTTCAAAGGGAAGGGTGCACTCGATGTCTGAAAACGCCCAAACCCGAAGAGTTCTGATCTGGCTGCTCAATCTGCTGATTTTCGTTTTGATTCCTTTAATGCTCATTTATGGTGGCTTTTCCAGAATTGAAGCGCTGCAGATTCACCAGCGTGAACTTGAATTAGCACAAAGAATTGAAGCTGAGCTGAGCGAGCTCGCCAGGAAAAGCAATAGTGAAATTTTCCTGGTAAGCTCTTTTTACCAGGCATTTTATAGCGCAAAAGAAGAAAAACGACAGGAAAATATCATTGCTCTTCACCGTCAGTTGAACCGCTGTTTCGATTACATTGCCTGGAACGGCAACAAACTATCTCTTCATACCTTGAATCCGGCCGATTTTAACGGAGACTGGCAACTTGCCCTCAAAACCATTCACAAACTTTTCGTAACCAAATCCGAAGATTTCAGGTTAAGTTCACAGGAAGAAGAAAATTTCAAACAAATCTTTGGGCCACAGGCCATACCCGAGAGTCTTAAGGACTGCCGTTATGAAGACAATTTATTACTGGCACGCCCAGATGTGTCACGAAAGAAACCTTATGTATGGCTGGGCAAGAGCAAAAACCAGACTATCATCATCTTTATCAAACCCGAGATTCTCGAAGAAAAAATCGGTCTGCGAGATCATCTTCTCAATTTCTCGAGTAAAGACATTTTTTGTGGTTATGTTGATGGGGAAAAAATCCTTGCGGATCGACCTGTGGCAATTTCTGAAAAACTTAAACAACAGCTCCGGGAAGAGTATAGTATCGACAAACAAAGCTTTGTCATCGATAACGAAGTTTTTTTTCAACGGCCAATCAATGAAGGTCTTACCGTATTTGCAGGATATAACCGATCCACTCTTGTCTCAGGAACATCGATCAGTCCGGATATAGCTGCAGCTACTTTTCTATTCTTTTTGCTGCCTTACATCGTCTTAAGTTTTAAATCTATTGTTTTAAATAAATCGTTAAGATTTTCTTTGAGCCTGAAGTTGGGACTATTGTTCCTTTTCTCAGGCGGACTACCACTTTCAGTATTGTTTTTCGTGGCTCACGACTATCTCAACCAGAAGGAATTTGCCTTATACGACGAAATACACCAGAAGGCCACCCGCTTTCTGATGAATTTTGATGAAAGGTATGAATCAGAATATGCCCATAGAATCGTAATCATTCAGAACGCCCTGCGCGAATATCTGCCGAGTTTGCAAAAAAAAGGCATCGAGGCAGAAACCTATTTTCCATTTGCCGCCAAAATTTGCAAGGATCTGCGCAGCATCAATGATATCCAGATATTTTTGATTGCCAGCTCATCAAAGATTGTCGGTAGCGAGCGACTTATTTACAATCGCGGCAAGATCACCAGAATTCCTGGAATCAATCAAAAAAAATCAGATGCCGAAGAAAGCAAAATCTACAGTTCAATCGGACGCTTCATTATCGACAGTGTAAATGGCAACCCGGCCGACGAAAGAGTTTCAACCGAAGTAGAACTACTTACCGAATCTGCACTGCAAAAAAATCTCTATGAACTCCAGCAGGAATTCATCGCCGCCGATGGTAAAATCAAGCTTTTTGGCCTGGGGCCCAGAAATTCACCCGCTTACGTCGATTTGATCTCGATTTCTGAAAATCGAAAACAGGATTTTCTGCTGCTCGTCTACTGGGATGACTACAAACTCGAGAGAATGTACCTGACCAGGCAGTTTCTCAATGCCAATCGCAACAGCGAGAAGTTCAGGATTTTTGCCTGCTCGGAATCATCAGGAGACTATTTTCCCGATGAATTAGTCAATAACCGCAAATTGCGAAGTTACGTCGAAAATTTTACGCAAAAACCCAACCCTCCGCGTCAATTTATAGATCTTGACCATACTCGTTATCTGATTATTGGCTTTCGCGGCAAATTCATGAAAAACTTTTGCCTGTTTGCTCTTTATCCCGCAAAGGACGTCGAAAACCAGATCTATTTACAGAAGAAAATGCTGGTATCTGCAGCTATAATGGCCGTAATCATTTTGACTCTGCTTGGCTACCTGTTGGCCAAAAGCTTTGTTCTTCCCCTTCAAATTATAGCCACAGGCGCAGAAGCCATCAGGAAGCGCGATTTCGAAATGCGTCTGCCGCGCCTTGGCTATGATGAATTTGGAGACATTGCCAGAGTTTTCAACGAAACCATGGTGGATTTTGAAGAACTGAAAGTGGCCGGCATTGTCCAGGAACAACTGCTGCCAAGATTGCCACTCTCGACCGAAAAAATAAGCATCGCGGGAAAAAGTGAAGCAATCGGTGATGTTGGGGGCGACTATTTCGATTTTTTTACGGTCAGCGCTGCAAGAACCGCCATGATGATTGGTGACGTTTCCGGCCAGGGAGTTGGTGCGGCATTGATAATGGCGATGGCCAAGGCCTGTGTTCTTCAATCACAGGCTCTGCTTGAAAAGCCTGCCGAATTGCTTCTAAATTTACATAAACTGATTAAAGAAACCTCGCAAAAGAGTGAAAAGCGTTTCATGAGCGCACAATATATATGCTTCAACGAAGACGACAATTGCGGCACATTTACCAATGCCGGCGGTTTCCCGCCGCTACTGGTCGATCCCATCAGCCGGACAGTAAAAGAAATAGCCGGCGCGGGCCCTTTCCTTGGTGCTCTGAAACGACCACGCTTTTGTGAGCAACCATTCAAAGTTGAACCAGGCCAGGCACTGATTCTTTACACCGATGGCATACTCGAATCCTTCAATTACAGAGAGAAAGAAGAAGGCTTCGATCAATTCAGAAAACTGGTGATCGAAGCCTACGACATTGATCCGGAAATTTACTGCTCAAAAATTCTCGATGGCTGCCGCAATTTAAACCAATCAGGCATTGTCGATGATAAAACTGTGGTAGTAATGCTTAGAAAAACCTCCTGAATCAATGTTTTTTGCGAATACTAATCAGGAACCCTAATCCGAGCATGAAGAAAGACCCAACCATCAATATTGCTGCCCAAGCGGTCCTAGACATTCCAGAGCCATAGTCAACGGCTTGTTTGCCGACTTCAAGCAACTGTCTGCCAGCAAAGTAAACTATGATTATACTTAAACCAACGCCGCTGAACAGGTTGCCTCGCGTAATGAGGGTTATTATCATTCCGGTAACTACCAGAACGAAGTTGAGCGTCACCGGCACGACTTCTGCCTGAGTAGTTGCCATGACCACAATCAAAGAAAAGGCCAGCAGTCCACCATCGAAATTGTTGATACCCACACTCTCTTCGATGGCTTTTCGCCACATTGCCTGAACAAAAAAGCCAGCCATGATCAGCCATGGCAAAACCAAAGTTATGGCCGGAGTTGATTTGGCCAGAGACAGGGAAGAGTCGGCCATAACGTTCAAAATCAGCTGAATCGGCATCATCACCATGGGAAAGATCATCAGATAACGCCAGAAAGTCGTTTCATTGCCCACCAGAAGATGTTCTTTATCATCTGAAAGACTGCTTTTGCGCCAGTTTTCGATTATCAGCGGCAGATGAATCAAACCGGCAGCACACCAGACAAAATAGATTATCGAAGTTGCATCAAAATACCCGCTCGCAGCCCTTCCCACAGAATCGACAATATTGTAGGCAAGTTTTGGACCAACCCAGATCAGAGTAAAAGCACCACCAACATATAAAATACGCCAGTGATAGATTGTCAGGTTGAGCACTTTGATAACCGCTGCAAACTTGATCAAACCAAGAATCATGTATATCAGAGTAGCCATGTTGCCATAAAAGGCCGACAAACCAGAAATTCTAACCTGGTAAAAAGTTACGTCACCCAGAAACAATAGAACAAACAACAGAAGAATCTTACCATGGCCAGCCTGAATCTGATTTTTCAACAGGTACAAAGCCATGACAACCATGACAATTTCATAAACATTCTGAACCGCAAAAAAGGCCAGAAGCCCGTTCACTCCAAGATTACTGGCTTGAGCATCGGAACTTACCAGATGCAAGCCCAGCAGCATGAACAGGACACTGAGCAGATACAGTGGATTGTTGTCTCTGAACCAGCGCCCAAAGCCATCGTTATCGTCATCGCCAGAACCCGGTGGCAGACCCTGATCGTCATTTTCATCAACAGGAGCTTTAACCGCAAGATCCTCATGAATCTTACCCGTAGAAGTCGTATCAGGCACAGGGCTTTCAGAGCAAGCGTTAGTTTCAACCTGGTTGCAAATGGGTTCCGGCATAATTTCCTCCTGTTTGTGAGCTCAACGGCATGGGGTGAAATTATACTTGAGCAAGATGGATGCCATCTTTCAAAGCCGCAAAAATAGAGGCATCGAGCATTTATGCTGCGACAGGAACGAACCTTATTGGTCAGCGTTGTCACACCCCGAGACATTTTAAATGGCTAAACTTTGCCTGCAGGTACGGGTTAGAGTATACTTGTTGAAGTCTTTAACCTTTAGGAGTTTTTGAAAGTGACCGGTCTCGATGTTAGACAGGATTAAATTCGGCTGGAACCTGCTGAAAAATGCTATCTGGCAGCAGGATGCGACCATCAGTCGTCGCTGGCCAATCGCTTTCTGGGCCGGAGCTATTTTCTGCTTTTTCATTTTCCCTCTGTTTTTGATCGACGTCGGGCTTGACAGTTATTTGACCACAAGAAAGAGCCTGCAAAAGAAGGAAATTTTCAAGCAACTCAATCAACGCCTTGAAATGTTGCTACAATATGGTAACAGTCGCCATTATTATCATGCCCTTCTGAAAAAGACCGTCGAGATCGCCAACAAAAGCCAGGATCCGCTTGCCTATCTCAGTCGCGCCCTGCCACATCTTAAAAAGCGGAATCCCGGCGTTTTTCGCTTCATCGTTTGGGATAAAAACGGCAAAACCATCGACCGCTTGACCGATGAAAAAAGCTACAAATATATTGTCAGAACTCTTTATGAAGTTTTCGTGAAGGCAAGCGAAGATGCCGAAAAAAACTACCCGGGTAACCCATCGCAAATCAGTCTCGTTGACAAACGCATCAATCTCTTGCGCTCTTATCTTGGCGCATTTTTCATTCCGGAAAGGCTGAATCTTCCCTTTCTGCGAGGCATTCTTGGCGAATGCATTCTCGCTTCCTCAAAACCCGAAAAATCTCATTTCTGGTATCAGATCCAAAACAATTTCGGCTTGTTTGCAAATATTCACATCGACGCCATAGAATCAAACACATACTTAAAAAAATTGATAGTTGGACTAAACCGCAATTCTGACCACAATATCCGCTGCGGAATAGCAGAATTAATCAAAGATCGGCGTCTCTTCACCGACAAAAAACTGCCCTATCGCCGTGAATTGCTCATCGAGCTTGGCAAGTTTATGCATACTTCGGAAAGCGAGGTAGAAACCAGGAATCAATTGATAGTAATCAAACCGGTTACCCCTTTCGTTCTTGGCTTCACCGCCTTACCGACCAAGGGACGCTTAATCGACCTCGAAGAAGCGCGCGGCAAAATTCTAGCCGGAGCAATTCTTATCTTTGTCCTTATTGGTTCGATTTTAAGCTATTTTCTTTTCTTTTCAAAGTTTTTTTCGATCAGATACAAGCTGGCTCTGCTGTTTCTTTATGCCAACGGCCTTCCCCTGCTAATCCTGGGCTTTCTTGGCTTCGAATACCTGCAACAGGTACAAACACAGCTAATGGAAAGAGCTCAGCAAAAAATCCGCAATCTGATGACCGACCTGGATACCCGATTCGAAATTATTGTCGATCGTTACCAGCGCGAAGCCAATCGCCACTGCGATCAGCTCAATCATTTATATGAAAAAAAACAGATTTCTCAAGAAGATTTTTCGCATTTTGAAGCTGAAATCCTCAAGCTTTCGCCGAATGATTTCATTCTTGCGGACAATAAAGGACAGTTCCGGATATTTCGCTGCTCTGGCAAGCGTGCCGACAAATTTATCGCCAACATGGGCGTTAATATTCTTAGATATGCTAACAGCAGCAACCTCTTGCCCTTCAGCTTTTTCAACGACGACAGCGTTAACAATCGCGGGGGGCAAACAAGAGCTCAAGCGCTGATGTCCAGCACAGCAATGGTTTTCGATGAAGTTCTGCAAAGATTGAAAAAGCTTGGTGCACAACAGATGGCCTCTGAAGAAAGATTCTATTATTGGAACTTTATCGGCAATCGCCTCAAGCGAAAATTTGATTACCTGGCAATGATTTCGTGGCCCCAGGATTACCTTCAGGAAAAGTATCTGCAAGAACATCTTGCCAGCTTCAATCAAAATGATATGGGCATAAAATTCTATGCAATGATTGAAACTAATGGAATCACCTACCCCAATGAAAAAATTCCCTCGGCCATAGAAAAACTGTTTCGCCGGGTATTCAATCTGAAAGTTGTCAGAGACGATGCGGTAGAAATTGACGATAAAAATTTTGTAGCTTACGGTTCAGTAGGAAAAGAAATGAATCGCGTTGCCCTGGTAGGAATTTTCCCCTTCAGTTCGATCAACGATCATATTCTTGGTCTGCGTCTGCGCCTGATTATTTTTGCCTGCCTGAGCCTTATTCTTACTACTGGCATCGGAATTCTTCTGGCCCGGCAATTTCTCGAACCGGTCAAAGAACTTCAACAAGGGGTCAAAGCAATTGGTGAACAGAACTTCCGTTACCGAATTCCAATAAACAGTGCAGATGAATTTGGCCATCTTGGGTCTGTTTTCAATCAAGCGATTGAAAGCCTTGAAGACCTAGAAGTTGCCAAGGTCGTCCAGGAAAACCTTTTTCCCCTTGAAGCGATGCGACAGAATAATCTGGAAGTCTTCGGTCGAAGTGTCAGCATGACCCGCCTTGGCGGAGACTACTATGATTATTTCAGCATCGACAAAAACTATGCCGGAATTCTCATGGGTGACGTTGCTGGGCATGGTGTTCCTGCCGCATTACTTATGGCAATGGCAAAAGCTTCGGTTCTTCTGGCTGATGAAGAGCAGCGCCACAGCCCGGCCGCACTTTTGAGCTCTCTGCACCAGGTAATCTTTCGTATAAAAAGCAGCAAAATTAAAAGAATGATGACCTGCCAATATTTTTCAATTAACACCAATGATGGAACCTTTAAATTTGCCAATGCCGGCCATTGTTTTCCAGCAATCATCAGAAACAACGGGGAAAAATTTGAACAGCTCAGTCTGGTGGGCACTCCCCTTGGAATAACCAAAAGAGCTCGCTATAAAGACGATGAATTCAAGCTTGAAAACGGAGACGTCGTGATTCTTTACACTGACGGAATTATTGAAACCAAGAATGCCAAAGGCGAGGAAATGGGCTTCGATCGTTTTGAAAAGCTGGTTATGCGCTCCTTCAATCATGACCTCGAAACTTTTTATCAGGCGATTTTTTCCGGCTATCTGCAATGGAGCCCGAGTGCCGAAGACGACATCACTATGGTGCTGTTCAAATTTCTTGAAATGGGTGACCAGCCATGAGCAAAGACAATTACCGGCAAAGGTATCTTTTCTTTGCAATGTTCATTTTCTGCTTCATTGCCATACCCGGAATCCTCATGCTTTACGGAATCTCCTATCTAAGGGATCAGGAACGGGAAAATCTCGCGGCCGGGTATCAAAACAAAATTTTCCAATTGCACAAATCGATGCAACCATTTTCTGATGGTCAAAAATTCTGGTGCACTCACCTAAACAACGAGTTGAATGAAAATCTATCAGGCAAAAACAAGAAAGAAAGTGCAAAAAACATCCTCGATCGTCTTGCACTTCTAAAAAAATCGCTTAAGTTCGAGCATATAGTCTTTGCGCCGGACAAGGGAATCATTCAAGCAACAGTTTCAATTAAGCCGCAAAACTCACTGCTCACCTCACTGAAAGTTTTTCAAAAGAGACTTCGACAAAAAAGAACCTATCGTGGCTACCCGACAGCTCAGGAAGAGAAGGCCATCGGCGAAGTCTTTGGCCCCCAACTTAACTTGAAGCATCTTCAAAAGAGTCATCAGGGAGAACTTTTCCTGACATGGCCAGATAGCACATTCAAAAAGCCCCTTCTCTGGTGCAAATGTGTCGATGAAATTCTTATCGTAATCCTGATAGATTACGCGAACCTTGATGCCTACGATGGCATCAAAAGTTTCCTGGCAAGGCTTTCTCTTGAATCGGAAAGAAAAATAAAATTCGCCATTATTAACCGAAATAACAAGCTTGATTTTATTGAACCCGACAGACTGGCAGAGCAAGAGTTTTCAAAAGTTCAGCTCAAAGACTGGCAGAACAGCTCTGAGGCCGTTATGACCGCTAACTTCAATGCCTTTCCCAAGTTCATCCGTCCAGACTTAAATATAATCGCCTATTTTGACCTCAGTGCCACCTTACCGCATTTTAACAATTTTCATTTTGCTGCAATCATTGTTTTCATTATGATCAGTTTAATTTTGTTTAATTACGCATTTAAAATTTTTATCAAGGAAGTTCCAGACAGTCTTTCCCTCAAATGGAAATTGCGGTTTCTCTTTTTCTTTGCCAACGGCCTGCCGCTACTGGTTCTGTTTTTTCTCGGAACGGATTACCTCAACCAGAAAAGAGACACCCTTCTTCAAGAGATATTGGCAAAAGGAACCTCCTTCATTCAGAGTTTTGACGAATCCTTTGAATCCGAATACGCAAAGATTCTGGTAAACAAGCGAAAAGCCGAAACAAAGTTGATTCAGCGCCTTAGAACCTCGGAAATGAATGATTCAATTCTGAAAGAATTCGTTGCCGACATTGGTGATTACGAAAAGAAAATTCTTCTTGTAGCGAGTCGAAGCGAAACGCTTTGTACTGAACATGGTCTATATGACCCCAAAAAAGGCCTGATTCCGGAAAATTACCGCAACCGGAAGGATTCTAGTCGCGCCCAACTGGATTTCACCAGAAAGGTCGGTCATTACTTTGTCGACTCGATCAATGGAACGAAGATTTCCGATAAAATCGCCACGGAAATTGAAATTCTTGTTGAATCGATCACCCAAAAACCGGTTGTAAATTTCATTTTCGACATGATGCAAAAGCGCGGCAATTTTTCCCAGTGGGGTTTCGGGCGCAATGTTCACCCTGCAATTCTTGACACCTTTTCGCTGGGCGGCGACTCTGAAGATTACTTTTTTCTGGCGATGTTCAGAAAAGAAAAATTTCAGCTCAGTTTCATGAAAAAAACCATTCCGGTTGTCAATCGCAATAACCTTGGTCTAAAGATTGTTGCCTTCAAGGATTTTGAAAGCACAGTACCCACCTACACTTATCAGATACCTGACCTGAAAAGGTTTGCCGCCACTCTGACCTCATTCCCGGGCGATGAAATTAAATTTGTCGATTTAGATGGCGAAGAGCATCTGGCAATGGGTTTCAAAGGCAATTCATTGACCGAATATTCTTTGATCGGCCTTTATCCGGTATCTCGCATCGCGAATCTTATAACCAGGCAAAAGAAACAGCTGACGGTTTTTGCGCTCCTGAGTCTTCTGGTAACCTTTGCCCTTTCTCAGATACTAGCCCACAGTTTTCTTACGCCGCTCGGGCTCTTGAGCGTCGGCGCAAAAGCTATTGAAGAAAAGCATTTCAGCCATCGTCTTCCCGAAATGAGCCATGATGAGTTCGGAAAAATGGGAGAGATCTTCAATGATGTTATGGTCGATCTTGACGAGTTATCTGTTGCAAGTGCAATTCAAGAACAGCTCTTGCCACAGGGGACCATTGATACCGGACAATACAGTCTTTTTGGCCGAAGCATTTCTATGGGAGAGCTTGGTGGTGACTATTACGACTTTATCGCGTTGCCCGACCACCATTTCAGCATTATGCTCGGTGATGTGGCCGGGCATGGGGTAGGCGCGGCACTGATTATGGCTATGGCCAAGGCTGGAATAATTCAATCCGACCATCTTTTACATCAACCTCTGGAGCTTATCAATCGACTGCATGGCTTGATTTACAATTCCAAGACCAAAAAGCAGAAGAAAATCATGACTTTTCAATATTTATATCTCGACAGCGCTTGTGGCAAAGCTGTCTATGCCAATGCCGGAGCCTGCTCGCCGATGATTATCCGCAAAAGTCAAAATAAGGTTGAGGAACTGAAGCTGGCCGGAGCAGCACTTGGAGCTTTTCGTAAAGCCAATTTTTCGCAGATCGACATCCATTTTCAGCCAGGCGATGCAATTGTTTTTTATACCGACGGGATTGTTGAAGCCCGCAATGACGACGGGGAAGAAATGGGCTATGAGGAACTCAAGACAATTCTTTTGAAAAGCTGGGACATTGACGCAGAAAAATTCTATCAGAACATTTATCAGAGCTACATCGACCATCTTGGATCTCAAAGTGCGCAAGACGACCTGACGATGATTGTATTGGTTTTCCGGGGAGAAAATCCACAAGAAAAAGTCTCCAGTCCTATTCCGCCACAGGAAAACACCTATGAGGCCTGAACAAGGCAGCCAAACCAGAACCGAAAATCTCGTTCAGGTGGCAGTCCTGGTTTTCTGCCTCATTCTTTTCCCGGTGTTTATTATTTTTTCATCTCTTACGAGACTTTATCAGCTGAAAATTGAGAATCTCAGGCAACAGTCATCATTCAGACTAGTTCGCCAGCTGGAAATTCTTGACTCAGTCAGCTCAAACCGCCAATATTTTCACCAGTTGTTAAAACAAATTTTTAACCTGGCACATAAGCAACCAAATAAAATTGGATTCTTAAAAACGAACATCGACAATCTTCGGAAACAATACCCGGGTTGTCTGGAATTTATTGTCTGGAATCATGAAGGGCAATTAGTCAAAGATCTTACTGACGAAAAGGGTTATAAATTTGTTTTAAATAGACTTTTCACAACCCTAAAAGAAGTTAAAGAAGAAATCACTCAGGACATGAATCTTCGGATTATTGATCTGCCGGCTCTCGGCAAAAACAGGAATCTCATCGGTAAATATCTCGGACGCTTCTTCATTCCTGAGCACCTCAAACTTCCCTATCTTAACGGCAAAGACGCCGGACCTGCCAAAGTTGATTTTTCACCGAATCGTTCTGACTACTGGTATCACATTGGATCTGAGGTTTCTTTTCTGGTCTTCTTCAATAATCGCATACTCGAAGGTTCTGATGGACTCAAGAAAACCATTGCCTCGATTAATCGCCAAAACAGTGATCTATTCACCGGTTTTACCAAAGCCTCGGACATTTACGATCTTAAAGCAAGAGACGATCTCACGCCAGATTTGAAAATCGCTCTAGCCAGGTTTGAAAATTTCGATCGCCAGATCATTGAAACGGAAAAAGCCCTGATAGCTATTATTACCGGCACCGATGACCTGAGAATCTTTGCCGTTCATCCCAAAGAAAAGAAACTCTGGTCTGCTGAAGATTTAAGAAACAGCGCTTTCATCAGAATTCTCTTCCTCATTCTTCTCGGCTACCTGCTGATCTATTTAATAATTTATAAAATGCAGGTGTTTTTTCCTATCAGTCTGAAGTTGACTTTGGTTTTTCTCTTTGCCAACCTGATACCACTGATCGTCCTCAGCTTTATAGGATATGATTATTTAAACGGTAAAGCCACGTCTATAAGAAACGAATTCATCAACGATTCTTTTGCCAAACTGAGAAAATTCGACCTCGGCGCGGAAAATTTGCTCGAAAAAACCAGGCAACAACTTGTCGAGGTTTGCGACCAAACCAATGAATTAACTGCTTCCAGAAGCTTTTCAAAAGATAATTTTTTCAGACTGCAAGAGGTTGTCTCCAAGGTCAATCCTTCCGAAGCTTATCTGGTTTCAAGTCAGGCTGTGAAAATTTTTGAATATTTTCCGGACAACTACAAGCCAACCCATTCTAATACCTACGTAATCCCAATGATGGCAGCATCTTTGAAATTTATTAATGGAAATCCGATCAACGCCGATACCAGCGACTATTTCAATGCTCTTCTGTCTCCATCACATTCAGAAGTTATCAGACATGCCCGGCGGAATTCTGGAAAAATAGTGCAGATCAATACGGGCAATACGATGAAGACATCTTTTCAATATGCCTTCGGATTACCTGGAATTACTCCTTACAACTATTACATGATGATGCTGTGGGACAAGAAAAATATCAGCTCCCAGTATCTCAATCGCAGCTTTTCCATTATGCAACAGCAGTTGCAACAATCAAAACTATTTGCCAGATCGACCAATGGAGCAAATTTCTGGCCAAAAAAGCTTGCGGTGCCAGAGCCAGTACAAATGTTTCTCGAACAGATAGAAAACTCAACCCAAAGTATTTATCGAACAATTACAGTAAATGGTAAAAGTCACCTTGCCGTCGGCATAAAAGGACGCCTACTTGGCAATATTGTTCTTGCCAACATTGTCTCTGAAGACATTCTATCAAAGCAGATAGGCGAGATTAGACTCTATATATATTTGGCAGTAGTTTTAAACATTTTTTTTACAATTGCCATATCTATGCTTTTAGCAAAACAGCTGGCAACACCACTTTACGAGTTACAAAAAGCAACGACTGCGATAGGTGCGCGCGACTTCAAACATCGTATCCCCGAGCTTGACAACGATGAAATAGGCTATCTGGGTTCGATTTTCAACCGCGTTATCGAAGGCCTGGGCGATCTCGAAGTAGCGAGAATCGTCCAGGAAAGCCTTTTTCCCGGCAATTCCTTCACTGCAGGGCCATATAGAATATATGGAAAAAGCCTGGTAATGACAACCCTTGGTGGCGACTATTATGATTGTTTTGAAATTGATTCAAGTCGCTGGGCAATAACCATTGGTGATGTCGCCGGACATGGAGTTCCAGCAGGACTGATGATGGCAATGGCCAAGTCTGGCATCCTGACGTCGTCTCTGGAGCAGAAACTTGATCCCACTGCCATCACCAAAGCTCTTCATTTCATGTTTTTTGCCATAAAAAATCCTAAAATGAAGAGAATGATGACTTTTCAATATTTTGTTTTAAACCACAATAGCGGCGACGTTTCTTTTGCTAATGCCGGACACTGCTTTCCTCTACTCATTGATATTCCAGGCAAGTCAGCCAGATTCATCGAGCACGTGGCAACTCCTCTGGGCATAGGCCCAAAGGCCAGATACAACAATTTTGATTTCAAACTCGAGGAAGGACAGGCGCTGATTATGTATACCGACGGCCTTGCTGAAGCAAAAAACAGCAATGGCGAAGAGTTCGGTTACGAAAGAATGCGACAAATTTTCCCCGAACTCTACGATAATGATCCAGAAATTTTTTATCAGAGAATCTACTCTGTTTATAGTAATTGGGCGGAGAAACCTGATGACGACCTGACCATAATCGTCTGCTTGAAAGGGGGCAGCGATGATTGATTCGAGAATTCGCCGGGTTTTGCTTTGGCTATTTTTCTGCCTGCTTCTTGGCGGCGTACCTGCCTCAATCGTTTTTTCCGCAATATTTCGCCATTTAAGTCTAATTGAGCAAGAGCATTTAAACAACCTTAAAGCCACTGCTGATCAAGCTGCAACTCAAGCACGTCTCAACGAAAACCAGGAAAAGTTCTGGTGCCGAATGCTCCACACGAACTACCTTAAATGGAGAACAGAAAAAACTCCTGGCGAACAAATCAGAAATTGGCTTAGACGTCTTCGCTCAAGCTTTCCCGATGAAGTAGAATTTATTGCCTGGGACAGGAACGGAACAATTGTTGAAAAAACTTTCCCAAGTCAATTTGGCCAGCAGGAATGGCAGTCCGTTTTCAGAAGCCTCTCATATTATTTTGTTTACTGGAATGAGCTGGACTACTCACGCAGTTTCAAGCCAGACGTTGAAACCACCCAAAAAGTCCTTGGCCAGCAATACCTTCCTGAGAGCTTTAGCATGAATCTAGATCAACGCTTGTATAGCTTTGCCTATTGCGATGCCACCATGGAAAAGCCCGTCGGTTTTTCGTTCTTTTTCAATCATGGCGGCTATCTGATTCTCTTCGATCATCAAAAATTTGCTCGACGCTCTGGACTGAAAAATTTTTTAACGAATTTTTCCATGACCCAGAATTTGAATATTGGTTTGTTTCAGCCGTCTAAAAATAGTGTTTGGAGCAGTTTTCGCAGCGATTCACCAGAAAAACTGCTTAGCCAGCTCGAGCTTGCTGAAAAGCAAAATATTTCGCTCCTTAATGATCAACGACAGTATCTTCTTCTTCGGCATGTCGCTGGCGATCAACGCCTGTTTATTATAGCCAGAAAACTCTATTCAATGCGAAGAAAGCAACTTTATTCGTCAGCAGGAGCAGGAATCCTACTCTTACTTCTTCTGCCAATTTTCAACTTTTTGTTTAAAACAATAGTTAAGAATTTGCCTGGAGATGTTTCGATAAGAACCAAGCTGACCATTCTTTTTGCCTTCGCGTCTGGAATTCCCCTGCTGGTTCTCGGCATCATCTCACAGGAGAACTATGTGCAAAAGCGTAGTGAACTGATGAATCAGGGTAAAAACGAAATAACTTCTCTGATCGTGAACTTCGACAACCGCTTTGAAGCACATCTTGCCCAAATTGCCGTTTCAGTAAAGGATTTTCTGCGGGAAATCACCCCTGATCTCTCGGAAAAAGGCCTGAATCAAAAAATTCTCCAAATGTCATGCCAGAAAGTAAATGAATTGAAAGGCGGCAACTTCTTCATCGTTTCGAGCGATACCAGCCAGATAATTTCAAACTATGGCTTAATCAAGTTCAAGGGTGAGCTAGACAATGCCACCATTGACTTAAAAAACTCACAACTGACAAGATCAAGCCTTAGTCCGCCAATACAATCCGATCTTAAAACTGCCAACCTGGTTGGCAAAAAACTGTTAAGCGACCTGAACAACACACCATTTCCGCTGGCAACGATCAGCAAGCTTGAACTTGTAGCAGAAACGCTCATGCAAAAACCATTCGTCGAAATTCTGCACTCAGTTATCAGCAATTTCGACAGTCTTGGATTATGGGGGTTTGGTCGAGCCCTGGATTACGGTTTCTCAAAATTGATTTCAATAAAACAAAAAAACATTTTCGATTATCTCACTCTGGTTTTCTGGCGACCGCACGTCATTCAATCCCATTATATCGAAGAAAGCGTAAAAAAACTCACCAAAAACACCTCCGGGATCAAGATTATTGCCATCAGAGACAGTGACAAAGCCATTTTCCCTCAAAGCACCGAGCTTTCAAATGATTTGAATGCTTTCAGCAAAGCACTCATCGACAAACCCAATGACGATATTCAAATCGTTCGCCAGGATGGAAAGCAGTATATTGCCGTTGGCTTCAAGGGATTGCGCCTTAGCGAGTTTCGCCTGATCGCCCTATACCCACTTGAAACAATTGATAAGCGCATAGACAGACAGCGCGGAGAAATCGCTCTATTCAGCATTTTCTGCATTCTCTTTGCCATCGGCCTTGCACAAATGCTTTTCCGCAATTTTCTCAAACCGGTCGTAGCTCTCAAAAATGGCGCCCTAGCAATCGAACAACGAAATTTTACTCACCGGATCAGCATCGCAGGCAAAGACGAATTTGGTCAGATCGCCGATATTTTCAATGATGTAATGGTCGGATTCGAAGAGCTCGAAGTAGCCAAAATCGTGCAAGAAAGCCTTTTTCCCCCTTCGGAATTCGCTCAAAACAATTTTCAGGTCTATGGAAAAAGCGTTACCATGTCCGAACTCGGCGGCGACTATTTCGATTTTTTCAAAATAGACGAAGAAAATTTTGCGATTTTAATGGGCGACGTTGCCGGGCATGGCGTTGGGGCAGCGGTCATCATGGCCATGGCAAAAGCTGCTGTTTTGAATTCTCCACATCTTCTCATGAAACCAGATTCACTGCTTTTGAATCTTCATCAAATGATTCTTGCATCTAAAAGCAGCAAACAGCGTAAAGTAATGACATTTCAGTATCTTTGTATCAACAGCCTTGAAAATTCCGGAATCTACTCAAATGCCGGTGCATGTTCTCCGATCCTGCTTGAAAATAGAGGGAAATCGGCACGAGAGTTACCGCTCGCCGGGGCCGCGCTAGGTGCTTTCAAAAAAGCAAAATATCAAAACTTCGAACTTGCCTTCCAAGACGGTGATGCAATAGTTTTCTACACTGACGGAATCGTTGAAACCCGCAATTCAAAAGATGAAGAAATTGGTTATGAAGGTTTCGCTCAGATTCTGCTCGATTCCTACGACACCAATCCGCAGAAATTTTACGACAAAATTTTTGCGCACTATTGTCGCCATCTCGGTCAGCTCGATGCTCAGGACGATCTGACTATTCTCATCATGATTTGTCGGGAAAAATAAATTTCGCTTTTCATTCGCTTGACTTTCGCCTTTTATTCGCCTATAATTTTTAGTGAAGAACATTGAACGGAGGCGAATTATGACCCCTGACCCCTTAACCCCAAAACAAAGATCTGTGCTGGATTTCATTCGCCAATTTTTCGCCAGTTGGGGCTACGCGCCAACGATCGCCGAAATATGTGAAGGCATGGGTCTTTCATCAACTGCTACGGTACATAAGCATTTGAAAATCCTTGTCGACAAAGGACATCTCGACGCTCTACCAAGGCGATCGCGAGGCTTATCTGTCAAGCCCCAGCAACCTGTTGCCGCCAACGGTGTAGAAGTACCAATGCTCGGGCGTGTAACCGCCGGACAACCGATTGAAGTAAACGAAATCCCAGAATCCATAAGCTTACCTGAATCCATGATCGGTCGAGGCGAGACTTTCGTTCTCGAAGTCAAAGGCGATTCTATGATCGATGAAGCGATAAAAGATGGCGACCTGGTTATTGTCGAAAAGCGCAACAGCGCCAATAATGGCGACATGGTCATCGCCTGCATCGAAAATGAAGAGGTAACTCTCAAACGCATTTATCGTGAAGGCAAGCGGGTTCGCCTGCAACCATCCAACCCGGTTATGCCGCCAATTATCATTGAAAATCGCGACGTCACCATCAAAGGAATAGTAATCGGAGTTTTGCGAAAATATCGTCGTCATTGAGGCTTATCATGCAAAAACGTATCGCCTGCCTTGACCTGGACGCTTTTTTCGTTGAAGCGGCACTGCTTCAGCACCCCGAATTAAGAGGCCGACCACTTGCGGTTGGCGGATTGAGCAACCGCTCGGTTGTCTGCTCAGCATCATATGAAGCACGCAAATACGGTATTAGTTCTGCCATGCCAGTATGGCTTGCAAAAAATCGTTGTCCAGACCTGAAGCTTTTACCGATCCCGGACAACATAAACCTTCTTTCCAAACAGGTGTACCAATTACTGCAGGTTTATTGTCCAGTAGTCGAACAGGCATCTATAGATGAATTTTATCTTGATTTCACCGGCTGCGACCTGATATATCGCCATAATCTCGACCTGGCCGAAAAAATTGCCAACGCAATCAGAGAAAAAGCCGGATTGCCCTCAACAATCGGCTTTGCCACCAACAAACTCGTCGCTAAAATCGCCTCCAACCTTGGAAAACCCAGCGGCATACTCGAAATAATTCCTGGGGCTGAAAGCAATTTTCTTTCACATCTACCGATCAAAGAAATTCCGGGCATTGGCAAAAAATTTGAGCCAGCCCTGCAGGGCATGGGCGTGCACTATGTAAGCGACATTCTGCTGTTACCGATCGAAGCATGGCGAGCTGCTTTTGGTAAAACCGGAGAATATATTTTCCATGCCGCCAAAGGTCTTTGTGAAAACAAAGTGATTCCTTCTGAAAACAGGCCGATGCGAAAAGGTATTTCCCGCGATACTACCCTTACAGAAGACACCACCTCCCGAACCGTCCTGTTGAGTCATCTGTCGAGACTGACAGAGAAAGCCGTATATCAGCTGCAACAAGAGAACCTTACCTGCGCCTGCCTTACCATAAAAATCAAATATGCCGACTTTGTCTGTAAAACCCGCTCTCTGACCATTCTGCGCACCAACAACGAAACTGAGATTTTTACGGCGGCCGTAAGGCTTTTTAGTCTTCTATTTCAACGCCGGGTAAAGATTAGAATGCTCGGAATTTTACTTGGCTCTATTCAGTCCGGTGGCATAACACCCGACCTCTGGGATGTCCTTCAACCAGAATGCAAAAAAAATCTTCCAGATGTCATAAAAATCATCCGAGCCAAATTTGGTTTCGATTCACTGCTCAGATCACGCTCTGTCATCAAGCGCTCCTTCGAGGTCAAACATGCTTAATGCAAACACCGAAAACTTTAAAATCTTTTTGCAGCAGGCAATCGAACTCAACAGTCTTTTTATTCGCATGAAAATCCAGTCTGATGCCGCAAACCTTCTTCCCTATGAAGAAAGCTTGCGTGCTCTTAAAAGTCAGGGCGGCACCGTCACCTGTTCAAAGGAAACCCATAATTGCATCAACAGCATAATCAGACTAAAACAGGAGTTGAAACAGATGCAACGCCTGACCGAAATGATTGGTCGGGTCTGAATTTTTCCGCTTACTTCCCTGTTATGCTTGTCAGTTCGGGCAACTAAGTATAAGATAAAATTATCCTGCACCGACTTGGAAGAAACTTGGCTGACAGAGGAATAACCGACAAAATTTCACGGATGGTTTCATGGCTGGGAATCATTTTCTGTTTCCTCCTCTTTCCGGCTTTTGTGCTTGACACAAGCCTGCAAAGTTTATTCGAGCTACAGCTTAAAAACCGGCGCCAGCAAATTTTTTCAGAAATTACAAGTAGAAATGAGCTAATTTCATCATATGATGACGAACGTAAGTACTATGAAAGGCTGCTTAAAAAATTATTCGATCTGGCGCATCAACAAAATAGCAGTCTGAATTATCTTGAAAAGGCTCTTGAGCGACTCAAAAAAAACTACCCGGGACAGTTTGAATTCGTTGTATGGAACAATCGCGGCCAAGTAATAGAAAAGCTTACAGACGAAAAAAGATATCGTTACGTTTTAAAAAAATTGTTTGAAGTCCTCAAAGATGTTCATGAAAATATGATTTCGGAAAATCCAATCGAAATCAAAGAACTGACGTCGGTAAAAGCAAACCTCAATATCATCAGGCAATTTCTTGGGCGGGTATTTTTGCCTGAAACGCTACGAAATCCGTATCAGCGAGAAAGCGACGAGGCACTTATTCTTGCCGACTATGGCAAAGAAAGACCGTATTTCTGGTATCAGATCGGTGAGAAATTCGGCATACTCGCCTTTCTCAACTGGGATTTAATCAAAGGCCATCATGGACTAAACAAACTTTGCAAAACGATTAACCGCCACTTTCCCGATTCCTTTTGCGGCTACACCCATATCAGGGCCCTTGACCAAATTCAGCCCACACCACCGCCCTGCCTACAGAAAGAGGCATTGACCGGTCTTGCCAGGTTTGAAAGTATCGCAGAACAAGAAATTGAACAGAATGACTCATTCATGTCGGTACAGCTTCTGAATTCAAAAATAAGAATTTTCACAATCACCGGCAAAGACCGCCGTTTTTTTGACATCGACGCCAGAAAAACCCAGATTTTGTGCAAACTTGCACTACTATACGGCATCGGCCTCTTGCTGATCTATTTCAATTTTGCGATCCGCAAAGCCTTTTTTTCAATCAGACTGAAACTTCTATTGCTATTTTTATACAGCAATATTGCTCCTTTGGCAGTTCTCGGCTTCGTTGCCTATGATTATCTGCAACATCAGAGGGTAGCTTTTCGAGACCATATCAGCATGGAATCAGCCAGGTTATTGCGCGATTTCGACGCCAGATATGAGCAGCAAAAACACAATTTCACCATCCACTTGAACCGAAAGATCGATGCAATAAACGCATCCGGGGCAACAAATCTCGATGACAAGACGATTGGTCAGATAAAAGCGATGACCCGAAGTTTTGAAGTAACCGAATCGTTCCTGTTTTCAGACGATGGCAAAACGATTTTTGCATTCAATGAAAACGGAAAAAATCTCAACAACACGGTGCGCTACTTCAAAACCCTGGCAGAAGGGGTTTTACGCTATATGAACAGAATCATTCAGAAGGCTGACAGAAGCGACATGCTCTCAAAAATCACCTCCCCGGAAGATTCTGACTTCATTCGCAATTCCGTTCGAGACAGCCGAAAGATATGGCCGATCAACATAGGCGATTCTGTGAGAATGGGGTATTGGAACTTTTTTGGTAAACCAAAAGAGTACATCAATCGCTATTTTCTTCTGCTAATGTGGACAGAAGAATCATTACAAAGGATTTACGTTCGCAACAATCTAAAAAATCTGAAAAACAATCTTCTGGGAATTACAGTGCATATGCGATCGGCCAAAACCGGTCGTTTTCTTTCGCCAACGTCAGAACATAGCAAAGAATTACAAAAATTTATGCGACGCATCGAAGAAAAGGGAAATGCTGCTGATAGCAGTCTAAACATGGCCGGCGAAAAATTTGTCGGCATGGGAATGGTCGGCAACAAACTCAACAGCATAACGCTCTGCGCTCTTTTTCCTGAATCGGGCATAGATGAGCACGTAAGAATAATCGCTGGAAAACTTTTTGCCGGGGCGTTTCTAAGCATCATACTGACCACAGTGTTAGGAGTTCTGGTGGCCCATCAATTCATGAAGCCAGTAAAAACACTGGCAAATGCTGCCGAAGCTATCAATCAGCAAAATTATCGTCATCGGGTTAGCGGCCTGGATCATGATGAATTTGGGCATCTGGGCGGAGTTATCAACCGAGTAACCGAAGGATTGGGAGAACTTGAAATCGCAAAAGTAGTTCAGGAAAGCCTGTTTCCAGATGAAACTTTTTCCCAGGACGACTACGAAGTTTTTGGCAAAAGCGTTGTTATGACAACGCTTGGCGGCGATTACTTCGACTACTTTAAAATTGATGACGAAAACTTCGGAGTCATAATCGGTGACGTCGCCGGTCATGGAGTCGGCGCTGCGCTGATAATGGCAATGGCAAAAGCCAGAGTAATTATGACCGATGAGCAACAGCGACTCGACCCGGCCTTACTTACCGGACTTGTGCACCAGATCTTATTGAATCTGAAAAGTCGTAATCTTCGTCGCATGATGACTTTCCAATACCTGGTCATCAATAGCAAAACCGGTCTCGTCAGATTTTGCAATGCCGGCCATTGTTACCCATTGCTCGTCAAAAGTGGTTCGAGTCAATACATAGAACTGGTAGGAAGTCCTCTGGGTGCAGGGAAACGCGCCAGATACCTCAATCTCGAATTTAACATGAATCCTGGTGACTCTTTGATTCTTTATACTGATGGAATTATCGAAGCGCAGAATTCGGATCAGCAACCTCTTGATTTAGCCGGGCTGCAGATAATCGCGGAAAGATTATATGACAGCACCCCCCGCAACTACTATGACGGCATCTTTAATGCTTACATAAACTGGGCAGGCGATGCCGGCGATGATACAACAATCATCGTTATTGGAAGGAAAAAGAAATGAAGGCGACAGCAGGACAAAATGCGAGCAAACTTTTCGCTTGGTTTCTCGTTTGCTGCTGTTTTGCCGGCATTCCATCGCTGATTTTATATTTCAGCCTGAACAAGCATTTATCAATGGCCAAGCTTACTCGACAGGAATCCCTAAAAATAGAACTTCAGAAGGCTCTCAGCGAAACTTCTGCATCCAGCGACATAGAAAAATATTGGTGCCGCAGCCTTACCGACCAGTTCAATCATTTTAAAAACCAGAATGTTGAACTGCAAAAGATAGAACGATGGCTGATACAAACCAGACAAAGCTTCGGCGAATGCTTTGATTTCATCATCTGGAAAGCAAACGGCGAAATCCATTCCTACAGATTGCCGCAGAAGCCAACTACTGCCATCTGGTATGAAGTTTTTCTAGAAATGGCCGATGCCTGTGAGCAAAACAATGATTTGGGCTGGCGACCTTCGAGAAAAGCCAATATAGGCAAAATAAGAGAAATTCTTGGCCCACAGTATGTCGGCGAAATGATGGAAGCAAATTCGCACCAGAAGCTTTTCGGTTTTGCCTGGCCCGACAGTTCGATGAAAAAACCACTATTATGGACATATTTCTACAATCGGGGCGGAGTTTTACTGTTCTTTGATGCAAAAAAAACCTTCAGCGAAGAATTTCCCCGGATGATAGTAAAACAAAAATCTACAGAAAGCCCATTCAACTGGGGTCTATTTTCGGTTTACTCAGAAACGAACCCGGTGTGGACAGCCAAAAATTTACCAGAGTTCACTAATCTTGAAGAAAATCTCAACTATTGTGAAGAAAACTTCATCAATTTTGTGGAAACAGAAACTTATTATCTGGCCAGTGCATTTCTTACCGCCAAATTGCGTATTTTCATCGTGGGACGAAAGCTGCTTACCGATGCCCAGGAACGTCTCATACCCAAGCTGGCCGCGTTCATTCTTCTGGTCTTGATGACCCCATTTTATGCTTACACCTTCAAAACGTTGGTAAAAGGTCATCCGGGGTCAATAAAAATCAGACCCAGGCTGGCATTCATGTTTTTCTTCGCCAATGCCGTTCCATTTCTGGCAATGTCGATGGTTGCTCAGGAATATTATTTGCAAAAAAGAACCGCATTCTTGAAAGATATGCACAAACGCTCAGTAGACCTTCTAAAAGACTACGATAAGAGGCTTGAGACTGCATACAGCAGGCTGGAGCACGACACGCAAACATTCTTTGACCTTTGGGCTGCAAAATTATCTGATGGCAGATTAACCGAAAAAAAGAATCAGCAGATTATTGATGCTGCAACTCAAAACATTGTTGACAGCTTCTTTCTTGTATCGAGCAATTCAGCTAATGTCGGAACCTATGCCGGTGTAAAAAAAGTTGAAGAAAGCCTTGAGGAAAAAACCGAAAAAACGGACAAGAATCGCAATGTCAAAAAACAGTTTTCTGTGCATAAAAAAGACAACAAAAGCGCACAAATATTCAACCTTATCGGCAAGCGCATCATGAATGAGCTAAATGGCATCAGCAAAACAAATCAGGCTGCCACCAAAATAGAATTGCTGGCAGAATCCTTGTTACAGAAATCATTTGCCGAAATTACCCATTCGTTCATCAAGGCTATGGGCGGAATTTCGACCTGGGGTTTCGGCAAAATACAAAACCTTACCCTGCTTAAATTCATGAGTTTGCCAGAATCTGACATGGTTGATTTTATGGCTGTGGTCTTATGGAGTACCAAAGCCGTCCAGCGCCAATACCTTGACAACACAATTCTTTCAATAAACCGAAATCCATTGGGGCTGAAGGTTTTTGCCCGACTTGAATTTTCAAGAGAGTTTTTTCCTAAAGAAATAAAACAGGAACCGGAAATAACCGCCTTCATCGAAAGAGCAACCGACCGACCAAGCGAAGAAATCGAGACGATCGTTTATGACGGCAAAAGCTACCTGGCGGTTTGTTTCCAGGGAAAGTATCTGGAGAGATACAAGATAATAGGGTTATTGCCTCTGGAAAAAATCGACCGCTCAATTGGCAGACAAAAAGATGATCTGAAAATGCTTGGAATTCTGAGCATTTTTCTGGGCCTGCTTTTGGCACAAATGCTAGCCCGAAGTTTCTTGAAGCCTTTGCAGCAACTTACCGACGCAGCCCTTGCCATTGAAAATCGCGATTATAAATTTCGCACCCGTTCTGTTGAAAAAAATGAATTCGGAGAAATAGCGACGATATTCGATGAAGTTATGATCGGCCTTGAAGAACTTGAAGTAGCCAAAGTGGTTCAAGAAAGTCTCTTTCCCGAAAGCAGTCTCCAACAAGGAAAAGTTAAAATTTTCGGCAAAAGTATAACTATGGCCGAGCTAGGTGGCGACTATTTCGATTTTTTCAAAATAGACGAACATCATTGTGGTGCATTGATGGGCGATGTAGCTGGGCACGGAGTTGGAGCAGCCCTGATTATGGCCATGGCAAAATCCGGAATTTTAAGTTCTTCTGATTATCTAAAAAGGCCGCAAAAGCTCCTCGAAAAACTTCACCAATTGATCTACAGCTCAAAGACCGCGAAACAGAAAAAAATCATGACCTTTCAGTATCTGAGTATCGACAGCGAAACTGGTCAGGGCAAGTACGCCAACGCCGGAGCCTGTTCACCGGTTCTGATAACGGAAAAGGGCGGGAAAGCGCAGGAAGTGAGCCTTGCTGGAGCAGCTCTCGGAGCTTTCAAGAAGGGAAAATTCGCTGAACTTGATCTACAATTCAATTCTGGCGATTGTATAATTTTTTACACGGACGGAATCATTGAAGCCAGGTCAGTTACCGGCCAGGAAATAGGCTATGAAAATTTTCTCAGGGTCGCCAGAGAAAGTTGGAGTCCGGATCCAGAAACCATTTATCGCAAAATCTACCGAACCTATTTGCAGCACATCGGCGGGCAGGACGCCGAAGATGATCTGACAATGGTTATCGTCGTATTCAGCTGAAATATAGCAAAAAATTGTCGAGAGGCTGCAAAAGCCATATTTTTACGGTATACTTGTTCAATAAACTCAGCGATTGCAAACCAGGATCAAAATGAAAATAGTAATTACCGACAAAAGTGGACAAATTCTTTACGAAGGAAGCCCGAGTCTTCATGGTAACGGTCTGAAAATCGGCAGTGGCAATAATTGTGACATCATTCTCAACAAAATGGGAATCGCCCGCGAGCACGTACAACTGCGCGTCAACGCTGATGGTTACCTGACTTTACAGGACCTCCAGACTCCCTATGGTCTGGTAGTCAATGGGCAAAAAATACAACCTGGCTTTTTTACATCAATTGAGCCAGGCTCTTATATCGAACTGGCAGAAGAAGTCTTTATGATGCTTCAGCCCGAAGCCGGAGAAGCCGGGAGCGAAGAAGGCTCGGGTGGAATCTTCCCGTTTTTTATGACCAGTAACGAGCAATTTGTGCGAAAATTGTTTGCCCAGATCAGAAGCAAGCTTCCGCGCCAGCACTATTCTGCAATTTCAGCCGGCGAAGGCGAAATGATGACGAAAATTCGCGAGTTATCGGCAATTCTCGAAGTAACCTATGCCCTTAATTCAATCAGCAGTTTTCATCGCTTACTTGAATTCACACTGGAAATGGCTTTGGCAGTGACCGGAGGCGAGCGCGCCTTCATCATGCTGTTCAATGAAGAGTTGAATCGGCTTGAAACAGTTTCAGCAAGGAACTTTCCTGCCGCTGAGATTACCGCTGATCTGGCTGCTTCAGCGGCCATGGTTGGCAAGGTCTTTGAGACAGGGCAAAGCATGATCGGCCCCTCCCATAAATTTCGTCTGGAAAGTCGCAGAGGAAGCAAATCTCCCGAAGACGTGGGGATTTTGTCAATTGCTGCAGTTCCGTTGATTGAAATGGGCAGTATTATTGGCGTCTTGTACGTTGACACAAAGCACTCGGGTAAAATACTGACCACGAGAACCGATCAGCTGATGAAGATTTTTGCCGCCCAAGCTGCAGTGGCAATCAACCGCGCCAGAATGTTTCACGATGCCACAACCGATCCCCAGACCGGAATCGCCAATCAAAACCTTTTCTTAAAGCGACTCGGAGAAGAATTTTGTCGCGCACAACGCCACCAGAAGCCGATATCTTTGATACTTATGGATCTTGATTTTTTCAAAAAAATCAATCAGATCCACGGAGAAAGCAATGGAAATCGTGTCTTGAAAGAGGTCGGCAAGATTTTTAAATCGGTAACCCGCATCCATGACTTGGTAGCGCGATTTGGCGCGGACTCTTTTGCCATGCTCCTGCCCGAAACAGCTTTTGACGGAGCAAAAATCGTTGCCAACAAACTCAAATCGATGCTTGAATCCACGAAAATCAGAGCCGGCAACAGAACCCTGCAAATTACCGGTAGCTTTGGCATAGCAAGCACCACACGAAACACGACAAAACCTGCCGACCTGCTTAAAACTGCTGAAAAAGCTCTTAAACAGGCGCGAAAACGCGGTGGCAATCAAATTGCCTGACCAAAAACCATCCACTGAGGAATAAGCCAATGATCAACCCTCTTGACGACCTGAAATTTTCCCGAACCAACAAAGGACTCGACGAGCTGGAAAAACTCGTAGGAATTCCTGCCGGAGCAAAACCCAAGAACCTCATCGACGATGTTGCAACCAAAATCAAGCAGAAGTCCGGAGAATTCAAGGCAATACCGGAACAAGATCGTCATTGGGAAATTCACAAAAAATTTGCCGATCTTTATGAGAAAAACGGCCGGGCTTTCGGCATGTTTGTCGGCGACCTTCTCGATATTATCCTCAGTGGACCGGTACAAACTCGCCTGGTAAACGAAATGATCGAAGAAAAAATAAACCGAATGCGAAAGGCCAAAGAGGCTGCAGCTGAAGTGCCAACCCATAAGGTCAATGTTCCCGGCAAGAGAAATTCGAAGTTCGATGTAACCATTGGTGGCGAAAAACGAATTTTCGCGCGAAATTTTCTCAAACGCAAAGGCTTTTTAGCAGCTCTTTTCATTGACAGCGAAGAGTATCCTTCATATAAAAAGCTCATTAAGCAAATCGAAACCGTATGTAGCGAAGAAGTCACGGAACCCCTTCCAGAAACCGAATCCGCACGCAAAGAAGCTTTACTGGGCATAATTTCTGAACTGAAGTTCGAAATCAAGGCACATGACGTCATCAGGGCCTGGTCGTTACTCGATGCCGACTGCTTCAAGCATCTGGACTGGATTTACAACGAAACCAAAAGCTTCCACCTTGTCAGACCTAATTTTTATGAAGACCTTGATAAAGCCTATCGTGAAGGCAAAAAAATGGTCAAAATGTTGATCGAAGAATTCGAGAAAGAATTTCCGCCAGACCTTGAAAAGCAGGATGCTGTTGTGGATTACCTGAAAGACATTCTCGAAGTCTACACACATCATCATTTTGTCACCAAGTATTTCCATCAGACTCGGCCAAGCATTTCACTCAAAGAGTTCGTCATGACCCGTGAAGAAATGCAGGAAAAAATCGATGACCTCCGTGAAGAAACTGATGACTTGCGGGAAAAGATCAGACTGCTCAACATCGAGCGCGATAATACAGCTGCAGAAGCCCGAACTTTAAAAAATCAAAATGAAGAAATCAGGCAAAAGCTTGATAAGCTTGATCCAGCAGAAGTACAGAAACAGATAAAAGCAGCCGAGGCCAGGGTTAATCAGGCACAAAAAGAACTGCAGGCGGTTATCGATCAATATGCCGATCTTAGAACCGATCTGCGCAAGCTCGACGATGAGAACCAGGAACTTACCAAACAATTACAACAATTGCACGCTATTCCCGATGAAAATGCATATTCAGTCGAAAATCTCATGGTTGGAAAAAAAGTAGCCATTTTCGGCGGTGTTGGTCGAGACCATTATCTGCCGATTCTCAAAGAAGCTGGAGTAAAAGATGAAGATTACGAATGGTATGAAGGTTATCATACCATCAGCCAGGCCAGAACCGCTGAAATAGTAGGTCGCTGCGACCTGGTAGTGGTGGTAACGGCCTATGCCGGGCACCTGCTCCTTTATCAGGTACGTCCATGCATCAAAGAACACCAGCATTTCTTCAAGATTCACAAATCAGGCGCAGGCTCATTGAGAAAAGAAATTCTGAAAACTTTCAAAAAATAATAAATCCGCTTCACCGCTCTTACGTTATCAACAATGAACACTAAACCTGAAAAGATCTGGCAAATGGCCGTAGCCGGCGATCAATCCGCCTGGCAGGAACTTTACCAGATTTTTGGCGGCAAAGTGTACCAGTTCTTTCTCAGAAATACCCGCAATCCAGAACTATCCATGGACAAAGTTCAGGAGGTCTTTATAAAAATCTTTCGTAACAAGGAAGCATTTAAATACGGATCTCTTCAGACATGGATATTCAGGATTGCACGCAATGCGTTGATCGACGAATGGAGACGAGCAGGCAACCGAGAAGTTCTATCTGAAACCATGCCAGAACTGATTGAAGCTGAAACCAGAGTTGAGGAAGAAGCGATTGCCAACCTCGAGCATGAAAGAATGACCATCATGATCGATGCCTGTCTCGACCAGTTGAATGAGCAGGACCGAATGGTAATCTGCCTGGTTTATCTTGGTGGATTATCGATACCCGAGCTTGCTGAAGTCATGGAACTACCCCTGGGAACTGCCAAAACCAGGATCAGGCAAGCCAGACTTCGTCTCGATGCGATGCTTACTGAAAAATTGCAGGTAAAAAAGTTTGAGAAAAGCCTATGAAGTGTGAACAGTTTAAAAACCTGATTCGAGAAACTCCGAACCTTGAAAATCTTGATCAAGTTCAGGAGTTGGCTTCGCACCTGACAACCTGCCAAAGCTGTAAAAGCTTCTTAGCCTACGAAAAAACTTTGCGTAAAAGCTTTGCCAACATTGCCGAAGAAGCTCCTCCCGCCCAACTTGCGGCAAAAATCTTTGCTATTCAGACACAAAACGGGCCAGAATCAGCAGGCCTGTCAGAACCAGGTCTGTTCGAGTCATTTAAGATCTTTTTCAGCGGATTCCCTTTGAAAACAGCGTTTGCATCGTGCATGCTCGGTTTTCTGCTTGCAGTCCTGCTGTTGCCCCAACAACAAAACACTCAAAACCTGCAAAAGCCTGTCGAACTTGGGCGGGCTCAAACTGAATCAAGACCGATTGCCCAGGAATTGCCCAAAACCTCAACTGAGAGCAACAAAAATGAAAATCTCGTCATCGCCAAAACAGTCATGCCAGATCCGCAAAAGCCTCTTCCAAAAAGCCTGGCAAAAGATTTTTCAGGCGCGCAGGCCAGCGATGAGCACATTCCCGGAGCCATAAGCTTTTCCCTTGCCGAAGACAAATCTGTCAGAATCGAATCAGAATCAGATTCTCAGATTCAGGGCCCAGCCCCGACTTTGGCTGCCAGTCGAAAGCGAGCTGAAATTTTGCCGTCCAGAGAAAACTTCATTGAAGATTCCTTCATCAAATCAGAAGAAAAATTCGTCGACCCCGAAACCAACTTAACAGACAAACGCTGTGGCGAGCTTGAATCTTTGATTAACAACTACGAACTGCAAATCCCACCAGGTTTTCTCAATCTGACCAACCTTGCAGCACAGGGAGTTATCGAGAGTACAAAGCTAAGTTATTTTTCACCTCCTCCGGGCATGAATTGGTATCTGCAAACAATAGACGGAAAAGTGAAAATAACCCTGAAAAAGGAAAAATAGTTTTCCCATTTTGATTTTTCGCTTGATTTCCAGATAGAAGAAAATTCTCTGGAGGTCAAAAATGAAAAAAGCCTTTATTTTCGCACTATTCTGTATTTTTGTTGCCATCTTCCCGGTTGCATCAAAAGATGAAGCGTCACCCAGATATGCAAAACAATTCTGGAAAGGTTTCCGCGAAAACATCAACTTAGACCGGCTTTTTTCTGAAAAAGAAAGCCTTCTTGGCGAATTCAACGCCACTCTGGATCCAGACAACCTCAATTATTTTCTTGAATATCCGTTGTCCCTTCCCCAACATCAGAGATTTCTTGCTTCGCTTACTTTTACCAGCGAGAATCTGGTAAAAATACAACTGTTTCCTCCTCAGTCGATGCAAGCACCTTTTTTTAGCGGTTTTGTCAAACTTGGCAAGAATAAAATCAATTTCAGAGGCACTGTTTCAGACTATTCCGACCAGATTTCCGGATCTAGCGACGATAGGCTCTAAACCTCAAGTTTCTTGTAATATTAGGCCAAAGATTGTATCCTTTGAAAATTGAATTTGAAATTTCTGGAGGAACTATGGCTAAAGAATTAGATTCCAACTCTTTTAAAAACGAGATCATCGAAGGAAAAGCCACAGCCTTGATAGATTTCTGGGCTCCCTGGTGCGGTCCCTGTCGCATGCTTGGTCCAATCATTGAAAACCTTTCTCAAAAATACGCTGGAAAAGTCATTATTGCCAAAGTTAACGTTGACAACAGCCCAGACTTGGCCGCGCAATACAACGTCGCCTCCATTCCAACCCTTCTTTTTTTCAAGAATGGTGAACTTACGCATACTGCAATCGGGGTTTCTCCAGAACCAGAATTGGATGCCCTGATCAGCGAAAAGCTTCTTTGAACTCCAGCGCCCGGTTTCGAACTATGAAACCGGGCTAATTTTAAAAAAATCAGGAGCAGATTCATGGATCAACTGATCAAACAAGAAGCCATCGAGGCGATCATAAAAACCGACCATCATGACCCATTTCAGATTCTGGGAATGCACGAAACCGAATTGAAAAAAAAGCCTGCCGTAGTTGTTCGTGCCTTTTTGCCTGATTCCGAAAAGGCTGAAATAGTTGACGTTGCAAACGGCGAAACCTTTCCAATGAATCGTCTTCATGATTCAGGTTTTT
>CAZQUE010000037.1:0-41821 GCA_964596185.1 uncultured bacterium | reverse complement strand
TCGTACTGTTGAGAATAACCTTTAAACCGCGGCGAAAAGGAAGAATCGTCGCGGTTCTTGAAACATGTCCCTCGGGGAAAACACAGACTATTTCACCTTTTTCGACTTTTTCGGCGGCAACTTTGAGCGATTTAACCGTATTTTTGATACCTTTTGAGGTTATCAGTGGAATGCAATTAAAATGCCTGATCCATGGTTTAACAAACCAGTTTTTAGATGTCTTTTCAGATACGAGAAAGTTAACTTTGCGTTGAAGGTTAGATAAAATTACCAGTCCATCAACGAGTGAAATATGATTGGCGGCAATAATTGCGCCCTTGTCCGGTGGAATATTTTTCAGACCACTAACCTGGCAGGGATAAATGAAATTGATCGCACTAACAATAAAGCGATTCGCAAAACGGTCAGGAATCAGGGGGGCAACGATTCTGGTAAAAGCGCTATAAAGCAACTTGCAGCACTTTAAAATCAGGCCATCGGGCAGGCTGTAGGGAAGGCTGCTAAGATTGTTTGCCGAAGTCTTTTTCAATATTATCAGTTCTCAATGTGCTATATTGTTTTTAATCTTATCATAAGGATTTTATATGCGAGCAGGATTTTTTAACATTTATTCAGAGCTGCATGATCGAGAGAAAATTGAGCTTCGAAAGAAGGAGTTGTTGACCAGACTTGCTGGAAAATTTGAGATAGTAGAAACCCCAGGCCTGGAATCGGAAGAATTTCCAATAATTTTGGTCAGTATTCTTACCGGTGGCAGCGAGGAAAAATTTGTCGAAGCCTGGAAAAATTACAATGGAAATTCACTGATCGTTCTTCTCGCTTTCGAAACCGATAACTCTCTGCCGGCGGCCCTTGAAATAAAAACATGGCTGAATAGTCAGGCCGGGCAGTATATAGTTCCGCTGATTCATGGAAAAATAGAAGCAATATGCGAAGATATTGAAAAATATTTCGAGGTGGCAAAGATAAAAGCTGAATTGTCCTGCGAAAAACTAGGGGTCATCGGCGCTCCTTCAGATTGGTTGATTGCCAGCAAATCTGATCCAGAAGATTTCAAAAAACGATTTGGCATAGACATTGAACCAGTTCGCATTGAAGAATTAAACAACCTTTTGAATCAATTGCCTGAATCATCCCAAATTGTCTTTAAAAAAAGATTCGCATCGAGTGAGAACCTGGCAGAAATTTCTGAAAAAGAGCTGCTCAAGGCTGAAAGAATCTATAGGGCTCTAAAAAGAATCCAGACAAACTATTTATTTACTGCAATCACACTAAGATGCTTCGACATACTCGACAGCGAGAAAACAACGGGCTGTATGGCACTTGCCGCATTGAACGATGAAAACGTCTGTGCCGGTTGCGAGGCTGATGTGCCCGCAGCAATAAGCATGATCATTGCGCAAAAAGTCGCCAAAATCCCGGTTTTTATGGCTAATCCTTCGCAAATCCGCGGAGATGAGGCGGTTTTCGCCCATTGCACTGTGCCTTGCAGTATTTTACAGCAGCATTCACTAGATACCCATTTTGAATCGGGAATTGGTCTGGCAATAGCCGGCAAATTCGCCGGTGGTCCGGTGACCCTATTTAAAATCGATAACCATGCCAGAAACTACGTCGTGGCCGAAGGGCAGATTCTAAGACCCGGGCACGACTCCAATTTGTGCCGCACACAGATCTACACAATTTTTAAAGGAATAAATGAATATCTTCTGCAAAAACCGCTTGGAAATCATCAAATAATCATTCCCGGGCACCATGCAAAAAGAATCCGTCTGCTTATGGATTTTTGCGGCTTGAAAGAAGCGTGGAATCAGCCAGCTTTGCCTTGAGCTGCAACTTTAGCCATTTCTGCAGCAATTTCTTCGGCATTCCCCAGATAGTAGTGGCGGATAGGCTCGTAGGTATCCGCCTTTAATTCATAGACCAGCGGGATTCCGGTTGGGATGTTGAGGTCGGAGATCTTGTCATCGGAAATTTTATCGAGGTGTTTGACGAGCGCGCGCAAACTATTGCCGTGGGCAGCGATCAGAACCTTGGCCCCCGTATTCATCGCCGGCTTGATCTGATGATTCCAGTATGGTACAACCCTTTCAACCGTTTTTTTGAGAGACTCGGTCAAAGGAATTTCATCATCTTCCAGTTCGGCATAACGTGAATCTTTCCGCGGATTGTGCGGGTCTTCAATCTCAAGGGCCGGTGGGCAGATGTCGTAGGATCTCCGCCATATATGTACCTGCTCCTCACCATATTTTTTTGCAGTTTCACTTTTGTTGAGGCCCTGCAGGGCACCATAATGGCGCTCATTGAGCCGCCAGCTCTTTATGATCGGAATATGCATCTGATCAAGCTCTTCAAGAGTCAACCACAGGGTTTTTATCGCTCTTTTCAAAAGAGATGTATAGGTAACATCGAAGACAAACCCCGCTTCTTTAAGCAAAGCGCCTGCTTTTTTGGCTTCTTCAACGCCAAGCGGCGAAAGGGGAACGTCCGTCCATCCGGTAAAGCGATTTTCAAGGTTCCATTGGCTTTGCCCATGTCTGAGAAGAACCAGCTTAATCATTTTCGCCTCCAGTTACCATTTTGTTGAAGATAATTTTAATACATTTTTCGGCAAAAAGACAGCATGAAGAGAAAAAAAGAGCAGTCCCACAGGCAATTAAAAATTGCGACGACGGGACTGCCGGTTTTAACTATTTTAATGTATCAATCAGTGCAGATCAGAGAATTTTTCGCTGATTTGCAATTCACGTAAAATTTGTGGCGAGTCTTTCAGAATTTCGCTGATCGATTCTTTTGCTTCAGCATCAAGATTGGCATAGAACAGATTAATTTCACGGGCAAGCGAACAGAGTCGGTCGATATAGGCTTCTTTTCTCTCGTTGTTCATAAGAATCTGCTGAGCTGCGTAGTCTTTGGCCAATGCGACGACAAATTCAGCCGGAGCGGCTTCTGGTGTTCTATTAACCAAAATTTCAATTCTATTGCTGAAATCAGAAAAATCGCGGCGGCGCAAAACCACTTCGAGATCCCAGAAATCGCCTCTTTTGTTAAGATAAATTCTCGGCAGAAAGGCAAACATGGAGTTAACGCGAACATCGATGTCGCGACTGGTGATTTTTTCAAATCCGGTGACCGGGAACCTGGCTCTAAGGCCAAATTCATTGCTTTGGTAAAGGCTCTGACTGAAATGACTGGTTGAACTGTTGGCGATGTGTCCAAAATCAGAATCTTTGAGATTAACAAAAATTGTTGGGTCATCGAGGGTTACGGTTTCATGGTAAGTGTTTACGTTGTCTTTGAGATAAATGGTGCGATTTGCGCTGCGATAGCCTTCAGCTCTTACTTCGATTCTGGCAGTATTGCCGCTCACAAAGACGTGACCTCGGGCATCATAGATTGGGCGAAAATCACGGCGAACGACATTGATGTTGAAGCTTTTTCCGCCGGAGGAAAGATACAATGAAGCCTGAGCGCCGCAGGTTAAAAGAAAAACAAAACCGAGGACAAGAAGAAGGATACTTCTTTTCATAATTGCCTCCAAAATATTCTCTGATAATCAGGGTATCGTAAAATGCTTCGCTCAAGCGAAGGACAAATTTTCAAGCTTAGCCCAGCCGTCCTGGTTGGTAAATGTTGCAAGATTTATGCAGGCAAATCAGATTTCTTCGCAGAAATCAGGAACTGGATCGTGGGCAAGATAACGTCTTTGCGAACGGAAATATTTAAAAGGCGAATAATAATAAAGATTGGCAATTCCGGCCATGTAAATACAGGCGTAGCGCTCAACCAGGGTTGCGAAGCGCGAGATTTCATTGCCGGCACGCATAATTTCACCCCAGTTTTGATTGAAGCCTTTCTGGCTGGCGAAAATGAGTTCTCTTATCTCGTCATCCAACTTCATTAAGCGGTTTTTCAGCTTTTCATAATCTTCTTTAACCGTTGCGGTTTTGCCCTGTTTAAGAAAAATCTTTTCTCTAAGTTCAAGAGAAAGATCTTCAAGTTTTTCCTTGAGCTGCATTTTTTGGGAAATTTGCGCATGAATTTCACTGGTTGCTTCGAGAATCGGCACTTCTTCGGCCAGCTCCTGAACTACCAGGCCGGTGCGCCAGCCAATTGTTTCTTTCAGGGTGACGACATCGCCAAGAATGTGATCGCCGAGATAAAGAATTTCCTGGGGAAGAAGTTCGAGATGCTTTTCAATAATCGAAGCGTTGCCGCCCTGGTAAATGCCGTTCCATTCTATTTTTCCGTAGAAGTTGGAAAGAAGCCCGGTATCAGGATCAACTCTCAGGAAATGCTGCCTGCGAAGAAAAAATTCGGGTTTGTTAGCGGCGACGATGATCAGGTCGAAGACTTCCTGCCAGGAGCAATCGAGAAAGGGCTCAAAGCAGTATTCCATAACTTTGCGGCTGTAAGCGTAATCAGAATTGGTAATCAATGCCAGCTTTTTCCCAAATTTTTTCAATTTGAGCAGTGCCTGGACAATTCTCTCATCCTGAATAAGGTATTTTTGCGGATTTTTTATGACATCGCCCTTCAATTCCTCTTCCTGGTGGGAATCATTCAAAGATTTTCGAACTTCATTGAAAAGCTTGCGATAATTTATCGGCTGTTTTTTTGCTTCGAAAAAATCGACGAGCTGGGCATAAAGGTTTCCCTCGGCAAGCGAAAACAAGGTATGAACTATATAGTATCTTGGATCGGTGAGATCGATTCCCTGCATGCCAAAAAGGTCTTTCTGCTCTTCAAAAGAGAAAAACCTCGTGCCATGTGAGGCAATTCGCACAAAGCCGTAACGGTTAACCTTGAGAAAGTTGCCGGTTTCGGTATCGATGACCAGACCGCGAATGATGAAATTCTTATCGAATTTCAATTCACGAATTTCCTCAGGGTAGCCATATTCCTTGATCAGCTTATCCTGAACGAGCTGGTAAGCTTTTTCTTCAAAGGCCGGAACATTGTATGTGGCAAGGGTGTAGTCCATATCGAAGCCGATCAGCTTGATCGAATTAAGGTTCAGGGTGCGATTAACAAAAATTTTGTTTTCACTGGCAATTTTATTGCTTTTCATTTTTTATCCTTTAATATCTTTAGTTGGCAGAGAGGATAGCACATTTCATCATAAAACTGAATACTGTTGAATTGCTTCAATTGCTATGTTATGCTGAGCCTATGAAGAAAGTTAA
The DNA here is from genome assembly GCA_964596185.1 of uncultured bacterium. Classification (GTDB taxonomy): domain Bacteria; phylum Muiribacteriota; class Ozemobacteria; order Ozemobacterales; family Ozemobacteraceae; genus DYKG01. The sequence continues at coordinate 36,635 of CAZQUE010000037.1, read as the reverse complement.
ATTTACTCCAATCAACAATCAGAGGCTGATTGAGGTGTTTGCCCGCTACCGTGGTCCGGGTTCCCAGGAAAAGGAATCCGTTGCAAACAATCTTCATTCACCAATAGTTGAAGGCAGCTTCATCGTGAAAAAAGCGCCGCCGAAGATACGTAAAATGGTATTTTCGACCGGCCGACACCTGTTTGCTCCTGCTCGGGTAAAAGAAATCAAAATCAGGTTTGTTTTAAATAAATAATTAATAAACTGCAAAAAGAAAAACACCCTCAACCATCATTTTAAAATGCGGCGAGGGTGTTTTTGTTTTCTACTATTGCTCGATGACCAGATTTTTATCGAAAACGAACAGGTCGCCGTCGATAACCAGGGCTTCAAGCTTGGAGCGAATATCCAGAGGATGGCCGGAAAACAGGGCAAGGTCTCCGTCATAACCCTTTTTAATCTTGCCGATTCTCTCTTCAACGCCAAGAATTCGGGCGGGGTTCTCGGAAATTGCCATCAGCGCGCGCTTTTCATCGAGACCATGTTGAATGGCCATTGCTGCTGCGACGCGTAAGGTTTCAATCGGCAAACCCGGATAATCACAGGTGAAAGCCACGTCCACGCCTGCGTCCATAAGAATCTTGGCACTTTCGAAAGTTTTTTCATTCATTTCATGGCGAAAGCGGGGCATAAGAGACGGGCCGAGGACAACCGGAATCTTTTTGGCTGCGAGTTTGTCAGCGACGAGGTGAGCTTCGGTGCCGTATTCGATAACCAGCTTCAGTTCGAATTCTTCGGCAATTCTAACCGCGGCCATGATATCTTCAGCGCGATGGGCACAGGCGCGAATCGGTACATCGCCCTTGATCAACGGAATAAGTGCTTCCATATCGATTTCGCGGTCTTTAGTCATCTTCTTGCTCTGTTTGAGAGCAAGATAATCCTGAGCTTTCATCAGGGTTTCCCGGATCAGTGCTGTCATGCCCATTCTGGTTGAATGTGCCTTTTTATCGGCTTTGGCATTGATTTTCGGTTGTTGGCCGAACGTCATCAGCACGCCGGCTTGCTCAACGATAAGACCGACGTCGGCAGAATTGCCGTTGGTCTTGAGAATTGAACAAATGCCAGCGATCGGCAGTTCTGAAGCAGGACAAACCATGCAGGTGGAAATCCCGGCTCTTCTAGCGTCTTCGAGCCCCTGATCCCGCATTTTGATGCCATCGAGTGGGCGAAGATGCGGGGTGACCTCAGGGTGGGTCTCAGCCATGTCGTTTTTGGGAACGCCATTTTCGAAAAGACCGAGATGGGTGTGTGCATCGATAAGGCCAGGAACGAGATATTTCTGGTCGCATTCGATAACTTTTTCAACGTTCTTGAGAATTTTTGAGCCTACCGATACAATTTTGCCTTTTTCAACCAGGACTTTCTGGCCTGGAAAAAAGGCACCGCTCATATAAATTCGAACGTTATTAAAGATAATTGACATTTAAAAGCACTCCTCTCTGAAATCAGAGGAATAAATCAAAGAACCTTGTTGCCATCGACAAAAACGGCTTCGGTTTTTGATCTAGAATCGAGCGGATGTCCGTTCCAGATAACGACATCGGCATCATAACCGACTTCAAGTTTGCCAAGTCGTTTATCAAGACCCATGATGATTGCCGGATTCTCAGTTATTGCCTTGATGGCTCTTTCTTCGTCGAGACCATGCTTAACGCACATCGATGCGGCAACATTAAGGCCTTCGATGGGAATAACCGGATGATCAGTGGTAATTGCCACAATACATCCTTCATCCATCAAAGCTCCAACGGTTTCGAAACTTTTGTTTTTCAACTCAGGTTTTACACGGCATGAAAAAGTCGGGCCGACAACGGCTTTTGCTTTCCAGCGACCGAGTTCTTTGGCAATAAGGTGCCCTTCGGTACAATGTTCAAAAACCATGTCAAGGTTGAATTCCTGAGCAATGCGGTATGCAGTGATGATATCATCAGCCATGTGGGCATGGGCTCTGGCCTGAATTTTGCCTTCGATCAGCGGCAACATGGCTTCAAGTTTTATATCTCTTTCTTTGAATTCTTTGGTTTTTTTGCGCTTGAGATAATCCTGGGCTTTCATGAGCCATTCGCGGATAACTGCAGCAGTTCCCATTCTGGTTGAGGGGAATTTTTTCTGTTCGCCGTAGCAGTTTTTCGGGTTTTCGCCAAAGGCAAATTTCATGCCGCAGCTTTCACGAACAACTGCGTCTTCAGCAATGTTGCCGACCATTTTGATGATACAGCATTGTCCGCCAATAGGATTTGCTGAACCGGGGGCGACCATGGCAGTGGTAACTCCGCCGCTCAAAGCGTCTTTAAATGCTCTGTCTCTCATTTTAAGAGCGTCAAAGGCTTTAACGTGGGGCGTGGCAAGGCCAAAAGACTCGTTAAAGTCTGCATCATAATAGCCAACGCCTTCTTCTTCGAGGCTGATGTGTGTGTGTGCGTCGATAAAACCAGGAAGAATGAACTTATCAGAACAATCTATTGTCTGAGATGAAGCTTCGGATTTCTTTTTGCTGGCAGGGGGGGCTGCTTTGCCCTTTTTTGCCTTGTTTGATGCCAATGTAATTTCAGTAAGCTTGCCCTTTTCAATTACCAGTTTTTCCAGCTGCTGAAATTTTCCCTGATAAAAAATGGTTCCTTTTTCGAGAACAGTTTTCATAAGCTCCCCTTTCCTGGGTAACAATTTGGCCTTTCTCTTGCGCCATACAAACTAAGAGCAGGTTCCAGCTGAAACCTCTTATCCTCTTAAGCGGAATATCATAATACAAACGGGCACTTAAATCAAGTTTTTTTGCAGGATTTGCTCTCCTCACCAACTTGACACTTCTTTACAGCAAACCTATAATTAGCAAAGGTAAAAACATGAAAAGATTATTGGCAATAGTAGTCGCGCTAGCACTTGTCAGCTGTGGTTGCAACAACAAGGGGCAACCGGAGGAAACAAGTGACAATGCTTCCCAGACCCAGACTTTCATTTCCGGCGCACCGACTCAAGCCAGTACAGTGTCTGTGCCAGCCACCAGCACGACCGGGGTCAGGCTCTCGCCACTTGAAACCGCACAAAAAGAATACCTTACTTCTTATGATGAATATGTCAGATTGCTTAGGGAAAGCGGTCCGCAAACCATGGACACTTTACAGGCTCTGGCCAATTATCAGAAAAAGTATCAGCTTTATCAAATGATGCTAAAAGCCGAGAAGGGGCGCTGAGCCGTAAGAATTTTCCTTAAAAATCGGCTCTGCTATGATTCTCTGGCCAGGTTAACCCGATAAACCGCATAAAACATTACCAGACAGGCAATAATCTGCACCGGTGATAATGGTCGGTTGAAACTGAGCCACATGATCAATACGGAAGATACCGGAAAGAAAAGTTCGAGTATCGAAGCCAGAGTCGCATTTACCCATTTCAGCCCGACATAGAAAAAGGTCGTTGCCACAAAACCAGAAATCAAGGCCATGTAAACAATGCCGCCAAATACCGGCTTTGTTTCTGAAATGATGATGTCTAATTGTAGACCGTTGCCAAACAATTGACAGATGATAAGAGTGAAGATCGCGCCGAAGAAAAAGCGATTCGCCATGACAAAAAGCTGCGAATATTTTTGCAGCAACATTTTGCCCCAGATTGTACCTGAACCCCAGAAAAAAGCCGCAAGCAGGGCAAAGAATGAGCCAATGGCTATTTTTTGCCACTCTCCACTGAATGGGTCGGCAAAACCGAATGACACGAAATACGATGAAACGATTGCCAACAATGACCAGGCGACAAAGTTGCGGCTGATTTTTTCCCTAAGCAGAATTGCGCCAAGACTGATGGTGATGATCGGCTGCAACTTTTGCATCAGCACTGCAAGCGCCGGGTTCATGTAAAGAAACGCTTCGGTAAAGCAGAGTATTCCCAGAGCTGAGGCTCCACAGCCGACTAGCATGAAAAGCAGAAAATCCTTTGGGTTAAAAACCTTGTATTCTCGAAAATTGTGGATCAGTATAGGGAAAACTACCGCCAGATTTATCAGGTGCTCCCAAGTAATCAGGGTTAAAACGGCAATTTCTTTAACTGCCGGGGTGCGAAAAAAAAGATCGGTGCTTCTGATAATGCCGCACAGTGCAACGAAAAGGGGCGCTAATTTAATCATCATGCGCTGGCGCTGAGATCAGATGCCAATGTCGAGCAGTTTTTGCCGCGGGCTTTGCTCGAATACAGGGCGCGGTCTGCGACCTTGATCAAAGATTCTTTATCGTGGGCATCGTTGGGATATGCGGCAATGCCAATGCTGGTAGTTACCCGAAGAATACCGGAACTGTGATTGACTGCCAATGCGGCAATTTTTTCACGAATACGTTCCGCGGTTTGCAAGGCTTCTTCTGAACGTGTTTCAGGAAGAATAACCGACATTTCTTCGCCACCATAGCGGCAGGGAATGTCGATTCCGGTTCGAATCGTTTCTTTGATGGTTGCCGCAACTTTCTGCAGCACGAGATCGCCCATCTGATGGCCGTAATTGTCGTTAAATTTCTTGAAATTGTCGATGTCGAACATGATCAAGCTGAGCGTAAGGCCATAACGACGGGCACGCAGCATTTCTTCAGAAAGTCTGGCCTGAAAATAGCGATGCACGAAGAGTCTGGTCATGCCATCGGTTATCGAAAGTTCGTAAAGTTTGTTGTTTTCAATGGTCACTGCTGCCTGCGAGGCGATCAGATTGAGAAGTGCGAGATCAGACTCGTTGAAACAGCATTCATTGCGTTTGTTGACGATATTGATAACGCCGATAGTTCCTTCTTTAAACTTCAAGGGCGAGCAAAGCAGACTTTTAATATCTTCAACGGGAAGAATGCTGCCAAAATTCCTGAATTCGGGATCTTTGAAACCCTGATTGCAGATTTTGCCGGTGCCTTCCCGGGCCACGAGTCCACAGATGCCATGGCCAAGCTTTACCGGGGTTCCTGAGGCGATACGAAATCTGCCGCCAGAAGCAACTTTAACGACCAGCTCATCGGTCTGATCATCGAGTAGCATTATCGAACCACGCTCGGCTTCAAGAACCTCGATTGCATGGGTAAGAACGAACTTCAGCAACTCTTCCGAGTCAACGAAAAGGTTGACAGCGTTGCTGATCTTGAAAAGGGTATTGAGCTCCTGCATACGCTGTTCTTTAAGTTCTTTTTCAGCTCTAAGTCTAGAAATCATGTCATTGAAGTTGTGAAATAGCACACCAATCTCATCGTTACGTGGAGTTTGCGGAGCCATCGACAGGTCGCCGGCAGCGATACGACTGGTGTTTTCGGCAAGCTGGTTGATCGGATTGGCTATATGCCAGGCGAGAATTGTACCGGTGACCAGTGCCAATAGCAAACCCAGCAAACCGAAAAAGATGAAATCGCGACGGATCGAGCGGCCAAGAACATTGTATTCAGAATCGGGCAGGGCGATTTCGAGACGAATCGAGGCCGAAATTTTGCCTGGTAGGGCTGACTCACGCACGAAATAATGAGATTTGCCGAGAATGTTGGTCGTTCCCTGGGCAAGATCAGGGTTTTCAGGTTGCACACCGGTTTTTCTTTTGCCGTAAATATCCATTTGCGAAGTCAGCAGCTTTTTGCCGGCAAAGAGCAAAGAAAATTCAGCACCGGTAAGTCGTTTAAGCTTGTCTGCGAAATCTCTGGGAATACGTTGGGCAAAAACGACGTGCCGCGAAGTTTCAGATTTCAGCTTGGTGATCATCGCCGCCGAGAAAATCCAGGGTTCTTCACCAATGATGTAAAGATTGACGTTCAGAGGAGAATGGCACATTGCGGGGATGATTTTTTCGAGGGCGTCTACTGGCGGGGCGCCCCGATCGAGCAGAATATCCTGACGATTAGCTATAACCCCTATATAGTCAAGATCAGAGCGTATCAACTCGGTGTCCATGAGATTAATCGTCTCTGTGGCCGGAAAATCGAGGGTAGCCATCGCATAAAACTCGAAATCAGCAACCTTCTTGGTTTTAATTTTTATGGAATCGAGCTGGTCTTCAAGGGCGCGGCGAAAAAGGGTTGCGGCGTAGCCCAGGCGAAGGTTGAAGTCCTGGCGGGCAACTCTGGTTGTGCGATTCAAAGAAAGAATCATCAGGACAAGAAGAGGAATAATCAATACTACAGAAAAAACCAGAAGTATTTTGAATTTTAACTTTCTGCTGCCGAACCGGTCAATAAATTGCACGTTTTATCTCTACCTGTCCATTTCTGCGACGCAAGCCGTTGATAAAACAGCGTCTGATATCGTTAAAGCGCTTGATTGATTTGCAGGTTTTAAGATTGTAATGGCCTTCGAGTTGCATTGGAAAATCTTCGCTAACTGCCACTTTATAAATGAATTCAGGATCAAAATTACCGTTCCAGGGATAAATTTTGATCTGTTCATCACTCATTTTTTCAAGAGAGAAGCCGGAAAAGGCGAGAGGAACAGATGACGAAGCGATTGCCGAGCGCGTGAGGCTCAACAGGGTTGCTCCCTTCATTTCAAGAACCTTGACGCCCTCACTGGAAGTGAAGTCAGAGATAACTCTGGCGGGAGTAACAACTGAAAGTGGTTCGCGGGTATTTATCAACAGCGAAACCGGGACCACTCCAAAATCAGCCTCAGTTTCAAGCCGGATTACTTCGGCAATGAGGCGTGCATATTCTGAATTGACCGAATTTTCATGGGAAATCTGTCGAGTAAGGCTGGCCAGCTCAAAAGACAGGGCTTGAATTCTCAAGGTTTCATCGAGCTCTTCAAAATCATTGAAACGCTTACTTGCGGCCGGTTGAATGCTTGGTTGCTGCCGCAACCATTTCACGAGGTTTTCCCTCATTAAGCCAAGCACTTCTTTATTGCTTGAGTTGGCTATTTCAGGCCAGTCCAGATCATTCCCGGCCATGAAATCATTTACGGTAACACTGTATTTTTTGTTGAACTCAAGGGGCTCGTCGCCTATATCTATCTGAATAATTCTGAACCCGGGTGGGTTGGAACTGCTGTATGTGCAATTTATTCCCGCGGCCTGAAGAAAACCGCTTTTTCCGGCCAGACTTTCTTCAATGATGTTTTCCAGTTCCCAGCCTTCGAGTTCAAGTGTTACCAGGTTGTTTTCAAAAGGCAGCATGTCGTAAAGGTTTCTAAGAGTGACCTGACCTTCGGCAATAGTGCTCTTGATCCCGCCTGAATTTTGCAAAGCTACCTGAGTTTTCGATTCATCCTTCATAAAATCTGCGATCAGATTGCCGATTGCCGATTCTTCGTTGAATGAGCGACTAAAAATGCCCATGCTGTTGGTAATTACTTCGTCGAGCAATGAATCAATCTTCGATTCGACACGACTGATTTCAGCGACCAGTTCCTGATCCGGAGTAATTTTGCTTGAATCGATCGGAAAAATTCGCTGAAATCCGCGGGCGACATCCCATTTCCCGCCGACATGAGAAATCTTAACCATGCCAATGCCGGCGCCGCGATTGGGAGCAGTCTGGCAAATCATTGGTCGAGAGCCGAAAGATGCTACCGGTCCAATCATGTCGCCCAAAATGATATCGACTTCCGGAAAAACCTTTTCCGGGTTTTCCAGAGCACCGAGCTCCGGCTGATGGGAAATCAGGATAATCAGCTCTGCACCTTGCGATCTGAGCAGGCTGGCGGTTTCCTGAACCGAAGTTCTCATGTCGGAAATTTCAACATTGATGATGTTTTCGGGTCGGGTATTGCGAGGCAGGTCGGCATGGCCAAGGCCGACCAGGCCAATTTTGATGCCGCCCTTTTCGATGATCATGCCGGGTTTGAAGGTCTGGCCGACGGCTGATGAAAGGTCGCGATAATTGCAGGCAAGCATCGGCACATTTCCCGAGGCAATGAAGTATTTCAAACGATCAAAACCATGCTCGAATTCCATGTTGCCGATGGCCATGGCGTCATATCCGGCCTTGCCCATCAGTGTCAGCGGCACTTCGCCCATGGTGAGTGATGCCTCGGCTGTGCCAAAAAGGGCGTCGCCAGTGTCGAGAAGCAGAATGTTATCGCAGTTGTAGTTGAATATTTCAGCTGAGTTTTCAATAAAACCTTTGATGAAGGCGAGGCCGCCAACTTTGTCGTATTGCCGGTCAAGCACGGTTCCGGAAAATGGTTTTATTTGACCGCGCAGATTAGAGGTGTAAAAGATGACCAGATTTCTGGTGGGTATACTGTAATGGTCGTGGACGATCAGGCCGGCAAGAACGCCGATCAACAAAACAGCGACTATAGCTAGGTTTCGTACCAAAATATTGCTCCTGAAACAAGTCGGTAAAATTATTTGCCAAAGCACATTAGCAGAGAATGATAAACAGTGTCAACCGGCGAAAGGCGCAAAAGGTTCAGCGAACGATTTCCCAGGTCTCAAGATTGTCATCGCCGATTTCTTCGATGAACCGGGATGGACGGGCCAGCAGCACACCGGAAGCCGGGTCCCACATCGTTAGAGGATAAGATATGGCGAGATTTTCTTCGGCACGCGTCATGGCCACATACATTAGCCTGCGTTCTTCTTCAAGGCTTTCATTTGATTTAAAGGCATTGAAAGATGGAAAGCGCCCTTCAAGGGTGTGAATTATAAAAACCGAATGCCACTCAAGGCCTTTGGCAGAATGAATTGTCGACAAAATCAACTGTTCATCGTCTTTTTCCCGGGCAACCAGATTGCTGTCGCCCGAATCGCGTGGGGGTTCCAGTGCCATTTCGGCAAGGAATTCGCTTAAATCACCAAATTTCTGGCAAATTATGGCAAGGGCATCGATATCTTTGATGCGTCGGGGATAATCATCGAAATTCTTTTTAAGAATGGGAAAATAGTATTCAGCAAAAAGATCCAGCAGTCGGGCAGGTTTTTCATCGGCGAGAAGACGTGCTTTTTGCAACACTTTGCCCAGAGTAGCTAGACCATCGCGAGCACGGCCACGAACCTTTGCTTCGGATAAATCAAATGGGTCTTTATTAGTTTTAATTTGTGCAAACAGTTCGGTGGCTGTTTGGGTTCCGACCCCTTCGAGCAGCAGCAGAATACGTAACCAGGAAACCTGATCATAAGGATTCTGAATCACCCGCATGTGGGCGAGAATGTCTTTCAGATGTCCTGATTCAAGAAACTTGAATCCTCCCCATTTTACGTATGGTATGTTACGACGCTTCAATTCAAGTTCGAGCTGGTAGGCGTGAAAGCTCGATCGAAAAAGGACCGCGATGTCTTTTAGCGGAATTCCCTGTTCGCGCAATTCTAATATTCTTGCGGCAATGAACATCGACTGTTCTTCGTCATCCTGACATTTTATCAAAGCCGGCTTGTCGCCTTTTTCTCTTTCAGTGAAAAGGGTTTTGCCAAAGCCCTCTTCAGCATTGGTCATCAACTGATTTGCCGAGTTCAAAATATTGGCGGTACTGCGATAATTGCGCTCAAGTCTGATTATCTGGCAATTTTCAAACTGTGCTGGAAATTCCAGAATGTTTCTGATCTGGGCACCTCTGAAAGAATATATGCTTTGAGCGTCATCGCCGACGACCATGATGTTTTTTCTTGAGCCGCCCAGCAACAAGGTTATTCTTGCCTGAAGACCATTCGTATCCTGGTATTCATCGGCCATGACATAACGATAACGCTCGTTTATGCGAGTTCTGGCCTCTTCAGAGTCTTTGAGAAGTCTCAAAAGAAAAATCAGTAGATCATCATAATCGATCAGGCTATTTTGCCTTTTATAATTTACGAATTGTTCGTTTATTTTGACAATTTCCCCGGTGTGCTCTGCGAAATGGCTGAATTCAGCCTCAACAATCTCCTCGATTTCTTTTTCGAGATTAATGGCTTTCGAAAAAATTTCGAGAATGGTTTTTTTCTGGGGAAACCTGGTTTCTTTTTTATTTAGCCCAAGGTCGGCACGAATTAGATTGATTATGTCGCCGCAATCAGACTCATCGATAATTGAAAAATTCTGGTTCAATTCAAGATAATGCCCGTATTGTCTAAGCATTTGCGCGGCAAACGAATGGTAGGTTCCACCTGCGACCCTTTTGCCTGATTCACCGACAAGGGAGGCAACCCGGTTGAGCATGTTTCTTGCTGCTTTGCGAGTAAAAGTCAGCAAGAGAATACTTTCGGGATTGATTCCACTTTCAATCATGCGGGCAACGCGATAAATAAGTGTTCTCGTTTTGCCCGAGCCAGCTCCGGCGATACAAAGAACCGGACCTGAAAACGACTTTACCGCTTCCAGCTGCTGGCTGTTAAGCAGATTCTCATAATCAATTCGGAATTGCGGGGTGACTTGTCTTTCGATTTTAAAAAATTTACTCATATTGTTAACTTCAATAAATATACTTCAGAAGCCTGGCATATTTCAAATCAGCCAACCGAAAATTAGAGCAACTGAATAGTTGCTCGCATCGATTCTCAAATTCAAAAGTTTTTATTGTGTACAGACAAAATATTCAATAATCAGTATAATTCAGTTTGAAATACCTGCCGATAATGATAAAAATTCCATTTATAATGGAGCGAGATATGAGTACATTGCCTTTATTTCTAGCTACGGTTCTGACAATATTTCTTTCTTTCGAAATTACAGCAGATCTTTAAAACATTACTTGTAAACAAAAAGGCCGCATCAATAAGATGCGGCCTTATTGTTTAAGGTAGATCGCGGGCTATTTTATAACCGTTCCTGGATAATAGAAACCGAGTATTTCATCGTATTTTCGGCCTTTTTTTGCCTGACCATCTGCACCATAAAGACACATGCCAATGCCGTTTCCCTGGCCCATTCCCCGGAAAATAACGCTTCGACGAAGAACTTCCATGGAAAATCGCATGCTTTTCATGCTGTTGGGTCCAAAATAGTCCTTCATTCGCTCGAAAAATTCAATTCCATTGACTTCCTTGGGCCTTCGACCCCGAATGAGGGTTTTGGCTATTCTACCGGTATTGTCAATTACCAGGGGTTCCCAGCCGGTAAAAATGCGATCAGCGCCGCCGGCCCAGGTCAGAGAGAGAAAATCGAGGATGTCTAGCTTGGAAAGTTCAACAGACCAGTGAAACCCAGGGCTATGAAAACAGTTTTCGGAGCCTTTGCTTTCAAGACGGTCTTCCATTTGCACATGATAGGGTTCTTCATCAATACCCAAAAGATCTTTAGCTGAAGAAATCTTGCCGCCACAGGTGTGGTGATATCTCGGAAAAATCGGTTTATCCTTGTAGGTAATAATCTTGTTTGCCGTCATGTTAACCAATATGTCTACCAGTTCCCGGTTGTATCCGGCGCCGGCAAAGGGAAGACAATGCTCATGGTCACAGATGTCGAAGCTTTCATCTGGATGCGGGCTTTTACCCTTCAGATAAACGATTCGAGTTCGGGCCATGACGATAAAGGCTTTCAGCGCTTCAATCTCAGAACTCAGACCAAATCTTGAAACGCAAGACACAAGGAGTTTGTGTAAGCTAATATGATTAACGGCGCCCAGCGCTTCTTCGCGAATATTGAACTCTATGTCGCCATGAAGCAACATGGGTTGAGCACCAGGAATTTCAATGCTCAACAACTCACCGCCGGTTATTATGACTTTGTCGTAGCCGACATTTATCTCTTTGCCTGTGGAAATTTTGCCAAGGATTCCCTTTCTGGTGAGGCTGACAGCTAGGTCTTCACCTTCGGCAACGATTACGGTGGTAATGGCTGCGCTGGCAATTTGAGCTGCGCCAGACGCAACCTTATGGTAAAAATGGGCCTGCCAGTGGCCACTGAAGCTTTGCGCCCTAACTGTCGTAAATTCCTCATGGGTCAAAATACCTACTCTAACGATTTGGTCATCGATATTTTGTGCCCAGCCGGTAAATGTTGGAAAAATCAATGAAATCAAAAAAATGATTTTTAAAAATTTTGTTTTAATCATAGTTTTTGCCTGCTATCTTTTCGTCGTTTTAAGAAGCTAATGAGGGTGAATATAGGATAGAGAACAATCCTGAATAAAGCTGGAGATACTTCAAGCTGCTTCATTCTCTCGGTGAATATGCCACCATACTTAACATAGCAGCAATTGAATCTTCTGCCAAATGCAAAAGGCAAAAGGTATTCTCGGCGAAACCATCTAAAAATTTCTATTTCTTCAATTGAGCCGCGGTATGCGTACGTTGCGATAAAACATAGAGTGTTGGTTCCTTCACGATCAAAAGAAGGAATGAACTTATTGTTGAGAAGGTAAATCATCGCCTTGGTTTTAAAAGCTTCTTCGTCCTCTTTGAGATACCGAAAAACCGTATATTGTTGATCAAGAAGGTCTATATTGTCTGGAAAAATTTCAAGAGCTTTTCTCAGACAGATTCTTGCTTTCTTGAAATGGGTTTCTCCGAGACTGGGGCCTAATTCGAGGGCTTTTTTAAGATAAACCTCACCGGCTTTGCTAAGTAAATCGTATTTCAATTCGTAAAGATTGTTTTTAAGCTCTCGAACTTCTTTTAGGCAGAGATTCGTTTTTTCGGCTTCAAAAATAATTTTGTCCGCTTCCTTGAATCTTTTCAAAGCTGCAAGAGACTCAGCTTTTAAAAGCAGTAAGGGAACAGAAATCTTGTGGGTCAGGTGCAAAAAGTCAACACGTTGAATAACTTCTTCGTATTTGTTCTTTTCGTAAAGGGCTTTGACTTCATTGAGGTTGAACTCCTCGATGTCAAATTCCTGGGCGGCTATCGACTTTTTCTCTGAGAGTTCCTGTTCTTTCTGACCATAGATCAGCGGATTTTTCTCTTCTAGAATTGTCTGAAAGCGGCTGATGTTTTCAAAATCGTTGAGTATCTTGTAACACCGATAGAGTCCGGTAATAGCGCCCATGCTATCACTGTTTATTTCATAAGCTTTGCGAAAACTTTCGAGAGCCTTCTGGGTTGTGTTAAGAAGAATTTTCTCGTTTTCTTCTTTGACCTTTTCTTTGGATAGTGAATCGGTTCTTTTAAGGCTCTCATGGAACATGTTGGCTTTTTCTTCACGTTCAGTGAGAAGTCGATTGCCAAGAACCAAAAGGCTGTCAAAATAGATCTTGAGTGCGGTAGATCGTAATTCCTGAATTTCGACTTCTTCCGGAATCCAGGGACTGACTTCTTCGATGAATCTAAACCCGAGCTCGACCTGGTCGAGTTTGTTCAGTTCGGTGTAGATATTTATTATGAACTGAGGATCGGGTGGGGTTTCTTGAGAATAATGCTTGTGAAAAAGTTTTAAAGCCTGAGTGTTCTCGCGCCCTTTTATGTGCGCAAGAATACGCTTTTTGATGTCGATAAGTTTTCCGGGGGCTTCTTTCATACTGGCAACGCCAAACATAACATATTTTCAGCCCCGGTTTAAACTAATTTTAAGCAAATTTAAGAGCAAGATCTCAGAATTTGCTATTTATTTCGTGAATTCACCTTCTCAGGCGGCCGTCCATAGAAAGATAAATCTTTGGCTTTTTCGCTTTTGAGCATTTTTGGTATCAGCAACGCTCTGCTAATAAGAAACAAAAAAGTGCTGCAGAGAATGCCGCCGACAAAACCTGCGATCATTGAATTAAGGTTCATTCTTTCCCTCACTTTCAAAATTTTTGCGCTTTTCTTTTCGGCAGAAATTGCAGTATTTTAAATAAAAAATCACCAGGAATAGCCTTATGTTTAAAAAAGTATTGAAAAACGGCCTTGTATTTTGGGGAAATCGGTTGATTAAAGCCGATCTGGCAATAGAAGAAGATAAGATTGCCGCTATTGGCTCAAATCTTGAGGGCGCTGAAACTATTGATGTTGCCGGTAAATGGGTTTTGCCCGGAGCGATCGATGCCCACACCCATTTTTCTTTGCCCTTTGCCGGAGCTGTTTCTGCAGATGACTTTTTTACAGGCACCAGAGCCGGAGCGATTGGCGGAGTGACCACCATCATAGACTTTCTGGCTCAACAAGGTAATGAGGGCATTTTTGAAAGTTTCATGCGGCGACTTGGTATGGCTCAAGGGGAAGCATCGGTTGATTTTTCCTTTCATGCCTGTATTGGCCGGTTTTCCGAAGAAGTCGAAATGCAAATGCCGCAGCTTCTTGAGAAAGGTATTAACAGCCTCAAAGTTTTTACTGCCTATGGCAAATCAGGTCTGATGCAAAGCGATCGTAACCTGCTTAAAATCATGAAAATTTGCCATGAGCAGAATATTATGCTTACAGTTCATGCCGAAAATGGCGCACTCATAGACGAAAATATCGATGCACGTGGACAAAACCTCGAAATTGAAGCTTTGCCGCTCACCCGACCTATAATCTCTGAAGTGGAAGCGATTAGAAGGGTGGGGTGGTTTGCCAGAGAAACCGGTTGCCGAACCTATATTGTTCATACTTCCAGCGGTGAAGGCGCCAGGGCTATTGCCGACCTTCGCAGATCAGGTGCGCCATTGATCGGAGAAACCTGTCCGCAGTATCTTTATTTGGATGATTCAAAACTCGTTTCACCTGACGGACATTTTTTCGCCTGTTGCCCACCAATTAGACCCGTTGACCAGCAGTCAGGGCTCTGGAACCACATTCAAAGCGGTGAGCTGGCGGTTGTGGCCACCGACCATTGTCCATTTACAAAAGCCGATAAAAACACCTGGCAGGGAAGAATTGACCGGCTCCCAATGGGGTTACCGGGAATCGAAACTTTGCCGGCGCTGGTATTGAACCGTAATCGCCAATTGAATGAGATTTCTGCAATAAAGGCCATAACCGAAAATCCAGCCAGGCTTTTCGGCATATACCCAGAAAAAGGAAGCCTTGAACCAGGAACCGATGCAGATTTGATGGTTTTTGATCCGAACTGCATCTGGAAAATAACTAATGAAGAATTGAATATGAATACTGATTACTCGCCCTATGAAGGTCTTGAAATTAAAGGCAGGAATACTATGACCTTTTTGCGTGGCGAAATGATTTTTTCTATTCAATCAGGCTGGAGCGGCAATCGCGGCGCGGGCAGATTTCTTGCACGCAAAAAAGCAGACTCCAGCTTTTTCGGCTGAAGTCTGCTTTTCAGGTGAAATTTAAGGGATCATTCTTTCCTGCTCATGCAGCTTTCAAGGTGTTCCATATCCTTGTCAGTCAATTTCAGGGTGCGCTCATAGCGACTTACAATTCTCTGACACGCGGGGCAAGAATTACCCGAGAAGCGAAACAGCGCAATCAGTTCCTGTGCACACATGAAGGCACCTCCTGCATAAAATTCTTATTATTAATATCGGCATTTTTGCCAAAAAAAATTAATTTTCAAAATTTATGCCCTGAAAAGTGCCTAAAATAAAAAGAACCGCCTGCGCACGGCGGTTCTTTTTATTCTGAAAAAATCAGGCTTCTGCGGGAACGACGTTTACCACGTGTCTGCCTTTGCGGCGGCCAAATTTTACGATGCCGTCAGTAAGGGCGAAAAGAGTGTCGTCTTTGCCAGTGCCAACATTGATGCCGGCATTGATCGGAGTTCCACGCTGGCGAATGATGATGTTGCCAGCAATAACTGACTGACCATCATATTTTTTCACGCCGAGATTTTGGGCATTACTGTCACGACCGTTAGCGGTTGAACCTTGACCTTTCTTATGAGCCATATTAAATTCCCCCTGGGTTAAATCATTTTCACATGTTCCGGGTAAGATTCACAAATCTTCTGGAACCCGAATCGAAAAACATTACAAATAAGCTTTAGATCTTCGCCTTTTTCCGGGGCTACCTGGATCATAAGATCAGTGTCTCCTGATTCAAGCCTGCCGCAGACGCTGGCGCCAAGACCGCTTTGAATTCCCCCTGCCAGAGTCTGAGTTAGCGTGGATACTGCCGCACAGACAATGTCCTGTCCTTTGTCAGACTTTCCGGCATGACCGTTGACTTTGAATTTCAGTTCGCCGCCAATTGGTTCTGGAAACTCAACGACGATCATTCATTCAGCACTTGATGTCTTCAATGAGAAGAGAGCTGAAGTGCTGTCTGTGACCGAGTTTTCTGCGATAATTTACTTTGCTCTTGTATTTGAATACAACAACTTTTTTACCGCGGCCATGATTGACGACTTTGGCTTTTACCTGAGCGCCTTTAACATAAGGCTGGCCAATCTGAACTTTTTCGCCGTCTTTGACCATCAGAACTTTATCGATAGAAAAAGAAGCGTTGGCTTCCTGTTCAATCTTTTCGCAGCGAATTTTGCTGCCTTTTTCAACGTTATACTGTCTTCCACCAATTTCGATAATGGCGTACATTTAGGTTACCCCCGTGAGTCTAGTGAAGGTTATAAAAACCGGTTAATTTTGATAGGGCTATTGTTTCATGGGAAAACTTATATTAACATGAAAAAGCAATTTTTTCCAGCAGTAAAATAAAAAACTTTTAAATAAATGTTATTCCCAATCAAAATTCAAAACCATATTAATACATTACTTAACAAAATTCCAGACCTGATGTTTGTCTTGCTGGCTGGAGCCTTTTTGCTGATAAATGGTGAAGCAACCCTGCTTTTTCATGGCCATGTAGAAGCAGACCGATACCTGATCTTTGTTTACGCAGCGGCATTGTTATTCAGAAAAGAATCTGCCGGAATCAACATTCTTACCCTGGTAATTTCTCACAGTGTACATAGCTATTGCGCTCAGTCGGTCGGTACATTTCCTGAGCTTTTTCAGTTTTCCTGGTTGGCAATGGCATCTTATCTTGTCGTTAAACCAGAAAGCTATCAGGTCGCGATTGTTTATCAAATGGGACTTACTTTTGATGCTGCTTTCATGAGAACGACCGGCTTGGGTATGCAAGCCAGTTTTTATTGTGCAAACCTGGCCCTTTTGCTAGTTGCCGGAAGTCTTGAGCAAATTTTGAAAAAGGGGATAACCTGGAAATATGATATTCGGCATCTGCTGGTTTTCGCCGGCGGCTTGTTTTTTTTGAATATTTTCCGTGAGCAGCCCGTTTACACTTCTGATCTGACAATGCTTTTTGCCGGCCTTGCACTTTTCTGGACAACGATATCTAAAAATGACAAAAACCTGTACATTGTAGCCCTGGGTCTCTCGGGCAGTATTATTGCCCTGATCAGTATTGGTAATCTTGCTATCATTTCAGAAAATTTCGGTGAAATTTTCCGTAGGCGGGCGTGGGCTGCAGGAACTCACCCAAACAGAATCGCAACCTGGGCTTTTGCCATGCAACTTTTGCTCAGCCTTTGCGACGATATCGAACGTTTTCCCGGAAAGAAATCGGCGCGTATTTTTCAGGTTTTTCTCTGGGCAGTCATAATACTGACCGGGGCGCGCATCGTTCTTGCGTTGAGCATTATCAGCCAGCTTTTTTATTATGGTCGTGAATTATTGAAAAAACGTCAGGCTTTGATCGCAGGTGGAATAATACTAATTCTTGCATTTGCCAGAATAATGCAGAAATTTTCCTGGGCTGAATTGATAAAAAATGAAAGATTGCTGATCTGGTATTCAGCCTGGCAAAACATCATTCGTGCCCCAATTGCTGGTCATGGCTTCTGGACCATGTCATTGCTTCCGCAAAGTTTTCCAGCAGGTGCGCAGTATTGGGCTTATGACTGGAATTACCCACACGCCCACCAAATGTTTCTAGAACTATTAACATGGGGCGGGCTAACGCTTTTATTAACTGCGGCTGCAATCTTCTTTGCGGCATTATTGAAGAATAAAACATCTGCATATCGCTTCTGTTTGGCCGGTTTTCTGGCAACCGGTTTGCTGGATTTCGCCTGGGGCAGTCCCTCAATGCTTGCGCTTGCTTTTTTTCTGCTATTTTTTGATTTTGCCCCTGAAGAAAGGAAATGTTTCAGAATCGATCTCAAAGCCAGATTGCTTTTACTTTTGCTTGGTTTGGTTGCTTCGTTTTATTGTCTGAATCACCATTACAACATACGTTCTTTTGAAATTGGCACGCAGCGATTCGCGTCAGGCAAAGATGGCTGGGCCGAGCAAACGGCTATCGCCTCAGAAAACCTGCGTGAGCCATTTCCCAAAATGCACCTGCTTATCCGCAAAGCGGCTGCTGGTTATAATCTCAATGAGCTTATTGGCCGGGCTTCTGCCCTTACCCTCAAATATCCCGACTACTATGCGGTATGGTTTCTTGCCGGTCGGCTTCTTGAATTGAATCGGAATCGAGAAGCAGCGTTAACCTGTTACCAAAAAGCTGTCGAACTTGAGCCAAGAGATTTAACCGGAATTCGTCATGCGCGCTTGATGCTGACCCTCCTAAATGGTAGCGACAATGTCAAATTGGCCAGTCTTGAAGAAAGGTTCCTGGAAATTGTAAAAAATGGTGGCTGGGGGTTGCCATTGCTGATAAATCATCGAGATTTTGGCCAGCAAGCAAGGGAACTAGCTGCAAATTCGATTAATCGGCTATTGCAACAGAAAAAAATGCCGGACATCGAGCTGCTTTTTCTTTTCAAGAATGCGACAGAGTGGGGGATCCCCATTGATTATCAGCTTGCACAAAAAATAGACAGGCAGGGTTTGCCTCCGTGGCTCGCTGATGAGTTCGAGGCGGCTCTTTTGAAAAGAAGATTTTCTACCCATCGAAATCTTGAAAAGAATGATCTTGAACCATTTTTAAAGGATAATGCCGGGCCGGCGTTGTGCAAAGCAGTTGCCGGGCTTGCCGTCGATGCAAATTTTCCGGATATAGTTATGAAGGCTTATCAGTTGCATCGGCAGGCTTTTAATTTTCGGGGAAAAAACTATGAAGATTTGCAGATGCAGTTTTATGCGGCCCAGGGATTCCTGAAAAGTGGCAACCTGGTTGCGGCCAGGAATGAACTGGATCGTATCGCAGCTTTTGACCATGGCAACCCTGCAGTTTTCATGCTTTTGGCTGAAGTTCAGCGCAGACTTGGGAATTTTGTTGAGGAAAATAGGCTGTTGCAAATGGCAAGACAGTTTACTCTCAATTGCAGTTTTCAGCCGAATTTTCACTTTGGCGTTTATGATGACAACTGGCCCGAAGGCGATCACTGGACATTGGTGATTGAAAAAACTCTGCGACGCCGGGACAACGAAAGTCGAAGCTATTGTGAAAATCAATGGATGGATCAGATCAGAAGAATTGATAAACGACTTGCCGAGCTAAGAGAAAAAAAATAATCACATTTCGTCAAGATCAACCATTTTTAGCAGCATTCTTATCTGCAGAGGCAGTTCAGGCAGTTCATTGCCTTCCAGGGTAAATTTTACCGTTTCAGAGAGAGCAAAGCCGGCCTCGCTGAGGAAAATCTGACCGATTTCGGGGTTGGCGGCGTCGGGGGAGCCAAGGTAACCGGATTCGGAACCCATTTCCTGGTATGAAATGTTTCCTTTGAGGACTTCCCAGGATGGGTTGACATGGCACCGTGAAAGTTGGCCAAGCATGGAAGTCTGCACAAGGTCAGGATCTAGTGCCAGCAGTGCGCTTGTTTCCTTGACATCAGCATGCAGTTCATGAGAAGGCTCAAGGCCAGCCTGTTTGAGCAACCCTTCGATTTTTTCATTGGGAGAGAAGTTCCATAGGGGCATGGGATCATAGGCCCGAAAATCATTAAGGGTATTAAGATCTTCTATAGCGACCGAAACGGCTTTAAGGGCATCCGGAGAGATTGAAAGGTTTACATAATACACGAAAGCAAAGCCTTCACGTTTAAAAGAATAGCCAATTTCATATAGAGCATCGGAAAAGGTTCTTGCACCCATAGAAAAGCAGCCGGGAAATCCGAAGCTGCTTTGGCACGGCATATAAGGAAAAACCGGGGCAATAAGTGCATAAATGCCTTCTTTTTTGAGAAGAGCCTCGGCTTCACAGGCAATTGCTTCACTGAGGAAGCATTTGGTTCCCAGTGGGAGATGAGGCCCATGTTGTTCGACGGAGCCAATTGGTATGAGAACGACGGTTTTTTCTTTGTCCAATGCAGCGATATCAGCTGCGGTAAGTTCGGCGATATTCATGATGTCGGTAATGATAATTTGTCGTAAACTATACGTCAAGCAACATTGGAATTTAAGGTCTTGAAAATTTCGGCAATTGGTTGAATAATGGCAATTGCTGTTTGGCAGGGCGTTTTAAATCTTAAACGTCTGATAATAAATATTATGTAAACCGGGAATGTTTAGCCGGAACTTCAGATTACCTAAACTGGCTTTCAGGATATTTATGTAAACCTGGAATGTTTAGCTGGAATTTCAGATTATCTTAACTGGCTTTCAGCATATTTTAGTTTGGTTTTAACATTTGCCATTGCTTGATTTTTATAGGGTTGCTCTTCTGTTAACAATCCGTATAATTAAAAAGCTAACCATTGTTTTGGGGGTACAAAATGAGAAGATTGGTTATTCTATGCTTTCTATTGCTTCTGAGTTGTTCTACTATTCAAGCTCAGAATTACGAATTCACGCTTTATGCTTTTCCGCCCGCAGTTCCCCTTAATTGGTCCTCTCCGTTAAAATTGGCTTATGGTGCCGGACTCAAAGGCCGACTCGTTTTTGAGCATGGCAAGAACAAGCACACTATCGGCCATTGTTTTATGGAGCTTAAAGGTCCCAACGGCGAGCATGAACTTACCGGCTCAACAACCGCTCCTGATGCACCATCAGATGCTGACTTCATTACCGAGCATGGTTATGGGCTTGGAGTTCTTTTTGCACCGATGAAAGGCGCCCTCGATAAAAAAGAAAAGCTTTCAATGGAGCTTCTCGACAGATATAAAACCGGTAAAATGACCTATCTTCGTTTTATTATCAATAAAGAAGCCTATCAGCGCATGAAAACCTATTTGACTGAATACCGTGCCAAAGGATATGACAAAGTTTACAACGGCACAAATGAACCCAGAAAAGGAAAAGGCGCCGGTTGTTCAGCTTTTGCGGTCAGTTTCCTGGATGTTTGTGGTTATATCGATCCCTATTTTGAAAAGGAATGGATTCGACGGGTTAACCTGCCTAAATCTTTGGTTGGCGGGCCAATCACCGGAAATCACGTTTCTCTTGCAAAAGTGCTTTTCAAAGCTCGATGGGCCAAAGAAGGCGAAGAATTCATTCCCCTCGAAATGTGGGATCCACAGCTAATGTATGAATGGGTTCACAAGG
Source organism: uncultured bacterium (assembly GCA_964596185.1). Classification (GTDB taxonomy): domain Bacteria; phylum Muiribacteriota; class Ozemobacteria; order Ozemobacterales; family Ozemobacteraceae; genus DYKG01. The sequence goes on along the minus strand of CAZQUE010000037.1, from coordinate 15,488 downwards.
TATACCGCCTGGCCACAAAAATGCAAAAAGAAAAAGGTAACTTTGACAAACTGAAAATTCTTGGAAAAAATTTCCGTTTTGTAAAAATTGATAAGGCCCTTGGAATTCATATTGATATTCGTGACATCCCCTCTGCCAAAGACCCAATTTGGCAGGAATAAGAGATTAACCTGAAAGCAGGATTCTTCTAATATTTTAAATCATAAAATCACCCCGGGTTTCCGGGGTGATTTTTTTTTGAGTGATCAACAATGTTTAATTGCGAACCTCTAAAAGCTGATAAATCGGAAACTCCCGGCTTTTACCCTTTATGGGCATTTTTTTTACAAACTTCAGTCGGCATTTACCCTTGAGTTTTCTAATCGTCGAAGGTGCAACGATTATTGTTGTCTCTGACCCAAGGCTTGAAGCGATACCTTTCAATCTTGCCGCCAAATTGACTGCGTCTCCGATAACCGTAAAATCAACCCTTCCATATTGATCACCGACGGCTCCCGAGATAACAACCCCCGAGGCGATTCCAAAGTTCAAGGAGATGTTATGTAAACCGAGCCTGTTTCTCAGTTCAATTGTAACATTGCAGCCATTTAAGGCGTGAGAACCGTCTTCTTTTTCTCTGAATACCAGCATTAGAGTATTTCCAGCAATTTTTTCCAGGGTTCCTGAAAACTTTTTTGCAAGGTTGTCCGCTTCAGAAATGCAAAGATCAAGAATTTTGATGCCTTTTTCCGAATCACCACTTTTGAAAAGATGGTCAAGGCTCGGAATCTCTGCAAAAACAATCGTTGAATCAAGCTTTTGCGGCAAGCCAATTCCCTCCTGGACAACAGTTTCAAGGATTTCGGCAGAAACGAATTCTGATAATTTTTCCTTTTGCGCAATGCCATCGACCATTTTGTCAAATGCGCTTTTTAACTGGAGAAACTCCCCTTCGGATTCATAATTCAATCTGGTTTTAAAGTCGCCCTGCCCCGCCAATTTTGCTGATGCAGAAAGAAATTCTATCGGGTTAAGTAATTGCCTTGCGAAAATGCTGTAAGAAAAATAAAGAAGCATAATTATGTAAATCAGTGTTGCCAACAGGACCAACGGAATATCGCCGCTTTCCGGCAAAGCTTTCTCGGCCATTATAACAAGGGGAAATCTTGGGAGAACATATAAACATTTCGCATAACGATGCGGTTCTTCCTGCCACCAGAAAAAGTGCGTTCCTAGTTCTCTTGCACGATCTATTTTGTGCCTGATTTGAGAGGTCAACCTCCCCACCCTGCCTTCAATGTTTTTTCTTCTTTCGACGTCGGTGTAGACAAAAAAGCGGAAGTCGGTGCCGATCTTGTGATATGCCCAGCTGCTTTTCTTCAGATAAATGTCGATAAGGTGAAGTTGACTGAATTTTACGGTTAGATAAGCAATTGGCTGGTCTGCTTCAGTAGCGTAAATTGGATTGAGTGAAAAGCTGTTCAGGGCTTTTATTTGATCCATTTCCATCATTCTGCCCATAGTAACCAGGGTCTGGTTAATAAAATTTGGATCAACGAAAAATTCATCTTTAAAAAGATCTACGCCACCATCGAAAGCCTTTTCATCATTGTAGCTCGATATTCCATCGAGTGCTCTTAGATTTGCCTGAATCATCAAATAGCGTATGCTATTCTCAGGTTTACTCAACAGGCTTTTCTTTATTCTTGTGTTTATCGCGTGAATAGCAGGTTTGCCAAAAAAATCCAGGAAAGCCTCGTGTCCTTCCATTTTTTCGAGTCGGTTAAGCATGTATGCCTTAACCTCCTTTTCCGAAAAACCGATCTTGCTGGCAAGATCCCGGCTTAATAGATAGGCCTGCTGATGGTAATCATTGATAAAACCGGAAAAATCCCTGGAAACGGATTCAATTCTTTGCTTTAAAAAATTGTTTGCGACAACCAAATCCAGCTTTTGACAAACATCGCGATAAGTTAAAAATGAAATCAGTAGCAATCCTGCAGGCAGGATAGCCAAAACAATCAGGGCTAAAATTGCCTTGCCGGTGAGTTTAAGCCTTAAATCCAGACCAAACAAAAACAATCTTAAGGCTAATATTCCTCCCGTAAGAGTGAACAGAACCGTAAAAAACTGGAATCCCGACCAAAAATAGAATAGCGGGTGTTCAATCTTTGCCAATGGTACGGTTAGCTTGAGGAATGGGAATGATTTTTCAAGAACAGCTAAATTTCGTGGGTAAATTCTACCACCACTGACAAAATGAGCAATCAACCCCTGAGGCGCGGGAGCGATCAAACTCAGACCCTCGGAATCCAGATTAAATGTCGTTTTTTTGCTCAAATCAAGGTATTTTCCTGTTTCGATGGGCCAGGGCCTGAAGATTATACTTCTCTCCACACCCGAGGCCATGGTTCCGGTAGATCCCTGAAAAATTTTTCTGATATCGAGGTCTTCTCCGGAAACCATTGCCAGAAAACCTGCGGGCGAAATTCCTTTTTCAAGGTTCTGGCCCGGCAAAGGCTGATAATAGAAATAGCAGAAACCTTTGAATTTTATTGAAAAACCAGGAGAAATTTTTTCTGGCTCGATTGGTATCATCGAAATCAAGCCGAATTGTTTTTGAAAGAAGTTTTCAGAAATGTTTTTGAGTTTATCATTTTTTAATTTTTCATTGGAGTTGTAGTTTGCGCTGCAGGAATTCAAAAATTGAAAAAATTTCAAGGTCAATGTCCTGGAAAGATTTTTGAATCCTTCCTGAATTGATTTCTTGAAGAAAATACCATTTAAATCCCTGGTTCCTGGTCCGTGCAAAATCAACCCTGAAAGCGGTATTCCGGTCTGCCTGAAAAAGAGGTTTGACAATTTCTCAGCGCTGTTGACTTTAACAAAATCCTGAGTCTGGGACTTGAAATTTTTAAATTGCGCATCGAGAAAATTGCCTGGTTCAATATCTTTTTCAAATTGCAAAAGTTCGTTGATAAGAGTTTCTTTATAAAGAAGTTGATTCGACTCTCTGGTAATATCAAACAAATAGTTGATAGAAAGGTTAAACATCAATACCGGAATTAGGAAAATCAGCACCCATCCAGCGAAAATCTTTGCTGCAGAAGGCTTCCGATTAATTATAATTTCATTCATTTTCAGGGGTTCCCTTTACCAGCAAAGCTTGAGAAACCAAAGGCACGTTCAGAAAGCTTATTTTTGAATGACAATTCTCAGCGGTTTTCATGCAAACGAGAATTCTGCTGCCACCAATTTTGGCGGTTTCAGCCTCAAGAGCTTCAGCCTGATTGACCACCGAACCAATAACGGTGAAAACCTTTCGGCCGGTATTAGCGCCGGCAACTGCAGAAAATGCTCGGCCCGAAACAATGCCGATTCCATTTTCAATTTCAAAAAGTTTTTTTTCCCGACGGTTTCTATTGAGTTGTTCAAGGGCTCGCCGCATTGAAATCCCGGCTCTAACAGCTCGAAGTGAATGATGATCATGTCGCGAGTCAGGGTAAAATGCTGCCACTATCGCGTCGCCGACAAAACGTTCGATTATGCCACCGTTATCGGCAATAGCTTTCCCCATGAAGGTAAAATACTCGTTGAGAAGTTCAACGATTTCGTTGGCTTCGTGTTTTTCTGTTAGACCTGTAAAATCGCGAATATCAGAGGCCAGAATCGAGATTTCAGATTCAAGAGAAATTGATTTTTCAAGCTCGGTATTATTTTCAACTTCCTGAAAGAGCTTGTCGGAAACGAAGCGTCGAAGCTTTTCACGCTGATCGAGTCCCCTTGCCATTTCATTAAAAGAATCTGCCAGCGTTGCATACTCATCATCAGCTGCAATTTTAATTCTGGCCTGAAAATTATGCCGGCCGACTTCCCTGATAAAATCTATGAAGCCATATACCGGTTTAACCAGGAATTCAAAGAGCATGTCGGTCATGATTATGACACTCAAAAAGCAAAAGAGAAAAACCAGAACCGGAAAAACCGAAGCCAGATAATTGAGCCACAGGTCGGGTTTCGCGGCGGTAATTCCGGCAATCGAGTATTCCTGGTCGGGAAAATATCTCCAGGTCGAGACCTTTAACTCCTCATCGTTGAATAGTTGCAATTGTCCCGAAGATTTCGTCAGCACAGAATTATCGAGGGTTAACTTTAAAGAATCAAAGCTTTTGAGATTTGCCGGGAAGTATTTTTCGGGAAGACCATGAAAGGTTCTTCTGCCAATGGCAAAGCGATGACTGGCAATTTTATTTTCTTCATGCAGCAGTAATTTTGGTGCCAAACCAATGCGGTCAAGAGCCTGACCGAATCTTGTAATGCCAAAAAGGTGCATAAAAGCAAATCCGGCAATGTTTTCGTCATGGATTGGGTTTGCTGGAATAAGAAAGTAGAGCATCTTGTGCAGGTCGCTCAATTCAGATAGATCTTTGGTCTCCTGAGACTCTCTGGCCAGAGAAATTCCTTCGATGTAATCCTGACTCAGATCATCGAAGAATCCGCCGGCCAGGCTTACCAGCTTTAACGATTTTCTACTTTTTTCCGATTCGGTATTCAAGATTCCGAGGTTGTTCATGTATTTGCTGGCAAGAAGAAAGTTCATGTTTCGTGGTTCTTCATTGGCTGTGCGAGAACTAATATGGCGGCCCTCGCCATTTACCGAAATGAAGTCGACGCCAATCTTGAAAGCCTGTGGAATGGCCTTTTCAACTTCTCCCCCAAAGAGATCAAAACTTTTTTCAGACGCCAGATCTGCAAGCCTTTTTTTGGTAGAAAGGCCTAAAACTTGCCTTCTTATTCGCAAATCCTCGAGGAATCGGGAGATTTCAAACATTTTCACCGTTGCTTCAATTTCAATTTTTCTACGGTTCAAAGCGGCAAAATTTTCGAGAAGCAGAATTGAAAAATATGACATATAAATAAAGGGCACCATTACAATGAAGCTGGTTACCCCAAGAAATCTCAGTCGCAAACTTGGAATTCTGGTTTTTGAAAAAAGAAAGGAAAAAACCATACTGGTGAAGATAATCAACAAAAAGCATTTTTGAAAGAATGAAAAGAGGCTGATAATCTGCTGGATATAACTGGGAGAATTTTTTCTTTCTGTGGCGACGCGAAGCATAAATTTTGCACTCTGGCGATCTCTTGAATACATTTTTTTATAATGTAGATTTAAAAAATCTGGTGGAAGTGCAGCAAAGTATTCAGCCCTATCTTCTGAAATTAAAAATCTTCCTTCTTTTTCTGCATCAAAAGGAACGTAATCACGGACGAATGAAGCACTATTGCTTTTTCGAGCCATTCCAAGAAGATAGCTGGCAGTAAATTGCAAATCTGAAAATACGATAAAATACGCGCCAAAATAAGTGTTACGATTATACAGGCCGTTAGCGAAGAAAAAAGTATTATCTCCACCCATTCTCGATGAAAAAAATGGATAACAGCCCCCAAGGTTTTCGGGAAAATCGGCCAAACCTGAAAAAAAGACTCTAAGAATATTGTTTACTTCATTTTTGCCTGGTTCGATCTGCTTTTTGCCATTGCCAGATTCAATCCAGTGGAAATTCTTGATGAAATCAGGATAGTATGGGGACGCGCCTTTAAGTCGTTCAACCAGGTAACAGGCGATAAGTTTTTTTAAAATTTCCTTCTTTTCCGGGCTGCGATGAGAGAAGTCGCTGAGAAAGAGCTGTTCGAGATGGCGGCCGTTATAACCAAAACTAAGTATGTAGGCGGGCCGTATCTGGAACTTTTGCTGAAGATATTCAGCCATTTTTTCAGTTGTACCCGGCTGATAAATTAGTGGGTCATCCTGTGCCGACAGATCAAGGTTTTTTTCTACAGGAACAAGCTGCAGATCGATTTCGGCCTGACGCATAATGTGCTCGATGCAGCCTCTTGTAAGCAACGACTGGCGAAAGTTTTTCATTTCAGCGACAAGAGCCGCTTCGGTTATCTGCCTGCTTCTCTCTATTTCATCCAGCAGGATGCCATGAAAATGATTGGATAAAAAAAACCATGGAACAACAATAAAAAAGCACCAGATGACAAGATGAAAATTTTTGCGCGAGGTCAAAGCCTGCATCGGCTATATATTCCTAGTTTACCGAACATATTTTCAGCCCGATAATACCTGCGATTACCAGAACTATGCTGATTATTCTGCCTGGAGAGATCGACTCGTTGAATAAAATTATTCCTAGAACTACCGCGCCGATCGAACCAATACCAACCCAGACCGGATATGCGGTGCCGACGGGAAGGGTTTTCATGGCCAAACTCAGCAATGCCAGGCTGAGAATCATGGCGATAACCGTAGCCACTCCTGGTCCGGTTTTACTAAGACCATCGGAGTATTTGAGTCCCACCGCCCAGAGCATTTCGAAAATTCCGGCAACAATCAGGATTATCCAGTCCATTACAAGCCTTTCAGTCTATTTGAACGTTTTATTATAAGCTTATAGCTGGTATTTTTCAAATTGTTAGATTTCGTTAGACCCTTTGGGCACAGCGGAGTATAATCATGCAAAATTATGGTTCAGGAGATTGAAGAATGAAAATTACCTCGATGAAATGTATGAAATGTGGCAAAGAGTTTCCTGAGTCGCTCGATCTTTACGTTTGCGACGTATGTGGCATTGATGGCATACTCGACATCGTTTACGACTATGGATCGATCAGCATCAGTCGTGAAGAAATTGCCGCCAACCCGGATCATTCTCTATGGCGCTACAAAAAGCTTTTGCCAATGCAGGAAAACGCCCCGGTGCCGCCTCTGCAGGTCGGCTGGACCCCACTCTACCGCGCCGAAAGAGTTGAAAAGCAGTTTGGTTTGCATAAGGTTTTCATTAAAGATGATGGCCGCAACCCGACTGCATCGCTGAAAGACCGTGCTTCGGCCGTCGGCGTGGCCAAAGCAATGGAAGCCGGTGCCAAAACCATCTGTGCCGCATCTACAGGAAACGCCGCCAGTTCTTTGGCCGGGTTTGCTGCTTCGGCCGGAATCAAAACCGTCATTTTTGTGCCCCGCCGTGCTCCAAAAGCCAAAGTTGCCCAACTGCTGGTCTATGGTGCAAACACTGTTATTGTCGATGACTCATACGATCGCGCCTTTGAGCTTTCAATTGAAATCACCAATAAATTCGGCTTCTACAATCGGAATTGCGCCTACAATCCATATCTTGTTGAGGGCAAGAAAACCGTTGCCTATGAAATCTGGGAACAGATGAATTTCGAAGTTCCTGACCGGGTCTACGTTTCTATCGGTGACGGCTGTATTACTTCCGGTATCTTCAAAGGATTTTATGATCTGCAGCAACTTGGACTCATCGAACGTCTGCCAAGGATCATCGGAGTTCAGGCCGCAGGCTGCAATCCGGTCGAAGTCGCCATGAAAACAGGAAAATTCGAAGCCCAGCAGGGTAACACCATTGCCGATTCGATTGCCGTGGGCATTCCACGTAATCGGCTCAAGGCCATGCGTGGTTTGAAAGAATCAAATGGCGATTGTATCTCGGTAACCGACGATGAAATTCGTGCTGCGCTGGTCGAATTGCCTCGCAACACAGGCGTCTTCGGCGAACCTGCCGGAGTAACCGCCTACGCCGGGTTCAAAAAGCAGGCGAAAAACCAGGAAATAGGAAAAGACGAAAAAGTCGTAGTCCTTATAACCGGGAATGGCTTGAAAGATATCGATTCGGCCATATCTGTATGTCAGCTTCCCGAGCCGGTTGCGCCCGACACAGAAACGGTTGCGGCTCATGTGAAAACCTTGGTTTAAATAGGTTGCCTTTAGCTTTTACCGGCGTTATACTCAGCCTGAAAAAGCTTATTCAGGAGTAGCAAATTGACAAAAACCATAGACGGAAAAGCAATCTCCGAGAAGATTAAAAGCGAAGTGGCTGCCGAAGTAGCACAAATGATCGCACAAGGAAAGCAGGCTCCAGGCCTGGCAGTTGTTCTGGTCGGCGAAAACAAGGCAAGTCAGGTTTACGTTTCAATGAAAAAAAAGGCCTGCGAAAAAGCCGGCATCTATTCCCGCGAAATCAGGCTTGAGCAGGACGTTAGCATGCCCCGCCTGCTGGAAACCATCGATGAGCTCAACCAGGATGGCGCGATTCACGGCATTCTCGTCCAGCTTCCCCTGCCCTCTCATTTGGATGAACAGGCGGTTTTGAACCATATCTTGCCGGAAAAGGACGTGGACGGCTTCCATCCGATAAATGTCGGCAATCTCAGTCTCAAGCTCGACGGCTTTGTTCCCTGCACACCGCTTGGGGTAATGGAAATGCTCAAGCGCTGCAAAATTGAAACTGCGGGAAAAAATGCCCTGGTGCTTGGCCGCTCCAACATTGTCGGCAAACCCATGGCCATGCTTCTTACCAATGCCCATGCCACGGTGACTGTCGCCCACTCGAAAACCCGCGATCTGCCCGCTGAGATCGGCCGCGCCGACATCCTCGTTGCCGCGATCGGCAAACCCGAATTCGTCAAGGGCGAGTGGATCAAAGAAGGCGCGGTTGTCATCGACGTCGGAATCAATTCTATCGATGACCCGGGTTCTGAAAAAGGTTATCGACTGGTCGGTGACGTTGAATATCAGACGGCATCGGAACGGGCTGGGTTCATTACCCCGGTTCCCGGCGGGGTCGGCCCAATGACGATAGCCATGCTGCTTGCCAACACGCTGAAAGCAAAAAAGAAATTTTTCAGCTGATAGAAATACAAGGAATCAAATCTTAGGAAAATTGGAGAAAACGCAGTGGAACTAGATACATTGTTAATGACCCCTGGTCCGGTTCATCTTGATTCTGAAGTTTTACTTGCCGGTGCCCGGCCTTTGAGCCACCACCGCACGACAGATTTTTCGCCGGTTTATAAAGATTGTGTCGAACGCTTGAAAAAGATCTTCGGCACGAACCAGCGCCTTTACCTTACGACTTCTTCAGGCACCGGAGTTATGGAAACCGCAATTGCCAATCTTTTCAACGATGGTGAAACGGTTCTTTGCGTCGACACCGGGATTTTTGGCCAGCGCTTCGCTAAAATCGCCGAGGCTTTCAGGCTTAAAGTAGTTACCATCAAATGCGAAGACGGCAAGCGGGTGCGCGTCGAACAGATTGCCGAAGCTCTTGAAAAACATCCTGAAATTGCCGGTGTAACCGTGACTTTCAATGAAACCTCAACCGGTATCTGGAATGACGTAAAATCGATCGGTGAATTCCTTAAAGACAAGGGCAAAATTTTCATCACTGATGGCGTTTCCGGAATTGGCGCATTGCCTTTTAAAATGGATGAATGGCACATCGATGTCGCGGTTTCGGCATCGCAAAAGGGCTTTCTGACTCCCCCAGGGATCGGCATGATCGCCCTTTCAGAAAAAGCCTGGAAAAAAGTTGAATCAGTAAAATGCCATGGCTATTATTTCGATCTCAAACTTTACCGCGACAACCAGGATCTTCCTGTGCCGGCATACCCATGGACCCCGGCAATAAATGTCATGTTTTCTCTTCAGGTTGCACTTGAAAAAATTGAGCGCACTGGCCTGGAAAACGTTCTTGCCCATTATGCCAAACTCGCCGGAGGTTTAAGAGCAGCATTGTCAGCCCTCAACCTCAGGCTTTTCACCGAAGAACAAGCCACTTCAAACGTTTTAACCGTTTTTTACATGCCAGAAGGTATCAATCCCAAGGAAATCGTTGCCGAAATGAGAAATCGTTATGGAATTCTCATCGCTGCCGGCCAAGGCCCCTATATTGAAAAGGTTTTGCGCATAACCACCATTGGCGCAATCGGCGAACGCGATTTAATCGGCACCGTCGGGCTGCTCGAAATGGTTTTGCAGAAAAAAGGCTATCTGAAAAAGGTTGGCGCGGGTGTCGCCGCCATGATGGAATATTTCCTGAGTCTGGAGAAGTGAATTGAGCGATAAAATAGAAAAAATCAGAGCAATCGAAGAAGTCGGGGCCGAGCTCGGCCTGCTTCCCGAAGAAATAGAACCCTATGGCCGTCTGAAGGCCAAAGTTGCCTACAGCGCCAGAGATAGAGTTCAGAATAATCCTGACGCCAGGTTGGTTCTGGTGTCGGCCATGACACCGACTCCTGCTGGCGAAGGCAAAACGACGACCTGTATAGGTCTTGCCGATTCTCTTAAAAAGATGGGGCGAAAAGTAGCCCTTTGTCTGCGCGAACCATCGATGGGGCCGGTTTTTGGCATAAAGGGCGGCGCGACCGGTGGCGGCAAGAGTCAGCTCGTGCCAATGGAAGAAATCAATCTGCATTTCACCGGCGACATTCACGCAGTTACCGCTGCCCATAACCTGCTCACCGCTCTTTGCGCCAATCATATCAATTTTGGCAACAGTCTGCGCATCGACCCGAAAGCGGTGCCATTCAAGCGGGTTATGGATATGAACGATCGCAGCCTTCGCGATATCGTCGTCGGCCTGGGACAAGGCAACGGTGTCGCCAAAGAAACCGGGTTTGACATCACCGCCGCTTCAGAAGTTATGGCGATTCTTTGTCTGGCCGAGAATCTGGCCGATCTCAAACGTCGTCTTGGCGAAATGGTTTTCAGCTTTGATGTTGACGGGCAACCGGTTCGTGTAAAAGACCTCAAGGCGCAGGGAGCCATGGCAGCCATTCTGAAAGAGGCGATAAAACCAAATCTGGTTCAGACACGCTATTCAACTCCGGTTTTTGTTCACGGCGGCCCGTTCGCCAATATCGCTCATGGCTGTAACAGTCTTATTGCCACCAAACTCGCCATGAAACTGGCTGACATTGTGGTCACTGAAGCAGGCTTCGCCACCGACCTTGGTGCCGAGAAATTCTTCGATATAAAATGCCGCTATGGCAATCTCAAGCCCGATGCAGCAGTGGTTGTAGCCACTATCAGAGCACTGAAAATGCATGGCGGGGTTAAGAAAACCGATCTTCAGGTCGAAAACCTCGAGGCCGTGCAAAAGGGCTTTGAAAACCTGACTAAGCATATCGAGAACATCAAGATGTTCGGTGTGCCGGCAGTGGTCGCGGTTAACAAATTCCACACCGATACTGAAGCTGAAATCAACTGGGTCATCGATCAGGTTGGCAAGCTTGGCATGAAGGCAGTCGTTTCCGATATCTTCGATAAAGGCCCCGACGGCGGCATCGACCTGGCTCAGGCCGTTGAACATGCCATCAACAGTGAGAAAAATGAATTCGACTACCTCTACCCTCTTGAAATGCCGCTGATGGAAAAAATTAATGTGATTGCCCGCTGCTGCTACGGCGCCGGGTCGGTTACCATTCTTCCCAAGGCGCGCAAGCAAATGGAAAAATTTGAACAGATGGGTTACCGCAATATTCCGGTTTGTATTGCTAAAACACAGTCTTCGCTTTCCGATACGGCCAATCTTCTGGGACGTCCCAAAGGTTTCGAGGTTGTGATCAGAGAAGCCAGATTGAGTGCCGGCGCAGGCTTCGTCGTGGCCATCGCCGGTGAAATAATGACAATGCCCGGTTTGCCCAAAGAACCGGCGGCAGAAATTATCGATATCGATGAAAACGGTCAAATTACAGGACTGTTCTAATAAGGCAAGGAGCTAATAATGAAGAAGACACCACTTTGTAACGTTCATGAAAAACTTGGCGCACGCATGATCGATTTTTCCGGCTGGTATATGCCGGTTCAATATTCCTCGATCATCGAAGAACACGCAGCAGTGCGCGAAAACGTCGGCCTGTTCGACCTTTATCACATGGGCGAATTCTGGCTCACCGGCAAAGACGCGATGAAGAACGTGCAGAAAATTGTTACCAACGATATTGAAGCGCTTTCTGACCGTCAGATCGCTTATACCCCAATGTGTCGCCCCGATGGCACTATTGTCGATGATTTGCTCGTTTATCGCTGGAACGAATATAAATTTCTTCTGGTAGTCAACGCCGCCAACCTCGACAAGGACTTCAATTGGATCAAAAGCCAGCTCGAAGGCGAAGTGCAGTTTACCAACGATTCTGATCCGACCGGCCTGATTGCCATTCAAGGTCCCAACGCTGAAGCGGTTCTGCAAAAACTGACCCGCCAGCGCCTCAAACCGATCAAATTTTACTGGTTTACTACCGGCAAGGTCGCCAATGTCGAATGTATCATCAGCCGCACCGGTTACACCGGCGAGGAAGGTTTTGAACTCTATTATCCAGCCGAAAAATCTGAAGAGCTCTGGAATGCTCTTATGGAAGCCGGCAAAGATGTCGGAATCAAGCCAATAGGCCTCGGCGCCCGCGATACTTTGCGCCTCGAAGCCCGACTGATGCTTTACGGCAATGACATCCACGATGGCACTACCCCGATCGAAGCCAACCTGAACTGGACCGTCAAATTTGCCAAGGGTTCTTTCAATGGCAGCGAAGTCATGAAAAAGCAGAAAGAAGAAGGGGTCAAGAAAACTATCGTTGGCCTGGAAATGGGCAAAGGCCCAGCCCCCCGCCATGGCTATCCGATAGTAAAAGATGGTAAGGCTGTTGGCGAAATTACCTCTGGCACAATGTCCCCAACCCTGAAGAAAAATATCGGCCTTGGCTATGTGCCGCCTGAACTCAGTGCCATCGGCACCAAAATCGATGTCGAAATCCGCGGAAAAAATTATCCGGCAACCGTTATCGAAACGCCGTTTTATTCAAGGAAAAGGAGCTGATAATGCAAAACCTGAAAACTGCAGATCCCGAACTTTTTAAAATCATCGAGCGCGAAAAAGAACGCCAGATGAGCCAGATCGAATTGATTGCCTCGGAAAACTTCGTTTCTGAAGCTGTTCTCGAAGCTCTTGGCTCGGTGCTTACCAACAAATATGCCGAAGGATACCCGGCAAAACGTTATTACGGCGGCTGCGAAGTCGTCGATGAAGCAGAAGACATCGCCCGCGAAAGAGTTAAAAAACTTTTTGGCGCAGACCATGCGAATGTTCAGCCCCATTCCGGAAGCCAGGCCAACATGGCCGTCTACCAGGTGGTAATGAAACCCGGCGATACCTTCCTTGGCATGAACCTTTCAAATGGCGGCCACCTCACCCACGGCAGCCCGGTCAACTTTTCCGGCATTCTATATAAGGTCGTTCCCTACGGCGTTTCCGACACCGATGAAAAGATCGATTATGATGTCATGCGTGAACTGGCCGTAGAAAACAAGCCCAAAATGATCATGGCCGGGGCTTCTGCATATCCGCGAATTATCGATTTCAAACGTATTCGAGAAATTTGTGACGAAGTTGGCGCGGTAATGTGTGTCGACATGGCGCATATCGCCGGCCTGGTCGCAGCCGGCCTGCACCCGAGCCCAATTCCCTATGCCGATTTCGTAACCTCGACAACTCACAAAACCCTGCGCGGACCCCGCGGCGGCCTGATTCTTTGCAAAGAACAATGGGCTAAAGCCGTAGATAAAGCCATTTTCCCAGGTCTGCAGGGCGGACCATTGATGCATGTCATCGCCGCCAAGGCAGTTGCTTTTAAAGAAGCACTCGATCCGTCTTTTGCTGACTACCAGAAAAAGGTGATTGAGAATGCTGCTGCTCTTGCAGAAGCTCTTAAAGCCAAAGGCTTCCGCCTCGTATCAGACGGCACCGACAACCATCTGATGCTCATCGATGTGCGTAACAAAAACATTACCGGCAAAGTCGCCGAAAAAGCCCTCGATAAGGCTGGTATTACCGTTAATAAAAACACCATTCCCAATGACCCGCAGTCACCATTCGTTACTTCGGGCCTGAGAATCGGCACCCCCGCCGTGACCACCCGCGGAATGACTCCCGAAACCATGAAGGAAATCGCCGCTCTGATCGACGAAGTTCTTTCTGACCCTGAAAATGAAGCGAACCTCAGCGCTGTAAAAGGCAAAGTTAATGCCATCTGCAGCAAATTCCCCTTCTACAAATTTTAATCTGACAGGAGATAAGCGATGAAATTCACTAAAGATCATGAATGGGCAAAACTTGAAGGCGATGTCGCCATCGTTGGTATTACCGATTACGCAGCTCACCAGCTCGGCGATGTAGTTTTCGTCGAAATGCCGGGTGTTGGCGACAACGTTAAACATGGCCAGACCATCGGCACAATCGAATCGGTTAAAACCGTTTCCGACCTATATTCACCCCTTACCGGCGAAGTTACCGAAGTTAACTCAGAATTGGAAAGCAATCCTGCTCTGATCAATGAAGATCCGCACGGCAACGGCTGGATTCTCAAAATCAAGCTCGCTGACCCGAAAGAAATGGATGCCCTTCTTTCTGAAGAAGACTACAAAAAAATCTGCGAATAACCCAGGAGACCTTTAAAAATGGCCAATTATATCCCCAATACTCCTGATGAAGTTCAGGAAATGCTCAAGGCCATAGGGGTTAAAACCGTAGAAGACCTTTTCGCTGAAATACCGCCCGAACTTCGACTGCAGGGCGAACTCAACCTGCCAGCCGGAGTCAGCGAATATGAAATGACCAGAAAACTCGCCAATCTCGCCGGCGAAAACACCAGCGTCGATAACGCAGTCTGTTTTCTCGGCGGCGGCGCTTATGATCACATCGTTCCCGCGATGATCGATCATATTCTGCTGCGTGGCGATTTCTTCACGGCCTACACTCCCTACCAGCCAGAAGTTTCGCAGGGTACCCTGCAGGCGATTTATGAATTTCAGTCGTTGATAAGCTCCCTCACCGGCATGGATCAGGCTAACGCCTCCATGTATGAAGGCGCTTCTGCAACTGCTGAAGCCATAAACATGGCCACTGCCCAGACAAGACGAAGCCGGGTGTTGATGCTGCAAAGCGTTCATCCTGAATTCAGGCGCGTCTGCAACACTCTTTGCGGTGCTCTTGGAACCGAAATGATTAATGTTCCATTTGAAGATGGCGCAATCGATGTTGCCCGCGTTGCCGAATCGATCAACAAGGAAACTGCTGCCGTCGTCATGCAGTATCCCAACTTTTTCGGCTGTATCGAAGACGTTGAACGCATTGCCCAGGTCGCCCACGAGAATGGCGCCCTGTTAATCGTCGTTGCCAACCCGATCGCACTTGGGCTTATTGAAGCGCCTGGAAATCTGGGTGCCGACATCGTCACCGGCGAAGGACAACCTCTCGGCATACCGCTGAGTTTTGGTGGCCCCTACCTGGGATATCTTGCAGCAAGCAAGGCGCTTTTGCGCCGCATGCCCGGCAGAATTGTCGGTCGCACCACCGATGTCGACGGAAAATCAGGTTTCGTTCTCACTCTCCAGGCTCGTGAACAGCACATTCGCCGCGAAAAAGCCAGTTCAAACATTTGTTCGAATCAGGCTCTTATGGCACTTAATGCAACCGTTTACATGAGCCTGATGGGTCGTGACGGCATAAAAGAAGTCGCCTTGCAAAGCTTTCAGAAAGCCCACTATCTCAAACGTGAGCTGTCTGAGCTCAAAGGCATCAGCTTCCCCTTTACCGGCAGCTTCTTCAATGAATTCGTCATCAAGGTTCCCAATGCCCGCAAGGTTCTGGCAA
>CAZQUE010000036.1:0-42390 GCA_964596185.1 uncultured bacterium | reverse complement strand
GACTTGGCTGATTTGCTCATGGTAGGTTTGTAAATTATGTCATCAAAAACCAAGTGGATAATCGCTGTTCTTGTAGTCCTGGTTATTGCCCTGGCCGTAGTAGGCATTGCATACGTAACGACAAAAAAGGCCATAACTGGACCTGGCGGTGCACCTTCTGCACCTCCGGCACAGGGAGAAATTACTTCTGCACCTAAAATGGGACGCTTTGATCTTGGCGAATTCATTGCCACATCGCGTGACGAAGAGTTGCACTACATAAAAATTCAAGTTGAAGTTGGCTATGTTGGCAATCTTGAGCAGGAGCTCGAAGAGCGCAAAGCCGAACTTCGTGATGCAATTACGACAATTCTGATGAAACTCAATATTCAGAGGGCTAAAGAAGACTATATAGATCATTTTCTTCACAAAGACATTGAAACTGAGCTAAATAGAATTCTTGGGAAAACGACCTCTGAAAGTAGAATTATCAGGGTTTTCATTCCATCATTCCTGATTAACTGACGCACTTACAAAGAATTCCTGGAGCAATTGAATGGTCGATACGTTATCGCAAAGCGAAATTGATGCTCTGCTTTCAGCTCTGAGCACTGGTGACGAGGAAGAAGCGCCACCACCGCCATCAGCAGCTCCCAAAGCAGCATCAGCTGGCGCATTTGCTGAAGAGGCTCCGAAGAAAGCCAGATCTGAGGCTTCGGTATCTTCTTTTTTCGATTCAGATGATTCTGACAAACCGAAAAAGAAGATAACGACCTACGATTTCCGCCGCCAGACGAAGTTTTCCAAAGAGCAACTCAATACCATTCAGCTGATTCACGAAACATTCGCTCGACTGGTTGGCACTGATCTTTCCACCAGGCTGCGAGCCTTTGCTCAGGCAACGATAATTGCTGTAGAACAAAGGACTTTCGAAGAGCTCATTCATTCAATTTACAACCCTACATTCATAACAATTCTCAGATCAGACAACCTTGATGGAAAAGCTCTGATCGACATCAACCTCAACATAGTTTTCACGATTCTCGACAGACTTCTTGGCGGCAATGGAACTCCGCTGGGGATCCTAAGACAGTTAACCGAAGTCGAGAAACAAATCATGGGAAAAGTGATGGTCGGGATCATAGATCGACTTAGAGAAGCCTGGATCAACATTATCGATCTTGCTCCAACCATCGAATTGATTGAATCCAATCCCCAATTTGCGCAAATCGTTCCGCCAAGCGAAATAGTTCTTTCAATTACAATTGAAATAAAGATTCATGATGTTACAGGGGTAATGACGCTTTGCATTCCCTATAACACCGTTGAACCCATAGTCCATAAGTTCAATGCTGCTTCCTGGTTTGCCGCAGTTCGAAAAGAACCGATGCAAACGAATGTCGATGCAATCAGTCGCCAGGTTAAAGACGTACACCTGCCGGTTGTGGCCGAACTGGGAACGGCAATAGTCAGCCTGCAGGACATACTTGGCCTTGGTCCTGGAGACATTCTCGTAACCGATCAACTGGTAAAAAATGATCTCAACATCAGGGTTGGCAATCTGGTAAAATTCCACGGCCGGCCGGGTATTCTCGGCAAAAAGATGGCAATATCGATTACAGACCAACTTGAACCCCCTGATGTAGAGGAGGAATAAGAGTGAACGACCTATTATCACAAGAAGAAATTGATGCATTGTTAAACGCCGGAGGCTCAGACTCAGCCGATGACGCGGCAAGCGATGCCCCATCATCCCCGCCTCCAGCGCCCGCTCCGGCTCCTGCAGCGGGTGGTTCATCCTCTGGTTCCTCTGGTTCCGGTGGTGGCGTGGTCATTTCCCAGGAAGCGATCGATCAACTTTCAGAAGTAGCCAAGCTTTCGTTGGGTGCGACCTCATCTGTCGTTCAAGTTCTTTTGAACAAAGAGATTGAAATTAATCTCGAACAGGTTCGGGTCGTTGATTTCTCCGAACTTGCCAGCGAAGGTGGCAGCGAAGAATTCGTTCTGGCCAAGATCGCTTATGTCGAAGGCTTTGATGGGAATTCATACCTGATGCTGAAAAAATCAATTTCAGCAGTTATTGGCGACCTGATGATGGGTGGCGAAGGCGTTGGCGCGGAATTTCAGGAGATGCACATTTCAGCAGTCGGCGAAATGATGAACCAGATGATGGGCAAGACGACTACATCATTATCTGAAATTTTCAAAAAGCGCGTAGACATTTCTCCACCGGAAGTGGTTCTGGTAAACTATTCAGAAGGGCCTCCGGCCATGCCTGACTTCAGTGCCTCTTCGCAGTTTTTGCGCATTGGCTACAATCTTAAAATCGGCGACGTTGCTGAAACTGAAATGGTTCAGCTTCTTCCAGCTGATTTTGCCAAGCTGATGGCCTCAGAATTGACCAAAGAAGAGAAAGAGCCTCCCAAAAAAGCCAAACCGACTCCACCCCCGCCCGGCTCAATGCCGATGGGAAATCAACAGAACCAGCAGCCTGGCCAGATGCCCGGCATGGGAATGCCTGGACAAATGCCAGGAATGGGAATGCCTGGTCAGATGCCTGGCATGGGAATGCCTGGTCAGATGCCTGGCATGGGAATGCCCGGTCAGATGCCTGGCATGGGAATGCCTGGTCAGATGCCTGGCATGGGAATGCCGGGTCAGATGCCCGGCATGGGAATGCCTGGCATGGGAATGCCCGGACAAATGCCAGGAATGGGAATGCCGGGTCAATTCCAAGGATCTCCGGCAGAATTTGGCATGTTGCAGATGCCAATGGGAGTTGGCTTACAGTCAAACATTGACCTTCTGCTCGACGTTCCTTTGCAGATTACAGTTGAATTAGGCAGGACTCGCTTATTAATAAAAGAAGTTCTTGAATTGGGTATTGGTTCTGTAGTAGAGTTAAATAAACTGGCGGGTGAGGCTGTCGAAGTATTCGTTAATAACAAGCTGATTGCCAAAGGGGAAGTAGTTGTTATCGATGAAAACTTTGCAGTTCGCATCACCAGTATTATTAATCCGCAAGACAGGCTCCAGGCCCTTTAAGGAGACTTACCGGTTCGTATGGGTAAAACAATTCTTATAGTAGACGATGCAGCATTCATGCGCATGATGATCAAAGACATTCTGACCAAGAATGGATATGAGGTTCTTGGTGAAGCTCAAACCGGGAAAGAAGCAGTTGAGATGTATCAGAAGCTAAAACCCGATCTGACCACCATGGACATTACTATGCCTGAAATGAATGGAATTGATGCGGTTCGTGCAATAAAGAAAATCGACCCTTCGGCTAGAATTATCATGTGCAGCGCCATGGGCCAGCAGGCCAT
This sequence comes from uncultured bacterium, assembly GCA_964596185.1. Lineage (GTDB taxonomy): Bacteria > Muiribacteriota > Ozemobacteria > Ozemobacterales > Ozemobacteraceae > DYKG01. Next base: position 39,082 of record CAZQUE010000036.1, on the reverse strand, counting down.
GGTTATCGATGCAATTCAAGCCGGAGCCAGAGACTTTATCGTAAAACCATTTCAGCCCAATCGAGTATTAGAAGCTGTTCAAAAAGCGCTTCGCTGAATCGTTCAAAAATTGAGTTTCTGGCCTCAAGTGAAAAATAACATTTTCATAGTTTTACTGTTTTTCTTTTTTTCAGCTGTTTCAATAGTTTCAGCCCAACCCGTTGCCAGCGAAGGCAATGGGTTTTTAGCTTCAGAACCGTTTCTACCAGAACAGCCTGGAGTGGCTACCATACCATTTTTATTACCTTCGACCGATCCTTTCGCGACATCTCTTCGGGTCATTTCAGCCCTTTTTGCAGTAATAATAATTGCGCTGATTCTTTCATGGTTTATTCAACGTCGAGGTGTTTTTGGCGGCAACGTTTTTGGCAAAGTCATTGGGATTTTGCCACTCGACAACCGCCGCGTCATTTATCTAGTCGACGTTGTCGGCCGAATATTGGTTCTTGGGGTAACTGAAACCAACATCAATCTGCTTTGTGAAATCAGCGATAAAAACACTATCGATTCGCTTCGACTTCAAGGCGAGACACCTACTATTCCAGGGATGGAAAAGCTTTTTTCATTTTTAAAAAAAACCAACTCTGATTCCGCCGATCCAGGCCCAGAAGCAGAGGCGATATCTGATTTGGGCTTAAAAAGTGCCACAGAAAAGAATCATGAACGCCTGCAAAAACTCAATAAACTTCTAATCAAGCGCAATTCCGATAAAGATGAATAGCACTCTTTCCGTTTCAGCTTTGTTAAAAGCCTACAATTAAGGCATAAAAGCGCTTTGCGCCGATAAGGCAAAATTATTTTCGAAATTTTCCTGGTTAGCTTGCGCACATACATTGGTTCATTGTATAAATTTACAGAAGCTGTGCCCTAACAAAATCTCAAGCTTAGTTTATCTAAATGCACCCCAAAAACGCTCCATACAATTTAAGACTGTTATTAACAGTAATTCTCTTTGGTTTCCTGTTCATGTTGCCGGCCAATGCACAAGAACAGGATTTATCGCTTCCAAGGGCACGAATTGATCTTAATGATAGCGCACGGGTAGATAAGATAGAACCACAAAACACTCCCTTTCCGATTCCCGCAATCCGAATCCAGGTAGATCCTTCGAGAGAGCGAGGACAACTGGGCACCGGGTTGCAAATTTTAATTCTTCTGACAATACTCAGCCTGGCGCCATCGATCCTAATCATGCTGACGAGTTTCACCCGCATCCTGATCGTGCTGAGTTTTGTCAGGCGAGCCCTGGGAACTCAACAGGAGCCGAGCAATCAAATAATCATCGGATTGGCATTGTTCATTACTTTCTTCACCATGTCACCGGTAATCGACCAGATTTACCAAACCAGCCTCAAGCCTTACATCGACCGAGACATAGACTACGTCGAAGCCTACAATAGGGCGATAAATCCCATTCGCGAATTCATGTTCAAGCACACGAGAAAATCAGATCTTGCTCTTTTTGCAGCAATGGAAGGTGGAGCAAAGCCAACCAGCAAAGATGATTTCAGCACAGTCGCTCTAGTTCCCGCATTTATTACAAGTGAACTCAGAACCGCTTTTCAAATGGGTGTTATAATTTACCTGCCATTTCTGGTAATCGACATGGTTGTCGCAAGCCTGCTAATGTCAATGGGCATGATCATGTTACCCCCGGTAATGATTTCGTTACCCTTCAAAATACTTCTTTTTGTGCTTGTTGACGGTTGGAACCTGGTAGTTAAGTCTTTGGTAATCAGCTTCGGGGGTAATGCTTGACCGAGTATACCCTCTTCGAGCTGTTCAAAGAAACAATTCTGCTTTCTTTCATGCTCTCGGCTCCGATTCTGATTCTTGGCATGTTGATAGGCATACTTGTCAGTGTTTTTCAAACAGCGACTTCTATTCAGGAGCAAAGCTTGACCTTTATTCCGAAACTTCTGGTAACTGCACTTGCCTTGATTGGCCTGGCACCATGGATGCTTACCCGTCTTATGGAGTTCACCATAAAACTGCTTGGACAGTTGCAGAATTTCGCTCGTTAATCCGGACAAAATCAATGACCGAAGCCTCTTTTCTCAACGCAGTTGGAATGTTTTTAATAGCCCTGGTGAGATTCAGTGGTTTTTTTCTGGTAATGCCAATTTTTGGTGAATCAACGATTCCAGTAAGAATAAAAGCCGGTTTATCAGCTCTTTGTGCCCTGATTGTCACCCCTCATCTTATCGCCACCCAATCTCTCCCGCAGCTAAGCATGCCGGGTTACGGACTTATGGCTATCAGAGAAATGACTCTGGGTTTCTGTGTAGGTTTTGTGGTGATAATAATCATGGATTCACTACGCCTTGGCGGGCAGATAATCGGGATGCAGATTGGTTTTTCATTTGTTCAGGTCGCGGATCCTTCCTCAAACCATAGCCTTGGCATTGTTTCAGAATTTTTCCAGCTGATGGGATCATTGTTTTTTTTAACGATCGGCGGTCACCTAATGCTTTTGCAGGCATTTTTTCAAAGCTTTGACATAATACCACTGGCGAGTCTGCAGATTACTCCCGGCATTGTTGAAGAAATTATGCTTTACAGTCGCATGATTTTTATCTGCGGAGTTCAAATCGCAATGCCGATCATCGGAGTAATTCTGGTTGGAGACGTGGGCCTGGGAATAATAGCTCGTACGGTTCCAAAAATGAACATTTTTCAAGTGGGCTTTTCCCTGAAAATTCTTGGCGGCTTGATTATCCTTCTGGTAATAATGCCTTATATTTCTGATTTGATCCGACATTTAATCAACCTCAGCGTTGGCGAGGTAAACACACTGATCAACCACCTGAGCTGACAATGGAAATTTTTAAAGACAATTCATCGATGGCAAAAAAGCTGGATTTTTCGCAACTGGTTTTCGACCTGCAGCTTTTTGCCGGCGAGAAGACCGAACCTGCCACCGAGAAAAAGCGTCGAGAGGCAATTCAACAAGGAAATGTCGCCAAGTCTCAGGATTTAGCCTCGGTAATCATTCTGCTTGCAGGATTTCTGATGTTGAGGTTTTACGGGCCTGAACTCTATGGTCTTTGTGGGGAATACATGCGCTACACCATGGGAACGGCGATCCACAACAACCTTTCTCTGCCAGAAACGATAATGCTTTTCAATCAATTGATTTATCTTTTGATAAAGATTCTGGCACCGTTCATGACGGCAATTATGCTCAGCGCGGTTGCTGCAAACATGATTCAAACCGGCTTTCTATTCAGATTCGAACCGATGACCCCAAATCTTGACCGACTAAATCCCATTTCAGGTCTACAAAATGTATTTTCGTGGAAATTGGTTGCTGAGCTAATCAAATCAATTCTCAAAATCATGGTCGTCGCCTACATTCCTTATGCAACACTCAAAGAACAAATGCCGATGATCATCAGATTTATTCAGCTTGAACCAATGCCAGCGCTGATAATACTTTTGAGGATTATTTTTTACATGGCCATAAAAATTATTCTGGTATTGCTGGCACTGGCACTTGCCGACTGGGCGTTTCAAAAATGGCGCTATGAAGAAAATCTAAAAATGAGCAAAGAAGAAATCAAGGAAGAATACAAACAACGCGAAGGGGATCCCAGGATAAAGCAGAAAATTCGTGAAAAGCAGAGGCAGGCTGCAAATCGTCGCATGATGGATGAGGTGCCAAAAGCAACCGTTGTCGTTACCAACCCCACACATATTGCCTGTGCCCTCAAGTATGATCCGCAAACCAGCAATGCACCAATTGTAGTTGCCATGGGAGCAGGTTTGATTGCACGGCGTATAAAAGAAATTGCCAATGAAAATAACGTGCCGATTTTTGAAAACAAACCCCTTGCCAGAGCATTGTATAAAATGGTAGAAGTAGGAGATGAAATACCCTCTGATCTCTATGGCGCCGTCGTAGAAATTCTGGCTCAGGTTTATCGCAAGAAAAGCCAGACTGCGTAGCTCTGATCAGGGTTTTAGCGCAACATCTTTCTAGAATCCGGAGGCCACCTTGTCAGAAACCAAAGCGGGTGCACTGAATGTCGTGCCCCTTTCGACTTTACTTCAGAGCAAGGATATTTTGTTTGCCTTCGGCGTAGTCTCGATCGTAATCATGATGGTAGTCCCACTGCCGTCGATAATTTTGAATCTGTTTCTGACCCTGAATATAGCGCTTGCGCTGACAATTCTGCTGGTGTCGATTTACAACAAGCACGCGCTTCAGTTTTCCGCCTTTCCAAGCTTACTGCTGATAGCGACGTTGTTCAGACTAAGTTTGAACGTCAGCACAACCAGAACCATCTTATCAGGTCAGGGAGCGACGATTGACATTATCAAAGCCTTTGGCAACTTTGTCGTGGGCGGCAACTATGTTGTTGGTTTCGTAGTTTTCATAATCCTGGTTCTGATTCAATTCATCGTAATCACCAAGGGTGCCGAGCGTGTTGCCGAAGTAGCCGCCCGTTTTACCCTTGATGCAATGCCAATCAAGGGTATGGCAATAGATGCGGATCTTAATGCCGGAGCAATAGAACAAGACGAAGCGACCCGTCGCCGACTCGACCTGCAGAGGGAAGCTGATTTTTACGGAGCCATGGACGGTGCGAGTAAGTTTGTCAAAAATGATGCCATTGCCGGAATCATCATCACGGTCATCAATCTTCTCGGCGGCTTGGTAATCGGGGTTTTTCAACGCGGGGAAAGTGCCATGGATGCTCTTCAGGCATATGCACTTTTTACTGTTGGCGACGGTCTGGTTTCCCAGATCCCAGCACTATTAATTGCCACAGCAACTGGTATCGTTGTAACCAGAGCCAGCTCAGAATCAACCCTCGGCCATGAAATAAGCGAGCAGTTGCTTTCTCACCCAAAAGTCCTGGGAATAGGTGCCGGCCTGATGGGATTTCTCGGCCTCATTCCTGGTCTGCCCAAGTTTGCCTTTTTCGTTCTGGCTGGGGTCCTGGGTGGCCTTGCCTACATTACCAACAAGAATGAGGAAGAAGCGACAAAAAAAGATATTGAAGAAAAAATGGCTGAAGAGCAGACTGCAGCAAGCGGACCGGAAGATGTTTCTTCACTGCTTACGATCGATCCGCTTGAGCTTGAAATTGGCTACAATCTGATTCCCCTGGTAGATGCCAATCAGGGTGGCGACCTGCTAAACCGCATAACTCTCATTCGCAGACAAATTGCCATAGATCTCGGCCTTGTCGTTCCACCGATTCGTATTCGCGACAACATTCAACTTCAGCCATCGAGCTATGTTTTCAAGATAAAAGGCGTTGAATTTGCCCAATATGAAATAATTCCCGATCAGTTCATGGCCATGAACCCGGGTACTGCCACAAGTAAAATAAGCGGCATAGAAGTAGAAGAACCGGCATTCGGGCTGCCCGCAGTATGGATTCAAAGTTCACTGAGAGAGCGAGCCGAAATGGCCGGATACACCGTCGTAGACCCATCAACCGTGGTTGCGACTCACATAACTGAAATTATTCGTAAAAATGCCCATGAAATACTTGGGCGGCAGGAGTTGCAGCAACTGCTCGACACAGTCAAAGAAACATACCCACTGATTCTCGAAGAAGTCGTTCCGAACATCGTTGGCCAGTCCTCACTGTTGAGAATTCTACAAAATCTGCTGAAAGAAAATGTTTCGATCCGCCACATGGTTAACATTCTTGAATCTCTTTCAGATTGCAAGGGAATCAATGAAATTGACACCCTGACAGAAATTGCCAGGCAAGGCCTTTCCAGACATATCTGCAAAGCTTTGCTCGACGAAACTGGAGCATTGAAGGTCATTTCTCTCGACCCGCAACTTGAACAGATGCTTGGAAATGCTCTACAAAAGATGGATGGAACCGTGCAGCTCGCAATCGATCCAAATTCCGCCTCAAAACTTCTTGAAAAGATTCGCAACAAGATCGAAGAAGTCATGCAGGAAGGACATTCACCGATTTTGCTTTGCAGTTCGGCCTTGCGTCTCAGCCTTAAAAGGCTTACCGAGAGAATAGCTCCCCGATTGACCGTTCTGGCCTATCAGGAAATCCCAACATCCGTCAGGCTTGAATCTGTTGGATTGATCTCACTTCAAGGCTAACTTATGATAGATCAGGCCAGTTCATTGAGAAAACTGAAGCAAATGGTCGACCAGGCAGGGGTGGTTCACCATTTGGATGCAGAAGGCTTTTTAAATCAAATACCCAGGCCCTCGCCTTTCATAAGCATCGCCCTGATTTTCCCGGACAATATTTGTCAGGATATCCCGCCGGTTCTCGACTGGATTACCGGGCTGATGCAGTTTTCGCCTCGATCCTGTTTCTGGGATCAGGCTGGCTTGATACCCCCGGGAAAAATCCCACAAACCCAGATCAAACTTAAATACTCAACTCCGGTGCGCATAGAATCAGGACTTACTCCGATGACTGTTCTGCCCCCGGTGGCTGAATTCCATGACATTTGCAAAAGTCCGGAGCATTCAAGAATAGGTTTCCTTCAGCATCTGATCAGAAGTTTGAAAAACTCTTCAGAAGTATGGATAAGCCTGAAAGCCAGTGAACTGACCCGCTACAATTCGATTCTGCATTCTACCGATGCGGTGTGCATAATGATCCCTCAGCACCCCGACTCGATTCTTCGCTGCTATGAGACGGTAAAAAGTGTTCATTTATCAGGATATTTTTCCCCGGTAGGACTTCTGGATTTTTCCCCGATAAAACCCTCTTCAGATGAGCGTTTAAGTAAAAGAATAAAAATTGTTGCAAAACAATTTTTGGCTCTTGACCTCGTGCCTGCAGGAATGGTACTTTCTAACTGCACGTTTATCCCACCCGAAACACAACCAAGTCTCAGGTCGAGACTTTTAGCAGTTGAAGATTGTTCTCGTGATTTTCTCTACTGTCTTTCAGAAAGTTTAATATACCAATTGCCAGGAATGTTCTGATAATGTCTGAACCGATCATCAAGCCAATCGAAGCCATAATTGCTGAAACCAGAAAGCAGATACATCCTTATGTCTTCAAGCGACTTGAGTCAAGAACACCTAGACAGGCCGGAAGCAAAATAGCTCGAACAATAACCGTTACCTCCGGCAAAGGTGGCGTGGGCAAAACCAGTATGGTGGCCAATCTGGCCATCTGTCTGGCTCAGGCCGGCCAAAAGGTAATTATACTTGATGCTGATTTAGGCCTGGCAAATATCGACGTAGTTTTTGGCATTCGCCCCAAGCACAATCTGATGGACGTTATCAGCGGAGAAATGAATCTCGACGAAGTGATGGTTCAGGGGCCAAACGGCATTCAAATCATTGCCGGTGGTTCGGGGGTTTCAGAACTCGCTCAGCTTGAAACTGAAAATGCCAGGCGCTTGTTTGACCAACTGAAGTTTCTTGAGGACAAAACCGACTATCTGCTCATCGACACAGGCGCGGGCATCAGTGACAGCGTCATTTCTTTCTGTCAGGCCGCAGATCAGATTATTGTAATTACGACCACAGAGCCAACAGCTCTTGCTGACGCCTATGGAATAATAAAAATTCTCAGCAACCGGCGCCCCGAGAGCCATGTTTCCCTTCTTGTCAACCGTGTTGACAGTGATGAAGACGGCAACGAAATTCACCAGCGACTGGCACGGGTCGCCAATGAATTTCTGGGATTTCAGATACATCATCTGGGCTCCATACCCCAGGACCGGCAAATGCATCTTGCAGTTCGTCAACAAACGCCATTGATGTTGTTTTCTCCACTTTCACCTGCAGCGACCGGTTTAAGGAAAATTGTTTCGACGACATTTCACGAAATACCCCAGGAAAACCCAAGTGAAGGAATAGAAGGCTTTTTAACAAGATTGACAAAGTTTTTCAAAGGAGGTTCAGCACAGTGATGCATTTTGAACAATACACCAAAGTGCTGGGCGACACTCTCTTTGAGGCAAAAGTCAAAGCTGAAAAAACTTACGGCAAAGATAATTTTACGATTATTTCCACCAAGAAAATCAAGCATCCGATTTATCTTGGACTCGGTTATAAAGAAATGTTTGAGTTAACAATTGGCATAAAAGGCAAGAAGTCGATTGTAACAGAAGTTCCTCTTCGTCCTTCTCCTTCAATCGAGATCAGCAGCTCCAGAGCGACAGATTTTAACACTCTGCACGAGTCAGAAAAAATAGGAACTGTCAAGGCTGCGCCGAAAGAAAGAGTTCCAGAGATAAGGCCCGCCAAAGCTACTTTACATGGCCTACAGGCATACACCGCCTCAACCAAACCAACCAGCATGAGAAATGTGCATGGCTTACGCTCGAATCAGGAAGGCTCTGCAGAACCAAAGCCCCAGAAATTGCTCAATGATCAATGTATCCCGAGCGAACAAATCGATGAAATTCTCAGCGAAATATTGGCCGTAAAAGAAACAAGAAAGCGCCAGGAAAAGATATCCGGCACCTTAAAATGTCCGGCGCAGAATTCTGTCAAACAGGCAATGCCAATCGAGCCGACATTTACAGATGATTCACGTTTGAGCATTTACGAACAGCGACTGAATGAGATGTTTGAGATTCTTAGAAATCTCAATCAAAGAGTTGGAAATTCAATTGAAAAAGAGATTCCCGACTTGCCCGAAGGGCTTTTTCAGGTTAAAAAGAATCTTTTAGAGATAGAGACCCCCCTTGAAATCGCTGATCAACTGATTTTTGAGTTGAAGCATGAATTGCCACAATACGCTCTGCAAAGACAGGATCAAGCGCTGCAGTATACTTCCCGCTGGCTTGAAAAGACGATCAGAATTTCACCTGACCCGGAGTTTCAAAATCCGGAGGGACCCAAAGTCATCGCCCTCATCGGCCCAACTGGAGTCGGAAAAACGACCACAATCGCGAAAATCGCAGCGTCCTATGGCCTTAATTTCAAGAAAAAGCTTTCTATTGCCCTTTTCACCCTCGACACCTATCGCATAGGCGCCGCAGATCAATTGCAACAATATGCACAGATCATCGATGTCGACATGGAAATCATTTACAATCCCGAAGATGTTGATGCTGCAATAGAGCGTCACGCTGACAAAGACCTGATTATTATTGATACTGCAGGACGCTGCCAGAAAGACTCGATAGAAATCTGCGAACTTCGCAACTTCCTCGACCGATTGCCGCGAAGTGACAAATATCTCGTTCTTTCAGCTACTGCCAAATATACCGATATGCTTGAAACGGTTCATTGTTTTGACAAAGTTGGCTTCGATCACCTTATTTTTACCAAGACAGATGAAACCAACACCTTTGGCCCACTTCTGGCAATTCTGGTAAAAACCGGCAAATCATTGGCATACATCACAAACGGCCAAAAGGTTCCTGATGACTTTCGTAAAGCCAGCTTTCAGTTCTTCAATGCGAGACTTTTTCCACAGGCAAATGCAAAAGAAAGCGTCTTTTCTGATATCCCCGACGCAGATCTCTTTTAAGCTCGCATTCTCTATAATATTTTTCCCAATTGTTACCGATTTTGCTGTATAATGTATTTTTTAGACAGCATGTTACTCTATCAATTAAAGAAATCGGCCGGAGCAATTGATGGATATTGATCTATCGCAATATATGGGAATGTATGTCGACGGTTCCCGCGAGAACCTCGACCTGATGGATAAGTATCTCCTTGCCCTGGAACAGGATCCATCTAACATTGAAGCTGTAGGGGAAATCTTCCGTGCAGCGCATACGCTCAAGGGCATGTCGGCTACCATGGGTTTTGAGAAGGTGGCCCATTTGACCCATGAGATGGAAAACATTCTCGACAAACTGCGTAACCACCAGGTTCAGGTTTCACCGGAAATAATCGATGTTGTCTTCGAAACCTTCGACGTCTTGAGAATTCTTGTTAACGATAGCATAGAAGCCACTGATTCAAATGTTGACATAGCAGCAATTGTGCAAAAGCTTGATGATGCAGCTAAAGGCAGAAGTAGTTCTGCCAAGATCGAGGCAAAACCCATCGAGAAATCATCAGAGCCTGCTGCCACAGTTGTTCCGGAAGCCAAGACAAACGACAAGTCGCAATTAGCCCTTGAATTAGCCGACATTTCAATGAATGAGTTTGAAACTCAGGTGCTTCAAGAGGCAAAGCAGCAGGGCTCAATGATCCACCTGATGATTGTAACCCTTGTTCCAGACTGTCTATTAAAGGCTCCCAGGGCTTTCATGGTCACCCGAAGTCTTGAAGAACTGGCCTGCGATATTATTAAAACCGTTCCCGACACAAAAGATATAGAGGAAGAAAAATTCGATCTTTCGTTCAAAATGGTTCTGATAGGCCAAACCAAGGCAGAAGAAATTCATAATGCGATTGAATCGATCTCTGAAATAGAATCCGTAAAAATAACCGAACTTCAGCCTGAAGATTTTGACATGAAGCCGGCTGAAATCACGGTAGCTCCGGCGGCAACTCCGGTGGCAACACCAACCCCAGCGCCGGTTCCCAAGCCAACGCCAGAGCCCAAGCCGACTCCGGCATCGCCGGCAACGCCTGCGCCAAGGCCAAAACCAGCAACAACCGTGGCCAAGCCCGCAGCTCCAACACAGCCAGCTGCGCCCCCTGCACCACCGAAACCGGCTGCACCGCCTCCACCAAAACCGCCTGCTCCAGCGGCACCTTCCGGCCCGCCGGGCGCTCCACCGCCGAAAAAACCTGCCAGCAATGCCGCTGCGGCCGACAAAAGAAGCAGTCAAACCGTTCGAGTCGATATGCGACGCCTGGACGAGTTGATGAACCTGGTCGGGGAACTGGTAATCAACCGAACCCGCCTGCAAGACATTGGCGCGGCACACAAACTTAAAGATCTGAATGAAACTTTGACGCGTGTTTCCCAGATCAGTTCTTCTCTGCAAAATGTTGTCATGCAAGTGCGAATGGTGCCGATCGAGCAGGTTTTCGACCGTTTCCCGCGCATGGTAAGAGATCTTTCGAAAAAACTGAACAAAAAAATCAATCTTGTGGTTGAAGGAAAAGAAACCGAAATGGATCGTACGGTTATTGATGAAATAGGCGATCCGATGGTTCATCTTATCAGAAACTCCATTGATCACGGCATTGAAATGCCAGAAGAAAGAATGGCCAACGGCAAGCCTGATGTCGGCACCATTACCCTGGTCGCCCGTCACGAAGGCAACAACGTTATCATCGAGGTAAAAGACGATGGCAAAGGTGTTGACCCTTCTATCATCGGCAGATTGGCGGTCGAACGCGGACTGTTCACCCAGGAACAGATCAGCAAAATGCCTCCGGAAGAAATAATCAAGATCATCTTTCTGCCGGGTTTTTCCACCGCGAAGGAAGTCAGTGATCTTTCCGGGCGCGGGGTAGGTATGGATGCGGTTAAAGCCAAGCTTGAAGATCTCAATGGTCAGCTTGAAATAGAGTCCAAAGTTGGCGAAGGCAGTAGAGTTATAATCAAGCTTCCGCTGACTCTGGCAATTCTCCCGGCTCTGATGGTAAAAGTCGGCAAAGAGATGTTTGCAATTCCGCTGGCCTCAGTTCAGGAAACGATGGACATCACCAAGAGCGATATAAATATTGTTCAGCATCAGGAAGTCACTCTTCTTCGCGGCGACGTGTTACCGATCATTAGATTGCGTAATGTTCTCAATGTTCCCACGACCGAAGAAGAGAACAAGATCATTGAAGCAAAGGAAGAAGAAATCTCGATAGTTGTGTGTTCGTCAGGTGAAAAGCGTGCCGGATTCATGGTCGATGAACTTCTTGGCCAACAGGAAATCGTTATCAAATCTCTGGGCAATCTTCTTGGTGGCCTACCGGGAATAATGGGCGCAACCATGCGCGGCGACGGAAGCATCGCCCTGATTCTCGACATTCCTTCTTTCTTTCAGAAAGGCCAAAACATTCAATGATATCTTTTTGCAATATGGAGGTTAGGGTTTGAACCTGGATCTTTCCGAATATATGGGAGCCTATATTGATGGTTCCAAGGAAAATCTCGACACCATGGACAAGATGCTGCTCAATCTTGAGCAGAATCCTTCAAACCTCGATGCCGTAGAAGAAATTTTCCGGGCAGCCCATACCTTGAAAGGGATGTCTGCGACCATGGGTTTTGAGAAGATTGCCCATCTCACCCATGAAATGGAAAACATTCTTGATAAGCTGCGCAATCGCCATATTCCGGTTACCACAGAAGTAATCGATGTTATTTTTGAAACTTTCGATGTTCTAAGAACTCTGGTTAACGACAGTATCGAGCAGACAGATTCTGGTATTGGTTTAACCGACATTTCAGCAAAGCTCACTGCTGTTGGAAGCGGGCAAAGCGTTGCAGCTGCTCCGGCAGCTCCGGCTCCGGCAGCTCCGGCAGCCAAGACTTCTGCGGCCCCAGTTTCCGGTGGCACTGATTTAAGCGAATTTGGACTGACGGATTTTGAGATAAGTGGTTTGGAAAGTGCCGGAGATGAAGGCAAAAAGGTAATTCTTCTAAAGATATCTTTGGTTTCAGATTGTCTGCTCAAGGGTCCGCGTATTTTTATGGTTTTACGCACCCTTGATGATTTTCATTGCGATATAGTCAAATCTATTCCAGAAGTAAAAGATCTTGAAAACGAAAAATTCGATACATCTTTCAAGATGCTTTTGATAACAGATCAATCCATCGAAGCGATCAAAGACGGAATAGAATCAATTTCAGAAATAGAAACGGTTGAGTTAATCGATGTCTCTGGTTCTCTGGACTCTTCTGAATCATCTGAATCATCTCCTCCACCGCCGGTGTATGAACCGGAACCGGTTTACGAAGAGCCTGAACCGGAATCAGCGCCTGAACCAGTTGAGGTGGCGCCGCCGCCGGTTGCTCGTCCAGTGGCGGCACCGGCCCCGGCAGTCAGTGTCCCAGCCGAGCCCCAGGCCAAAGAGGACGGCCCTGAAAAGGCACCCTCTGGAGAAGAAGAGGAAGAAGAAGCTAAAGAAATAGTTGAAATGGTTCAACTGGTGACTTTCAGCATGGCCAGTGAAACTTATGCTCTTGAAATTCAACAGGTTGAAGCCATAATAAATATGAAACCAATAACCCGGGTACCCAAAGCTCCGGCCCATATCGACGGCGTTATCAATCTGCGCGGTGAGATAGTGCCGGTCATCAATACCAGGCACCGCCTGAGACTTCCCAGCCTGGCCAGTTCGCAAAACAACCAGATCATCATTCTTGCTTTCGAAGAAGAAAAGGTAAAGGCGGGCTTTATGGTCGACTCGGTCGCCGAGGTCATTACGCTTCCAGAGACTGCGGTAGAGCCTCCAAACCGTGTCAGCGAAGGAGTCGATATTGACTATTTAAAGGGCGTAGGCAAACAGGACAATAAAATAATCATCCTGCTAAATGCTCACCGAATCGTATTTGGAAAGAATCCTGAAGAAAAAGGTATGATTGCACCAGCTATCTAACGGCTTGTTTAGATGCCAATATCCTTGCAGCAGAGTTTCTAACCATGTCATTTTCATCCTGAGCGCACTCCTGGGCAATCGAAACGATATTTTCAAGCTGCAGCTTCGCAAGAGCTTCAAGAGCGTTCATACGATTGAACCATTCAGAATCTTTCAATAGTCGACGCAGTGGCTGCTCAGCCTTGGCAAATCCGAGATCGCCAAGAGAATCGATGGTAAAAAACAGGCTCTTTCGATCTTTAAGTTCGTCGATTAAAGGCTCAAGAAAAAGATCATTTTTCAATTGTCCCATGGCTCTGATGAGATTTATCTTCACATGTCCATTTGCGGACTTAAGCTTTTTCAACAATAGATCAGGAGCCAGGTTGCCAACTTTGGAAAGACTTTCTACCGCTGCTGCCCTTACCTGAATAGATTCGTCGTCGATCATTTCAAGAACTGGAGCAACGGCCTCTTTCTGCATAGTCTGACCAAGAGACTCGGCGATGCGCTTGCGCAAAAACCACTCCTGATGGCGCATATGTTTAACCAGAACAGAAACCGCTTCAGGTTTACGGATTCTGCCGATACCGGAAATACAATACAAACCTCTTTCGAGAGGGGCAACTTCAAGCTCTTCAGAAAAAAGCCGCAAAACCTCGTCATGACCAGTTTCCGCGAGAAACTTCAAGGCCCACATGCGTCGATCCTGGCTCAATCCACGATAGCGCTCAAGCATTTCGTGCACCAGTGTCTCATGGCGTGGCAAAAGATATCTAATACTCGAAAACAGCTTTACTTCATCATCATGGTTAAAATAAAAATTCACCAGAATATCATCTACTCGACGCGATGGTTTCATCATTGCCAGGGCTCTTACTGCAGGCAAAACCAATTCACTGACATTTTTATCAATAGCGTCCATCAGTTTGTCGACGGCATTTTCAAATTGCATCGTACCCAAAATTGAGGCGGCTTCTATAAAAAGCGCTGGTCGAGAGATATCCAGGCTGGCGGTGAGAAACTCACCGCCTTCTTTACCTAGTTTTTCCACAAAAAGTCGGCCAATCAGCTGTTTGCTGAAAACCCCGGCAGTTTCAAGAGTTCGTGCCAGAATTTCGAATTTTTCATGATTCAACGGCAAAGCCTGCTCAGAGATGACCTGAACAAAAGTTTCCGGCCGGGTCAAAGCATCTTCGAGCAGGTTGGCAAAATTCATTTCAGAGGCATTGTTCATGTTTAGATATTCAGGCTCAATTTACCGGTGCGCCAGGCACTTCATATTTTTCAATTTCAAAATTTTCACGCCCGACGACTTTTCCATCGGCGAGGAATTCAAAAACATAGGTGCCCGGAGCAGGAAAAGCGAAATTATTCAAAACGATCATGGAGCGGGCAACCAGGCCGGGCTGGCCCTGAATTGGCGCGGAAGGTTTTACCGAAGGAATTTCAACCCCTTCTGGAGGAATGATATTCAGCGTAACATTAACTTTACCTTGAATTTCGCCCCATTCGATAAAAAGGCACAACTTGGGAAAAGGCAATGGAAAATTCTGAACCAGAAGTTTTGAACCGAGTACCCCCATAAGACTGACCCGGCCGCCAACTTCCTGACGAATATCTTCGCATACTAGGACACATTTGTATTTAAGCATCTGTAAATTCAGGGTGCAACACCCTTGCTCCTTCGATTATCAAGATAGCCTTGCAGAATAATTGAAGCGGCGACCGCATCAATTTTACCTCTGCGCTCTTCGCGACTAAAACCACCTTCAATCAGCGAGTTTTCTGCAATTTTGGAGGTCAGTCTTTCGTCGTAGAATTCGATTTCGAGGCTGGTTTTTCGAGCCAGCTCATTCTTGAAAAACCTCGCCAACTGGCAAGATTCACGTTCTTTTCCGTCAAAAGAGGTTGGCAGTCCAATCACAAAAGCCTCGACCCCTTCATTTTCGGCAATTTTCACAACTTCATCAACAGCATTTTTTCCCGCTTTAACCATGGCAAAGGGTGACGCAGCTATTTCAAGGCGGTCACAAAGTGCTATACCAATCCTTTTTTTACCGACGTCGAGAGCCATGATCTTCATTTTCAGGATTCCTTTTACTGATTCAAAGCCTGAGAAATCAGTTTTTCAGCTTCAATGAGGGCATCATTGATTTTTTCAACATCCTTGCCTCCGGCGGTAGCCATATCAGGTCGGCCGCCACCACCGCCGCCAGCTACTTTGGCAACCTCTTTAATAATTTTTCCGGCATGCAGGCCTTTTTGCACTAAATCTTTGGAAATTTTAATGACAAAACCGGCTTTTTCCCCGCCGGTCGCCAACAAGGCAAGAGTTTGTCCGCGAGAACTGCCGACGAGCTCGTCGCAAAGCTCTTTCATTTCATCGACATTCAAGTCATCTGTGCGGGAAAGAATCACCGAAACATCAGCAATTTGCTTGGCAGCTGCGCGTATCTGGTCTATTTTTCCCATCGCCTGAGTTTTTCTGAGTTTTTCAAGTTCACGGCGCAGTTCTTTGTTTTCATGCAGAATCTTTTCGGTTTTGTGAACCAGTCCCTTCTGGTCGCAATCCAAAAGGCGTGAAAGCTCACGCTCAGAGTGCTTGAGTTCATTAACGATATCAAGGGCACAGGCCCCGGTAACAGCTTCAATTCTACGCACTCCTGCAGCGATAGAAGATTCTGAGGTTATGGTCAAAAGCCCAATTTCGGAAGAATTATCGAGATGAGTTCCACCACAGAGTTCACGAGAATAATCACCCACGGTAACAACTCTAACGGTGTCGCCGTATTTTTCGCCAAATAAAGCCATAGCACCTGATTTTAACGCTTCGTCGTAACTCATTTCCTTCTTGTTGACTTCTAGAGCCTCAAGAATTTTCTCATTAACCCTTGCTTCGATCTTTTCAAGAACATCCGCTCCGATCGATTCGAAATGTGTGAAGTCAAAGCGCAAGCGATCAGGAGACACATAAGAACCGGCCTGTTTTACATGGTCGCCGAGTATTTCCTGGAGAGCTTTATGCAAAAGATGGGTTGAAGTGTGATTGCGCATTGTAGCTTTGCGACTTTTTATATCGACAGTCATTTCAACCGTATCACCCTTGGCAAATTCTTTATTGTTAGCCCATTTGCCGATATGCAAAAAGACACCCTCAGCTTTTTCGGTGGTTTGAACGTTAAAAGTAGCGTCGCCGCAGCGAATTTGTCCATTGTCACCTATTTGCCCGCCTGATTCGGCATAAAAAGGTGTACGGTCAGTTACGACGATAGTCTGCTCACCTTCTGTTACAATGCCAAGCACCTTTCCGGAATCAGTCATTTTTTCATAGCCGGAAAAAACGGTTTCGGGATAATCGCCAGGGTTGATTGCCTGAAAGTTTACGAAAGCTGAAACGACATTTGCACGCCCACGTTCGCGCTGTTTTTCAAGTTCGACATTGAAACCGTTTTCGTCAACGAGAAGATTTTGCTCGGCACAGATTTCTCGGGTGAGATCCAGGGGGAATCCATAGGTATCGTGGAGCAGGAAAGCCTTTTCTCCGGCCAGAGTGTTGGTCTTATTCTGACGCAACTGTTCGAGATAACCATTGAGCATTTCGCTTCCGGTTTTGAGAGTCTGCAAAAAGCGTTCTTCTTCATTCTTGATAATTCGGACGACATGAGCGGCGTTTTCCTGCACTTCAGGATAATCGGACATTATTTCAGCCACAGTTGGCACGATCTGGTGCAGGAAGGGCTTGTCCTGGCCGAGGTAACTGAAACCAAATCTTGAAGCTCGGCGCAAAATTTTCCGCAAAACGTAGCCTCGTCCTTCATTTCCAGGAAGAGCGCCATCAGAAAGGGCGAAAGAAAGCGCGCGAACATGGTCTGAAACAACTTTTAGCGCTGTTCTGATTTTTCCGCCTTCGCCAAACTGCCTTCCAGTTATATCTTCAGTCTTTTTAACGATTCCTGAGAAAACGTCGTTTTCGAAATTGTCTTTTTTGCCTTGAAGAATTGAAGCAAGGCGTTCCAAACCCATGCCGGTATCGATATTTTTGCGTTCGAGCGGCGTCAGTGTTCCGTCTTCTGCTCGATCATACTGAGTGAAAACCAGATTCCAGAATTCCAGAAACCTGGGGCAATCACAGCCAGGTGCACATTCAGGGCTTTTACAACCAATTTCTTCACCCTGATCGATATAAATTTCAGAACAAGGGCCTGAGGGGCCGACACCGATGGTCCAGAAGTTATCCTTGTCGCCAAGTTTGACAATGTGATCGGCCGCAACGCCGATATCGCGATTCCAGATCTGCCAGGCTTCATCATCGCTATGATGCACAGAAACGTATAGTTTATCTATGGGAAGATTCAGTTCTCGGGTAATGAATTCCCACGCCCAGGCAATCGCTTCTTTTTTAAAATAATCGCCGAAACTGAAATTGCCGAGCATTTCGAAAAAGGTGTGGTGGCGGGCAGTATAGCCAACATTTTCAATATCGGTGGTTCTAAAGCACTTTTGGCATGAAGCTGCCCGGCTTAAATCGGTTTTCAACCCGAGGAAATATGGCTTGAAGGGTGCCATTCCAGCGCTGATGAAAAGCAGAGTCGGGTCATCCTGAGGAATAAGCGGAGCTGATTTTTCTACTTTATGCTGGTGCTTACCAAAAAAATCGAGAAATTTCTGCCTGATTGTTGCGGTTTTCACATGGGTCTCCTTGACTGTGGTCGTTTTGACTGCGACAGATTAACAATTTTATTCAAATTTTGCATTAAGAATTCTTGGATAAATTCGGGTAACGAAAGTTCTTTGCTTTACAGGCTTGTTACTTGAATCAAAAAGTTCGTGCATAGACAACTGAACTTCGATGCCTCGGATTTTTTCAAGTTCTCGCAAGCCATTGGCACCTGGATTCGATGGATGATAATAATGGGGAGTCAGATAATTCCTATAATCGATCAGGCTCTCATCTACATGGCGATTGCGAAAAATAGTGCCGTCAGTTCCCCAGATTTTCAGGTAATTGAGTTGTTTACTGATCAGTGCTTTTTTAATCTGTCCATCGACCTGTCGATAAATGATCTTCTGCTGATTTTGCTTGTCAACATACTTGTCTGGACCTTCATAGGTATAGGTAACTTTATGATAGCCTGTTCCTGTGCGGTTAGGAACTTCAATGACCAGTTTGTACATCAGTGCATTTTCTTCGTCGAAAAGACTCGACTTGAAAATGGTATCAATTTCGAGTACCTGGGTCATTTCCCGCAAGTCTCTCTCGATGACCATAAGGAAATTCCTGGCTTCATGGAGAGTGTCTAGCGATTGTTTCTGACGATCGAGGCTGACAAAGGTTCTATCGATGAAGGTATAGCCAATGGCAAAAACGATACCCAGCAATAAAAATGAAATCATTATTTCAACAAGGGTATAGGCTGCGGTTCTTTTAATTTTTTTATTTATCAGGTTCATATTCATACCTCAAGGGGTGCCGATATTCATGGGGAAAGAGGCATTCAAGCCGGCCCCGAGGGTTTCATCGCCAAGAATTGTCGCCAGTTCAAAAGTTTTTTCGTTGTTTTTTTGCCCGGATGCTTTTTCAATAAATTTTACCAGAACCCTAATACGAACTCTCCTTTTTTGAAGTTCAAAATCAGGTCTGGTCGGGTCGGGGTCGACATAAGGATAAAAGGCAATTCGAGTTTCTCTGGCGTATTCAACGCCGGGTGAGTTCCAGACACCGTTCAATTCGAGAGGAAGCACGATTTCCTTGAAAGGCCCCTCAATAGGATCAGAGGCTTCAACTTCAATAATTTTACGCAATTCATTAAAAGGTTTGCTTTTTAGTTCTTCAATTTTTTGCAGAGCCAGATTACAAGCGACAACCTCATTAATACTTTTATATGTTACCTTTTCAGATACCCCAAAAAGCAGAATTACCGGTAGCATGATCAGTGATGCCACCGAAAGGGCCACGAGTATTTCCACCAGAGTCAAACCTGAAGATTTCGGTTTTATAAAATTTGTTTGCAAAACAGGTAAACTCCTTCCATTTTCATGCCGATAAACTTCTCGAAACAGATTGAATTTTCGAGGTAAACAAGATGAAGGTAAACAAAAAGCATTTCGGTCTGATCCTGGCATCATTGATGGCTCTTTCCTTTAACAGTCATTTCGCGCAGGCGGCAAAAAAAACTTCTGAAGCTCTCCAGACCACCAAGGCTTTTGCCTTCAAAAAAGTTGACGGCAACTATGTAAAATTGCCTGAAGTGGCAGTAAACCCAGTTGTGGTAAAAAAAACCGGAATCAGAATCGATCGCAAAAACATTTACATTGGCGGGTATGTTATCAATACCACTGAAAATGTAGTCAAGCATCTGAGAATCTTCCCGACCTTTGCTGACCGAACGTTGAATACCAGCGAACTGGCTCAGTTGCTCAAGCATGACGAAAAAGACCTCAAACCCGGCGAAACAAGACGCTTTGTAATTATGCGTCCAGTCTCTGATGTTGCTCCATTGATTGCCAATCATATTCCACTCAACGAAAACTGTATCCTTAATTGCTACGAACTTTAGTGTTCATCTGCTCGACTTCACCGATAGCGCTATCCCAGTCAGGCCCCTGAGAATCAGGGGCTTTACTTTTCATCAATTTAAATGAATTAACATAGGCCTCTTTGGCCTTATCATACATCTGCTTTTCTTCATAGACCTTTGCGAGCGAATCGTATGCAAAAATAATCACATCCAGATCCTCGCGATTGGCTCCTCGGGTCATGAGTTTTTCTTCAAGAAGACGTTCAAGTTTCATGATTCCAAGATTATCCGAGGCTTCCAGAGCTACAATAGCATCTTTTAACTGCAGAGAAGTAGGTGAAGACAACTTGCGTCTTAGCTCTTCCTTGCTCTGTTGCCTTTTTTCAGCCGTCTCCCTTGCCGCCTCATATTTACGCATTGCAAGAATTCTTCTTTGCTCGCGCAGATCCTTGGCCTTCACATCGTTTTTCAATGCATCTACCGACTCGTTGATTCCCATTTCCTTCAGTTTCTGATTCTGAATTTCAGCGGCCTTATCATCGCTTTTAAAGTATTTGGATGGTTTCAAAAAAGAAAACACTCCCGACGAAGACTTTTCTCCGGGTAACGCGTCTGGATCAATGACACGGGAGCTATAAAAATGAAAAACGAAAACTCCGGCAAGAACGACAACGATCAATGCCGCACCGACCAACTGGGGATTTTTCCAGAGCGGCGGTGGTGGCGGAGGTTCTTTTTTTCTCGGCGGGTATAATGGTCTTACCATGAATTTTTCCTTAGCTTCACTGCTGATACCAGACCGCCCATCATATTAGACCGTCTGCAGTTTAACAGTTTACCAGAGCCTAAGCAGGCTTGTCCAGAATTACCTATGATCAAGTCAATCTTTCTGCCATTTTTTTGATAAATTTGCATTCTTGAACATTAATGTGCTATAACTTCATGGTCAGATAATGTTTCGAGTAGATTTTGGAGTGGAGTTTGCCCAGTTCGCAAAGCATACAGCAGACCTATGACCGTTTCAGCGCTGGCTATGATTTTATTTTCAAGCCCTGGCTGAAATCTGGCATTGAAAAAGCTATCCAAACCCTCTGTCCGCCTCCCGGGGCACATATCCTGGAAATTGGCATAGGGACTGGGCTCAGCCTCGACTATTATCCGGAAAATGTTTATCTAACAGCCTTCGATTACAGTCACGGAATGCTCAGAGAATCAAAAAAGAAACTTGCGCAAAAGCATGGATTCAAAGCAAGTTTGATGCAGATGGACGTGCACAAAATGGCCTTTGCAGACAATTCTTTTGATTATATTCTTTCTGCATACGTTCTAACTGTAGTTGAAAACCCGGAAAAAGCCGTGAAGGAAATATTCAGAATTGCCCGCCCAGGGGCTCGGGTTGTTCTGATCAACCATCTTCGCAGCGATAACTTGCTAATGGGGGCAATTGAAGATTTTTTTCATCCCATTTTTTCCGGAATCGGGCTGTTTACACTTGACCGTGATTTACTCGGCATTTTAAAGGACTGTGGTGCAGAAAACATAGAAGTTGAACCATCAACATTTTTGCGGCTTCACCACATCATTTCGTTCAATGTCCCGCTTGGATAATTTTCACGTTTTTGAGCGGACAAAAGGTCGCAGATGCCTTAATCAACTGCAAAGGCAGATTTTTGTTCTGTCCTTTAGATTTAGATAATGGGTTGTTTTCATTTACCCATATTATACGGAGAAATTTGTGATTAGAAAAAGCAGACGAAACGAAAAGTCAGTCAAAGCAAGCAAAGACCAAACTAGTGGCGATTTTGCCAAAATTATTGAAGGTCTTGTGGCAAACACCAAGATTATTGCTGATGCGCTGAAATCAAGGGTGACCCCAGGCGAATGGAAGCTCTGGCAAAAGAGATTTGAGCTAGATGAGGGCGAAGGCATCGTTGACCTGATATTTAGTAATGTCGACGGTCGAAAGAAAGAAACATTCACTCTGCTGGACGTTTCGATTCCTCATCTGTCGATTGGGCAGAAATATGAACTGCCAGCAAAAGCTAAAGCCTTTCAGAAGAAGCAAAATGTCCCGGCCACCAGAATCAAGAAGGCGATTATCCTGATTCGCAAGGGAACCGAAACTATTTCGGCCAGGCCATCGCGAATCAGATGCCCGATAATTGAAATTCAACTAGAAAAAATACTGCCAAAGGAAACAGCCAAAGCCGAGTTCAGACCGCAAGAGTCTAAACCTGGACGAAATAGTCAGCGTGAGGAAAGTAAGCAAGAAAAGATAGACCAGGATAACAAAAAGCAATATCGCGGCCTGGGCCCGGAGCTTTTGTTCGCTCTAAAAGAAGCCATTGTTCACGAATGCCTTTCAACCATGCACAAACGGCGGAACAAATATATTCGTAAAGGTTTGTGGCGATGGATCGAACGCGAAATAATGGATCCAAACGTTCATTTTTACCTGATTATCCTTTCAACAATTTATCAGGGCAAAGCCGGTGAGATATTGAGTCGAAAATTCAAAACGGTTGAATCCTACATCAACCACTCCGAAGATGTTATTTCTGCAATTTTTTCCAAAGAAACCAATCTTGCGGATGAAATCAAGAAGGCTTCAGAACGCCACAAAAAGGCATTGCGCAAGTTTCTTGCCTGTTTCAGCCAGACACCTCCCTTCGAATATTTGCGCAGCCTGTTTTTAAAAGAATTTCGCAGCAATCAGGATGGACTCAAAGCGCGACTATCTGTTTTTACAACCCTGAATCAGCTTCTTGAAAGATGTGGTTTTGAAGGAGAAAAAGAAACTCAGTATCCATTGGAAATCCTCGATGAACTTGGAATTTTTCAAGGAATCATGACGGGGAACTATGCTCGACTGCGCATTGATAACGCCTCGAAAAAGCTGAAACATCTTGTGCCACAGGCAGAATGGGAAGAAGAAGATGTTTATCAACTTCGCAATCAGCTGGCAAAAGCCCTGAATCTACCTCCTCAAGAGTTCAATCTAAATGCGTTTCTGCCTCAAGCATTCGTTCAAGATGCCAGACTTCTGGCTGAAGCCAGGAAAGAAGCCTTCCGTCAGAAACCAGAGACGACCCAGGCAATTCCGCCAGCAAAGGTTAGCCAGAATAAGGATTCGGATCGACCGATCAGGGTTGGTGACCGAACCATAAAAGTAAAAGACTCAATTCCTGAAATCAAGGAAGAGATTGTCGAGCCAAAATATGATAAACAGCTTGTCGAAGCTGAAGAAAAAATTGCGGAATCTTCTGCCGCAGATGCTTTACCGCGTCAGGACGATTCCCGTCTAAAGAGACGTCACAACGAATGTGACGAATCTAGCCACCGAAATTTCGAATTTTTTGGTGGGCAACTCGAAGAAGACATAGATGCGATCAGGCTGGCTCTGGCAATGAGCAGGCATCAACAGGAAGCAAAAGAAGTGGTACCCTCGGCTGAAGTAGAATCTCTCAGCGAAGAGGAAGAAGATGCAATGCATCGCCCGCCGACGAAGATAAGTTCTGAAAAACACTTTCCGGTAAACCATGTGCCGCCGAAAAAGAAAAAGACCGCCTCTACATCGACCAATGGCTCGCAAAGCCGCAACAACCCACAACGTCGGCGCAGAAGCAACAATCGACCTCAACATAAAAAGCAGCGAAGACCTCAAAATGGCGATCATGGAGTTCATAGATGAGTCGGTTGCCCAAATACATGATCAAGCGCATGGTTTTCATGTTCTGTGTCATGTTCCCGGTATTGATGTATGCAGAGTATATCGGAGCGAATTCGGTTATCCTGGCCGGGCTGGCCGGGGGTGTATCGAGTGGTGTTTCGGTTGTGCTCTTTCCGAGTGATGAGCAGCTCAAAAAAAATGCGCAACTCGACCAGGACAAGCAAGAGTGACGACCGTAGTCCTTGGGCTTGACCTGGCTGAAAAGCTGGGATTGAGCGTCATCGAAGCTGACAGTGGAAAACTGGTCTTCAGCCTCAGTCGCCGGCTTTCGCGGGGAGACCCGCAAGAGCGGCTACTGAATCTCCACAAGCTGCTACAGGAAGCAATCAAACGTTATCAGCCTCAGGAGATGGCAATTGAAGATGTCTTTCTTCCGGCCAAGACTTCGCGCAAAACACCGATCTCCCTTGGAGAATTGCGTGGAGTAGCCCGGTTGTGTGCTGCTGAGCATGATATACCGGTTTTTTTCTATGCCGCCCGGCAGGTAAAACAGGCGATTACCGGTTTTGGCAATGCCAGCAAAGAAGATGTCACCCGCTGGATTGAGTCTGAATTCAGGGTCAGAGTTAAAGATGACAACGAGGCCGACGCAATAAGCATTGCCTGGACCCATATTCTCATGCGCAGATTCACAAACATGCAGAAATGATTGTTTGAATCCTGTTGCATCCTGACGCAAGCTGTGGTATTGTTCATTGAACATGATTTTGCGCATCATTGCAAGGTCGAAGATTTAGATACATTAATGGAGTTACAAATTATGCAAAGTCGCGTCAAGTGGTTTGACAACGTCAAAGGGTATGGTTTTATCGAAGCAGCTGATGGCAAAGACATTTTTGTACATTACAAACAGATCGAGGGCGATGGTTACAAAACTCTCAGAGAAGGCCAGGAAGTTGAATTCGAACTGGAAGAAGGCCCCAAAGGTCCTCTTGCAACTAACGTAAAAACCATTTCAAACTGATTTTAAACTATGACAGGGGGCGAACTGGTTTATCCGGATTCGCCCCTTGTTTATTTTTCAGTATGCGTGAAGGGAAGTAAAAAATGGATGAGCTTCAATTAAATCAGGTTCAGGAACAAAGATTACAGGTCATTGAAGAAATGCGCAAAGAGGGTCTGAATCCTTATGGATCAAGATTCGACAGGACTCACAGCGCCAAAGAAGTCAAGGAATTCTTTGAAAAAGCGGAATCTGAAGTGGAAATAAAAGAGCATTTCATGACCAGCCCGGTACGCATTGCCGGTCGGATAGTTTCAAAGCGCGACCAGGGAAAAACCGCTTTTTGTCACATTCTCGACCAATCTGACAAGATTCAGCTCTATATTAGAAAAGATGTTATCGGTGAAGAAAACTTTGCAATCGTAAAACGTTTGTATGCCGGCGATATTATTGGCGCTGAAGGACCATCTTTCAGGACTAAAACCGGCGAGGTATCGGTGCGCGTCGAAAAGCTGACGATTCTTTCCAAATCAATCAATCCGCCGCCGGAAAAATGGCATGGCCTGACTGACGTTGAGCTTCGTTACCGCCAGCGCTACGTTGACATGATCGCGAACCCAGAGGTGCGTGAGACTTTCATCAAACGCAGCCAGATCATTCAATACATTCGGGAATTCATGACCGAAAAAGGCTTTCTTGAAGTTGAAACTCCGATGATGCACCCAGTAGCAGGCGGAGCCGCGGCACGTCCATTTATAACCCACCACAATGCCCTCGACATGGAACTATATCTGCGCATCGCGCCAGAACTTTACCTAAAGCGCCTTCTTGTCGGTGGTTTCGAAAAAGTATTTGAAATCAACCGCAATTTCAGAAACGAAGGAATTTCAATCAAACACAACCCTGAATTCACCATGATGGAAGTTTACCAAGCCTACGGCGATATGGATACCGTCATGCAGCTGGCCGAAGATGTTATCTGTCATGCAGCTTCCAGAATCTATGCTGACCTGCAGATACCTTACGAAGACAAAGTCCTGAATTTCAAGGGTCCCTGGCGTCGCGTTGAAATGCTTGACCTGGTCAGAGAATTAACCGGTTGTAATGATCTAAATTACCATTGCAGCCATGAATTAGCGGCAGAACAGGCGAAAAAACTCGGGATTCACGTTGAAGCCAATGAAAGTGCCGCAAAAATTATTGTCAAAATTTTTGAAGAAAAAATCGAAGAAACGCTTATTGATCCAACTTTTGTAATTGGTTACCCCAGAGAAACTTCTCCTTTGGCCAAAGCCAACGTCGAAGATCCAACCAAGGTCGATCGCTTTGAATTATTCATTTACGGCCGGGAAATCGGCAATGCTTTTTCTGAGTTGAATGATCCGGAAGATCAGCGCTCACGTTTCGAAGATCAGATAAAACAGCGTGATGCCGGTGACGATGAAGCTCATCAGATGGACAGCGATTACATCAACGCCCTTCGCTATGGCATGCCACCGGCAGGCGGACTTGGCATAGGCATCGATCGCGTGGTCATGCTTTTGACCAATTCTTCTTCAATTCGCGACGTTATTCTTTTCCCAACGCTAAGAAAAAGGTCAACAGGAACCGCGAAAGAAGAAGATCAGAATGACATCGCCGAGGCAGAAGCTGCCGGCTGAGTAATTTTCCGCAAAAAAGATATCTCCCGTTTCGTATTTACGAAACGGGAGATTTTTATTATGACTATTTGAATCTTTACTGGCGCATTCGCTGTCTGAGCTCTTTAACCTTGGCCTTGGCCTGCTGCAATTTTGTTAGAGCAGCTTTTACTTCCTGATCGCTGGCGCCTTTCTGGGTGATTAGTCGGTTGTATTCGGCAAACGCCAGGTAATAAATTTCCTGGGCCTGAGCAAGGTCGTCGACACCAGCCAACGAATTATTTACACCTGTTGTCGGCAATTCGGGGGCAGTTGCTGCACCATCAGGTATATCATTGGCGGGATTAGTGGAAACATCGACCGGCTGAACTTCAACAGAAGCAGCAGGAGCAGCGGCGACCGGAGTCTGGGATTTACGCCCGAACAAACCTGCGAACCAATCGAAGATTCGGCCCCAGAAAGAACCTGAAGACGAGCTACCGGTATTAGAAGACTGATTCGTCTGGGTCGTCTGTGTCGCAGTAGATTTTACCAAACCAGCTGAAGCCAGATAATTGTAAAGATCGCGAGAGACAGTTCTCGATCCGCCGTTGACATAGTCAAGAATGTCGTTGAGAGTTGCTTTTCCTGAGCTATTCTCGACCAGAATCCTGGCCAAACCAACCTTATCATTGGGGTATAGGGTTGAAAATCCGCGGCAGAACTCTCTTAAAGAGTAATGTGGGCCTGTTTTGGCGATAACATCGAATGCTTTGGTTTTACCAGAAGAAATCTTGCTGAAAGAATCATAAACGATCTTTCCGACAAAGAGCTCATTGCGGCTCATTTCTTCAAAGCTGTTGTTCTGAAGGAAAGCAACTATAGAGCTGCTGTTCATGTCAAGAGAGAAGACCTTGCCATTATTTCGGTTGGCTGCGAAAGCGTTTGCCCAGCCCTCAACCCAGGCCGTATTGGCGTTTGGCAAAATCTCATCGATGTAATGACGATTGTCAGAACCATAATCGAGGCCGATAAAATCATAGCTTGAGGGATAAGAGTTCAGCATCGCCACATGGCCGAATTCATGGAGAAACAGGAATGTTTTGCTCTCATTGTTCGAAAAGCGGGTAACATATTCATAGATGTTAATATTGTAGCCATTATAGCTTTTGGAAGAAAATGAGACGTTGTTGCGGTCGCTCAGGGTGAGATTGAATGGTTTGGAAAGATAAGGAGCGACATCACGGGCGTATTCAAAAATGGTCTTGCCATCTGGCAGTTTCTGATTAAGGTAATCACGCCAGGGAGAGCCGTATGGAAGCTGGCTTGGCGAAGTCAATCTGGTGGTACGATAACCGATCTCATTTCCATAAGAATCTTTAACAACCTGTTCGTAAACCAGATTCAGCTCGCCGGCAAATGCCGGAACCGCCACAGAAAGGATAACAAGAATTATGAACAACCAGCCGGCTCTGCTGCCTCTATTAGTCTGCATCAAAGACTTTCTCCCTGTAGAGTGTCAGATTTATATAACAATTATAAGAATTGAAGCTGTGTACGTCCAGTGGCGGCGTCAAAAAAAATTATTCCAAAATAATACAGGCAGTAGAGTTGGCAAGGCTT
Organism: uncultured bacterium; assembly: GCA_964596185.1. Taxonomy (GTDB): domain Bacteria; phylum Muiribacteriota; class Ozemobacteria; order Ozemobacterales; family Ozemobacteraceae; genus DYKG01. The sequence continues at coordinate 11,211 of CAZQUE010000036.1, read as the reverse complement.
GCACAAATGGGAACTGCTGCTATAATGGAACCGCTATTTTCAGCAAAACAGAAAGCTACTTGCCCGGCTTTTAGAAATGCGAATGGCAAATTCAAAAAACGAGAACAACCCAATGCTTTCTAATCAGATAAACGGATCGATTAGAGTTGCATTAGCCGCATGTATATGGGGCGCGGCCTACCCTCTTACCAAGCTTGTTTTATCTGATTTACCACCAATCACGCTTGGTTTTTTGCGCTTCAGTCTGGCGGCATTTTTTTTCATGGCGATTACTCGAAGTTTGCCAATGAACGGCGTTGCCCAAGAAGACCGGCACGTTTTTTTTCGTCTGGCTTTCTGGGGGGTATTCATGCTGATTCTAGGGATGAATTTCGGTTTGATATGGGCTCCGGGAATAGCCGCTTCTATACTGTCAGGGACTCCCCCGCTTTTTACTGTTGTTCTGGCTGCAATCTATCTTGGTGAACCGATGTTGAAGCGCCACTTCATTTCGATCGGTTTGGCACTTGCCGGGTTAGCGATGCTTAGCAGTGATCTGAACGGGGCCGGCACACAAATTAAAAGCTGGAAAACCATTATTGGCTGTTTACTGACGCTTATTCCTCAGTTTTCATGGGCGATGTACGGCATCATTGGCAAAAAACTCAGCGAAAGGTATTCCTGGCGGATGATCTGTCGCGACACGTTCACAATCGGTTCTGCAATGCTACTTTTGCCCGCTGCTGTCGAAATTTACTTTCTTGGTATTGGTAACTGGAGCGGAAATTCATTTTTGATTCTTTTTTATCTGGCAATCATGAATTCAGTTGTAACCTATTCTCTTTGGAATAGCGCCTTGAAACTGATTCCAGTTTCAACAGCAAGTTTTTTGATTTATCTGCAACCAGTTTCCGGAGCAGTACTTTCATATTTTCTTTTTGGGGAAAAGCCAGGTAAGGTTGGGATGATCGGCATCCTGGCAATTTTTTTCGCCTTGCTGCTGGTAGTGGGCAAAATCTCTTCCAAGACAAATACTTTGCTTAAAAAAGAGATTTGATGATAAATTGCCTATTAACCAAGTCCTCAGGAGAGTTAGAAAATGCAGCTTAAAAGCCTGATTATCATTATGCTTCTCTTATTTTGCAGCGGCCAGTCTTTTGCAGTCAGTCCGGAAATAAGGCTTCCGGAATGGTACAAAACAGAATTTGGAGTTGCCGACTGGTCACCAGAGCAGGGCTTGCTTGTGGTGAAGTCTGCCATCTATGCGCCATTGGTAGACCTTCATCAAGTCAGCTGCAGTTTGCAGCACGATTTTTCAACAATGCCTTCTGAAACGTCAAAATCCCATAAACTGGTGAAAAAAGGCGATAAAGCGGTATTCATGTTCAGACTGAATGTTAAGCCGGAATGCAAGGGCTGGTTAAATTTCGATTTGCGCGCACTCCCTGATCGCCAGGGTCTGCTCAAGGCTCTAAAAAATGACTCGGAAAAGCCTCTTACTCACGCACTTCTTGAAAGTGAAGCTGAAAAACTGAGTCAGCCGATTTTGCTCGGTCAATCAATTCCAGTTTTCGTTGCAGAAGACATTGTCGTTGCAGTTCCAGCAGAAATAGCCCTGCGCCCTTTTGAAATCGGCAATGAATCATTTTATCTCTGGTTGCCAGAGGAACGTTTTGGCATGGGTATAGTTGCCGAATCATTCAAAGCCCTGAAAAAATCTGCTGCGGCTAATCAGTTTCGTTCAGCCGCAGCCGCCTGTTCTTTGATCATAAACAAACTCAAAGGCACAAAAGCCGGTTTGCGCGCTGAACCAACCCAGCAGGAAGTCTTCGAGATACCCAACTCGGTTGCAATAAATCTTCTCGAGCTCAACCACGCAACGTTCTCTTTCCTTGAAAACAAGGAAAGCAAAAGCCTGCAAATTCTGATGGAAAAAGTTAAATCTACCTATATCAAAGCTTTTGCCTGCTTCAATATGGCAATGACCAGGAACAGGACAAAAGACGGAAAAGCCAGAGCAAAACTGCTTGAAAAGGCAATCGAGCTTATTCCAACCTGGCCCAAGGCAAGAAAACTGCTGGAAGAGCTTAAATAGAAGAAAGGAGCCCATTTTTTATGACCTGGTTTTTTGCTTTTACGACAGTAGGAATGGGCATTTTCGCCCTTCTGGCCACAGCCAGGAAAATGGTTAGAATACCGTTTGGCAAGTTGATTCTCGGCTCATTAATAATGACAATCGCCGGAATACTAACGTTTAAAGGATTTCCCAAAAGCCGGCATTGAATTTTATTATTTTGGGAATGAAAGAAAAAATCGCCCGATCCAAATTCGGGCGATTTCTTTATTTCGAAAGTATCAAAAAACAGATTTTTATCTGAAAACGTAACCAATCTTCTTGAAGAAGTTGCCAGTCATCGAGGCTGCGCTTGAAACAGCATTCCCGGCGAGTTTTCCAACCCAGCCAACAGCTTTGGAAACGCCGCCGGCAACCACAGAAGCGCCGCCAAGCAACTTATTGCCAAATCCAGCCTGAGCGAATTTATCTTTGCCATAGCTGGTAAGCTTATTTCCAAGGGCTGAGAAACCGTTTCCTGAGATACCCAGCACCGCGCCTGGAATACCAAGAACGGTCTTGGCAACACCGCCAGCAAATTGAGTCGGAGAAAGGTTTTTGAAACCGGTTACAACATCATTGATGCCGGAAGAAAGGTTATCTTCGGTTGCCGTCCAGAAATTGAAATTGGCCAGGTGCGGAGATTTTTGTTTTTCGCCAACTTCGCCGATATCGATCATGAGATTTTTATAGCCAGCAAGATTGCCGGGAAATTTGTTGCCAAGAGGAGCGTTCCACAGCTCTTTAAAGCGATCCACATCCATATCGTATGGACCTTTATTGCCCCAATAAGAATCGCGTAAAGTAAGAGATTTAATTTTGCCGCTACTATCGGTATTATAGCCATAAACCACGACCCAATGAGGTGTTCCGCTTCCGGAATTCATCAAAACCATAGCCGGCTTACCTGAGTCGATCTTTTTAACAATGTCGTCAACGCTGCAATTATGTCTTTGGGTTGCATCGAGACCGCTAAGACGAAGCGTTTCAACTATGGTAGGAGGTGCTGTGAAGATCCCAGCCGGGTTGGTAGCCTTGTAAATATCCTGGGCTCCGGCAGGAATACCCATGCCGTTCAGCACAGAAGTCATAGCAAACTGGCCGCAGTAATTATCGCCATCGATGCTGATGGGCATTGTAGCATAACCCGGCAGATGATGCGGGGTATAATCGCCAATTTCAGGTGCAGAAGCAGAGCCGGTTGAAAAAACACGTTTGAAAGTATCTTTCACTTTAGATGCAGTTTCTTTTATTTTGTCTTTGGTTGATTGCTGCATTTTGAATTTTGCGAGTGCTTCATCGTATTGGCGTTTGGCGGTTTGCAACTTTTTTCCCATTTCAGCGGTAGTAGAATTCATATTCTGTTTGAGCGATTCGGTGTATTGTTTGTACAGGGTTTCATACTCAAACCGATAGCGGTCTACTTCTTCCTGTAGAGTTGCCTGCGCCGTATCCTGAAGCAGGAATACGAGAATCATCAGGCAAGCCAGGGAAACCAGGGCTGCTTTCAAGCTGTAATTATGTTTCATAGCGACCTCCAGTGGTCGAAATTGTCGATTTTTCTATAATTATAGGAATTCAAGCCGAAAGCGTCAATGTACCTCAACTTTTTTTTGCTGCAACAATTTGATCAATCTGGAGACAGCCACGTCGAAATCAGAGGTTTTTTCAGCCTCAAGACTATTGTTTAAAGTGCATGAAAGACAATAAAAGTCCTTTTCGCCCTTGTGCTGCAAAACCCATGTGTAGTTAATCACGCCTGGCTCGCTGCCACCCTTGAAGCCAACCGTTTCCCAGTCTTTTTTATCGACAATGCCGTAGGCTGGATTGATTTTTATCAGAGAATTATCTTTGAGATGAAAGATGGTATCGCAAAGGTCGCGAGCTGAAATAAACCATTCCAGCTTATCGATCATTACAGGTTTTTCCCATTTTTTCAACTTATCCAGAGAACTTTCGAATTCGAGTTCTTTTTTCGCAAGATCGGCAAGAATTTGCAATTTCTCGTTCATATCAGCCTCTGCGAATTTTTTTCCGATTTCGGGAAAAAATATTTTCAGCTTGAATAGTTCGAGTGTGTTGAAGGCAGGGTTGTAACTTCGGGGCAGAAGTCTAGTCATTTCATCCCGACCGACCAGATTGAAAAGATGATCAGTCGCGGTATTATCGCTCAACGAAATCATAAGTGCCGCCATAGATTCGAGGGTTAGACTCGTTCCAACCGGCCAGTCATGCAAAATACCACTAGGGAATGACTTTGCCTTCTCTTCAATTTTCACCAGATCATTCCATTTGAATTTACCTGCCTTTACCTGCTGTTCGAGGGCTTTCAAAATATAGAGTTTAAAAGTTGAGCCCACTCCAAGCGGTTCGGCAGAATTAAGGTCGAGCAGCAAATCAACATTGTTCTTCATCAGGCAGACGGAGACTTTTCCATCAATTTTCCTGAAAAGATCGATGACTTTTTCGAGGCTGTCGCCAACAATTTCAGGAGCACCAAACCAAAGAGTGTTAATTTTCCCGGCCTGGTCAAAACCGATTGTCGTTTTGGTTTTTCCTTCGGCAAAACTCAGTTCAAAAGGCTCTTTTTGAGTGTCAATCGAGTTATATTTGCCTAACGAACTTGTGTAAATCTGCCAGATTTCTCTGATTTTCGCTACGGGCACTGCCGCGAGAAATGAATCAGCGAACATCTGTTCGATTTCTTTTTCAGAGGTTTCGGGAGCGAATAATTTGGCATAGGCATCAGTAGTCTGATCAGAAAAGGCTGCTGCAGCAAAAGTCAGTAACAAAAAAAGAAAACCGATTTTCTTAACAGTCATAAAAACCTCCGGAAGTTTATAGATGGCATTTTATCAATTTCTGCAACAAAGATAAACTGATTCGATCTGCATCGTTAATAATTAGGCCAACCGGGGTTTTATAAAAATGGCATTTCAGTTATAATGCAATACAAAATAATAAATCAGGAGTTTGCAATGGCCAAAAAAGTAGTAATAATCGGATCTGGACCCGCAGGTTTAACTGCAGCTATCTACACAGCACGCGCCGATTTGCAACCAGTGGTAATTGAAGGTTTTATGAAGGGCGGTCAGGCCGGTGGGCAACTGATGACAACGACTGAAGTTGAAAATTTCCCTGGCTTCCCAGAAGGCATAGACGGTCCCGAGCTGATCGCCAATATGAAAAAGCAGGCGCAGCGTTTTGGCACTGAATTCATCATGGAAGACATCGACAAGGTTGATTTCTCTTCCCGCCCCTTCACGATCAGCAATTCAAGCAGAACTATCGCAGCTCATTCGGTAATTTTGGCAACTGGTGCCAGTGCCAGGATTCTCGACCTGCCAAGCGTTAAGACTTTCTGGGGCAAGGGCGTTTCAGCCTGTGCAACCTGCGACGGAGCTTTGCCAATGTTTCGCAACCAGGTTATTGCTGTTGTTGGCGGTGGCGATTCAGCTATCGAAGAAGCGACCTTTTTAACCAGATTTGCTGCAAAAGTTCTTCTAGTTCATCGTCGCAAAGAATTCAGAGCAAGCAAAGCCATGCAAAAAAGGGCCTTTGAAAACCCAAAAATTCAGATGGTTCTCGATTCGGTACTCGAAGAAGTTTACGGCAGCCAGTTCATGGAAGGAATAAAGGTAAAAAATGTCATTAGCGGTGAAATATCTGATTTGCCTTGTAAGGGCCTTTTCATGGCTATTGGGCACACTCCCAACACAGAATTTGTCAAAGACGCCATCGATCTCAATGAAAAGGGCTACATCAAAGTCAACCATCCTTCTACTGCCACAAGCGTTGCCGGAGTTTTTGCCTGCGGTGATGTGATCGACCCGCATTATCGCCAGGCGATTTCTGCGGCAGGCACGGGCTGCAGCGCCGCTCTGGATGCAGAAAGATGGCTACAGGCAAACGACCTTGGCTGAGATTTTCCAAAGAAAGGAAAAATAATGGGAGCATTTTCGACTTTCGCCGCCATTTATGTAGCGTTTGCCTTTATCTTTCAGGCTTCAGCCCTTCTCTTTGCCGGAATAGATGGCAAATGCAAATCAAATCGTCTGGGTTGGCTGGTATTGATATTCTTTACCGGACCAATCGGCCTGCTGATTTATATTATCTGGGGGCGGCAGAAGAATCAGGGTTGACCTGGCCTGGATTCATTGTCGAGGTAAACTCTGGTGGCCGGGTATGCCAGTGCGATGTCAGGCTGCCCGGCAATTTTATCGAGGATTGCTTCCCAGATCTGGTGTTCGGTGGTGCGGCGCTTACGCGGATCAACCAGATATCTGGCAGAAAGCATGACGCCATTGGCTTTAACCGAAGTATAGACTATTGGCGTCAGTTTTGAAAAATGAATCAAATATTTTTCAGCCGACTCGCGGATTTGTTCCTGTGCACCCTGTGCAAGGGGAGTAGCGATGGTCTCGATTATTTCATCGAGCAATTGCTTGGCTTTTTTCCAGTTACTTTCGAAAGTAACGGTCAGAGATACTTCGTTCCAGATGAATTCGAAGCCAATGTGATAATTGGCAATAGGCTCTCTTAAAACGCGAATATTTGGAATATGAATTATGCGCCCGGTACTCTGATCGGCATCGACCCAGTTGCCGATTTCAACGATTGAAAACTGCATAATTCTTATATCGATGACGTCACCGGCATGATTCCCGATTTGAATTCGGTCACCGAGTCGAAAAGGCTTGCGCCAGACAATGAAGGCCCATCCGGCCATGTTGGCAAAAATATCGTGCATGGTAATCGCCAAACCGGCGCTCAGCAAACCAAGAAAGGTGGTCAGAGAATCCATTCCTTCGATCCAGACACGCCCAACCAGAAGAATCAGTATAAAGCTATAGATGTAAAGTATCAGCCGGTGATATTCGTAGGCTTTTTTGGTATCGGTGGTTTTCTTGCGAATGTAGCGGTCAGCGATGAACTTCAACAGGGTAAGGGTAAGGAACAGGCCAAATGTGGTCAGCAGACGGTCGGCGGTTTTGTCAGAAAAGGTTAAAACCCTTTTGAGCTCGTCGGCATAATGCGAATCAGAGAATAGTGAAGATAAAAATGTCTGCATTCTGCAATTTTAAACTTTTATTACGATAATTTGCAATTCTTGCCGAAAAAACCTTAAACTGCCTTTCAGCCATCGATGTTTCAAGATGGAATATTTCTGAAAGGAAAAACAATGCGAAAGGAAATACTGACCAGCCTGCTGATAGCTTTGCTGTTTGCGGCTTTTTCAGCAGAAGTAAGACTTATGGCCAGCGAAGGTTACCGCGTACCCGAAAAAAAGATCGTAGACATTGTCGACACCCCCAATCCACCACAGATTTCAGTCAACCCGAACGGAAAAACAGCGCTATTGGTTGAATACACAACGCAACTCAACCTTGAAGATCTGGCTGAGCCAACGGCAAAGCTGGCCGGGATAAGAATTCTCACCCGCTATAATATTCCCAGACGCAGCTATTTTGTAAAAAAGATTCGTGTTCTTGACCTGCAAACCCGGGAAATAAAAGACTTCAAGCTCCCTGAGAACTCCAGATTCGGTTATCCGACCTGGTCGCCAGACGGCAAATACTTCTTGTCAGCCCTTTATCAGCCGGGAAAAAGCCAGGTCTGGCTGTTCGACCCCGAGAAACTAAGCGGAAAACCGATCGGACCAGCCAGAATCAACTCCGTATTACTCAGTCCATTCTGGTGGGGCAAAGACAGTCAGACTGTCTTCATACCGACCTACCTCGAGAAACGTGGCCTGCCACCGGAACCGCCAGCAATACCTGAAGCCCCAGAAATTCAGCAGACCTCAGGCAAGGTTTCTCAGGTAAGAACTTATCAGGATCTTCTGCAGACTAACCATGACGAGAGGTTGTTCGAATACTATGCGACAGCACAGATAATCAAGATCAACATCAAGAATAACCGGGTCAGCAAAATCGGAAAACCTGAACTGATAACCTCTTTCAGTACCTCTCCTGACGCCAGATATCATCTGGTAAAGGTTCTTGAGAAGCCTTTTTCAAGAACGGTTCCGCATTACCGCTTCGCTCATCGCCTTGAAATATGGGATGCCGGCGGAAAAGCGGTAAAGCAGCTGGTAAAGCAACCCGTTGGCGATGAAATTCCGATCGAAGGCGTGCAAACCGGAATGCGCAATGCTTTCTGGCAAAGACTTGTTCCGGCAACCCTTTGCTGGTTCGAGGCTCTCGATGGCGGAGATCCGAACAACAAAGTCGACTTTCGTGATGTGATGAAGGCTATCGATGCACCGTTTCAGGATCCAGAACGCGAAATCGTCAAACTACCGATGCGTTACAGTGGTCTGGATTTTTTCGATCGTGAAAACATGGCTCTGGTATGGGATTACGATCGCGACACGCGCTGGATCAAGGCCAGATTAATCGATTTGAGTAAACATAACATCGCTTCTGAATCCCGCCTGGTTTTTTCCAGAAACTATTACGATCAATACAAAGATGACGGCAATCTGATTTACTATGCCAGACCCGATGGACAAACGGTAGCGATACTGGAAGAAGGTGACTGGGCCTACCTTGAGGGCAAGGGAGCGACCCCTGAAGGTTACCGACCTTTTTTACATCGTTTCAACGTTAAGACGGGTGAAAAGCAGGAAATTTTCAGATCAGGACTCGAAGCATTTGAAAGCTTCGTTGAATTCAGCGACAACAGCCACAAAGGCATTATTACCGCCCGCGAAGACGTTGAAAATCCGCGCAATTTCTTTTTGCGAAAAATAGTCAAAGGCTCGGTTTCTGAGCCGACAGAACTGACCAACTACCCTGCCCCAGCACCTGAGTTGAATAAGGTTAAGAAAGAACTGATCAAGTATCAGCGCAATGATGGCGTCCCCCTCTCTGGAACTCTGTATTACCCGATGAATTATCGTCCGGGTCGGCGCTACCCAACGGTTATCTGGGCTTATCCACGCGAATATACAGATATTAAAACCGCCGGGCAGGTTCGCAGCGCAACCAATCGCTATGCGAGAATTTCAGGGACTTCAATTCTTTTCTTCGTTTTGCGCGGCTATGCAGTGCTGGACAATGCAGAAATTCCAGTGGTAGGCGATCCGCTTACTGCCAATGATACCTTCGTTGAGCAAATTACCGCTGGAGCACAGGCCGCAGTAGACAAACTCGTCGAACTGGGAATCGCTGATCGGAATAAAATCGGCATTGCCGGTCATTCCTACGGCGCATTCATGGTCGCCAATCTTCTCGCCCACACAGAGTTGTTTGCTGCGGGCATTGCCCGTAGCGGCGCCTACAATCGCACATTGACGCCATTTGGTTTTCAGGGCGAACGACGCACTTTCTGGGAAGCCCCTGAAATCTACATCAAGCTTTCGGCATTTACCCATGCAAACAAAATCAATGAGCCGCTGTTAATGATCCACGGATCAGACGACCCCAACCCAGGCACCTTCCCAATTCAGAGCAAAAGACTTTTTGGCGCGATCAAAGGTCATGGCGGAACAGCCAGACTTGTGGTTCTGCCATTTGAAGGTCATGGTTACGAAGCACGAGAATCGATTCTGCATGTTCTGGCAGAAATGTTCGATTGGTTCGACCAGCATGTGAGAAAAAGAAAAATCCCGGCAAAAGACAGGATTAAAACAGAAGACAAACACTGATCATAAAAGCATCGCCCTGTTGCCCATAATGGGCAGCAGGGCGATTATATTTTTACCGAATTCGGCCTATGGTATCCGGCCACTTGCATTATTAAAATGCATATTAAAGAGCATCTCAGGGAAGCCGAACCATCAAAATATCGACGTTTTTTCCAGACTCAGATTCTACTCTAAATCTGTATTCACTGTTTTCGAAACCAGATGGCTGGTTGATTACGTAAAAAGCCGCGCCATAAGCCGGTAAAATGACTTCAGATGTCGAATAGCCATAATTTACCGAAGTGTATTCAATATCGAGACCAAGATTGGTTTTATAGCGATAGCCTGCATTGATCCCAGAGATATCGATCTGATTGTTAGCCCGTAATGAATCAAGAAGAGCCGCCATAGCCCAGTCTCTGAACATTGCGTTCATGCCGTCGCGGTTGATAAAAAGATTATTCACGTTGGCAATACCGAGCTGAGTCGAGTTAACCATTGACTTGATCGTAGATGAATCTGATTGTTCATAGAGAAAGAAATTGAACAGGCCAACCATGCCGTATTGAGACAAGGCCCTGCTGAAATTAAGTAATCCCACCGAGCTGGGCGAGTTGGCCCAAAGAGAGAAACGGTTTTCCATTATCGGGCTGCCCCTAAGCAGGCGATACCTGGCCTCTGCCCCTACCGACAGACTTTCATCGAGCCATTCATCTTCCATCTGGTTAACGCCGTTAAAGTAAAAATGCGCGCTATAATTGACCAGATGCTGCATTTCATGGCAGATCGTTTCTCTGGAAGCTTCACGCCACCTTTCACCGGACCAGTTTTTGGCGGAATATGGTGAAAAAATACCGATCAGATCACGCTGATTACTGTTTGGGTTGTCGGCAAAATCATTGCTATTGAACAGTCCGGCAAAGTTAAGCTTTGCATACACAGGTGAAATAAGAATTGACACCCTGCCGTCTTTGTCGATGTCGTAGAAATCCGCATAACTACCGGTCATAAGATTAAAAATGTGCGTTTCAAATTCATTTTCAAAATGAATCAAGTCGGCATTAGTAACGGCATCGACACCGGTTACCGCACTCAAACCATTGTAAGTATCCTGATCGACGAAAATTTTGCAATGAGCGCTAATGCGTTCAAGTTTGCAGTTTCTACTGACATAAGTTACGCCAAAAGTATCATTCACGACACGCATGACGACGATATCGCCAACCGTTTCGCCAGAATGGTCAGAAGCTCTGATAGACCGGTTTGCCCTGAAGTTCATGTTGGCAAAATTCTGTCTGGCCTGTTGTCTGAGAATGGTTTCTAAAGGAGCCTGATTCATCAGCAGCTGCGAATATTCGCTAGGCTGAACCTGGCTGCCGGCCCGAACCGAAGGCGCAACTTTCCCCAGAACATAAGATTCAGGGGCAAGGCGAACCTTCTGAGAGCTGTTGTTGGGATTCGTAACGACCATGGCGAATTTTACCGCTTC
>CAZQUE010000035.1:0-43436 GCA_964596185.1 uncultured bacterium | reverse complement strand
GACATGCCAGCAAAGGATCAACCGCATGAACGCCCAATTGGGAAAGAATACGAACCGTGTAATCCTGAATGAAGATCGATTCATCCTTCAGGTAAGGAATCAAATAAGCAACCACATTGGGATCGCGGATTTCGCCCAGAGCTGTAAGCAAATAAAACTTAGACTCCTGTGACGGCGGTCCAAAGCGCTCTTTGAAAAATTCAATTAGTTCAAAGCCCAGAACACGACCGAGAAGACTCATAATACTGAGCTTGGTTTCGCGCTTGGCAGCCGGAAAAATTGCCAGCAGGGCATTAACTATGTCCCGGCCCCAGTTGGAAAGCGACTTGATCGATTCTTGCCGAACCAGCATTGAATCGTCATCGAGCAAGGAAAAAAGCGTCTTCATTGCTGCCTCGGTTCTTATTTCACCAAGACCGGCACAAATATAGGGCTTGAGTGCATCGCTCTTGTCTGCCTCGAGCATGCGTTGAAACAGGGTAAAAGCCTTTTCTCGAAGAATCAAAGGAATAATCTTTATACATTCATATTTCTGCTGACTGGAACAGCTCTGAAAGTATTCCTGAATGATCTGGTAGATACTGTCGCCCTGTTCAATCAGGGCTCTTTTTGCTTGCTTACGAACAATCCAGCTTGGATCGGAAATGCGGTTGAGCAAAGCAATTACAACTCGGCGTTCGGGCTTTTTAGCAAGCGACTCAAGGGCTATTTTGCGAATTTCGTCGTTTTCACGGCTTTCCAGGATTGCAAGGAGTTCTTCCTGGCGGATAAAGCCAAGCTCTATCATGATGAAGTGGGCCCAAAAGCGCACGGTCATATCCGAAGAAAGTCGCAAAGAAGGAAGAACGTCTTTTAGAATGGTCGGATAATTGATAACTGTCTGGACAGTCTTTTTCTGAATACTCTCGAACTTGCTCGACAAGGCCAGCGGCAGAATGTTGGAAATAATCTTTTTCTGTTTGTCGGTAGTTTGCGATTGCAGAAGCGAAGTGAACTTATCAATAGCCTGCTCATTATCGAGGAAATCACGGCTGCGCAGCTTGTCCTGCAGGCTGATCAGAATTTCTTCTATCATAGATTATGCTGATTCCTTGGAGTCTAGTTATAGAGATTATACAATTACCTTACCGATAACCAAAGCACTTTTTGCCTAAAATGAAATTACCGGAAGTCCGGCAACTTTCAAGATATTTTTTTCACTGGTCAAAAAGGCAGTGGCACCTGCAGAAAGACTGCAACAATAATTCTGCAGCGTAAGTTCGTTGATCTGGCCGCCAAGCTCAAGCCCGCGTTTTAGGCTTTCTTCATTGAAAGGGGCAAGCTCAAAAATATTCTGTTCAACGATAAAGTCCTGTAACAATCTCAATTTTCCGACAAAACGTTGCGACCGACGCAGAACCCATGCTGCCAGAGGAATCGGCATTATCAAACCGTCGGCGCGCATAATCAGGTTATACAGAGGGCCTGCACCAGGCCCATCTGCCAACCAGACAAGAAGAGGAGCAGCATCGAGACCAAGCAATCCGCCCTGAAAATTGATAAAACCAGGGTTTTGTTCGCCCGCTTTGATCAGTCCCTTCAACAGACCACGACCGGCAACGAATCTTTCCCGCCAATAGGCGGAACGTTCTGAAACCGTAGTTGAATATACCGGCCCACGGCGCTGATTCAACCATGCCAACGCCTCGTCTTCAACAAACAGAGTCTTTCGACCGGCATGCCTTGCCATGGCTGCAAATTCAGGGCGGTGGTTGGGTGAACTTGGCGAAATCCACGCCTGAACCGTATGTCGAGAGACGCGAAACAATCCTGCCACCTCCGCCAGAGTCAGCAATTTTTCATTTTTTATCGCCATAAAATTTCACCTGATTCCCATGCTTATTTAATATATTACAATATTTTAAATTATTTAACAATACATGAGCAAAGCAGCATTGCCAGCGATTTTCGCCAGTTCAACCGATTAGCTTCATCCCTTTACTAATAAGGGTTGCAGCACGACCACCCAGCGACTATCGCCTTCACGAAAGACTTTTCCCGACTTTCCCGCCGGCAAAGACTGTAATAACGGTACTCGACCCATAAGAATAACTTGACCATAAATGCAAATTGAGCTAACATAGCCAGACCAATTTAACTTTTAAGAATTATTTCGGAGGTACAGTTTCAAATGGGTATCGTTTCAATGAAAAACCTGCTGGAAGCTGGTGTTCATTTTGGCCACCAGACCAGAAGATGGAACCCCAAGATGGCCAAGTACATCTTCACAGCACGCAATGGCATTTACATTATCGACCTTCAAAAGACTACCAAGCTTCTCGATGAAGCCTGCGATTTTATCAAAAGCGTAGTTCGCGAAGGCAAGCCGATTCTTTTTGTCAGTACAAAAAGACAGGCACAGGACATCATTAAACAGGAAGCTGAACGCTGCGGTATGTATTTTGTAAATTACCGCTGGCTCGGCGGTATGCTGACCAACCACGTCACTATCGAAAAAAGAATTTCAAGATTGAAAGAACTTGATGATCTTATCGAAAGCGGCAAGATTGAGTCTTATCCGAAAAAAGAAGCTTCCCGCATGAAAAAAGAACGCGAAAAACTCGATCGCGCTCTCGGCGGCATTAAAAACATGAAGGGCATGCCCGGGGCTCTTTTCGTAATCGATCCCCACAAAGAAGCTATCGCTGTAGCTGAAGCCAAAAAAGTAGGCATCCCCATAGTTTCAGTCGTCGATACAAACTGCGATCCCGATGATATCGACTACGTCATTCCCGGAAATGACGATGCTATCAGAGCAGTAAAACTTGTCACCAGCCTTATTTCTGACTCAGTGCTCGAAGCCCTTGAGGGTAAGTCTTTCAACGATGTTCAGGAAGATGGCGAATTCAAAGCCGAAGTAGCTGAAGAAAAAGAAATGGTTGTTGAAGCTGCTGGCTCTGAAGACGAAGAAGAAGACAAACTCGTAATCGACTAACGTTATTAAAAAATTGTTTGAAAGGTGTAAGACTATGCAGATAACAGCTCAAATGGTAAAAGACCTTCGAGATAAAACCGGCGCCGGCATGATGAAATGCAAAGAAGCGCTGCAGGAATGTGGCGGAAATTTTGAAGAAGCAGTTGATTTTCTTCGCAAGAAGGGTCTCGCTTCTGCAGATAAACGCTCTGGGCGTGCGACTTCTCAGGGTCTGGTTGTTCCGATGACCAGCGAAGACAGAAGAACCGCAGTTATTCTCGAAGTGAACTGTGAAACCGACTTTGTTGCCAGAAACGACAATTTCGTAGCTTTCGCAGACAAGCTTGCCAAAGCTGTTCTGAACAATCCGGCCATCAAAACAGTTGCCGACCTTGAAAAAGCGACCATCGACGGCCAGCCCGGCGAAGAATATCGCAAATCAATGGTTGCCAACACCGGCGAAAACATGAGTTTCGGCCGCGTCGAACGCTTCGAAATCGGCAATGGCAAATTCGGTCTGTTCGACACATACATCCATGGCGATGGTAACATCGGCGTTCTGGTTCAGCTCGAAACCGAAAACGCTGAAGCAGCTCAGAATGCTGAAGCTCTGACCATTGCCCATGAAATCGCTCTTCAGGCAGCAGCCATGAAGCCTCTGTACACTCTCCCCGAAGAAGTGCCAGCAGCAGACCTGGCTCGTGAAAAAGACGTAATTCTCGGTCAGATCAAAAATGATCCGAAAAACGCCAACAAACCCGAAGACATCGTTAATAAAATCGTTGACGGCCGCCTCGCCAAATACTACAAAGAATACTGCCTCAATGAGCAGGCCTATGTTAAAGATGATTCCAAAGCAATCAAAGATCTGACTGCCGAACTTTCCAAAAAAATCGGCAGCAAGGTTGCTCTGGTAACCTTCCGCAGATGGGCACTCGGCGAAGCTGGTGCTGAAACCGAAACTCCCGAAGAAAAATCTGCTGAAGCAGCCGGATAAGGTATAAGTGAAACTGATTCCGAACATTCTTAAGAGTTAAAACTGGTAGAGACGTCTGTCATCAGGCGTCTCTACCTCTGTTTTACAGGTTGTAAAATGAAAAAAAAGAACCATAAAGCCATTTTCAATAGACCGCTGCTTAAACTCAGCGGCGAAATGTTAGGGGGGCAGGATGGTTTCTCTTTTGACCGTCAGACCCTCGAAAATTTTGCGCTTGAAGTAAAAAGCCTTGTCGATGAACAAATCACCCCAGGAATCGTTATTGGTGGTGGAAACTTTTTCCGCGGTGCACGTTCAGCACTCCCAGCGCTCAAACGTCATCGTGGCGATGCAATAGGCATGCTCGCAACAGTTATGAACGCCATCTGCTTTGCTGAACATCTTGAAGACATCGGCATTAAAACCGCTGTTTTCTCAGCCATGCCAATTGGCGAAATGACCCGTCCCTACAATATCGACGTCGCACGCGATCTGCTCGACCAGGGCGTAGTCTGCTTGTATTCGGGCGGAACCGGCAACCCCTATTTCAGCACTGATTCAGCCGCAGCCCTGCGCGCAATTGAAACAGGCTGCGATGTTCTCATCAAGGGAACCAAAGTTGATGGAGTCTACGACTCCGACCCCTGCAAAAATAAAAAAGCACGCAAGTTCACCAGCATCACCTATTCTGAAGTGCTTGAAAGAAGACTTCAGGTTATGGATCTGGCTGCAATAACCCTTTGCCGCGACAATAAAATGCCCCTCAAGGTTTTATCAATGAATCAGACTGGGGCCATACTCAAGGCCTGTCAAGGCGAAAACATCGGCACTAACGTAATCGAAAAAGAATAATCAGGAGGAAAATCTTCATGTCATACGAATCAATAATCAACGATGCCAAAAACAAAATGATCCAGTCTGTGGAAGTTTTGAAAAAAGATTTTTCAACCATGCGCACCTCTCGCGCCACGCCATCTTTGCTTAGCCGCATAACCGTAATGCAATACGGTCAGGAAACTCCCCTACAACACGTAGCTTCCGTTTCAGCCCCAGATCCAAAATCACTGGTCATCCAGGCCTGGGATAAAACTCTGCTGGGCGAAATCGAAAAGGCAATTCAAAAATCAGATCTGGGACTGAACCCGATGAATGACGGCAACCTCATTCGCCTGCCAATCCCACCGCTGACCGAAGAACGCCGCAACGACCTGGTCAAAAACGCCAAAAAGAAAGCCGAAGAATATCGCGTAGCCATTCGCAATGTCCGTCGTGATGCTAATGATACGCTCAAGGCCATGGAAAAGAAGAGCGAAATTACCCAGGATGAATGTAAAAAAGCTCTCGACCGCATTCAGAAGCTTACCGACGAGTATGTTGAACTCATCAACAGCGTTTTGTCCAGCAAAGAAAACGAAATTCTCGGGAAGTAAGTATGTATCGAATCACTGAAGAGTGCGTATCATGCGGCACCTGCCATTCCGTTTGTCCCGTCAAGGCAATCAAGATCGGTTTTCCATACGTCATTACCAACAAATGCACCGACTGTGGCAAATGTGCTGAAGTATGCCCTGTAGATGCCATTGTCAAAGTAACCGAGAAAGATTGACGATGACAAGAGATGAGCTGAAACTCGAGCTTGAAGCTCGGCTCGACCGCGACAACATTCCGGCCCACATTGGCATTATCATGGATGGCAATGGTCGCTGGGCCAAACAGCGCGGTCTAAGCAGAATTAAAGGTCATCAGGAGGGTGCGCGCCGAGTTAAAACTGTGGTTCGCTACGCCGATGACCTTGGGGTCAAACATATCAGCCTGTATGCATTCTCGGTTGAAAACTGGGCCCGGCCAAGTTTTGAAGTTTCGGCACTGATGAAACTGATCAAAGCCTATATCGTTAAAGAACGCAACGAATTGCACGCCGAAGGGGTGAGATTCAAGCTCGTTGGTCGACTTAACGAACTGGCTCCTGAGATCGTCAAAGAGGCTGATATTTCGACAAAATTGATGCAAAACAACCCTGGCTTGAGCCTTAATCTCTGTATCAACTATGGCGGCCGCGCCGAAATAGTCGATGCGGTGAAAGCCATCGTAAAATCGGGTATCAGCATCGATAAAATCAATGAAGAGCTGATCGGGAAAAACCTTTACTGGCCTGAAATTCCCGATGTCGACCTGATGGTTCGTACCAGCGGCGAAATGCGCACCAGCAATTTTCACCTCTGGCGCAGCGCTTATTCTGAGCTTTATTTTACCGAAGTTCTCTGGCCAGATTTCGACGACGTCGAGCTGCTTCGGGCAATTCTCGCTTATCAGGGCCGTGAAAGACGTTTTGGCCTGATCAGCGAACAACTTCAGGAAAACTGATGCTGGCACGTATACCCGTTATTTTAATTGGAATTCCGGCAGTCTATGGACTGCTTGTCGCCGCCGGAGATGTCACCCGCCTGATTTTTCTGGCGGTGATTTGCTTGATTGGCCAATTTGAGCTGGCATCGATGCTTAACCGGGATTTTCCATTCAGACCTGTTCCTGAATGGCTGGCCGGCATAGCCATTCTTACCAGCGCCCATTTTTATGGTGAACGTGGCATAGTCTTTTCTTTTGCCGCATCGGCGATTGCCATGGTTGCCTTCATTGTTTTGCGCGGACTGAGAGGTGATGGCTACAAACGCTTCACTCTTGGACTATTCAGCATCATCTATTTGCCGTTTTGCCTGAGCTTTTACCTTCTGTTGGCTTTAAACAAGGGCGGACAGCTGCTTTTCATTATTCTTGCAGCAATCTGGGCACTTGATATTGGGGCTTACGTTTTTGGCATGTCTCTGCGCGGCCCGAAACTTTCACCAAAGATAAGCCCGAACAAGACCATTTCCGGCGCAGTTGGCGGTGCCATTTCCTGCATTGGCTTCTTTTTGTTGATGCGCCATTTTAATCTGATCGTTCTTGAAGATATTCGTTTTTTTGGAATGGCATTTTCGGTTGCCATTATCGGGCAAATTGCCGATTTATTTGAATCAGTATTGAAGCGTGAATCCGAGATCAAGGATTCCGGAGCGATATTTGGGGCCCACGGCGGTGTTCTCGACCGCATCGACAGTATTCTTTTCATGGGTCCGCTGTGCTATGCTCTGATTGTGATTTAGTTTCGTAGAAAGGTCGTTAGATGTTAGCTCTGCTCTATGTCATAGTAAAAACTATTCTGTCAATTTCCTTCGTTCTGGTCAGCATCGCCCTGGTGCATGAATTCGGTCATTATATCACTGCCAAATTGACCGGCATCTGGGTTTTGGAATTTGCCATTGGCTTTGGCAACCGCCTGGTAAAAAAACAATACGGCGAAACTCTTTATTCATTTCGACCTTTCCCATTGGGCGGTTTCGTTCGACTGGCAGGTATGGACAACGTCGAGGAAGAATTGCCCGAAGGTGAAGAACCACCGGAACCGGATCCCGATCTTCCAGTCGTTCCGCCTGATCACCCCAAGAGCTATCTGACCCGGCCGCGCTGGGCAAAGATGCTTGTTCTTGCAGCGGGATCGATAATGAATCTTGTCTGGGCAATCGTGCTTTTCGTTACGATTTACGCCATCTCAGGTGGCCCGTTAACCAATATTGGAGTCATCGATGCCATGCAGGGAAAACCGGCTTACGAAGCTGGGATTCGCTCTGGTGATATCATAACCGCCATAAACGGGCAGAAATTAACTGACTGGGCTGACGGTATCCGCATGATAAACAACAGCGCCGGCCAGCAGATTACTCTGAGCGTGGCCCGCAACCACCCGATCCCGAAATCAGCGGCCGGCGGAGCCATTCTTCAGGAAGACCTGGCAGTAAACAACAATTCATACCAGGTCCACGACCTGGAAATCCTTGAAGTTAAAGTAATTCCCGAAGGAGAAATGGGATCAGCCAAAATCGGCATCAGTCTGGCTCCCAACAACTTCGATTTCCAGAAACTTCCTTTCAGCAAAGCCTTTGTCAAGGGCGTTGAAGATGGCATAGACATCATCGCACAGACCGTTGGCGGACTGGTAAAAATGGTTACCCGGCAAACTCAGGCTGATGTTGCCGGCCCGGTAAAAATAATGAAGATGATTAAAGATCAGTCTTCGAAAGGTATTTTCGATCTTCTTTATCTGACTGCCATCCTGTCGGTAAACATCGGTCTGATTAACCTTCTGCCGCTCCCGGTTCTAGACGGTGGCCGAATTGTCTTTCTTCTTCTCGAACTTCTTTTTTCAATCATCAATGCGATTACTGGCCTGAAACTGGCGATTACCCCCAAAGTTGAAGAAAACATCCACTTTATCGGCATGCTTTGCCTGTTAACCCTACTGGTCTTTGTAACCTACAAGGACATTGCCAGCTTCTTCTAATCCTTTCCTATGTCAGAGAACAAAAAAAATTCTGCCGGGTTTCTGGCAGGATTTTTTCTTTTTTTGTTGAATCTTGGCACCATTGCCGCAACCGTTTTCTCTTTCAAGCATTCACAACTGGCATTGCCCGCGTTATTGCTCTTTATCATCAGCGGATCATTTCGGGCATACTCTCGCGGAACCCTTGCCGAGATTCTTTCTATCGGGCGCATCGTTTGCGCCTTTGGAGCCGGCTGGTTTTTGCGCGGACACTTAACGGCAATTGTTCCTCTGAAAGGCATTCTCGGCGAAGTGGCCGGTTTCTACGGTATTTTCTTTCTGGTTTATCTCGGCGCAGGTCAGGGAATCGCGCTAGCCTTGAAAAACCATCAGCCATCTATGGCCTCAAAAGTTCTTGGAGCTTTTATCGGGGGCTTTGAAGGCCTGCTGATAGGTATGCTGGTCATGGTTGCCTTGAGTATTGCTCCAGGCAGCAGTCTTGCCGGCAACCAACCTGAAATAATCAAGTTCATCAGCGGTTCAACCGAAAAAATGGTCGCTCCGGTTCTACCTGATCAGGCCAGAAATGCAGTCAGGGCTGTTAAAACCATGACCCGACTATCTCAGGGAATAGATCCAGAGAAAGTCGACGGTAAAGTCGTCATGGAAGTAATGCAGCCACTGGCAGAAATGCCTGAAATTATCGAAGTTCAGAATAACCCGGAAATTCAGCAACTGGTTCAACAGCGTGATATAGCCGGCCTGATCAAACACCCGGCCCTGCAAAAACTCATGGAAAATCCGAATTTGCAGCAGAAAATGCTCGATCTGGACTGGGAAAAGCTTGAGCGGGCTCTGGGGCAACAAAACAGTCAGGAACCCTGAGAAAAATTGAATTTCCTCTCGAAGGGAATCTCGATCCCGCCTATCATCAGGCGAAATTCAGCACTGCCTTCGGTTGCCATCAAGCCGATGATATTTTCTTTGAAAGCATCTTTTTTGCCCTGAATATTCGACAGCAAAGATTTCAATAATGAACCGGCGTTCTTTTTGATGGCTTTCTGCAAACCACGACGGGTCATGATCGAGTCAACATGAAACTGCACTTGAAGGGTCTTTTCCTGACCGGCTTCGACCGCGACACGCTGCATGACCTGAACGCCTTTGGCAACAGTGTAACCGCTGATTTTTGCATTCATCTTGAGATTCTGCAAAACCACGGCAAATGGCAAACGATTGGTAACCTTCAGCATGAGACTTGCCCTTGTGATTCGGTCGGTGAGACTTTCACCATCTATCGTCGCTTTAGTGTTTTCTATTTCGATGTTCTGAGCAATCTTGTTCATGTAGTATTCAAAGTTACTGAAAAAATAAACGATGAGACCGGTAAAGACAGTTACCAGAACCACAAGCAAAATGGCCAGACGTTTGAGGATCTTTTTGACCGTTTCAGCCGCTCGCCCGGGAACAGGTGCCGCCTGTTCCTGCTTTGCCGGGCTTTTCGCCGTATCGACGGTTCTTCGCCCTTCAACACCCCGGCGATCGGCATTCTGAGCGCGTCGATCAGCCGATCTGCGATCGGAAGCTCTTCTACTATCGCTTTTGCGCCTGTCTCCTGACATAATCCTACCTGTACCTTTATTGCAAGCTATTCTATATTTACCTGCCGATTTTTTCCAGCTAAATTATCGATACCTGATGCGACAAAGTTTAGTTTAGCGACAAAGAATAAATCTGATATAATATTCTAAAACTCAACCCATGTGAGATCTAATAATGAATTTTGAGCATTTGTCGCCAATCAACAGTGATGGCATCTTTTTCGAAAGATTTCGCAAAAGAAGCTTTCTTGAAAAAATTGCCCGCTGGGCGAAGCGGCTTTGCTATGGTTTTCTGATTGTATCGGCCGCAACCATGATCGTCCAGCTGATTTTTCCTTTTGGCAATGACGTTCCCGACTTGTTCATGCAGCTGCTCTTTTTTCTGATCTTCTGGGGAACAATAGAAGTCTTAACTCTGCCGCTTGAATATATTCAGGATTTTTACATCTTTGATTTTGAAAAGAACTGGCTTGCTTTAAGCCAGCAGCGTTTTTTTTATCGGCGAGTCGTCGTAATTGCCGCTTTCAACCAGATCAAGGCTATTGGCGTCAGTTCAGAGCCTCATATACTTTCAAACCCTGTCGTAGACTCCAATCTAAACCGTTACGCCATTTTTGTGCAGACATTGCGCAATCAGCTGGTTCAGGTCAGTGATTTTGAACTGTCTCTCGAAGAAGCCGATGCTTTTTGCCACCGCCTTTATTCATCTCATTTTTCCGGAGCAGCCTACATTGGCGGCGCACCTGGCATGGAGATTTTCGTCGATCCGATAAGCGGTGAACTCTCGACCAGAGACGCACGCCAGAATGTTCGCGCCTTCGTCAAATTGCTGTCGCTGCCTATGACTCAGGCTGCCCTGGCATTTCTTATTACCATTTCGGTAATGACTCTTTCACTATCGGTGATTCAGAAAATTTCCAGAGAAATGTTCGCTGCAGACCTTAAAATTAGACATCAACCGGTTTTTCAACTGATTGCGGGAATCCCGCCCAAATCGCCTTTAATCGACAGTGATCAGGTTTCTACGGCCTCTGCAACTATTGTTATCGAGCTTCCGGCTTCGGCACCGGTTACCATTGACCTCGACGGTCAACAGGTGGTTGTCGCCTCCCCCTCCTCAATTACCTCACCATCTGAGGTTTCCCACAATCAATCGAATAAAATTCCTGAAGCAACCAGCTCACTGCAGATTCCGCCTGAAACCGTTGTTCTTGCTGAAATCCCGGAAAAAGAACCGAGTTTGGCCAAAGCTTCACAACCAGATACTGTTATTGAAGAGCCTGGTCAGCAAAGCAAACAGATCAAAAAGTCAATTGGCAAAAGAGCGCAGCCAGTCGCTGAAACTACGATTGAAATGCCAGCCATTCGGGTGCCCTCTTATGAAACAAATGAAAAAATTGAACCAGGTAGTCTTTTAAAAACATTCCAGAGTGAAGCTGAAAAATGCTTCAAGCCCCTGTCCCACTCAATTCCCGACTATGAGCCGAAAACAAGGCCAGGCCGTGTTGCCACAAGATTAGACGAGAGCCATTCAATGATTTTTTCCGGACAGGATGCGCAGCAAGCTTCTATACTGCCGGGCTATGGCATTCACCCTATAATTCAAATTGGTGAAGGCATTGACAAGGCCATAAAACAATTCGGGCAACCGCCCAACTCTTTTCAAACTCAAAATGAAAAGCAGCTGATTTACCCGGGCCTTTCTTTAATCATTAACAAATCCGACGGCAAAATTGCAAAAATACTGATTTCCACAAATAGTATCTTCAGCGACCTTAGAACCCCCCAGGGAATCGGTATCGGCAGTAGTTTCGAAGAGGTAGAGGCAAAAATGGGCCCCTATTCACTCGACAAAAAAACGCCGGGCCTGCACTTTTCCAATCAGGGCATCTCTTTTCTACCAGACCCCCGGGATGAAAAGAAAGTAGGATTGATTCAAATCAACCACCTGACAAAGGATTGAACATAATCAAAGAAATATTCAGTTGCCGCACGAAACTTTTTATTGAGGAGATCTACATTGATAAATACCAGCATAAAAGCAGACTGTTTTATTATTCAGATCAATGAATCGATTTACCCTGACAACTGTGAAGAAATCATCAGTTGTTTCAATGAAGCTTTTAAGAATCAATTGCCAATAGTAGTTCTGGACCTGACCGAGGTTGAAGTTATTTATAGCTCGGGTATAACCAGTCTAGTACAATTTTTTACCCAGCTTAAAAGCAATAATCGTGAATTGATCCTCGTTGGTATTCAGGAAGGTGTTTTGAAGGTCTTCAAGCTTCTTGGTCTTCATCAGCTGTTTCGCTTTGCAGAAACTTTGGAAAACGCTTTGGCAACAAGGAGTTGACCATGCTCGCAATAAACAATCTGACTAATGAAGATATTTCGATCATTCAAAAATACCTTTTTCGAAAAAAGATTGAAAAGCATGAGGTCCTTTACGAAGAAAAAACTCGCGGCGAAAAGGTCTACTTTCTGGAATCCGGAGGATTAAAGGTAATAAACCGCATTTCCCGGACTGGGCTTGACGATGAGGTCATCTCAGTTATCAAACCAGGCGGATTCTGTGGTGAAGAAGTCATTCTAGGCGACAACTATCTCTATAATCACTCGGTCGTTGCCACTGAAAACTCAGCATTGATAGTTTTGAGCAAGCCGGATTTGCAAAAAATCATGGCCGAATCGGTTCCCTCTGCTACCAAGTTGCTTTTGGCAATAAGCAAAAACTATCGTGATGCAGTTGAATCGATGAATTCAAAAATGGGTCGGCTAATTGGCTTTGTTTCAGCCAAAGATGGTTCTGGCAGAACGACCCTGGCGATGAGCATCTCTGCAGCCCTTGTTGCAAGAGGATTCAAAGTAATCGTTATCGATGGCGATCTGCAGCTTGGCGATTGTTATCTGCACATGGGCTCTGCCTGTAAGCCGAATATCGCGAGGCTAGTGCAAAGAGAAGAACGATTGATTTTCAAGAACATTGAAAAATATCTGATCAAGAAAAATGGTCTCAGCCTTTTGGCAGCTCCCGAATTACCTCAGGAATCCGATCTCGTATCAAGATCAAATTTGAACCAGATCGTGCAGGAATGTGCCAGAAACGCTGATTTCGTAATTCTTGCAGTCGGCAGCCACATCGATGAATATTCCATTCTTTTGTGGGATATTTCAGACCTTATTGTTTTCGTCACCCGCTCCTCGCTCCCTGAAATAACGCGATTCAAAAGACTTTTGACCGCTCTTTCAAGTCTAAACTATCCCCCGGGAAAATTTCTTGGAGTCTTGAACCGTTTCAATCACGATCAGGGAGCATATCTGCAAGAATACAAAAAGATGCTTGAGAGCCAGTGGTTTACTGTTGCCAATGATCCGATTACTCTCAATGAAGCAATGTTCAAGGGCAGAACCATTGTTGACTATGCAGACAATTCACCGGCCAAAAAAGACATTGAAGCAATTTGCGAGTATCTTGCAGAAGGCAAGACGAAAGCTTCAGAAAAAAAGTCCGGCGTCGTAAAATGGCTTTCATCTTTCTTCAGCGAGTGAAAAAGCATGGAACTGGACTATAATCAACCGATTGAAATAGCTGGTGGCATTTTCTGGGTCGGCTTGAGCGAGGGCCCTTCAGGTCTACACTGCAATCCTTACCTTATTGTCGACAATAATGAAGCAGTATTGATCGATGGAGGCAGCCGGCCGGATTTTCCAACCGTAATGATGAAAATTCTCAAGGCCGGGGTTAGTCCTGACAAGATCAAGTGCCTCATCTACTCTCATTATGACCCGGATATCTGTGGAAGCATTCCCAACCTCGAGGGAATCATAGATTCACCGAACCTGAAAATAATTTCCAATGAGGAAAACCACCTTTTCATCTCACATTATGCAACCAATACTAATTTCATAAGTCTTAAGGAACTGAATTTTGAATTCAGTTTTTCAAGCGGCAGACGCCTGAAGTTTCTGCAAACCCCATACGCTCATGCCCAGGGAAGCTTCGTAACCTATGATCATGCCACTCAAACCCTTTTTTCAAGTGACCTTTTTGGCAGCTACAGCAGAAAATGGGATCTTTACCTGAAATTAACCCCAAGATGCCGCACCTGCGTACAGGCAAAAATTTGCGCCCAAACCTCAGAACCATGTCCTCTATATGATATTTTTTCCTTTCATCAAAATGTCATGCCTTCATGCAAGGCACTGCGTTATGCGATGAAACAGATAGAGCAACTGGAGTTTGAACGAATCGCCCCACAACACGGTAGCATTCTCGACAAAGAAACGGGAAAACTGGTTCTACAGAGACTGCATAGCCTGGATATGGTTGGAATAGACCGCTTCTCAGAATTTTAATGTCAGAAAATTCAAGAAAAAGAATTCAGAAGCTTTTTGAGCTGGTATGCATGAACAAAGACGTCCCGGCTGAGTTCATCACTTATGCGCTTGAACTGGAAGCGCGAAAAAAAGATGAACAAATTAACAACGAATTGCTCAAAAAATTGCTTATGAACTATTCTGTCCTTGATAAAAAGTTGCATGAAGCAAACCAACAGTTGCGAAAAGATCAATTGAAAATGGCCGACGACCTTAAGGCAGCAAGCCTGATTCAACGTTCTTTATTGCCTAAAAAGTTACCCCAAAATGGAGTTTACCAATTTGACTGGCAATGCATTCCATGCGAAAGCATGGGAGGCGACTTGGTGAATGTTGTTCCCTATGACGAAGAAAACTTTCTGGTTTACCTGGTCGATGTCAGTGGTCACGGAACCAGAGCGGCAATGATAACTGTAGTTCTTTCACAATTTCTTCAACCATCTTCTGGCCAGCACGTTTCCATGCCCTATCTCGAACCAGCTAAA
Source organism: uncultured bacterium (assembly GCA_964596185.1). GTDB lineage: Bacteria > Muiribacteriota > Ozemobacteria > Ozemobacterales > Ozemobacteraceae > DYKG01. The sequence continues at coordinate 28,687 of CAZQUE010000035.1, read as the reverse complement.
ATGATGCGTGAACTTGAAAAAGAGTTTCCATTTTCGCGATTTGGCAGCTTTTTCACAATTATTTATGGAGTATTGAACGTCGGTTCTTTTACTTTTCGCTACTGCAATTCCGGACATCCGTTCCCGATGCTTATCCACAAAAATGCGCCACCGGAATTCGTGACGATTCATGGTCCGATGCTTGGTTTGGGACTCCCCCATCAATGGGAGGAAACAAAACTTGTGTTATCCCAGGATCATCGTTTACTTCTATTCACCGACGGAATAACCGAATGCGTCGATTGCAGCGGCCAAGCTCTCGGCGAAGAACGCCTTATCCAGCTAATTCAAGAAAAAAAGCAAGCGGATCCAAAAGAAATGGCCCAGGCGATAATCGGACAAATGCAATCATTCTGCGGAAAATGCTCCCCGAAAGACGACATTTCCTTCCTGTTAATCTCAAATATTTCGTAAGCCAAACCCGCCTTCAGGAAAATTGGCTGTTGGCAAAGATCATCAACCTGATATGCTATAATCAGCAATGTAAATGAAAAGCTTGTTCAAAATGTTAAAAAAGTTGCTTTCACTGCTCATACTGGCAGGCTGGACAGCCTTATGGCTTTATCCAGGATATTGGCATATTGTCAACATTAACAGCAACGCCTGGCAATGGGGCAAAATGATCGGTAGCACCGATGAAAAATTCCTGCCGTTTACCGACTTGTTCCATCGTCTTCAATATCCAAACCACAATGCCACCTGGAAAAACAAACCTGAGCGCATCTCCTGGAATAATCTTGCGAAAATCGACATGCCTGACGGTTACGGTTACACCATGCTCGGTTACGCGTCAGCCTTAAATAACCCTGAACTCGTTGGCAGCTTCCTCATAAAGGGTGCAAACCCTGACGCACCCTGCAAAGACCTGGTCACGCCATTGTTATTTGCCGCCAGAAACAACCACCAAAAGAACTCCGAATTACTGATGAAGTTCAAAGCCCAGCCAGACATTGCCGATATCAAGGGTGAAACCGCTTTGCATTACGCAGCCAGGCATGGAATATCGGTTATAATTCTCGAGGCGAATTCCTCGACCACCAGCTTCGATTGCACCGACAAAAAGGGACGCACGCCTATTGATTGGGCAATTGCCAAAAACAACCTGCCTACGGTAATCGAACTTGCTATGGCAGGAGCCAGCCCACAAACCAGCGCCCCAAATGCTTCGCCCTTGATAAACGCCTACCTTTCACTTTGTAAAAAGTTCGATGACCCGGTTAAAGCTGCCAGGATTCTCGCTGAAAAGAATTCAAACGAAATCATCCAGAAGCTGAACAGCCGTTACAACCTTCCTGCTGAACTGCCCGTCGATATGCACTAATACTAAACCAGAGGCCAGGAGAAAAAGATGAAAACCTACCACGAACTACTCAAGAAACTGATGATTTTTCGCCAGGAACGCAATTGGGAGAAGTTTCATAAGCCCAAAGACCTGGCAATGGCCGCAGCAATCGAGGCTGCTGAGCTGATGCAGGAATTTCTCTGGCAAACGGAAGAAGAAGTCAAACAAAAGGTCAAAAACGACAAAGAACGTTTTGCCGATGAAATTGCCGATACCGTTGTTTATTTGATGCTTCTTGCCGACGATCTGGGAATCGACATGTTCCAGGCCATCGAAAACAAGCTGAAAAAGAATGCCGAAAAATATCCGGTCGAAAAATGTCGGGGCAAGGCAACCAAATACACCAATCTTTGAATTCTTCAGATGAAATATGACCTCAGGCTCAACACAGTCATCGATGCCAGAAGCGCTGGCAAAACCCTGGTTTTAGCAATTGCCGAGAGATTCTCTTATCACCCGGTTTCTTTCTGGCAAGCTAAGATTGACGATGGGCAAATACTCATCAATGGCAAGAAAGCTTTTTCAGAGCAAATTCTGGTAGAAGGCGACGATCTTTGTTTTGAGATTCCGGATTTTGAAGAACCCGATATCGATAGCGATTATCAGACGATCTGGCGCAACGATTTTTTGCTGCTGGTAAATAAACCAGCCGGACTACCGGTTCATTCGACACGCAGATTTTATCACCAAACTTTAATAGCATCGATCAGGCGCAACGAAGGCTCAGCCGACATTAACCCGTTACAGCGACTCGACCGGGAAACCAGTGGCCTGATGTTTCTTTGCTGGACAAGCCTTGCGCCGAGAAAATTAAAAAAGAATTTTAAAGACTATTTAACCGGAAAATTTTATCTCGCTGTGGTCCGCGGGCATTTTCCCTGGGAAAAAACAGTAGTCGATCAGCCGCTGAAAGAGTCACTAACCCCACCGGTGCGTTATAAAATGCTGGTTGCCGAAGATGGAAAACCGGCCTCATCGATTTTTTTTCGCCTGAATTCAGATGATGAGTGCAGTTTGCTGTTGATCAAGCTGGAAACCGGGCGAAAGCACCAGATTCGCGCCCATCTTGAGCATCTGGGCCATTCGCTGATTGGTGAAAAGCTGTATTATAAAGAAGGCTACTATTTTTTGAAGCGCTGCGACGATGATTTAAGCGACTCTGATCTTATGGAATTAGGCTCTAAGAACCATCTTCTGCATGCCTATGCCGTCAAAACATCTTTTCCTGGGCATGAACCGCAGACTTTTTTTGCATCTCGCACATCTGAAGAGTTTTCAAATTTTCTGCAACGTTTTCCAGGCTGGCAGGAAGCGGCAAAAGCAATCATCGAAGAAAATTAACACTTTACTAGACAGGCAATTAGATTTACAATTCCAGTTCCAGAACATCGCCCGACCAAGAGAATTTAAATGCTTACCAAACGCTATTCTTCAGTAATATTTGCACTTGCCCTGATTTTGTTGGCCAATGTTTTTTTCTCTTTGCGACTGGGTTCAGTTGATTTGAGTTTTACAGAAATTTTCAATTCGTTACGAGCCTACTGGCAAGGTGACCAGACCCAGACCTACCAGATTGTCATGCAAATCCGCTTTCCGCGCATTCTTGCCGCGCTGCTGGCCGGAGCTTCTCTGGCGGTTTCCGGAGCTGCATATCAAAGCATGTTCATCAACCCTTTAGTGTCTCCCGGACTGCTCGGCGTTCTTGCGGGAGCTGGCTTCGGCTCAGCTCTTGGCATGCTTTTCGGCCGATCTCTTTTTCTTGCCCAGCTAGGAGCCTTTATATTCGGCAGTATCGCGGTGATATTTGCACTTCTTCTCGCACGTCTTTTCAAGGGCAACCGCTTGATAATGCTGCTCATCGGCGGAATAATCAGCTCTTCATTTTTCACCGCACTGATTTCGGTTTTAAAATATCTTGCCGACCCGCAAAATGAGCTGCCAGCAATCGTAACTCTTTTATTAGGCGGTTTTTCAAGTGTTTCCTCGCCGGCAATAACTACAATGGCACCGGTAATGCTCTTTGGACTGATTTTCATCATCGCCTTTTCGGGTTATTTGAATCTACTCAGTATGGGTGAAGACGAAGCACAGGCCCTGGGTGTCAGGGTAAATCTGGTTCGCAACCTGCTGATTGCTGTTACCACCCTAATCTGCAGCCTTACAGTTGCCTTGGGAGGAATGATCAGCTGGGTTGGCTTGATGATTCCACACATCGCAAGAATGCTGGTTGGACCCGACAACCGAAAATTGATCCCAACTGCAGCTCTTCTTGGAGCAAGTTACTTGCTTTTGGTAGACGATCTCTGCCGCAGCGCCTCTTCAGGCGAAATACCGATTGGCATCATGACCGCTTTGATCGGGGTTCCATTCTTTGTTTTGATTTTGTGGCGTACCGACAGGAGATGGAACGGATGATAAAAATTGAGGAACTATCATTTTCCTATGGTAAGCAGCAAGTTCTCGATAAAATTTCACTTGGTATCGAAACTGGCAAAGTAACGACCCTGCTCGGTCCGAATGGTTCGGGCAAAACAACCCTGCTAAAGCTCATTCTCGGCTTGCTTACACCTGAATCAGGGAAGATAATGATCGATGAACGCGAGCTATCGACATTTTCACCGCGAGAAAGAGCCAGAATTCTTGCCTACGTTCCGCAAAAACACATTCCGGCATTTTCTTTTCCGGTAATTGAAGTCGTCGCCATGGGTCGACACCCTTATAGCTCGGCATTTGCAAGCATCGGCAAAAAAGATATCGAAATTGCCATGGACTGTCTGCGAAGACTGAATATCGCCCATCTGCATCAACGCCCCTATACCGAGCTAAGTGGCGGAGAGCAGCAATTGGTGCTGATTGCCCGCGCACTTACTCAGCAGGCCGACATTCTGGTATTCGACGAACCGGTTTCCGGCCTTGACTACGGCAACCAGCTCATGCTTTTGAAACAGATGCGATCGCTTGCCAATCAAGGCATAACCTGTATCAATACTTCTCACTTTCCAGAGCATGCGTTATGGACTTCTGACACCGCAGTTTTCATCGATCACGGCAGAATAATTGCACAGGGCCCGGCTCAGCAAACTATTTCCTCGGAAAACCTCGAGAGAATCTATCACACCCGCATCAGCATCATTAAAGCGGGCAGCAACCAGCTGCAAACCTGCATACCAGATTTTTCTGAATAATTTTTTTTAAATTTTCACTTGATTGAAGCCAGCAATTTTTTCGTTCTTTCGTTGTCAGGCTGGCGCAAAAGTATTTCCCGGCAGAGTTTTTTGGCCTGTTCGTTCTGCCCCATTCTTTTCTTGGTCAAAGCCAGCGCATAACAGATTTTGTCGTTATCTGGCCGCTCGCCATAGCATTCTTCAAAATAAGTCATGGCCTTTTCAAACTGCTTTTTTTTCAACAGGGTCATTCCTGAAGCAAATTTTTCCTTGAGAGAAGTTTTTTTCGGCCGGCTTACAGCAACAGGCTGCAGAGTCATTGACTCAACTTTCATACGCATTTCTCTGAAAAAAGGATTCTTGGTTTTCGTTGTCATACCCTTGACGATGCTTTTGGTCACTTCAATGGTCGTACGGTCACGGGTGTTTTGAGCCAACTCATGTAAAAGACTGGTCAAAGGCATTATGACAATTTCATAATCGAGATTCTTGGGCACTCCCATGAAAATGCGTAAATCAGCGGTAACCTTGTCATAATTGCCCTTTTTGCAATCCTTCATCATCGGCAGAAGTCTTTTTAAAGTTGCCAGCTGATCTTTGGCCATCTGCTGTAAACTCTTCAGATTTTGCGGAAAAACACTGCGACGATTGAGGTCCTTATCAATCTCATCGATCAATTCTTCTACATCCAGATCCCAGCGGGACATTCGATGAGCCAATCCGCCCGTGCGGACTACTCCACGCAAACCGTAAAAAGTTTTCTTCTCATAATATTTGCCGCCGACTACCGGCAAAACCATTACATAACAATCATAAAGCACCCCAAAATGATCGGCCGCTTCATCCATTTTTTTCTGGGCTTCGATAAAGTCATAGCGTTTCATTTTGTCGAGACTGCCATCGATACATTCCTGGATACGACCATTTTTGTAATTGCCAATTACCAGAAAAGGTGCAGAAACAATCAGGACTACGAGGAAAATAATTACCCGGGCGAATCCAAATATGCCCGTACTATTGTTTTCTGACATGATCTTCTCCTGACTTTGTTTGCTTAATTAAAGTATAACAAAATTTTGGATCTTTTTCTGAACAAGGCTGGCGTCGCATCTGTGGGTTTTCTTTATTACTAGCGGTTTTCGGGCAGATTTCAATTAAAAAATTAAATTGCCCGAAATCTGCAGATGCAGATTTCGGGCAAAAAATAATGCGCAATTTACAGATAATTCTCACATACTTCAGATGTATAATCTATTGATTCTGCCCAGCTGAATTCATGAATTGAACCGGATCTGCACCGCCAAATGCTGAAGTAAGGAAAAATGAACGCCATTTTTCCACCTCAGCTTTTTCCCCGGGCGACATTGGCTCAGCTCGCAGTGCCGAAGGTTTTAAAACCTGGTTAAACAATGCTTTCAATCCACCGTCTAGAACAAATGTATTTTTGAAACTATTCAACTGCAGCAAAACCTGCACTCTGAATGGCTGAGCCATTTTATCGTCATACAGAACAATTCGATCATAACTTCGATAGCGATTCAAAGCGGCAATCAAAGATTCAACCGGAAAATTCCGGGCTCCGGGAATATGCCAGCGCTGATACTCCTGCTCAGATCGGAGGTCGACACAAACGATTTTCTTCTCACCGGCAAGCATTTCTTTTGCCAGATCTACCGGAGATATAATAGAATCTGCTCCCATGGCGAAAAAGTTGGTCGGAAGGGAAATAGCCTGTGATGAGCGGACGGGCATGGCGCTGACTCCTGCTGCAATTATCATTGCGGCAAAAGAAAAGATCCACAATCCCCTGGTTCTATCAGCCACTAGGCTGAAATCAAATCTGGCTTCGATCATTTCGGCGATCCAGAAAGCGATTATGCCCACCAGGGTTACTGCCAGTGCCATTTCACCATAGGAGATGCCAAGGTCTTTATAGGCAAGGCGAAGACCGGCTGAACCCAGAAGATAATATTTTTCGACAACGACAAAGCTTTCACTGAATACCAGGCTGCCAATTCCAGCACCAAGCAGAAAAACCAGCGCATCGAACTTGCCGCTGACAGCTCCGACAGTTGCCGTTCCAGGACACCAGCCACCGATTACGAAACCGATGCCGAACAATAAACCGCCGAAAATCTGGGCGCCAAAAAAGGTTTCAGGCAGATAAATCGATTCCAGATTCAACACACCGATCTTGATCAGCAGCAAAAGACCGAGCATTGCCGTAATTGCCGCGCTGAACATAACCTTTAACACTGCCATGTCCCGAAAATAAAAAATTCCGGTCAATTTGCGCGAACTGCCAAAACCCGCCTGTTCAAGACACCAGCCAAATGCGATGCCGATTATAAAAGCGCTAAGCAATGCCGGAAAGGTTGTCAGAAGATTTGCGCCAAAAAATGTTTCAATCATACCACTGCCTCCTGACAAAATATGCCGCCAGATAGCCGCCAGCAAAGACGCAACCCAGAAAAACCAGGCTACCGGTCACAAGCAGGGCTGTTCCAGACAATCCTTGACTCGATGTGCAACCACGGGCCAATCGACCGGCAAACCCGGCAAGGACACCGCCACTGAGCGCCAACCAAACCCGAGAACCAGCCTTAAAGCTTCTTCCTCGCTCGGTTTCAATGCCAATGCGGTTCATGACCAACGCTGAGCAAAAGCCCCCTATGGCAACTCCAATCATCATAAAGAAAATATAATGCTGCAAAGGCTTTTCACCCCAGGCCCCGAAATATTTTGAAGCGAGAAAGTGATCGGGAGCAACGCATAGACCGCACCAGGCAGATAGGCGAGCCAACCCGCCCGAAGCACCGAGGCCTGTTCCCAGAACGGCAAATGAAGCCAGCAGGGTCAATCCCAACAAAAAACCGGCCAGATAAGGATTCATATATGGCTTAGCATTAATATCATTCATCATCAACACCCCGCATTTCTTTTTTTGTCAGTCTTGACCGGCTCTGGTCGAGAGGGCGGCAAGTCTGGCTTTTCCTGCTTTTCAAAATTTTCCTGTTTTTCTCTGCTTTTAATTGGCCCGGGTGTGAAAAAGACCCCTTCAGTTTCACGCCAAACCTCTTCTATGCCGCCGCGCAAAACTTTTATTGGCCGTCTGGTTCTTCGCGAAAGAATTGCGGCCACCATCAATGCGACTGTGCCATCACGGTCGGTAACCACCAAAGGAACCTGGCCGGCAAGAAACTTATCACTTTCCAACAGTTCAGGTATTGCAACGCTAATTGCCTTAAGCGGGTTGTAGCTTTTGTACTGATCTGTCGGCCTGACATCAATGATCTCTAAAGTCCCTGGCAGGTCTTTTTGTTTGGCAAGAAGTTCGGCGGCCGACATTAACTCAGGCAAGCCGAGGTCACGAAATTCAATTTTCCCGGAACTCGCCTGGGAAGTTTCTTCAGAAACGATTTCTGATTCAACTTTAACAACCGGGAAGCCTTTTTCAACCCAGGCCTCAACGCCGCCGTTCATACTGCTTACCTTGCGAAAGCCGGCTTTTTCAAGCAAACCGATGGCAAGACTCGACCTGAAAGCGGAATTGCATACTGCAACAATCTCGTCAGCTGGATTTAGTCTCGAATTTGCAAGATTTTGCAACTGATTCAGCGGCAGATTCAATACTTCACCAATCCTCATTTCTTGCCATTCTTTAGCAAGCCGAACATCTACCACAACAGGCGCATTGGCATTTTTCATTTTCTGATTCAGCTCTTCCGGCTCGATCATTGTCGTTGCAATATCGTCAAATCTCGCGCCGAAATCAAAGTAGTCGGCATCATAGCCAACTCTCTTCAAACGCCGGCACGCTTCTAGAACTTCAGTTTCACTACCGCGTAAAACGACCTTGGCATAGAATGGCACAATAGTTCCAACCCAGGTCTCAATTCGGCCACGCAACATGACATTCACTGAGCCAGGAATATGTCCGGCAGCGTATTCCGACGAATCGCGCACATCGATAATATAAACATCCTTTTTCATGACCAGAAATTTGGCATCTTCAAATTTCTGTCGGAGTGGATTGTTCCAATCAACCAGTTCGGGGCCACGTTTGTTCATTGCCGCATTTTCCTTGAAATAGGCCGGAGCTTCGCCAAGGTCTGTCAAAACAGCGGCAATAAAAGCACTACGATTGTTTGCCAACTTCAGATAAGGGTTAGAGGCCTTTTCTCGCCCAATCGTAGTTGATGGAGAATTGCCCAATTTGGCCCCACAAAGTGACCCCGCCCCATGCGCGGGCAAAACGACCACCGAGTCATCGAGTTTTTTCAGCTTGTTGTTCCAGGTATCAAAAATCATTCCGGCAAGTTCGGCGGCTGAATAACTGCCCCCCATCAAATCAGGGCGACCGACACTGCCAACGAACAAAGTGTCTCCCGACAACAAATACTTTTCGCCTTGCAACGATGAAATAAGAACGCAAAGACCGTCAGGAGTGTGGCCAGGAGTTTCCAGAACCCGTACGCTTACCTTGCCAAAGCCAATTTCCTCATCGTCTTTCACCGCGATGTGCGGAAACAAATCACCACTCAAGTGACTGACATAAATGGGCGCCCCCGTGGCATGCGTCATTTCTCGATGCCCCGCAACAAAATCAGCATGCGAATGGGTCAGGAAAGTCCCTACCCACTCAAGATTATTTCTTTTTGCATATTCCAGATAAGTTGCGATATCACGCCCCGGATCAACTATCAATGCCTTGCCATCACTTTCCACAATGTAAGAAAAATGAGCAAGAACGCCGAGCTTGAACTGAGTGATTTTAAAACCATTGCCAGAATAGGTGGCTTCAATAATGTATTTTGCCGCCTCATCCGAATGGCTTGCTGATTCCGAGTCTTTAATTCCGGCTCCCATCGCAGTCAAACTGCAAAAAAGAGCAAGTAAAATAAAAAGAAACAAATTCGGCCTTGGTTTCATGCCCGCCTCCCTGATTTTTTTCTGCTCAGGCATTATACCTTTTTTAAAAGGAAACAAAAACTCGCAATTTATGGCAATGCCAAAAATAGTTTTCAGTTAAAGCAATTCAGGCAAAAAAAAATCCCCGGAAAACCGGGGACTTTTTTTGAATTGGTAATTAATCCCAGCGATGGTTGAGGCCAAAAACCACACCGAAGTCATGGTGATAGCCCCAGTCTTTTTCAAGAGCAATTGGGAAGCCAAGCTGGCCCTGCCAGGAATCGTTGAACAGAATGAAGCCAAGCAACAGGTCGACGTTGGTATCGTCGGTGCCGTTGTCCATTTCATAAGAAGTGCTGTTAAGTTCACCGACGATCGCAAAGTTCTGATTTACGCGATAATCAGTGCCGGCACGAATGATGTATTTGCTGATGCTGTCCTCAGAGTCGTTGGCAATCGCTAGATTGAGGTGGCTGGTCCACTTGTCGTTCATGACGCCGGAATAAGCGCCGCCGACTTCTACCCAGGCACCGCGGGTTGCTTCAGCCGGGCCAACCCGAACGCCGACATTGCTTTTTCCTGAGAAATCCCAAAGAGGCTGATGATAGTTGTCACCGGGGAATTTTCCTTCGGCATGCAAAGTAACCGCGTGGGTCCCTTCGAGGTTTTTCCAGACCTGGTATCCTACTTTAAGAGAAGGATCATGCAGACCAGAAAGACTTACGGTGTTGCTGTTGCCGCCGGAACGCTTCACTTCCCAGTTCTGGAAGGGCACATTCAATGCTGCGAACAGTTTTTTACCGGTGTAAGTTAGATGCAATGGAATAACCGAGCGATTACCTTCGATCACATTCTTCTGACCATTAAGATACTGCAGCTTTTCATAGCGGAAATGTAAACCGAAGTTCCAGGTCGGCAGATACGGCAACAGTGCGCTTTCAGTTTCGAAAAGCCCGTGATAGCCATTCAGATTGGCGAAATAAGGCGAGAAATTGGTCGGTTTAAGCTCATCTGGTATACGATAGCGTTCTTCGCGATACAATTCATGAGTGCTGATAGCTACCGGAGCTCCGGGAGCCGGAGCGGGGGCGGCAACCGGCGAACTCATGTAAGGTGCCGGAGGTGGTGTCATCATGTCTGGCACAGCCACAGGAGGTGGCGCAGGCGTGTATTGATTCTGAATCGGCGGTGGTGGTGGCGTCATTGAACCACCAGAATATACCGGAGGCGCAGGCGGAGGTGCGTAAGCATCAATACCCTGCGGCGCAGGTGTTCCATAAGGCTGATTGCTTACTACCGGAGGTGGTGGTGGCATCAGCGGCGGCGGATCGAAAGACGGAGCGCTTACCGTTGGAGGAGCCGCATTCATCTGCTGAGGTTCAACCATCTGATAATGAGTTTGCGGCACATGTGTCGCTGGCGGTGCTGCGGGAACCTGTCCCTGCCAGGCCTGCGTTAGCGGCTGACTGACTACTGGCTGCACTACCGGCGCCGACATTTCCTGATTCATGGGCGCAGCGCCTGGAATCATCAGGGTTTCACCGACATTCAGGCGGTTTGGGTTGATCTGGGGATTGGCTCTGGCCAATTCTCGCCAACGCTTGCTCGAACCGAGAATACGTTTGGCAATTTTTCCCAAAGTGTCGCCACGTTGAATGGTATAGGTGCCACCCGTCTGGCCATAGAAACTTGCATCGGCTTCAGCAGCATCTGCAGAGACCGAGGGTGCGGCAGATTCTTCTATTTCATGGTCTGGAACCTGATATTCATTATTCTGCCTGACGTTGGCGGGCGCTGCAGCAACGTTGGAGTTAGGAGAAGAGGTCAGCAATTTCTGCCCAACGAATATGCGATTGCCATTTTCGATATTGTTGATAACCATAAGATCCTGCCATCGGTTTGGGTCACCAAAAATCTTCATGGCAATTTTGGGCAGCGTGTCACCGGCCTGAACGACATAAACGTTCTGAGCGCGGTTCGCTGTTGGGGCAGTTGCCTGTCGAGAAGGTGGCTCAACAGGAGGACGATAGCTGTTCTGTCCCAGAGGGGTTGCCACCACTCTTGGCGGTGCCGCCATCAGTTGTTGCTGTGCCAGGGCATCAGCGGGCCCTACTTCCTCCCAGCCGCCCTGTTCTGGGCCGGCCTGGGCTTTTGTCATCGCAGGAACCCCAAAAACAAGGCCCATCGATATGATGGCTGCTAAGACAGGATCTTTGGCCCGGAAAGAGTTAAACCTAATCATCTCTGACCTCCAGGTCTATCCATTGAAATGGATGAATCATAATTTCCAGAATTTCTTAAATTGTGCTTTAACCAATTTTGCATAGCTATACCAGTCTGCATAAGAAATGAGTTCTTCTTTTTTTACTCTATCGACAGCTGCATTGAATTTATTGAGGATTAAACTTGCATGCTGCGAAGTTGCCTTTGCCATTAGCTTTCCGGGGGTTCCCCCCTCGAGAACCGAAATAATTTTTCCCCCACATAGTTCATCAGCGGCCCCTAAAAACATTCGAGAAATTTCGAGAAGGCCATTTTCGCTAACGAGCAGATGTGATGCAGGGTCTTCGTTCAAGACATTCGTGCCGAATGATAACAGTATGAATTCAGGTTGAAACTGTTGCAGAACTTTTTCGATTATTTCCTTGAAACAGACTCGATATTCGCGATCCCCATAACCAGAGGCGAAAGGAATATTGAGATTGTAACCCTGAAATCCTTTCGGCCCGATTTCATCATAATATCCCGTCCCGGTCACTCCGGGGAATTCGTGAATCGATATGGTCAGCACGTCTTTTCGGTAATAAAAAATTTCCTGAGTTCCGGTGCCGTGTTCCGCATCGAAATCGATTATGGCAACACGCCGCAAAGAGTATTTTTTGGTCAGGTAGTGCGCTCCGGCAGCTACCGGGTTTACCAGACTTCCGAAACCATGTCTGGAAATTCCCGCATGATGACCCGGCATCGCAGTAAGACAAAAAGCCGTTTTGGCTTCCCCGGCCATAATTTTGTCGACAGCGTCAAGTACCCCGCCCGCGCCAAAACGGGCGATTTCAAAGGACCGCTTTATAAGCGGTGTGTGCGAGTCAAGCTTCTCGACACCGCTGTAGCTTCGGCGATGCAAGTCATTAAGATAATCGGGGTGATGAATATCTCGCAACCGCTTCATCGGTGCGATATCGGACTCGAGCAGATGATCGTTCCACAAGCCATCCTGCTGCATCTGCTCGATGATCAAAGCGAGACGACCCCCTTCCGCTTCCTCGGTCAGGGGGTCGTGCTCCAATAACTTCGGATTGAAAGTTATAATGCCGCCGTTTTTGGCTTCTTCCATAACCTCATGCTGAAAGTGCGGTAAGCATATAGGTTCGATCCATCTCGTCAACTTCAGGACTGAACGGGTCGAAAACCTTTGCCACAGCTTTTTCCTCTTTCTTGACCTTGGCGCTGTTTTTCTGCCAGCGCATGAATGAATGGTGAGTGATTGTAGACATGTTCATGCAGAAGAAGTGTTCCATACTCGATACGCCCTCCTTTGGAAGAACTCTTAATTTATTTATCGGCAAATTTTTCTGCTTCATCCAGTAAAAATGATTTCGGCCCAGCCGGCCGGCCGGCAAGGGTAACCAAGAAATAGCTTTAAAAGAAAGGCAAAATCATTTATATTCAAGGTTATATAAGAGTTTGTATCACCGTTGGAGGGCCCAAATGTTTTCCCGACTCAAAAGTCTTTTTCTAATTGTCTCTTTGTTGATGCTTACCAGCGTTTGTCTGGCGCAATACGACGATAATCCTGATTTTCCAAGTTATGAATACAATGAATCATCTTCAGATTATTACAACCCTGGAGCGACTGAAGATTACTACTACGATGAAGACACATCATACTCTGAGCAGGGTTATTACAATGAAGAAGAAAGCTATTACGATCACGACTTCTCAGAGGATAGCTCAGAGCAACAGGCTGCCGAACCTCAGGAACCTGTTAAGCCTGAAATTCAACCAGCTCCGCCAATAAACCTTTCTGAGAAAAGCATTCGCATTGGCCGCATTCCTTATATGAGCATAAAATCGATGATGGCGCAATCTGTGCCCCTGTTACGCCATCTTCAAAAAACCATTCAGGCCAAAGAGGTGCGCCTGGTTTCCACTGGAAAAAACTATTCCACCATCATCGAGGCTCTCGTTCGCGGCACCGTCGATTTTGCCTGGGTCGGGCCAACCGCCTATCTCAAGAGCAACGAAAAAGACCAGCTTAAGCCGATTGCCAAGGCGAGGTTCGGTAGCGATACCGCCTATTGCGGAGTTTTCATCGCTCCCGCCAAAGGTTCTGTCCAGGGTCTTGAAGATCTGGTCGACAAAAAGATTGGCTTCGTCGATCCCGAATCTGCCAGCGGCTATATCTATCCAAGATACTTGCTCAAGCGTCTTGGAATTAAATTTACCAAAAAGGCGAAGGGAAAATTTCTAAAAAGCCATGATAATGTTCTGAAGGCCGTTCTGGCCGGAAAAGTCGATGCCGGCGTCTGCCTCGAAGCAACATTGAATGCTGCCCGTGCCAAAGATCCCGAGCTTGACAAGAAAATCATCATCCTCGCCAAGACCCCTGAAATCCCATCCGATGTTATCATCTGCCGCAAAGATTGCCCGATCAACCTGCAGGAAAGCATGCAGAAAGCTTTGATCAGTGTCAAACAGCAGGAAATGCCAGCCGGCTCACCAACATTTCTGCCGGCATTTGATGAAGAATTTGCATCTGTTGAAGCAATTATGCAAGCCGTCGGTGCTCTGGAAAAATAAGTCTTGCCAGCAGCAATAAAACCAGATTGTAAAGATTCAGAACAGATCTCGCAAGAATCTGCCTGCTTCGGTATTCAGGAAAAGGTTGCCCTGGGAATAAGCCTGCTTGGAGTTCTCATCAGCCTTGGCTTTGGCATCGCCGCCGTTTTTCTGCAAAAAAAATATTGGCTGGCAATTGCCGATTTCACCGCAACCTTTTTCTTTATCCTGATTTCTTCATGGATCATTTATGAGCCGAAATCATCAAAACCAAAGTGGTTTCTCAGCACATTTATCTGCATTCTGTTTTATTACTACTTCGTAACTGGCGGGGCTGATGGCTATGGCTTTTTATGGGGAATAATGATCCCAATCCTCGTCCCCTTCTTTCTTGGCTATAAAATTGGGATAATTTTTTCAGTCACTTACATGGCTATTTTTGTCGCAACCCTTTTATTGGGGGAATATTTTCTGCCCTCATTCAAAATCGGCTTGAGCTTTACCATGATTCGATATTTTGCCGAGTATCTCGTTGCCGGCATAATTGCCACACTGTTCAGCTACGAACAAACCAAGGGTCGGCAGGCTATTTCCCAGGAAATAGAAAAAAGAAAATCCGGTGAAAAACGCCTGGCAATTCTGTTCAAAGATTCTCCAGAATCTTACTTTGTCCTAGAGAACAACTCTTTTACTGACTGTAACAAAGCTGTCGAACAGATGTTCGGTTTCAGCCATGCGGAAATTATCGGCCATGGCCCGGAAATCATTTCCCCTGAAAAGCAACCAGACGACAGACTTTCAAGCCAAGTTGCCATCGAAAAAATTGCCCTGGCTTTCGCTACCGGCAAGGTTACTTTTGAATGGAAACATCGTCGCAAAAACGGTCAGGAATTTTGGGCCCTGATTTCTCTCGTGTCGACGATGCTCGATGGTCGACCGATCATTCTGGCTTCATGTCGCGACATCGATGAGCGCAAACTTGCTGCCGATAGACTCGCCGATCTTCTATCAGAGACTGAAAGAGTTAACCGACTCATGGCCGGCAGAGAAGATCGTGTCCTGGAGTTGAAAAAAGAAGTAAACAAGCTTTCACGTGAACTCGGGCGAGACATTGTATATTCAAGCGTCGAGGATGATTCATGAGCAATAACATCGAGCCAACAAACAACTCCGGCGAACAAAATCATGAGTTGCCCGTTTTCACCTTGCCTGAGTTTTCAGAAGTCGCCATAGGGCAAGACAACCGCCTGACCGTAAAAAAAATAGGTGATGCCATTGTTTTGGCCGAAGTCAAAGGAATTGTCAATCTTGCCAAATACGATATGGAACTTCACTATAAGCTTCTGGATGACTTCGTCGATACAGCCGCAGTAAAGATTCCCTACGTTGAGATAACTGCTGCCGACGGTTTCAGCGGACAGCTCCCGTTAAAAAGCAGAGAAACTATTTTCCGGCATCTCAGAGAAAAGCACAAGGTTCTTGCAGGCTTTTCGATTTGCGGGCTGCCATTGGGCCTTCGCATAGTAAGCAGTGCCGGCCTGAGAATGAGCAGGCTCAAAATCAAACATTTTTTCTGCCACGAACCCAACCAGGCTATCGTTCATGCTCAACAA
Source organism: uncultured bacterium (assembly GCA_964596185.1). Lineage (GTDB taxonomy): Bacteria > Muiribacteriota > Ozemobacteria > Ozemobacterales > Ozemobacteraceae > DYKG01. Next base: position 12,839 of record CAZQUE010000035.1, on the reverse strand, counting down.
ATCCTTGAAAAGCTACCGGGAAATGCCGTTGAAAACCCCTCATATAGTTTTGACAACCTTGTTTTTCGACCTGAATGGCAATATTCCAGCCATCAGACAAACTTCAAGCACAAAATCGGTGTCATTCCCGGAAAACTGATTTTCGTTGAGATCCAGGGAAGCGGTGACCTTGCCGACATCGAAAACGTCGGCAAACTTCTTGAAAAGGCCTTTGCAGAAGGTGAAATGGCCGGAGCAACCAATATCAGCATATCGGACTTTTCAAAGCTGAAAGACGGCCTTTCTTTAAGGGCTCGACATGCTTACGCCACCCATACCCGAGAAAGAAACCTCAAATTCAATACCACCACGAAAATCTCGATTATCTGCGGTGCCAGCATTTTTTTCAGGGCAACCGCCCGTATACTATCTACTTTGATGCGGCGCAGATTTTACTTTTTCGATACGGTCGAGCAGGCTTTCGAATACATTAACAATCTTCCCCAGGACTCTTTCGAAGAAGAAGAAAAATTGTTGGTCGAGCCAGCCCAACTGCAGGAAATCACCGACATCTGCGGCAGCCTTTTCTGGAACCTTGCCAATCAGAATTCAAGCTTCAATCTTTCGCCTGAAAACCCTCTGGCTTCATTGGCCGACACCCTGGAACTGGTCAGGCAGGATATGATCGATTTACGCAACCGTGATCGACAGCAGGCGCAGGAACGCCTCGCCGAGTCAGAAAAAGCTCGAAAAAGGCTTTTAAGCATGATGGAAGACGCAGAACTTGCCAAAATAGAATTGGTAAAAGCAAAAGAAGCCGCCGAATCTGCGAGTCGGGCAAAATCGCAATTCCTCGCCAATATGAGTCATGAAATTCGTACCCCACTTAACAGTATCATTGGCTTCAACCATCTACTTCAGGATACGGCTTTGAATCATGAACAGCAGCAATACGTCAACAATGCAGCCAGCGCAGCGCAAACACTTTTGGCAATAATCAACGACATTCTCGATTTTTCTAAGATAGAAGCGGGAATGATGAGCATCGAGCTTGTACCAACCAATATTAGTGAACTTCTGCATAAAACCATTTCTATTTTCGAATTCTCAGCAGCCAGCAAAGGTCTGGATCTATTTCTACGCCTCGATAGCAATGTCCCGATCTTCGTCATGGTCGACCCGGTCAGATTGAAACAAATTCTGGCAAATCTTCTTGGCAACGCCATAAAATTCACACAAAAAGGCCGGGTTGAGTTAACCGTCGCCTGTGAGCGAATAGGTAAAACGAAAGCCAATTTGCTTTTCTCGGTAGTCGATACCGGCATCGGTATTGCCGAAGATCAACTTGAAGGGCTGTTCAAAGCCTTTACCCAAGCCGACAGTTCGACAACAAGAGAATTTGGCGGAACAGGCCTTGGTCTCACCATTTCATCAGCTCTTGCGCGTAAGATGGGCAGTGAAATAAAAGTTGTAAGCGTTCCAATGCAAGGAAGCTCATTCAGTTTCACTCTGCCTGTAGATATTGCTGAAGTTGGTTCAACTGACAAAGCCGGTTCGCTTCCAGAAGAAAAAACCCTTGAAGATCTGGCCGATTCTCCTGATGCAGCCACATTAAAAGCCAGAATACTCGTCGTTGAAGATGTACCGACCAATATGTTCATCGTCAAGGCAATCATCGCCAAGACTTTTCCAGATGCAGTGATAATCGAAGCACAAAATGGCCAGGAAGCAGTTGATTCATTTACAAACAAAAAGCCCGACCTGATTTTTATGGACGTGCAAATGCCGGTAATGGACGGACTGAAAGCGGCCAAAGCAATAAGAGAGCTTGAAAAGAGCGATCAAAGCCACGTGCCGATAATTGCTCTGACCGCAGGTGCGTTCAAGGAGGAGCATGACCGTTGTTTGGATGCTGGCATGGACAGCTTTTTAACCAAGCCAATCGAGCCGAAAAATTTAATTTCCTGCTTAAAACAATTTATTAAATAATCCGCTTTGCATAATTTTAACCACCTGCCCTGCCCTTTCCTCAACTGAACCATGCACCCTGGTAAACTCTATTTTTCTTTTCACAAGATCTTCGATGATCATGGCCTGCATGACTTCACGACTTGCCGGACCAGATCTGTCCCATGTGTCGGCGAAGGGAATATCGGTATCGCAGAGAAAATAATGATCATAACGCCTGGCATGCTTTTGCGTCAGCATTTCAAGCTCCGGGTCGGCTTTTCCATGATAGTAATGAGAAAAAATATTCGTTGTTAAAACATTGGTATCGCTAAAAAGGATATTTCTTGCCTGCAAAAGCTTTTCCTGCTCTCTTTCAAGGTGCCCGTGGGCAATTTCAACCAGCTGCCGTAAATTCAAGCGATGATTTTGCTGGTTTTTGAGCCAGTATTCAGCGCCATACTCCGGCATCCAGGTTGCAGAAAACCTCTCGGCAAGATGTTTAACCAAAGTGGTTTTACCGGTTGAAGGGGCCCCGACGAAAACAAAGTTGCTGATTAGATCGGGATAAACCTCGTCGGCAATGAATTGTCTTGCCGCATAAGGGTTCTGGCGAATTCTGGTGGCAGAAATTGGCACCCGAAAACGCCCCGGATCAACCTGACGATTAATCGCACTCAAAGCCAGACTGACATGCTCTCCATAGGGTTCGCTCGAATAAAAATGGGTAATGCCCAAACCAGACGTCTGAGAGAGAATATAGCTATCCTGAATCCTGATTACTTCAGGGGTATAACCAACATCTGCCGGAGCATCAACTCCTTCGATAACACATATTCCGGGATACAGCCGGCGTATCCATCCAGAACGCACCGACAAAGGAATTCGAGTACATTCCGGACTGTCATAAACCAGAACATAAAGTTTGTCCATCTCGCGCAAAGCAGTCTCTATAACCAGTTGATGCCCGCGATGCAGTGGCGCAAACTTTCCCAGGGTCAGGCCGATTTTCATGCCAATGCTTCCATCTCAAGACTGTCCTTGCTTTCTGACGCTTCATGCGAAGCCAATGCCTTCTGCCAGTGCAGCAGGCCGGCCATAGCCATGAATAGAAAAGCGGTGTAAAGACCTGCGGTCAAGTGCAGCCCCTTTACCGCATAAATATATATGGCCACGCAATCAACCGCTATCCAGAAATGCCATGATTCAATCTTCTTGCGTGACATCAGCCATTGAGCCGACAGACTGAAGGCAGTGGTGAAGGCATCACCATAAGGAAAAGAAGCATCGGTCCTGCTCGCCATAAAATATCCCAAACCGAACATTGCCGCCAAAGTCAGCGCAGCCGTATAAAACAACCAGATCGGCGACATCCGCGTAACCCTGGCTTCCTGACGGTTTTGCCCGCCGTGCAACCAAAAATACCAACCATAAATGTTCATGAAAATGTAGACGACATGCAGAATGACATCTGAATAAAGCTTGGCCTCAAAAAAAATGAATATATAGAGAGTCACTTGAATGAGCCCGGTGGGCCAACACCAGATATTCTCTCTTATCGTGAACCAGACACAGAGAAAACCAAAGACGACTGCGGTAATTTCAAGCAAACTCATTGCTGTAAATCTTTCTGTTCAAGCTCGCTGCTGAACGCAATTTTTTTATTTTCATTTAAATCAGGGTTTTGAATAACAACCGAATTTACCAGAGAGCAAGCAAAAATTTCATTCAGTACTGAACGAACCTCCGCCGACTCAACATTAATTCCCCAACCAACGAATTCTATCTGCCGATTTTTTTTCTGATGCAATTGGTACCCGGCTAGAGCGAAGCGACACATGGCTCTGGCAATGTCAATATTGTTTACAAAATTCCCATGCCCGTCGACAAAAAGAACCGGTGAACGCCCAGAAAAATTAACGAGTTCAGGATTTCCTTTCCCATAACGCAAGGCGGCAAAGTCGCCGGTTCGGTAACGAATCAGCGGTAGAAAAGGATTGGTGCCACCGCTGATGACTATTTCGCCAATTTCACCGGCAGACTGAAGCTCATCTTTTTCGGGGTGCATAATTTCCACATACAATTCAGGCCTTATCAATCGGTGAATGCCAGGCTTGCGCGAGACCGAAATCATCCGGCACTCAGTCAACGAATAAATATCGTATACAGGACAAGCAAACTGCTGCTGCAATTGCCGGCGCAAACCTTCCCCAAGCGTCATTGCCGAAGAAACCATGGCCCGAGGTTTAATCGCTGGATTCAGCTGCGAGAGATAGGAAAAAGTGAATGGGTCTCCGGTAATAATCTGGGGATTGTATTTTTCAAGATACCTGACTCTATGTTCCGGTTCATTCCAGTCTTTTTCGTTCAAATTTATTTTTAAAACTCCTGCCCCATCGAGATACGTCGACAAGGAGGCATAGGTAAGTGTTTCGCTCTGACAACAGACAAGACAAATTGCCACCGCCGATTCACCTCTATCGATACAGATATTGTCTTCGGCGAGAATTGACTCAAGTTGCGGAATCCAAGATGCCTGGGAAACAGGGTCGAACAGCACCTGCATCGGAGTTCCGGTTGTGCCTGAAGTACTATAAACCAGTAAATCTTCAAGATCGCAGTCGTTGGCCACCAATTTCCATTGCTCGGCAGCAATCTGCGATCGGCGCATGGTTGGAGCCTTCAAAAAATCCACGGGCCATTCCCTGAAAAAAGGAACATGATGACGACACCATTGATAATATGTTTCAATCCAGTCCGGAAGAGAATTCTCCTGCCAGAACCCTGCAACCTTGAGGTTGGCGGCATAACTTCGCACCTTTTCGAGGCGGGCAGCGTCGAGTCTGTCGCCAGAGGCAAAATTGAAGCGTGGCGCGAAGGCGTCCTGGCGCAAATCCCCCAGAAGCTTCCTGTTGGACAGCAATGGAAATCTTTCGTCATCGGTTAAAGCTGGTTGCAGTTTCATCATTCCCTCGCATAAACATTGGCGGCTTCACGGGCCTTTTGTTCCGCCATTTTTCTTCTGATCTCGCGTGCCCGTTCGATCGCCGCACGCGACTCTTCGATAACTTTCAGTCGCCGAACCGTGTTGACGGCCTCAAAACGATCCTGAGCCTCTGTTGTAGTTTCTCCCATCGGAACACAACCACTGGCATGCAAGAGCATTCTCGCCAACTCTTCGGCACGCTCTTCATCATTAACCCAATCTTCAGTTTTCACCAGTGGAGCAATTTCACGCAATCCTTCGCCAAAAAAAGATTTGAACCATTTAACTTCTATCTGCATGAAAAAAGAGTGTGATAAGGCCCAGCAGCAGATCTGCATCAACTTCAATTCTGAAACGGGCTTGTCTTGCCCGGAAATCTCGATCAACCGGGGTGCAACCGGATTGCGCGACAGACGACGCCAGGAATCATTCACCAGAGCTTCGGTATAAACCTCTCCCTTCTCGCCCCGCATTGGCTCTGCGAGGAATTCAGCCGGGCAGCGCTTAATATGATGTATCAGTTCAGAAATGGTCGGCGTTTTAGTCATTTTTCTTACTTGTCCTTCGGTAAAACTGGTTGGCGAAGGCGCGGGCAAAACTCAGCATCTGCCGCTCATCAGCTACGAAATGGACAACCCAGCCCATCTGTCGCAAACGCGCCAACTCTTTTTTATGGTAATGCGAACGGGAATGCAGAACGAAGGTTCCACCGCCACCGGCCTGGTTCAGGGCCGCTTCGGCGACATCGAAATTCAATCCCCCGCCAGGAGCCGATGCCTGCAACATCGAGAAGATGTCATCATCTGAAACGATAAGTAGATGCGTTTTACCTTTGATATTTTTGAGATGCGGCGTTTGCAGGCGAGGAATACCATAGGCATAGCCCGTGCCAAGATACGAGGTTAAAACCGTCAAAACGTTTTCTTCAGAGGTCTCGAAACCATTCGTTTCCATAAAAGAACCAGGTTCACCCGAAAGACAGGCCATAACCCTGGCACCAACCCGCAATGCCGACAAAGAAACAATTGTACCGGCGCAGATTGGCCATGAAAAGCGAAACCTCGGGTTATTCATCGAGCCTGAGCAATCTATGCCAACATACAGGTTGTAAGGCTGCTGTCGCGAGGGAGTGTCGAAATCGGGTGAAAAAACCCTGCTTCTCGTGGTCACTCCAGGAATAACCACCGGTGAAACCATGGTGGTTTCAAACCAGTCAAGCTCTTCGACGGGGTCACCGGGCAGCCATTCATCTGTGCCTTCCGGCAGCATTTCGGCAAGGGGAGCCGACTCTTCAACCGGAAATGGCACAAGATGTGGCAGGGCTATTTCTCGATAATAACGGTTAATCAATTTGTTTTCATCGGCTTGTGGGTCAATCTGTCGCATCAAATCAAGATAGACACCTGGCTCCTGGTAGCGCTGTCCTGGCCCAGCCCCTCCTACCAGCGACTTCCCATTGAAAACGGCCGGTTTTTTTCTTTTGCCGGTATCTTTCGAGTCTCCGGAATTTTTATCGTCATCAGATTCTTCCAGGCTCTCCAGGGCTTCTGAGCGAGGATCGACGACCTCGTCGAGCATTCCCTCATCTATTTCGGCGAGCCCACCGACTACCTCCGCTCCAGCGCCGGATTTTTGCGCATCGAGCAGCCGAGCAAAAGCTTTTCCGGCCTTTTCATGTTCCTTATCCTCGATTAAATAAGGATAAGCCAGCAGAGCGAAGCGGGCCGCCCCTTTGAGCCAAAGACGGGAATAAGATCTGACCAGGGCAGCTGCCAGAGAGGCGTCGGCATCGATCTGTGGCGATTGCTTTTCGCCTGAGATCGAACCGCGGCTCAACCCCCAAAGGTATTCGAATGTCCGCATATACCAGGTAAAAAGCGCAGAATTACTCTGCCGACCTTGCTGTAAACGCTGGTAAACCGCAGCCATATCCAGGCCGAAGCTGCGCTGCAAACGGTCATTGATCAAAAGATCACTATACAAATTGGCAACGAGAGGTACCCGGCTCTCTATACCGGCAAGCGCAAGGCGCATGCGACTAATCAGCCCGGCATTATCATAAAGATTGGCGGGCACGAACACATGATGACCTATTTCATGGGCAAGAATCTGCAGGGCAAACTCCCCTACCTTTTCCTGCTCAACCATTTCCAGGTCGATAACAATGCGATGGTCAGAAAGGCGGATCATGGCAAAACTACCTTCAAGTCCTTCGCCTTTTGCCTGATTTGTTTTCAAGCACCATACAGGTTCACGTAAACTTACGTAGGGATTCCAGATTTTCACCGCTTCAGGCCATGAGTTTTGCCATAAAGCCATAACTTCATTTTGTGAAAATCGGTTTTCAGCCATCTATTCCCCCAAACACAAAAACCGCGTGCGATGAACTCAGGGTCAGATAAAGCGTATCCTGCAAAACAACCCACGAAGAGAGGTCAACATAGCTTTCGAGCAATAGTGCCAGACGGGCGCTTTTTTTCTTTTTAGGAGCCTTGCCGAAGCGCAATTTTCCCTTTAGCTCAGCAGGGCAATCGTGAAAAACACAACCAAAACGATCGGCAAAAAGCACCGCGATTTTCTGACCATCGAAGGCATAAACGTTATTACCATCGGTTGCTACCAGAGGCGGCCATTTAAAAGGGCCGCAAAACCCGATAAAGCCCGGGGATGCCAATGGTTGCATTTCTTTTTCCCAGCGGTTATCAAGATCTTCAAGGCTCAGACCGGCAAAAACCGTCGACAAAACCCTCTCATCGAACTTTTCAAGGCTCTTCTTTTCGGGGCGAAACTGAGCCATACCGCAACGCCATGCCGCCAGGCGTCCAACTGCGAACAATTCCTCTTCTGACTTGACAATTCCAATCAGCGATTGCATCAGATTGAGCCATTTTTCAGCCGCATCGTGACTCTGGGCAGCGATTTTTTTCACCGCAACAAAGAGAGAATTAAGAATGCGTTCTGGCCTTGCAGTGGTTAATGCAGGATTTTTCATTAACAGCAGGGCGGTTTCCTGTGCCAGCTCGGTTGCAAAATTGGCTGTCAAAGCTTTAAGCATGAATCGATAAAGAATTGGAAAACTACGAAATGCCGCTTCTTTATCATGCCCGTAAAATTCCTTGAAAGACGGCTCGATTACCTTTTTAAACCAGAGCGGAATCTGTCGGGAATCGATTTGTTTTGCGGAAAAGGCTCGCAACATCTGGTTCAAAGAATCAGCATCAGCTGCCAACAATTCAATCAATGGTTTGAAGGTTACTTTTTCCATTGTAGCCATCTTCGGTAGTTGCTATAACGCTGGTGCAGGTATTTCAGTTCAAGTATGTCATCGGCCATGTGGCCATAGACTTTGCCCGCCTTTGCTGTTTCCTCGAGAAGCTTTTCAATCTTGTTCAGCCTTCGTTCTACATCTGCTTTTCCAAGACCTTCAAGCCCTTTGGCAAACTCTTCTGAAAGTTCGAGAACCGGATCCTTCTGTTGCAGTCCGAGCCTGAAAAACTCTTCACAGGAAAGGTCGAAAAGCTTGCGAATCCAACTGATGCGATCCACCCTAAAAGGCTTATGACGAGGTTCTTCAAAAAATGGCGATTCAAGATGCGGGGTCAGGGTATCATGTAAAACAAAAGGAATTATCTGCCGCAGGTCTTCAATGCTTACTTCTTTGTTGCCGCGAAACCAGGCTAGAGCTTTGGCAAACTGTATTATTGTCATCAATTTTCGCACCGACAGCCCATTCCTGGTTTGAGACCCCAGATCGCGCACCAGATCTTTTCCAGTTTCGTGGCGAGCAAGCTGATTGAACTCTATTCCCGACAACTTGGCGGTATCTTTGGTCATGTATTCAAGATTGGTTGATGCCGGTTCAAAAAACTCGAAATGTCGGCAGAAAAATTCGAGCGGACGCCGAACCGACTCATCGATTCTTACTCCGCGAATGGCCTTGTTCATACTTGAAATTTCGTCTTCACTAAAAATTATTTCTTCGGGAATGACTTCTTCAGGCTTGAAAGCTAGTTCGATACGACGCTGCAGATCCGCTACAAACCTGGTATTGAAATGAAACGCACGAATAACGATGTCGATACGGTCGCGCAAAGCCTCGATAACCTGGTAAGTGCCTCCGCCGGCGTCATCGTTCGCAGTCAAATACCATGCGGCATCGGGGCATTCATAAACCTGATCGAGAATTTCGGCGTAATTGTCGGCTAGAACAGTTAACAGGGCCGACTGAGTTCTAGTCGGAATTCGATTGTATTCATCGATTATTTTTACCCTCATGCTCAGCCATTTTCGCCAGGCAATACGAATGTCGTTCATGTTTTCAGCCTTGACCATATCAGCGGGCAAAGGGTTCCCAAGCAGATCAGCAATTGTCATCTGCGGTTGGCCGTGTTGAATTGCCCGTTTAACTTCAAGCCGCGAATAGCCAGCCAGAAGCCCCATAAGAATAGCCGTCGCAGTCTTTCCCCGACCGGGGCCACCGACAATAAGGCAGCGCCCTCGCACAGCCAGATTTAAAAGCGGGATGAGCACAAAACTTGAGTAACTTTGTCCCGTCGGCAAGCTCAATTCAAACTTACTGTCTCCGAATTTAAACGTTCGTGGCGGCTCTTCATTGTATTCGATATCATAAAACGGGCTGATAATCGCCGTATTTGTAATCCAGAAATAGGCCTGGCGCAGCTTCTCATCGAGACCGAGGGCTATGGGCCCTGATTCAGAACGGTCGGCTTCATACAAATCCTCGATGCGGAATTCGCCGATATCATCATGTTTTTGCGGATTTGTCGGAGCTTCAGGCACACGCTGAAAAAACTCTTTTGCTTTCTCGAAAAAATTTTCCATTTAATCCCTCTGAAGGAAATTTTTTGTATTCAATACTATTCTGACAATCAACTGAAAATGGCCTACAGGTAAAAAACCGTGTCTACCGGAATTGTTTTGGCGTTTTTTGCCAGATTGGAATCAAGCGAATTCGCCAATTCGGCAATCTGCCTGAAATCTGCGTCTTCTCCTTGTTGAGCATGCAGACCGGCAACATAGTAGTCCCAGAACGGCAAGGCTTCAGACTCATCGCTGGCCAACCTCGACAGCATAGTTGCCGCCAGAGTTGCCATGGCGGAAGTCTGGGTCGGGAAAATCTTCAAAGACTCCAACAGTATCTTGTCACTTTCATCAAGCTTGTTTTCATTTTTCTCGAGAACGCCAATTCTCGCCATAGCCTGCGGATCATGGGGCTGTACTGCCAAAGCACTTTCAAAAAAACCTCTTGCGCCAGCCAAATCCCCTTTTCTTTTAACGATCAGTCCTTTATGCAGCAGGGCTATGGAAAGCCATGGCTGGCTTTTCAGGGCTGAATCCAAAGCTGCCAGAGCCTCATCTTCTTTGTTCTCCCGTAACAGTTGTCTTTCGACAAGAAATAAGTTGCCGGTGGCATCGAGATCGCCGGTCTGATGCCACAATCTGGCGCCCTTCCTATCTGGATCTACAAGGGCCACATCGTATGCCCCCATAGTGCGATCAAGGGCCGCTTTTAGTTCAGAAACGCCGTCGAAGGAAAGCTTGATCGAGAGAAAATCAGTATTCTTTGAAATCGGAAAATCTGGTATCACCTGCAAAGCCCCATCAGGATGGCTCTTTAAAAGAACTTTAACCCATGATCCCTTCAATTCCTCGTGGTGGCTGCCCCCTTCTCCCAGGGCAAAGAAAGCCACGACTGGTCTTGGGTAATCCTTCAGGTTAGGCAGCACCATGGCCACCAGATACCCCTCCATGATAAGCGCAGGATTGATGCGATCTTCATGGCAGGCTCTGGTTAAATCAAGTTTGATAGAATCTATTTCAGACAGGTCAACCCCAGACAGGCCCGATATGAATAATCTTTCAGTCTCCTGTCTTTTGACAACTCTTGCAATCAGCTTTTCAAGACGCTCTACTGCCGTAGGATAGCCTGGCTTCGAAGATGGCACAGAGTCACTCGGCTTATAATCTTTGGGAAAAATGCTTCTTTCAGGGGCAATAGCCCTGATTGCCCTATCAGCTGCAACGACCAGAGGATGATTTTTTGGCTCAACTTCGCACAATGTCTGACAAAATACAACGAAGTGTTCCTGCATAACTCCACCCTGACGAAAAACCTCGGCAGTTAAAGGGGCGATAAGATCAGCAGCCTGGTGAGTCACCTTTGATTTTTGCACGGCGCGGAAAAGCATTTTCAGCATCTCGCCCAGTTCTACCAACGGCTCGGCATGGCGCCGTTCAACCAGCATGCACAAATCTTCAAGAAGATAAACGAAGGCCAGGCCGCCGTATTCATCGAGTCCTTCGCTTACGCGAAAATAATCTATGGAGATAAGGATTGGCCCCATTTTCACAGCCAGCCGCGAATAAAGATCTCTGCCTGGCCAGGAGCGTATTTCAGCAGATTCATCCATTGAAAATTCGGTTTTCAATAAAACCCTCGACCATCTGATTGCTGCCAGTGCCGTGAAAATATCTGCATAAGAGACTGAATTCATTGGTTGAAGAATGTCGTCAAGCTCATCCAGCCCATTATAGGCTTCCTGCTCATTCAAATTCAAAAGTCCGTTCAAAAATCTGCGCCAGGCACTCTTCGCTTCCGGCGTTGCCTGTCGAATAGGTTCATACCAGCTGCAATGTTCTTTAAACCATGCTGCCTGAAGGTTGTTTTCGAGTCTTTCGGCAAGATGCATCGTATGAAGACCCGGCTGAACAGCTTTTTTCTCAATCGCCGGCGAAGTAGTCGACATGCTTTGTCTGTCGGCCTCTATCGGCACTGCTTCCGGCAAAGATTTTTCTATGCTTCCAGAAGTTGCGTCAGATGGCCTGATTGCTGAGGGTAAGCCTCGTAAAAAACTTTGATGCTCTTCATCGGAAATCTCGAACATTTTTCGCAAACCTGCCAGCATTTTTTCTTCGATGGGATCGACCTGTCCGTCTTCGTAAACCGCAGAAACAGCACGTAAATAAAGAGCTCTGGGTTCCAGAGGGCGTTGCTCACCAAGCAATCCCTGCTCATATTTTTCTTTTGCCTCCAGAAGTATCCTTTGCGCCTCATGATTTTCCAGACGCAGAAATTTTGCAACGTTCAAAAGCAGGCTTTTTTCAAAATCTTCTAAGATGCCATCTCTGCAGGCTTCTTCAGCAAACATGCGAAAAAGAGCGTCTCTAGTCAATGAACTATCGCCGATTGGTTGCTGGCTCATTTCAATTCTCCTCTTTTAAATATCCTTGAGTTTGAACTCTCCATAGTTTTTTGTGAATGCAGACTATTGGCTATTTTTTCACTGCGTCTTTAAGCCAGAAATACAGAGTCTGACAGGCATCGTCGCCACATCTGGTAATCTGTATAGCTCCGCCGGAAATTTCACAGCGAATTTTATGAGCGGTTACTACCTTGCCGGCTACGATTATTGCCACGGTTTTATCAATGTTTGCAGCGGTAAATTTCCTGAACATTTCTGAACTGCCGGTTCCCAAAACCATATTCAAAGTAGTTTTTCCTTCAACCTTATCGCCGACAACAGGCTTGTCTTCAAGGGCAAAAGGCACGTCTGGCCGGCTTTTAACGCGAAAATATCGGGCAGGCTGCCCACTGACCCCGAGGTGCTCTAGAGTGTAGGGTAAAATAAGTTCATCCTGACTGGGTGGCTTGAGTTGGTTGCTTTCACTGGCCTCTTCCAGTACAAGATAGAATCCATTGCCTATATCTAAATGGGGGACGTTTTCAGGGTTTTCGCTCTGGCCAAAAATTGAACCAGAAAACAAGAGCATCAGAAAAACAAAGAAACAGAACCCAGGTTTCATGAATTTTCTCCCGTAATAAAAACTTCTGCTGCTATAATAATTCGAGACCTCGTCTCAGGCAAGAAATTGCACAAATAACTTCGACATATCATCTTTTTTGTCA
>CAZQUE010000034.1:0-43703 GCA_964596185.1 uncultured bacterium | reverse complement strand
GTACGGTGGTGTGAGAGGACAATGGGTGAAATAATCACCCATTTCCTACTCGATTGAAGTTTATTCTTCTTCCTGTTGAATTGGAGGATCGTCGAATTCAGGTATAACCGGGGCTGGATCTTGAGGTTCAACTTCTTTAACTTCGAATTTGCCGGTAACTTTGAATTCTGCGCAGTCTTCACCTTCTTCGTCTTTGCTGCAGACGGCTGAAATCTCATCACCCTTGTTGAAGCTGCCCATCAGAATAGATTCGGCCAATGGGTTTTCAATATAGCGATGAATGGTGCGGCGCAGTGGTCTGGCGCCATATTTCAGGTCGGTGCCCTTGTCGACGAGGAAAGTCTGTAATTCATCAGTGAATTCAAGTTTCATGTTCAGACCTGAAACTCTTTCAGATACTTCCTGGAGGAGGATCTTGAGGATTTCGAGGTTATCTTCCTTGGTCAAGGCTCTGAAGACGATGATATCGTCGATGCGGTTAAGAAATTCGGGTGGGAACTTCTTTTCGAGACTTTTGCGGGTGATCTTGGCTTTTTTATCGTGCGATAGATCTTCAAGTTTCTTATCGCCCTTGGCTACGTCGGTATCGCCGCCGACTCTGAAGCCGGGTTTGCTTTCTTCAGAGGTGACGTCACTGACTCCGACGTTGGTGGTCAAAATGATTACGCATTCACGGAAACTGACCGTTTCGCCTTTACTGTCAGTGAGAATCCCTTCATCGAGAAGTTGCAACAACAGGTTGTGCACCTTTTCGTGGGCTTTTTCGATTTCGTCGAAAACGACTACCCCGTTGGGCTTGTTTTTAACCGACTCGGTGAGGTAACCGCCTTCGTTATGGCCAATATAGCCAGGGGGCGCACCAATGAGTTTTGCATATTCATGACTCATGGCAAATTCCGAACAGTCGATTCTGACCAGGTCGTTTTCGCTGCCGGTCATGAATTCGCAAAGAGCTTTAGCCAGTTCGGTTTTACCGACACCGGTCTGCCCAACGAAAATGAAGCTTCCAACCGGGCGTTTCGGGTTTTTGAGGCCGACTTTCGCTTTTCTTATCGCCTGGGCAACGGCAGTTACCGCCTCATCCTGGCCGATAATTCTTTTGCGCAGGTGGTTTTCGATTTCCATGAAGCGTTGCTGCTGTGCTTTGGCTTCGTCGGTTTCTGAACCGAGCATGGGAATCGCGCCGCTTTTGGCAGCATTTTCGTCAACCTGAATGGTTACTTCTTTGATATCAAGTGACGGGTTCACCTTCACACAAAGGTTGTAGAGTTCCTGTTCGATAATTTCGCCCAGGAGCGGGTATTCGTTGTTGCCAAAAACAAGAGGTGCGATCTCATCGAGATAATTAACGACCGAGGCATTTATAATGAGCCGCTTGTAAGATTTCTTGTCTGTTATCTTGATGTTTTTGAACAACTGTTGTTTTTGCTCTGGTGTGAACGAGCGAATGGCAACAAAGCGGTCTAAAGATTCACAGAATTTCATCTTGATTCCGGGTGTGGAATCCATGAGAACCCTCCTGAGGGTACGTTTTTCCCATTGACAAGAACTGCACGATGGGGTATAGCTATTGTAACACTAACCTTACTGCAAGGCAATACCTGTAAAATGTTTATTAGGTCAAAAGAAGCTGAAGAACTCTTTGACAGAGGAATTAATTATTTCCGCGCCGGTTTTTTCGCTGCTGCCATCCAGGAATTCAAATCGGTAAAAAAGACCGAACCAGACTACCCAAACATTGATTACTTCCTCGAAGCCGCGCAAAAAAAGAACGATGAAATATCCGGCAAACTTGCCAATTTTATCGAAGAAAATTTTGACGCAGAAATTCAGCAGCTTTCAGACGAGCTAACCTTTGAAGACTCTTCGAATCTTGGTCGAAAGGTAAATGCTCTGCTCAAAAAGGATCGGACTCGTGATGCTTTGCAGCTACTGGAAAAGGCTGAAGCGATCGTTCCCGATTCCAAGCCTTTGTTGCTACTGCTGGCCAACGTGCAGCGCCGCCTGGCCATGCTTGAAGAAGCCGAAAAAACCTTGCAGCGAGCTTTGCTGGTTTTCCCCGGTGACGTTGATATTCTCAACAATCTGGGCAATGTTTTTCTCGCCCGCAGCTATTACATCGATGCCGAAGACGCGTTTCGTGAAGCATTGAGAAACAGCCCCGACGATCCGAGAATTCTCAATAATATCGCCGCTCTGAAAATGCAAACCAGCCGCCTCGACGATGCCGAAAGAAATTTGAAAAGAGCACTTAAACTCAAACCAGACTGGCAGAAAGTCAGACATAATCTCGAAAATCTGCAGGCACGAATGAATGCTCTTGACCAGGAAATAGAAACCTTAAGAAAAGAATTCGTGGAGCATCCGACCTATCTCGATATAGGTCTGGCGCTCGGGCGCACTCTTTTCTTTCGCGGCTACTTTTCTGAAGCCAGAAGCACTTTGCGCAATGTTCTAAAAAAGAATCCAAACCTCATTGCCGCCTATTTCTATCTTGGTATGGTCCATGAAATGAACGAAGATCTCGAAACCGCAATCGATTATTATCGAGAAATGGTTATCAGAAGCGGAAAAGAAGATCGACCTGAATTTTTGAATTTCGAAAGTCTGATCAAACAGGAATTTCTTGAAGAAGCTCTGGCTGAGCTGAAAAAGATTGCCATACTCGACCTCGATATGGCGGCAAGCCGCATAAATCTTGGTATAAAGTATTTCGAAGACTGCCAATGGCAGGGGGCTTTACGACATTTTGATGAAGCGGTAAGGCTTAATGATGCTTATCCTGACGCTTTTTACTGGCTGGCGTTGACGCATATCCAGCTCAATGAGGCGGCAGAAGCCAAGAAATGCCTTGAAAAGGCGCTGGAGCTCAATCCGGATTACGCGGATGCACATTTCCAGCTGGGAATGCTCTTGAAAGCTCGCGCAAAAAAGAAGGCCAAAGCACATCTTGAAAAGGCCCTGAGTCTGAATCTTCGCCCCTCGTTCGCCAATGTGGCCAACCAGATTTTACAGCAGCAGAAATGACATTGATGGTGTAGCAATTTATGGATCAAAGTATTTTTAAAGAGTTTTTTCCAGGTTTCCCCGCCGACGACGAAGCGATAGAGAAGCTTGGTCGACAGCTGGCAACGAAAGAACTGCTTGAAATAGCCACATTTGCAGAACTCAGAGGCCAATACAGTGATAATGGCGCTTTGATTGAAGCTATTGCCCTTCGTGAAAACATCACCCCCGTAGAACTGGCAAAAATTGAAGCGGATATTTTGAACATTCCGTTCATCAATCTCGACGAAACCTCGATTACCGCTGAGAACTTCAAATTGATCAGCCTTGACATAATCAAGGCCAAACAGGTCATACCGATAAAGATTTCCGGCCAGGAACTCCTTACCGGCGCAGTCAATCCCGCAGATCCCGAAATTTTTGCCGCGGCCGGCCCGAACACTTCACTGGCGATAAAGCCGGCAAAGGTTCTGGCTGATCAGTTCAAGGTAAAACTTGGGCAAATGACTGGCGACAAATCGGCCAAAGCCACCAAAAAAGGCGAGAAAAAGCGTCTTGGCGATATCCTCATCGATCAGAAATATATCACCGCCGATCAGCTTGGTGAAGCCCTGCAGGGCGCAAAAAATGAAAAGCTGCGCATGGGCGCTTACCTGGTAAAACATGGCATTTTGACCAACAAGCAGCTTTCGATTGCCCTGTCAAAGCAGTTTGACATTCCTTTCGTCGATCTCGATGAAAGTCTGGTCGATCCTGTTCTGGCAACTCTTTTGCCGAAAAAGCTCTGTTATGAGCAGATCATGTGCCCGGTCAAGCGCGAAAACGGCAAGCTGGTGCTGGCCATGACTGATCCGACCGACATCATCACCATCGATCACGTAGAAATGATGACCGGAATGCGCATTTCGCCGGTGGTCAGCTCCGAGCTATCTATTGTCGCGGCGCTGGGCAATCTTTATGGTGAAAACATCGACGCTCTGGCCGATTCAATCGGCGGTTCTGGAACTGGCGGCGATGACGAAATGCCGGAAATGGGCGAAGACGATGCCCCGATCATCAAACTGGTCAATCTGATCCTGACTCAGGCCGTTCAGCTGAACGTTTCCGATATTCATATCGAAGTTTATGAAACTGAACTCAGGGTTCGGTTTCGCCAGGACGGAACTTTGAAACTGCACATGACGCCGGCAAAAGCCGCTCATGCAGGGGTTATCAGCCGCATAAAGGTTATGTCGAATCTTGACATCGCCGAAACCCGCCGCCCGCAGGACGGACGTATCAAGCTCAATTTACAGGGCAAGAAGGTCGATATCCGCGTATCCTGCATTCCCTGCGTTTGGGGCGAGAAGGTGGTTATGCGTATCTGCGACCAGAGTAACCTGAAAGTCGATCTTAACGACCTTGGTTTCGAACCCTTCGTTCTTGAAAAATTCATGAGCGGGGTTAAAGCGCCCAACGGTATCGTTCTCGTAACCGGCCCGACCGGTTCGGGTAAAACTACCACCCTTTATTCATCTCTATTTTTGCTCAACAACCCGGCGGTTAATATCATGACCGCCGAAGATCCGGTTGAATACAATCTGATGGGCATCAATCAGGTTCAGTGTCATCCCGATATTGGTTTGAATTTCTCGGCGGCGCTGCGCTCTTTCCTGCGCCAGGATCCCGATATCATCATGCTTGGCGAAATTCGCGATTATGAAACTGCCAGTATTGCTATCAAAGCCGCAATGACCGGTCACCTGGTTCTTTCGACCCTGCATACCAACGATGCGGCGGCGACGGTTGCCCGTCTGCTCAACATGGGAATCGAACCGTTCAGCCTTTCGACTTCACTGCGCGTCGTTCAAGCCCAGCGTCTGCTCAAGCGTGTTTGCAAAACCTGCGCTGCTGAATTTCAGCCCGACAAAGACCTGCTGCAAACCCTCGGCATCGATGAAAAACTGCTGAAAAAGATGCAACTTGAAGATAAATTTACTCTCGATACCCTGAGGTTCGTTCGCGGGACCGGATGCCCCGACTGCGACAACACCGGTTTGAAGGGCCGACAGGGTATCTATGAAGTTTTGACCATGACCGACAAGTTCAGGGTTCTGGTCGAAAACAAGGCAACCACCGAAGACATGCGCCGGCAAGCCATGGCTGACGGCATGCTCTCTTTGCGTGAATCGGCGCTTTATAAGCTTATTCATGGCGGCACTACCCCTGAAGAGGTTATCAAAACCACCATCGGCGCTGAAGATGACCTTGAGCCCGAAGAAGACGAAAAGAAGACAACCTTTGTCGCTCCGGCAAAACCCGCAGCGACCACTTTCGATAGCAGCGTTTCCATTGAGGGAATCGGTGCTTTGACTTCTGAACTTCATGAATTCAATAGTCTGGTCAGTAGGGTTGCCGCAGGCGGAGGTTCTTCGGCAGCATCCATCGATGGCGATCTGCTCAAAAAGAATATTTCTGATCCTTTGGCGGCAATAAGGGTGCAGGCGGCAAAATCAGCTGAAGCTGATAAGGTGTTGCCACTGATTCAAGCCCAGGGCCAAAAAGTTGATTTCAACGTGAAAAATCTGGTTAGCTATTTTTCCGATGATAAGCCCGACATGAAAGAACAGCAGCTCAATCAGCTGATTGAAAGCGAGATTTTCGGTCGCCTGAAACAGCATGTTGTAACCGCAAGACTCGTTAGCGGCGATAAAGAAGTCGGAAAGGGACTGAAAGTTTCGAAAAACCTTCCCAAAGACCTGCCCAAGGTTAAGATAGATGCTGAAAAATTTGCGACAATCGTTGATAATATTTTTGTCAATGCGCTCATTGCCGTGAGTGGCGGCGGTGAAATAAAGGTAGTGACTCGGAAAAAGCCGAAAGCGGAAGGTCGCATCGAATTGATCATTTTTGACAGCGGCAAAGGAATACCAGTGCCCGAGCAGCAGAACCTTTTCAAAGCCTTTACGCCAATTGGTCGTAAAACCATGGGACTTGGGCTTGCCGTCGCCAAAAAGCTTATTGAACTGCACCAGGGCGACATTTCGATCAAAAGTACGCCCGATGCCAGCACTTTGGTTACCATCGATTTGCCGGCATTATCCTGAAATTAAATGAATCCGCTTCGCCACAATTTCGTTTTCCTTTCCGGCATATCCGTAAAAACGGATTCAGGATCAGAAACGTTCTGGAAATGGGGGAAAAACAACAAATGAGATTTTCCGGTCTGCTAATTGCTTTCGCGTTGATGCTTGTCGCCAACACGCTGGTTGCCCAACCCGCTGAATACGACCAAATTTTTGAGCGGATAAAACTGCCTGACGAAGTTGTTTCTGCCGAATTCAACGTTGCCGGTTCTACGCATATTTTTTCAGTCGAAATCAATTCTGAGAAAAAGCTGCAGGAAATCAGAAATATGTTTCTGGATATCGGTTTGAAAATGGTTTCAGCAGTACATCAACCGCCGAAAGTCTGGAAAGTTATTTTGACTAATGCTTCAACTGGAGAAATACCGGTCGACAAGTTCGAGGAAGCGTTGATGATTCCCTGGATGAACAAGCCAGATGCCGGCTTTTCATTGAGCATAACCGATAAAGAACTGGTGGTAACTACTTATCCGGCCGACCCGGATGAGCTTTCACATAATCTTGAGCTGGCCGCTGGCTATGGTATGAAGTTCTCAGGGTCAGAGCCATCTCCCGACAATTCTTCTGCTGTTTTTACCCTAAAATTCGACTCCTCAGACACAGTATCAATTCAAAGAACCCCGGAGGTTGATTCCTTGGCCGACGAATTTGCCAAATTTGCCACAGTATTGGATAACGAAAACTCATTTGATGTACGCAACTACAAGTTGGCTACCAGCCTTGATCAGGTTGGCAGACTGCTTGATCTTCCCGCCAGATTTAATCGAACACTTAAGTATGTCAGTGTAAACTGTCTTGATCAGAAGCAAGCCCAGGTTTTGCTCAAAGTTGCCGATCGAAAGTCGGCAGTCTCGAAAAAGCTTGAGGTAATAAAAGCATTGCTGCAGGATAACCCGATTCAATGGGCCGAAAATGGCTTTAAAACGGCAGTGCCGGTTATGACCGGTTTCGAAACCGACTTTGGCGACAAGATCAGTCTTACTGGCATCAGCCCGAAGAGCAGCCTGATTTTTTCCCAGTTCTTTTCAATGATTAGCCGTTGCAAACAGCTGAAAAACCCGTTCTTCAGTCGGGGAACCTATCAGGATACCGATACTGGCCGGGTAATGGTTTTCTGTGTCGATTGTGACTGGTAAGGAAAAAACATTTTGCCAAATCTGATCAGAATTCAAAAACTTCTTGCCAACTGGGGGCTTGCCTCAAGGCGAACCATCGAAACCTGGATCGAACAGGGGCGCGTGCAGATTGACGGGCAAACCGTTACTTCCCAAGGCGTTCAGGTCGATGAAGATCGTCCGCCGCAGATAAAAGTCGACGGCAAGCCGGTCAGAAAGCCCAAAAAGAGTGCGACGAAGATCTATGCCTTTCACAAGCCAATCAATGTCGTTTCGACTTTGAAAGACGATCAGGGTCGCCGCTCAATTAGCGATTATCTGCCAAAAGGGCGGCGGTTGTATCCTGTTGGCCGACTTGACATGAATTCAACCGGGCTTTTGCTGATCACTGACAATGGCGAGTTGACCAATCGCCTGCTGCATCCCTCTTTCAAGGTTGACAAGGAATACATTGTCAAAATCGATGGCAGCACCCTCAATCGTGAAGAAAAAACGCGCTTCAGTCAGGGAATCGAGCTCGATGACGGCAAAACTGCTCCCTGTAAGCTGATTCAGCATAAAAATCCGCAGCTTTTTACGGTCATACTAAGAGAAGGTCGAAAGCGCCAGATTCGCCGAATGTTTGAAACTCTCGACCGCAAAGTAGTACAGCTCCATCGAATCAGATTCGGGCCGATAAGGCTTGGTAATCTCAAGCCTGGTGAAATGCGGCCTCTTTCAGCTTCAGAGACTAAAATTCTGCTGAAAGAAGCCGGGATGTAATTTATTTTCAGTTGCCGGTAATTTTCTTTTTCAGCCGGTTCAAATGCAGGTTGAGCACCTCTTCACCCAGGGTAAATTTTTCGCCAAGCTTCAGCCACATTGCTGCGGCCTGGCAGAATCGACCCTGCTTTTCCAGATCCATGGCTACAGAGAATCTGCATTCAAGATCGGGCTGATTGAGTAAAGCCACAACGTACTTACCGGAAGAAGTCAAAAAATAACCTTCAAAAACATCTACATCGTTTTTGGGGCTTTCGCAGGTAAAGTATACCCATCCGTTCTTTTTCTCAATGCTTAGTATGGATGCCTGGTGTTCATTCGAGAAAGTGAAGTCGGCACCGGGCTTGGCAAAGCTTTCATACATTTCGAGCGGCACAGCAAAAAAAACGCTTTTGGGCAGTTGGATTTCTCTCTCATTTGCTTCATCTTCGTGCAAACCATCAGATTGTATTGGAGGGAAGCCACTGCTCTGCGTGGAAGCTGGAGTCGGGTCGATAATTGATTCGTTTCCCGAAGGTGTTTGTATTATTGAGTCGCCTCCTGCCGGTTCGTTTCCGGTTTTGTCATCAAAGCCTAAATCTTCGATCTTGATGCCCTTGTCCATCATTCTGGCATTGTTGCCATAATCACTATTTTTTTTCTTTTCGCGCATCAGGATGTGCCGATCACCGTAAGCGGCTCCGGTCTGTTGCTGCATACTGGCGTCAACAAGCATTTTCCCGGTGGCGATATTGATGGTCTTGCCTTCGATGTCGGTTCCCTCGATTGATTCTCTGGTAACCTTGACGGTTGCACTGGCGGGAATTTCATATTCCTTGTTGTTGGCCAGGTGCATCAACTTGAGCAAACTGTCGGCGGCAACGGTTAGAACAACGTTTTCCGGCAGCATTTCAGCAATCTGAACCTTCCATGTGTCTTGTGCAAGTTTGGCGGTAGCTGTGCCTGAAACCACCATCGCTACATCCATTGCGGCAAAAACCATGTTTGCCGAAAATAGCATGAAAATAACCAGCGCGGTTCTAATGTTCATCTTATGACCTCCCGCTTTTGACCAACGTATAAAGACTTATTTCCTGAGATTTTCCTCTCAGGGATTTCTTGCCAAGCAGCTTCCATTCTACTTCTGTTTTGCATTCTTTTACAACATCCTCACTGACGATTATGTCGGTTTCAAAATCTTTGTTCAGCGATTCCATTCTTGAACATGCGTTAACTGCATCGCCAATGACGGTAAATTCTGCTTTCTTTTCTGAACCGATGTTTCCGAAAACGACACTGCCAATATTTAAAGCTGTGCCGACTTTCAAGCCTGCATTACCGCAAATTGCCGCAAATTCTGGTGATTCAGCAAAATTTTTGATTTCCAGCGCTGCTTTTAAAGCTTGATCGGCAAAATCGGGGTGCTCGACCGGAGCATTGAAAAATGCCAGCAGGCCGTCGCCGAGAAACTTGTCGACAACGCCGCCATGCTTCATGATGATCTCGGTAACCCGCGCAAAATATGCGTTCAAAAATTTGACCACATCAGTGGCTTCGCGGGCTTCAGAAAATGTTGTAAAACCGCGAATGTCGGCCATGAGAATGCAGAGTCGCCGCCTTTTTCCTGAAAGAAAATCCTGATCGGGAGCCGCGAGAATTTCATGCAGAACCGAATCACTGACATAACGGCTGAAAATGGCTCTGATTCGCCTTCGATCGAGATAAACCCGGCGAATGAAATCATAAAGATCGATTGTGGCAAGAAGAAGCAGCAGAAAAACCGGTCGAAAAACCGGCACTACCATGTCTGTGAAAAGGCTGGTCGGCGCAATGACCCAGATTGCAGCCGAAAAGATGGCTAACGCGGTTCCCAGCAGCTGATTTTTCCAGGAAATGAACGAAACAGTCGCCAGCAATAGCAAAATAATGGCGGCCTCGGCTGGTAGTTCAACTTTTCTTAAGAAACGGCGATTGAGAATATTGTCGATAATGTTGGCATGTATTTCGACACCCGGCATATAGCCGAAAGGGGTCGATTTGGTGTCGGTGATGTCGGTGAAACCGATCAGCACGAGTTTGTTTTTTAGAGTTTCGTTGAGATTTTCCCGCTGATCGAGGAGCTGGGTCAATGAAACCCTGTCGAAAGTGCCGGCAGGGCCACGAAAATTTATAAACTTGTATTCTTCGGATTCGAGCAATGACGAATCGGTCGCCAGAGCCATTGAGGCCAATGCGGCAACGGATCTTACCGAGCCTTCTTCAGTGCGTGCCTTGAGCAGGGCTCTTCTGATTCGTCCGTCACGATCTACCGGTAAATTGAAAAAGCCGGTCGATTCAGCTCTGGCAATACGAAGAATTGCGCTGTCGGCGATGAAATTTTGCCCTTTTTCATAAGCAAAGCCGATTACCAACTGTGTCATCGAATTTTTCAATTGAATGAGCGCGCGGCGAAGTGCCTGATCGAAACCGAGCAGACGGTAAAAGCGGTGTGGCAGTTCGATGCCGACCTCAGCACTGACGCTGGCAACGTGATCCTTGATTGCCGATTCGGAATTGGGGGGCAGAACCAGGTCGAAAAGAAGGCTGGCTGACCGGGCCTCGCGGACCAAGTCGACTACTCTGGCAAATTCCAGGGCAAAGGCAAAATATGGTCGATTAAGCCTTTTGATCGAATTTTGATCGATGCCAACGATCAGAATTCGCTGATCTGCGGCCTGCGGCTCCCTTGAATTGAAGCGATAATCGAGGTAGCGGTTGTCGAAATCTTCAACCAGAGCCGGCTGCAGCGCATAAAGCCAGATCGCCGAAAGCAATAGCAAAAGAATTCTGAATAATAGCTTATGCATTTTTTCCATTCTTGAACTGAAATTCAGTTAATAAACTGGCTGACAAAATTAAAAATCAGCATTAAAATGCTAACATCAGAAACAGAAAAATTACAGCAGCTGTTTGAAATTGCTCTGCCGTAATAAAATTTGCACCAAGGAGGGAATTGTAGGATGTCTTCCCTGCGTATTGAGGCTCATCCGGTACTCGAATTTCCCAATCGTCGTAAAGTAAAATTTTTCTTTGAAGGTGAAGAATACGAAGGCTTTGAAGGCGAACCAATTGCTGCCGCTTTGCATGCGGCTGGAATAAAAATGCTTCGCCGCAGTCCTCAGAAGAACAGAGCCCGCGGCTTTTTCTGTGCTATTGGCCGCTGTTCGAGTTGCATAATGGAAGTTGACGGCGAAATCAACACCATGACCTGTATTACTCCATTGAAAGAGGGCATGCAGGTCAAGATGCAGAAAGGACACGGGTCAATCAAACCATGAGTAGAAAAACCGAAGTATTTGTCATTGGTGGTGGTCCGGCAGGACTTTCGGCAGCCATAGTCGCGGCTGAACTTGGCGCAGAGACCCTTCTCGTCGACGACAGTGCCAGACTCGGCGGGCAGTTGATCAAGCAGACGCATCGCTTTTTTGGCAGCAGCAACCGTGATGCGGGCATTAGAGGCATTTCCATTGCCCAGAAGCTTTGCGAAGATGTCGAAAATTTGAAGGATCGGCTGACTGTCCTGGAAAACACAGCTGCAGTCGGGTTTTACGCAAATAATGAGGCCGGAATTCTTTCGCAAAACCTCTACGAAAGAGTTGTGTATCAGCGGGCAATTGTCTGTACCGGTGCTACCGAGAACAGTCTTACTTTTGAAAACAATGATCTGCCAGGAGTTTACGGCGCAGGTGGCGTGCAAACTCTGATGAATGTTCATGGCATTCGGCCCGGCCAGAAAATTCTCATGGTCGGCAGCGGCAATATCGGCTTGATCGTTAGTTATCAGCTCATTCAGGCCGGCGTTGAAGTGGTTGGTCTTGTTGAAGGTTTGCCGACTATCGGTGGTTATCTGGTGCATGCCAGCAAAATCCGTCGACTTGGCGTGCCGATCTACACTTCTCACACTATTCTTCAGGCCAATGGCGAAACTCAGGTCGAGGGTGCGATTTTAGCGAGGGTTGATGAAAGATTTCAGCCGGTTCCCAACACTGAATTTGAAATTAAGTGTGACTGTATCTGCCTGGCCGTAGGTTTGACTCCGCTTATAGATCTTTTTCAGCAGGCACATTGCCGTATGGTGCATATCGGCGAGCTTGGCGGTCTGGTTCCGTTGCACGATTCCAGTATGAAAACTACCAATCCTGATGTTTTTGTCGCCGGTGACGCTTCTGGGATCGAAGAGGCGACTACGGCGATTCTCGGTGGCCGCATCGCCGGTGCCAGAGCCTACGAAAGTCTGCATGGTCGCTCGGAAAAAGTAGACCAGATCGTGGCTGAAGCCAAAGAAGAGTTGAAAACTTTAAGATCAGGTTCAACCGGCGAACGCATTCGCTGGGGCCGTGAACGCGTGTTGAAGGAGGTTGGAGCATGTTGATCAATGATGGAATTATAAGCGCTGAAGAATTGAAGTGCGCTCTGCCCCCAGAAGAAAGATTTAAAAAAGGTCCGGTGGCGATAATCGAGTGCCTGCAGGATATTCCCTGTGATCCTTGCGTTTCTGCTTGTCCGGTTCAGGCCATTCAAATGCGTGAGGGCATTACTGACAAGCCGGTTCTTGATTTTGAAAAATGCACCGGCTGCGGACTTTGCGTGCCAAAATGCCCGGGTCTGGCTATTTTTATCGTTCAGAAAAACGTTGCTCCCGGTAAAGCCGCGGTAAGCATGAGTTATGAGCTTTTGCCCGTCCCTGAAAAGGATCAGATGGTTACCTTACTTGACCGTGCCGGTAAAAATGTCGGCATGGGCAAAGTTTTGCGCGTGCTCAACCCGCCAAAATTCGATAAAACAGCGGTAGTTACCGTCGAAGTTCCCGAAGAAAAGGTGATGGACGTAAGGGCATTCAGAGTTATTGCAGGAGGCCAGTCATGAAGGTAATCTGTCGCTGTCTCGATGTTACCGAAGATGAAATTATCGCCGCCCTTCGTCAGGGGGCTACGACCATCGATGAAATCAGAAGACTGGTTCGTGCCGGCATGGGCTCATGTCAGGGGCGCACCTGCCGCCGTCTGGTATCGCAAATCATCAGTCGTGAACTGAAAACCCCGGCTGCGGAAATTTATCCGCCGACCTTTCGGCCGCCGAATCGACCTGTATCGTTCGCCTTGATCAATGCAGAACTCGACCGCCATGATGGCGAAGAAGATGAAAGTTGAGGCCGATGATGAAAACCAGATTTGATGCAATCATTATTGGTGGTGGAATTCTCGGGGTATCTACTGCTTATGAGCTGGCGAAAGCCGGTATGACCAATGTCTGCGTTCTTGAAAAACACTATCTCGCCAGCGGTTCGACAGGACGTTGTGGCGGCGGTTTTCGTCAGCAATGGAGCACCGAAGCCAATACCCGCCTCGCCATGGATTCTGTTGCCCGCCTCGAGAATATCGAAGAAGAACTTGGTTATAAAACTGAATTCTTTCAGGGCGGCTATCTTATTCTTGCCCATAGTGAAGAAGAAGAAAGACAATTTGCCCGAAACGTTGAAATGCAGCGGCGATTAGGCTTGAATGTTGAAGTGGTCGACCCGGACGAAGCCCGAAAAATCGTGCCATTCTTAAATACGGAATTGATAAGAAAAGCCACCTGGTGCCCGAAAGACGGACACATCAATCCGTTTTTGCTGACCCAGGCTTATGCAAATGCTGCCCGTCGGCTTGGTGTTGAGATTCACCTCTGGACCAATGTCACCGGCCTGATGAAAAAAAGCAATACTTTCTTCGTAATGACCGATAAAGGAGTTCATTACGAAGCTCCTCTGTTGTTCAACTGTGCCGGCGGCTTTTCAAGAACGATTGGCGACATGCTCAACGTTGAAATCCCGGTTGATCCGTATCGCCATGAAATTCTGGTAACCGAACCGGTCGAACGCTTGTGGAACCCGATGGTTATCAGTTTCAGTGTCGGCCTTTATGCCCGTCAGGAAATGAGTGGCGGTGTGGTCATGGGCATGGGAGATCCCAATGAACCCGTGGGCACCTATGTCGGTAGCTCGATGCATTTTATGTACGAAATGAGTCGCCGCTTCACCCGACTTTTCCCGAAACTCGATAAGCTGCGAATAGTGCGGCAGTGGGCGGGCTTATATGAAATGACCGCGGATGCCCAGCCAATTCTTGGTCCGATTGAAGAAATAGACCATTTCTATCAGGCTTGCGGTTTCTCCGGTCACGGTCTAATGCTCGCTCCGGCGGTCAGTCAGCTGCTTGCCGACCTGGCAGTTAACGGCAAGTCCAGCGAAGTTATCGACAGTCTGAATGTTAAACGTTTATATGGCATGAAAGATGTCGTAAAAGAAAAATCAGTTGTCTGACAATCAGCAGTTGAATAAACGAGGGACTGTTCCATAAGTCCCTGGAAAAGAAATATTGGTCATCGAGCCCTCTCGGCTTGAGATGCCCGATTCAGAACCGGCGCTTAGGCCTTTTAAATGAGGCTTGGCGGCCGGTTTTGTGTCGTAAAGAAGGTAAATCGAAAAGCGTTGAACCTACAAAAATCTTCGGTCATTTTACTTATAGGCCAGCCCTTTTTTTCTCTGCCACGACTTATTGACCGTACCTGTTTCGAAAAGTATAATTTAAAAATACACTTCAAGGAGGGCTTATGAAATTTTTGAATAAAAGCCGCTTTCTCAGTGCTTTTCTCGCCGCCTCGATGTTTTTGTCAGGTGCGGCATTTGCCCGGCAACCGGTAACCGAATTATCGACCGACCCGGCCGCACTTTCCGATAAGCCCATTATCATGGCTGAACCGATTACCATTGGCAAGGGCAACCTCATTGGTGGTTTTATCGGTAAGGTTCTCAATGTTCCCAAGTCCGTTAAACTCGAAGATATAGGTTATCTGGTTTTTGCTCTGTCAAATGAAGCTATCCAGGTTTTCCCGAGCAAAATCGGTCAGAAAGATCTTCTGCCGTATTTCCTGAGCAGTAAAGAACTGCAGGATTCGCTCAAACTTAGAAGAACCGCTCGCCAGATCCGCTACCAGTATTTCAAACAGGGCATTGACCAGGTGAAAGACCTGACCGCTCAACAGAAAAAAGATATCCTGAATTTCCTGTCTCAGTCGGTCGGCTCATCGATGGTTCTTATGACAAAATCTCCATTGCCTTCTTTCATGCCTTCTCCCGGCCCCTGCATGATTCCGCTGGGCGCTGAAATTGTCGAAGAAAAATCGACCAAACGCCTGGGTATCGAAACTTCGATGATCTGTGTTCTCGATATCGAAGCTGACGGCAAAAAGATTTTTTCGATCAAGGATGCCATGAATAACGACACTCTTGATCTTGTCGTTGCCCATGAAAATGCCCATGCAATTCAATTCGACCTCTATGGCAAGCTGTTTCAGAAAATCCAGCGCATTTCTACCAACGGTCATGACGCCCCTTACATTACCGATCTTGGTCTTGCCTACATCGAAGGCTGGGCTGAAGCATTCGAAGCTGTTTATGGCCCTGCAAATCCCAAACTCAAAGAAAAAGACCGCAAAAAATACAATATTTCCGAATTTCTTTTCGGTCGCCAGGATCCGATCAGAAGAGATCGCTATGTGTGGGCTCAAACAGCCAAAAAGACCGGCGTTCTTAAAAACGGCCTGCAGTTGATGTCAACCGAAGGTGTTATCGCCGGACTGTTTTATGACATTCTTACCAGCCGTGCGATCAATGCTCCATTTGAAAAGTCTGTTCAGGTCATGCTGACCAACCCGATGGACTTCATGGAATTCGTCGATAATTACGTGAAGCTTTTCCCCGAAGACAAAAAAGTAATTTATCGCATCATGCTCGAAAATACCAAATACGTGATTATGGATGCCAAAGCCGCCGAAAGTTACAAAAGCTATTATCAGAGCAAACTTGATTTCGTTCAGAAAAAAGTTAGCAAGGCTGATTACATCAAAGCCCGCGATGCGCATCGCGCCTATGCCGAAAGCATGTTCAAAAAGGCTATGAGCAACGGTAATATTTTTGCCAATGTCGGTCCGCAGATGTGGTTCCAGGGCAAAATCAACCTGACTCAGCTTAAAGAAAAAGCTTCTGCTGCCAAGCTTGTTATGATCAAAGCCTTTGGCAAAAAAGATAAATTCTATGAATTCAGGCTGGATCTGAATACGGTCACCGTTGACATGCTCAGAATGATCGGCTTTGCCGAAGCTGATGCCGCCAAATTGATCGAAGCACGCGAACAGGCCGGCTTTTTCAAGGGAAATCCGGTTTCGACCATCAAGAAAATCGTTGGTGCCGATCGTTTCGACAAGTATAATGCCGTGCTCAACCTGAGCGTTTACGATCACAGCAAGGCTGATGAAATCGCCCAGTATAAAGAACAATCTCTGGCCTTCTGGCCCGAAGATATCGAAAAAATGTCGCTTAAATAAGCATTAGTAGTGAAAGAGGGCTGTCTGTTACCAGACAGCCCTTTTTAATTGCCCGAATTCTGTTGTATAATCGACGGCATGCGAATAATAATCAATGGCGTTTCAGCCCGAGCCGGCGGCGGTGTGGCGTATTTGCGCAAACTTCTCGAATTGTTGCCGCAAATAGCACCTGAAACCAGGTTTCTGGCGGCAATACCTGATATCGATTTCCTGGCCGGGGTAAAAGAGCAAAGCAACCTGGAAATTGTCAGAGTCGCCGAAGCTTCAGCAAATCTATTTCGACGCTATTACTGGGAAAACACTGGTCTGATAGAACTTTGTCGCAGCTGGAATGCCGATTTGCTTTTTTGTGTAGCCAATGTCATACCTTTGGTCAATCCCGGAATTCCAGTGTTTTTAATGATTCAGAATGTTGCGCCGCTGACGCCTAAGGCGATCAAGATGCTCTGGCGCTATGAGTCTGCTGCAAAAACCCTGCAGATGCTTGCCCTGAAGTGGCTCAGCCTTTTTTCCATAAGCCGGGCCGACGGGATCATTTCGTTGTCGGATGCCACTGCCCGGCTGGTAAGGCGTTTGAAACCTTCCGCCGATTCGGAGGTTTTGTATCACGGGATTTCCGGCGATTTCAACCCTTTCGTTGCCCGCCCGGAAAGCACTGGCTCCAGGCCATATTTTCTCTATGTGTCGAACCTATATGTCTATAAAGGACTTGAATACATCGTTGAAGCACTTGCCTGCGATCGAAACCTGCCCAGAGTATTGATAGCCGGCCGAGCCTACGATGCCACCTATGTCGAACATGTTAAAAATCAGGCAGTGGCGGCCGGAGTGGCTGATCGCATCGAGTTCCTTGACGGAATTCCGCGCGAACGCCTGCCGGGCTACTACGCCAATGCCATTGCCATGGTCTATACATCATGGTGTGAGAATTGCCCGAACATTTTGCTCGAATCGATGGCCTGCGGTTGCCCGGTGGTCGCTATGAATATCGGGCCGATGCCGGAAATCTGCGGCGATGCCGCCTGCTATGCCGAGCCTTTTTCCGGGCAAAGCCTGGCGCTTGCCATGCGCCGTGCCTGCGATCTCAAGCCAGATATGAGCCGGCGTGCCGTC
This sequence comes from uncultured bacterium, assembly GCA_964596185.1. GTDB lineage: Bacteria > Muiribacteriota > Ozemobacteria > Ozemobacterales > Ozemobacteraceae > DYKG01. Next base: position 26,197 of record CAZQUE010000034.1, on the reverse strand, counting down.
GAACGGGCATCGGCATTTACCTGGGAAAACGCCATGCTGCGTCACAAAGAAATTCTCTGCCGGCAGAAATAAAGAAAGCTGCCTCTTTCGAGGCAGCTTTTTCCCAATTGCTATTAAATTGTTTATTTTTTTTGCTTCCAGCCCGCTTCCCACCAGGTTCGCATGTTGCTGCGGCAGACAACTAAAGGTTTGACCGGCTGCTTTTTCGGCGAAACGGCGAGCGTGCCATGAATTTCCGGTGATTCAGAGTTTTCGCGGTCAAGTCGATGATTTAAGTAGTTGTTTGAAAATGTGCTGTGTTTGAGCATCTAGCGACTCCTGACACCCGGCCGATGTCGGCCATGGCAGATGTCTTCGAATTCTTTTTCCAGATCGCGAAGTTTTCTGTCGATAACGTTGAGACGTTCGATTTCTTCTTTGCATTTTTCAGAAATCTCGATTTCAACGGCTTTTTCTTCTTTGCGCAAAGCTTCTATGGAATTCTGGATCAGTTTGACCCGGAGCTTTTCTTCATTGTCGAGCGGCAGTTCGGTCACTGGTTCGCGGGTTTTGAACAAAGGGATCAGAACACCCATTCGCACCCTCCGATATAAAAATTCACCTGAGTATAATCTCAAGCACAATAATCATCGGCAAAACCCGGTGCATTGGTTAATATAATTTTTTTCAGCCGATCTAATCGGCAGTTTGTTGTAATAATGATTCCTACCCTGGTGGTGTAACCTTGAAAAAACAACAAGAATGAGTTAGATTATTAAAAAGTAACACAGGAAAGGCAATGGAAGTGAAGAGAAAAATTACCCTGTCAGTCATTGTACTGTTTTTTATTGTTCTATCGATAGTTGCAGTTCAGGCTCAAAATAATAATCAACCGAAAAACATCATCATGATGATCGGCGATGGCATGGGCATTGCACATATCACTGCCAATGACTTTGAAAATGGCCCGATGCAGCTACGTCGCTTTAAAAAACTTGGATTGCAGTTTACTTCATCGGCTGATAATTACATTACCGATTCAGCCGCAGCCGGAACCGTATTAGCTACCGGTCAGAGAACTAACAATAAGTTCATTGGTGTCGATGCCAGCAAAAAGCCTCTGAAAAATGTATTTGAATATGCCCGTGAAAGCGGCAAAGCAGTAGGGTTTGTCGTGACCAGCACGGTAAATCATGCGACGCCGGCGGCTTTTTCCGCTCACAATGAGAGCCGCAACAACTATAATGAAATCGCTGAAGAGCAGGTTCAATCCGATATCGACCTGATGATCGGCGGTGGATTGACAAATTTTGTTCCGAGCTATATGCCGGGTAGTCGCCGCAAAGATGATAAAAATCTGCTTTTTGATCTACGGCGAAAAATGCCGGTAATTCTTACTATAGACGCTTTTCGGCAGCTCGATACTCCAAAAAAGCTTGCCGCAATTCTCAGCGATGGTCATTTGCCTCTGGCATCCAGACGTGACTACACTCTTGGAGAACTGACCAAGAAAGGTATTGAGATTCTTTCGCAGCGACCGGAAGGCTTTTTTATGATGGTTGAGGGCTCACAGATCGATCTGATGTCGCATAAAAACGATTATAAAGAGATAATAAGTGAAACCGCCGATTTCGATACCGCCGTGAAAGAGGCTCTTGATTTTGCCGAAAAGGATGGCAATACCCTTGTCGTGGTAACCGCCGACCATGAAACCGGCGGCCTGACCCTGGTCGACGGTTCGTTAACTGAAAAAAAGGCAAAACCCTCGTTTTCTACCGATCAGCATTCGGCAAGTATGGTAGCAGTTTTCAGCTATGGCCCCGGCGCCGAGCTTTTTACCGGAATGTTTGAAAATACGCATATTGGCAAAACTCTCATCGAACTGGTAAAGTGATTGCATGAAAAATGAAAATTCGCCAAATCGATTGCCGGTAGTAATAGTAATCGTTATATCTTTGTTGTTATTGCTGGCCGGGTTCAACAACGGCGAGCACAAAAGTTATTTTCAGAAAGCGATATTGATCTGTACGCAATGCATAGGACTGGGATAAAAATACGCACCTGGGCTCAGGCTGCGGCAACGATTGTTTCAAATGGTTACCTCAAAGGCTTTACCACCGGGAATATTTATACCGGTCAACTCAAGCATGTCTGTGTTCCGACATTGAATTGTTATAGTTGCCCGGCGGCCATGTATTCATGCCCGATCGGCGCCATGCAGGTCACGGTTGCCGGTGCCGGCGGCCTCGACCTTACAGCGATGCATACCATTGGCGCGAGAATTTCTGCTATTGCCACATCTTTGCCGCTGATGGTGATCGGTTTTCTGGCGCTTATCGGTGCTTTTGTCGGCCGGGCACCATGCGGCTGGCTTTGCCCATTTGGCTGGCTGCAGGAGCTTTTGCACAAAATTCCAACCCCGAAGTTTCAGGGGCCGGAGTTTATGAAGTATCTCAAGTATGTGATTCTGATTGTTTTTGTCTTTGCGCTGCCGGCTTTCTGGCTTGATGAATTCGATGGCGGTGAGCCATCGTTCTGTAAATATATCTGCCCGGCAGGAACCCTTGAAGGGGGTTACCCTCTGGCGTTGCTCAAACCGGATTTGCGCAGTCAGCTTGGCTGGCTTTTCACCTGGAAGTCTTTCTTGCTTGCGGTTTTTCTCGGCCTGGCGTTGTTTTTCCGCCGGCCGTTCTGCCGCTGGTTTTGCCCACTCGGAGCTTTTTACGCGCCATTCAACAAAATCAGTATCTATCGGCTCGAACTCGACAAAGATACCTGTATCAACTGTGGGCTTTGCAACAAGGTCTGCCCGGTCAGCATCAAGGTGACCGAAAATATCGATAACGCGGAATGCCTGCGCTGTCTTGATTGCAAAAGCGTTTGCCCGAAAGGCTGCATAAGTTTCTCTGCAACTTCTTCACGAAAAGCTTTGCCGGGCGTTGAAACGCCGGTAGAAACACCGGTAGAAACACCGACTGAAACTCAGTAACCTTTCGATAGAAGTATTTTTAATCCGGTATTGCTGAAGAATGCCTTTTTGATCAGCCTTCAGATTTGTCGAGACTGGTTTCGAAATCGAATTCTTCTATCTGCAGCGAAATCTTGCCGTCTTTGTCGACATATTTCACCAGATAGGCTTGCTTGTCGTTTTGCAGATAAAAACGCTTGAGAAAAGCTGCCGGAAAGACGATTTCAAGGTTATCCATTTCTGATTTGTCAAGCTTGAGCCTGGCCAGCATGAATTTCAAACCTTCGTCTTCTTCAGAAGTCGAATGGAAAGAAAAAATTATCGATTGGTCTTCTTCAAGACTTTCGAGCTGCGGAAAAGAGTCCGCGCTGACCGGGAACGTTCGTATGACTTCAGTCTTTTGAGCTTTTGCCGACCTTTTGCAGACTGAAATTTCTTCGCCTGCTTTTTTCAGAAAAATAATCTCGCCGTCATTATTGACCAGGAATTTTTTTCCGGCGGTTTCCTGCTGCCAAAGCTGTTTACCGGTTTTATCGAAGGCGATGATTTTCATTTCGCCCTCATCGAAAATGGCGATGCTTCCGTCTGAGAGCAGCTCGAGCTGTATCGGCATCGATAAGCCCGTGGCGAATTCGGTCTTAACCTTGCCATCCGGGGTTATCTGCAGCACATTGGTTTCTTCTGAACCAATTGTCCAGATTGCTTCAACATTGCCGTCTTTGCCAGTCTGCAGGGCAAAGTCATGAAAAACATATCTTGTTCCCTTGGGAACAACGATCTTTCTCAGCATTTTGCCAGTCTGGTCAAATTCAACAAAATTTCCGGGAATCGAATCGCTTACCCAGAGGTTACCCTTGAGAAATCGCAGAGAGGCCGGGCCCATCGGCAGTCCTCTGCCGAAATTTTCCGGAACGTCGTTGGCGGTAATCACGGCAAGGCTGTCCCCGGTTTTGCCGAGTTCAAGATTCATTGCCGCAGCATTTTGCAAGATAACAGTCAGCATAAGAATTGAATATATCAGAATTTTTTTCATGGCAATTTCACTTTTCCTTTCAGGGCATTGCCCAGCCAAGATAGGCGGGACCTTTCCACATCTGGCTCATCGGCATTTCTTTTACACCATAACTTGTGGTGGTGATGATTATCGGATCATTTGGACCATTCATTTTGCCGGTCGCGATGAAAATATGCCCGTATGGATTGCCGGGCGTGGTTCCGGTAAACATGGCCGCCCCTGCGGGTGGGTTCTTGTTTGTGTGAATTTTGCCGGCGGCCTTGCATTTGTAGTAGCTTTTTATGGCACTGTAGGCGCTTAACAATGGCTTTTTTCGGCCGTAGGCCGAGTTGACGAAAGCCAGGCACCAGCCGGCCCAGGCTTTCGGGTCACGGGAAGTTTTGCCATTGTTCGGGTTATAGCCTTTTTTGGTGCCGTTGATCTGGTCTCGGGCCCAGGTGATTGCTCCGGCCGCGGTGCCGTCGCCGGCGGCTTTCCCGATAACTGATGCTTTATAGGTGTTGGCGCTCGAGCTCGGCTTGCTTGCTACGGCTGAGGAACTGGTTGTTTTTGTTGAATTGACATATTTCTTGTAAATATAGCGGGTTGCGCCTTTGTAGCTGATCTTGTACCAATCTCCGCTTTCGCCGATAATTTTAACTTTTGTGCCATGCGAAAGGGTGCCGACAATCCGGCCCCAGGCACCGGTACGCACGTTCAGACAGGTTCCTGGCGTATTTACGTATCCGGTTTTATCTTTTGATGGCGTTTTCATCGACGCACTTTTACCAGGCACTGAAACATAGTTTTTGTGGATATAGCGGGTTGCACCTTTGTATTTGATCTTGTACCAGTCACCGCTTGAGCCTGTAATTTCAATCTTCTGATTATCGGAAAGGCTGCCGACGATTGTTCCCCAGGGGGCGGTTCTGACATTCAGGCTATAACCATGTGTGGAGACTGTGCCGATTAGTTTGGCCGCGCCCAGACCCTCAACTTGGGAAACATCGACGATCAGGTCTTCATCGAAGGGCGTTGCCGACAGCAAAATCGGTGTAATAATGAAAAGGAAAATGAAAAACAGCTTTAACCTGCGCATATTAACTCCCCATTTTTTTCTTTATTATACCCCCCAGCCTGCGCAAAAGTTTACGGCCAGGTTATCTTTTTTTTTCATTTCTTCGCATTCCATTTATTCCTTTAGTTCATCGTTCCCAAATAATAGCATCGATTCAAATTTTGGGTTATTCTTCTGACAATGCTTGAAAAAAAACAATATTTAACAATTAGATTCCGCCTCGCAATCAGCCTGTTTTTATCCGGTCTGGGCGCCCTGGTCATGGAAATGGCCTGGATAAGGTATTTTCAGTGGGTATATGGTGTTGCTTCTCATTCGGCAGCCATAGTTCTTGGTGTTTTCATGCTGGGACTTGCTACCGGAGGTATATACTGGGGCGATCGAGTTCAGAGAAGTGATAATCCGGTTGGTTTCTTGCGGCGCTTATTGGCTGTGGCGGGACTTTTAGGCATATTGGGGGGCATCGCATTTTTTGCAATAACTCCTTTTTACGAACATGTTCTGGCTGCCCAGGGAAGCATTTTAGCATGGCTTTTCAAATTTTTGTTTGTTTGCATCGTGGTTTTCCCAGCCACTTTCTGCATGGGAGGAACCCTGCCGACTTCAACCTGGTTGATGCTTTTCGATGAAAATATCGAACGCACCGGTTTTGGAAGCCTTTCGTTCTTCAACATGCTTGGAAGCTTTTTGGGTGCAATTCTTACATCTTTCTATCTTGTTGAAACTCTGGGATACACTGGAACTTACTGTTCTGGAGTTGCAATTTTGATGAGCGCAATTTTACCGACCGTCGGCATTAAAAATATGGAATATGAAATTTCAGCTGGCGAAGCTGCCAGGATTGATAGCTTTCGTAACCTCATCAAAAGCCCGTATGCAGCAAGCTCATTTTTGGCTGGATTCATTCTTTTTGCTCTTGAACTGATTTGGTATCGTTTGTTGACGCCCTTGACCGGTGGTTCAGCATACGCCATAGGAATCATTTTTGCTGCTGTTCTTCTGGGAATGGCATTCGGCAGCGAGACTGCTTCCTTGATTGATTCTGAAAAGATTAGAAGAAAACCATTGCTGGCTGCGGTTTTTCTCTTTCTTGGCAGTTTGCTTTCATTTTCTTTCTGGTTTGGTGATAGCTGGTCAGATATTGCTTCGTGGGGATTAGCCAACTGGCCGGACTATCCGGGTAAAATTCTTGCCTGGCTGCTGCTTTCTAGCCTTTTGATAATGCCTGCAAGCTTTTGTATGGGAATGATAGTTCCTTTTAGTTTCGTAAAGATAAAAAAGGGTAGAGATGATTCTGGCGCAGATTGCGGAATTTTGTTGGGGATCAATTCTGTCGGAGCATTGACCGGCTCGGTTCTTTTTGGTTTCTTACTTCTTACCCGGCTTGGTGTTATTGGCTGTATCAGATTTCTCGTTTTTACTAGTCTGTTCGCAGGAGTTTTGCTGCTGGTTTATCATTGGTGGCAGAATCGCAGAGAATATTCATTGAAAAAAATGGCAATAGCTGCCTTTTTTGTCTGTATTTTAAATGGGCTGCTCGTTTCGACAATTGGCCCTACTGGTGCTGTCAGACATTCTTCGATCGGTTTTGGCACAATATCTTTTATTGGCAAAACTGAAAATGAGCGTCGGCAGATAATAAATAGAAAGCGCCGTGGGATAATCTGGGAGCGTGATGGTTCAGAAAGTTCTCTGGCCATAGACGGTTCTAATGGCCTTACACTTCTTATCAACGGTAAATCCGATGGAAATGTAGTCGGGGATGCTCCCACACAGATTATGTCAGGTTTAATCGGAGCTGTTCTTCACCCTGAGCCGCGCAGTGCTTTCGTTGTTGGCCTGGGTACAGGTTGCAGTGCGGGTTGGCTTGGTGAGGTAGAAGGAATTGAATTGGTTGACGTTGCTGAAATAGAACCTCTTGTAGTTGAAATGGCTTCACTAAGTTGGCAAGCAAACCAGAAAGTAATGGATAATCCGCGGGTTCACCTTCATTTTGCTGATGCACGTGCAGTTTTAAGAAGTTCGCCGCAAAAATATGACCTTATTTTTTCAGAGCCATCTCACCCTTATCGCTCAGGAATGGCTGGACTATTTTCAATCGAATTTTTTAAGCTGGTCGATGAAAAACTTGATGAAAATGGTATTTTTACCCATTTTGCTCCTGGCTATGGAGTAGATTTAAAAACTTTCGCAATTTTATATGCGACTCTGCTTGAAGTTTTTCCGGTTGTAGAGACTTGGCAAACTCAAGCTGGTGATATGTTTCTTCTTTGTCAAAAAAAACCGTCTACAATCGAGATAGAAGATCTAAAAAAAAGATTGATGAAGAAGCCCTTTCGCCAGGCCATGAATTCAGCCTGGAAAACCGACTGTTTTGATGGATTCTTATCAAAGTTTGTCGGTAACACCGATTTGGCAAAGCGTCTTGCGGCAATTGTTCCAAGATCTTTTATCAATACCGATGATAAACCTTTACTGGAACTGTGGTATGCGAAAAACATGGGAAAATCCAGTTCATTAATCATTGATTTGAGAAAACTTAGTCTTGAAAATGGTTTCACTCAGCCATCCTTTTTGCTTGAAAAAGTCTCCAATGATCAACTTTTAAAACATTTTCCAACCTTATTTACAATTGCCGAATTGAAAGTTCCATTACAAAACTATGTCAAAGAGGTTGTGCATCGCGGAGAAATCCACAACGCTTATTTGAGTGGTCGTTTCGATCAGGTCATCGAGCTTGGTAAAAGCATTCCAATTGACCAACAAACTATATTGGAGCGTTTGATTTTTGGACATGCATTGATTTTTTCTGCAACTCCAGACAAAGTAATTCCTGTTTTGCAGTCACTTCCAGGGCCAACTTTCCCCGAGGGATACTTCTTGCTTGCAAGCTATCATTTTCGTTGCGGAGAAGTTAACAGTGCGCTCGAGCCTCTATTAAAATTCTTTTCAGCGGTTTCACAAAATCCCTGGGTATTTCGTCCTTTTATCGTTAATGCGTTGAGTCTCTCGGTAATGATGGTTAAGAAAGAACCGGCCCTGGCTGATAGTCTTTTCCGGGTGCTGAATCATCCCTTTGCCGGCAGTTGTCTCGACGAGGCCCGCCGCCTTACACTGCTCGAGCTCATTCCTCCAGAGGGAATAAACGAGCAGGTAAGCATCATTGAATCTTTCGAGCCAAACATTCCCTGGTATGAAAGATTTTTGCAAATCCGAAAAAGTGCTTATGAAAAAGCAGCAAATCCTTTGGCCAGGCAAGCTGAGGTAGATTTCGAAGCCTTTTTGGCAAATCAAATGAATGAATGACCAGGAAAAGTAAAAGCGCCCATTACTAGGGGCGCTATTTTTATCCACACACTGTGGATTCTTTCGACGATTTGAATAAATTTTTATTTGAACTTATGGTGTAAGTCTGTAGGGTAGTAAAACGCATAATCTGTCTCAACTTATTTGACCTATGTATAAGAATGGTGTAAACCTGTAGAATGATCAGATTGGTCGAAAATCCGGACGAAAAAAGCCGAGTCTGTCGCATGATTCTGGAAAGCTTGCCAGAATGGTTTGGAATTCCCGAAGCTGTTGATTCTTACGTTGAAGAAGTCAGAAACATGACAACTTGGGTGGCCTGCATCGATGATCAGGAATGTGGCTTCATCAGCATCAACCAACCCAATGAATTTACCGCCGAAATTCACGTAATGGGTATTTTAAAAGAGTTTCATCGAAAAGGAATCGGACTGGCTCTAATAAAAACAGCTCAGCAGCATTTAATTGGTGAAAATTTCAGATTTCTACAAGTTAAAACCCTTAGCCCGTCAAGAGAAAACAATGAGTATGCAATTACTCGCAAGTTCTATTTGAAGATGGGCTTTGTTCCTGTTGAAGAATTTAAAACTCTCTGGGGTGAAGCCAACCCCTGTTTACAAATGATCAAAGCGCTCAACCAGGCAGATCACTCATGGGCTTCAACGCAGAACGAAGTTGTCGAGCCAGAGGTTCGCACCGGCGGGAACAATACTGACAATTCTGATTTGTAGCGCTTTTACTAGGGGTTCTTCTTCTTTCTTTATATCGAGTTTGAATGAAAAAGAAGTGCCTGACCACTGATCCTTCGCGGTTTCAAATTCTATCTGCGCTAGCTTGCGGGTAAGGGGTTTCCCGTTGGCATCGACTAATTCAACCAGCACGGTGCCTTTGATCTGGCCATCGCCATTGAAGAAAAATGATCCGGCCAGCATTTGATCTTTTTTCAATCCGGCCAGTGGCACGGGCGTGAACGAAAAGCTTTTTTCGCTATTGTCGCCACTGATACGAAGCGAAGCATATCCGGTGTTGGCCTTGCTCAGATCAATACTCAACCCGGTCGAACCTGTCAAAATGCCAACCGGTAAATTGTTTGCCGCAGTTTCAAGATCGCCGCCGGCAAGAAGATTTACCGGATCAGGCGTATTGGTATTCTTTAGCCGCAATTCATCGAACCAGACACTGCCTTGTGAAACCAGACCGGTCTGCAGCAGAATTCTCATGAAAGCTGTATTGCCTGCAAAAATCCGTTGTTCAGGACTGTTAACCAGCCGGGTTTCGAATTTTTGTAACTGAGCTGGCACCGGTGCTGATTTTCGCACCGCCCAGATGCGATTGCGCAGTCTTTTTTGCGCATCATAAAGCTCAACCCCAATGGCTGCATTTTGAGAGCCATCTTCAGAAACCATGTAGCCGCTGAAGCTGAAATCAGAATTTTGATTAACCGGGATGAATTCAGAAAGCACTCTGGTAACGTTTATTCTGGCTTCTGAAACCATTTGTAACGACTGTCGGCCAGTTACCGCAAATTTGTCGGAAATAAAGGCCCGCCCCTCTGCGGTTTGCCAGCCGGCCACCTGATTGTTCGTTAGAGTTTCAAAACTCGGGTTAACCAGCAGATTCTGCCTGGTTGCACTCATCAGGTTTCGGGTGTTGGCAAAAACCGTTCTGGGACTGACATTCATTTTTTTCAGGTTGTTACGGGCGTTCTCTATTCTCTGACTGGACGGCGGGTGTGAACTGAGATACTGCTGAACGCCTTTGGTGTCGCCATATTTTTTAAGAAATTTTTCCCAGACGGCGACCTGGGCGGCAGGATTGAATCCGGCTGCAGCCATGCGAAACTGGCCAATGTCATCGGCCTCGTCTTCCTGGGTTCGTGAAAACTTCATCATTGTCAGGGTCGTCAGCAAAGCGCCCCAGGTTTCGCGATCCTTGCGGTTTTTCACTGCAGCGTTAAGCAAAGCCACCGCTGCCGTTGAAGCGCGAAAATTTTTCAGTGAGTGTCGTTTCTCGGCGTGAGCGAGCTCATGGGCCAGAACCGTTGCCAGTTCATCGTCTGAGCTTACCAGATTGAGGAGTCCGGTCTGAACATAAATATGCCCACCTGGAATGGCAAACGCATTTGCAGCACTGTTTTTGATCACATGCACGGTGTAACGCATGCCATGATTTTTGTAATGCGGCACCAGACGGTCAAAAATTCCCCTGACATAAGCATTTATTTTGGGGTCTTTTTCAGGTTTGTTGGTTAGATTGAGCCAGAACTGCAATTCTTTGCCAAAGCGCTTTTCCGCGCCAACATCACCGACCAGCCACAGGGTCATGTTGATTTCCTGATAGGTCTGATACGCTTTGAGAATGTCTTTTAAAACGTTGCCGGCATGAACCGGCAGAGCCGCCGAACATAAAAAGACTAAAATTATCAGATATGAAGTTTTCTTCATCGAGCTTCTCCAGTTTGTTGATTCAGTTGGTTTATTATCGCCTAAGCCTGCCGATATTGTCAAAAGGCGAATAATCATGCAACAAATACTGGCACATTCTTATCTGTGCAGGTATAATTTCTATCTTAGTTAATCACAGTCAACAGATACAAGGAAAAGGAGGGCGAGAATGCTCAAAAAACTCACCCGGTTCTATTACCCTGAAACCATAGAAGAAGCTTGTAAAATGCTCGGCAGCAAAGGCGAAAAAACTGCCCTGATCGCCGGAGGCACTTCAGAAGCACTGCGCCAGGACAACAGTATCGAAGCCCTGGTAGATATTTCCAGGGTTAAAGAACTCGATTACATTCGCGTCGATTCTAAAACTGTTAGAATAGGTGCTACAACCCCGGTTCAGACTATTTATCAGAGTCCTGATTTAAAAGGGGCGACCGGTGAATTGCTCAAAACAACTGCCGGAAAAATTGGCTCGACCCTGTTGCGAAATTCGATTACTGCCGGCGGAAACCTCGCCGCGATTTTCCCATGGTCTGACCTGCCACCGGCATATCTTGCCCTCGATGCAGAAGTTGTTCTGCGAAAAGGCAAACCCAAAAGAACTGTTCCGGTAGAAAACCTGATTAAAGAACGTCCCGCCAACTTTCTGGCGGCTGATGAAATTATTGCCGAAATTATCATGCCTGTTTATGGCAAAGGCACTGGCACAGCTTTCTGCAAGTTCGCCAAAACCGCCAACGATTATTCGATGATCACCATTGCCAGCCGAATTTCACTCAAGGGTGGAAACATCGACCAGGCCCGTATTGCCATCAATGCCGTTACCATTGCTCCAGCCCGCTGTCACGAAGCTGAAAAGATGCTCGAAGGACAGAAACCGACCCAGGCTCTGTTTGCTGAAGTTGCTGCCAAAATCGCTGAAACGGCAGAAATCAGAAAAGACTTCCGCGCTTCGAAAGAATACAAGCGCGAAGTTCTTGAAGTTCTGGTGCGCAGAAGCCTCGAAGAAGCCTTTGAAAAGGCGCGCAAGTAAGGAGAATGGCAGTGAAAATCAATACAACCATCAATGGAAAAAAATTCTGTCTCGAAGTAAAACCCAACGCCATGCTTAACGATGTGCTTCGTGCCGCCGGTTATAAAAGCGTTAAATTCGGTTGTGGTGAAGGAATGTGCGGCGCCTGTGCAGTTATGATCAACGGCAAACCCCGCAACAGTTGTATTACCCTCGCTGGATTGGCTGAGGGCGCAGAAATTCTTACCGTCGAAGGTATGGGGACTCCCGAAGATCCGCATGCTCTTCAGCAGGCTTTTGTCGATTCTGGTTCGACCCAGTGCGGTTTTTGTAACCCCGGTTCGTTGCTTGCTGCCAAAGCTTTGCTCGACAGCAATCCCAATCCTACCATCGATCAGGTTAAAGATGCTCTCGATGGCAATCTCTGTCGCTGCACCGGCTATGTGAAAAGAATCGACGCAGTGTTGACTGCGGCAAAAGCCATGGGCAAAACCAAAAAGACTGCGCGAGGTAAGAAATAATGGCAAAAACCACTAAAAAAGCTGTAAAAAAGGCAGTCAGCACTAAAGCTGCCAAAACTATAAAAGCTCCAAAGGCTGTAAAAGCCGCTAAAGCTCCAAAAGCTACCAAAGCTCCAAAAGTCAGCAAGCCGATTCCAGCTGTTTCAGCTATTCCCGTGTCACCGCTCACTTTTGAAAAGCCGGCCAAATTTGAACAGGTCAATCACAGTCTGACCAAAATCGATGCCATGGGCCTTGTTTGTGGCGTCCAGAAGTATGTTGCCGATGTCGATTTTAAAGATCTTCTGCATATAAAAGTGCTTGGTAGCCCCCATGCTCACGCGGAAATCAAGAAAATCGACACCAGCGCCGCTCTTAAGGTTGAGGGCGTAGTTGCCATCTATACCTACAAAGATGTGCCGCGCGTCGTAAGAACCACTGCCGGTCAGGGATATCCCGAACCTTCTCCATACGATACCTGCCTGCTTGATCAGAAGGTGCGCTTCGTCGGCGATCGTGTCGCGATAGTTGCTGCTGAGACCCCTGAAGCGGCTCTAGAAGCTTGTAGCAAAATCAAGGTTGAATACAAGGTTCTCAAACCGGTTTTTGATCCTGAAAAAGCCATGGAAAAAGGCGCTCCGGTCATTCATGACGAAAAAGACTGCCGCGTTCCGATTCCTATATTCTACGATCCAAAGCACAATCATTGTTCTCATGTTGAAACCGCTGTCGGCGATGTAAAAAAAGGCTTCAAAGACGCTGATGTCGTTCTTGAAAGAAAATATTATCCGCATTATGCCCAGCATTGCCCGATCGAACCGCATACCTGTATGGCTTATCTCGACGAATACGATCGCATTGTTTTGCGCAGCTCAACCCAGGTGCCTTTCCATGCTCGACGTATTACCGCTCAAACTTTGCAGCTGCCGGTTAAAAAGATTCGCGTTATCAAACCCAGAATCGGCGGCGGCTTTGGCACCAAACAGGAAGTTCTGCTCGAAGACGCCTGCGCTCTCGTAACCATGCGAACCCGCAGACCGTGCATCTGGCAGCTTACCCGCGCCGAAGAATTCATGGCCGCCCGCACTCGCCATCCGATGGTCTGCACCATCAAGAGCGGCGTTAAAAAAGATGGAACCATTACCGCGATCTCTATGCGCATTATCAGCAATACCGGTGCTTACGGTAGCCACGCGCTGACAGTTTTGAGTAACTGCGGTTCAAAGGTGCTGCCACTGTATCGTGCTGATAACATTGAATTTATCGGCGATACCGTTTATACCAACCTCCCGGTTGGCGGCGCTTATCGAGGTTATGGGGCAACGCAGGCCGCCTATGCCATGGAATGTCAGATGGATGAAATGGCCCTGGCAATCGGCATGGATCCGATCAAATTCCGTCAGATGAATCATATCAAAGAAGGTGAATCTTCACCGATTTTCAAAGCCCTTGGCGAAGGCCGTGAAGGCGTCGACATGGCTATCGGCTCATGTGGGCTGAGTAAATGTATCACCGAAGGCATGAAACGTATCGAATGGAGCAAAAAATACGGCAAAACCGGCACCGGCACCAAAAGACGCGGCGTCGGCATGTGTTGTCTGATGCAGGGCAGCTCCATTCCTGAAATTGATATGGGCGCAGTTTTCATCAAAATGAATGAAGATGGTTCATTCAATATGCTGCTCGGTGCTACCGACCTGGGAACCGGCTCTGATACCGTTCTCGGTCAGATTGCCGCTGAAACTCTCGGATGTAAACTTACCGATATTATGGTTTACAGCTCTGATACCGATATGACTCCGTTCGATGTCGGTGCTTACGCCAGTTCGACAACCTATCTCTCAGGCGGCGCTGTTATTACCACTGCCAAGAAGGTGCGTGAGCAGATTGAGGCGGTCGCTGCCAAGATGATGGGCGAAAAGCTCGAAGACATAACCATCAAAGATGGCGTCTGCTACGGTAAAGGCAAAAAGAATTCGGTAACTTTCGGCCAGGTTTGTGTGCATGCTCTGTATGAACATCAGCAGTTCCAGATCGGCGCAATTGGTAGCCATATAAGCCATGCTTCACCGCCGCCTTTCTCGGCACACTTCGCCGAAGTCGAAGTCGATACCGAAACCGGTGAAGTTAAGCTGCTTAAATACGTTGCCGGCGTAGATTGCGGTACGGCGATCAACCCGACTCTGGCTGACGGCCAGACCCAGGGCGCGGTAATGAATGCCATCAGCTTTGCTTTGACTGAAGAATACATCTTTGACGAAAAGGGGCGTATGCTCAATCCCAATTTCGGCAATTACAAGATCTGGTCTACCAAAGATCTGCCGATTATCGACACCTTCCTCGTGCCGACCTATGAAAAAACCGGCCCCTACGGCGCCAAGAGCGTCAGCGAAATCAGTATCAACGGTGCTTTGCCGGCAATCGGCAACGCAATTCACAATGCCGTGGGTATTCGCCTGACCCAACCGCCTTATACCGCTGAAAAAGTTCTGGCTGCAATCAAAGAACTTAAAAAGTCAGCTGGAAAGGCTAAGCCGGCCGAAAAAGTTGCAAAACCTGCCAAAGCCGCGAAGGCCGTCGTCAAAAAAGCCCCAGCCAAACCGGCCAGGGTCGCTGCTAAGAAAGAAACTGCCAAACCGGCAAAAGCAGCAACTAAAAAAGCTGCCAAAGCCAAACCGGTTGCTAAAAAAGGTAAAAAATAAAACCTGCTTGGTTTTCAAAAGGGTCGCTCCGTTCGGGGCGACCCTTTTTCCTGACTAGATTTGTGTGTCGAAGTCAACCATTTTTCTGTATTATTAAAAGGGTTGCATTTTTTGCTTTATACTCAGTCACTTGTAAACTTGACAAGGCCGGACTTTCGAACAGTTCAATCACTGAATCAACAGTGGCCAAGCTGCTTGAAGATACGAAAGTCGTTGAAGTCACCATGTAAAAACGCCGCACAAAATGTTCCAGATTGTTTAATTAAAACTGAGAGGTGCCTGATGAAGAAAAAAGCTTTGCTGATTGCCGCTGCTCTTGCAGGAGCATCTATTAATGCCAATGCCCAGTCCGGAGAACTTCCTGTCGAGCCCTTAGACCAACCGGAAGTAAAAGCCACAACTGGAAAATCCGGTAATAAAGCCAATGAAATTGAAAGAACTAAAATTATCGAATCTTTGCAGCAAATCCGTAAAGATCCGACAACAGTGCAGTTTCATTCGGCCATGTGTTATGACATGGTAATGCCGCCGCCGGACACGACTTTTACCTGCCCTTATTGCGGAAACACCGCGCAATATTCTACTCAATCATTCGCCGGAAAAGTTGCTGACTGGATGCCTTCCATCGATCGCACCCTGGCTCTCTGTAAAGTAAAAATGGAAGTAGATTATTCTGACTTTTGCCCAAAATGCAGAAAAGATGAGGCACAGCCACGTAGCTTGAAATTCGTCAGCTATTGCCTCGACTGCGGTGAAAAATTCGGCTGGTCAGCCTCCGGCGAAAAAGAAATAGAGCAATTGTCGCTGTTGGCGCAGAAGTTTCCGATAAAAGAAATTGACCAGGGCGAAAAGGGTTCGATGAAAATTGAGCCGGAAAAGCTTTCGCAGTATATTTCCGATAGATTTTTGTGCCCAAAATGTCGCGAAAAGCATGGTTTAAAATAAAATTTTGAAAGCATTGCATTCGCTGCCGAGATGGCATCAAAAAGCTCAATCTAAAATGTTAACGGTCTGAAATCCAATGCCCAGAACCAGAAAATTTCCTGATCTGCTGGTTCCCAAAACCGCAGTTTTAGAGTTGACCGGTCGCTGCAACCATCGTTGCATCTTTTGCTCGACCCCATGGGACCCGGATTCACCGGATCGCAGTAAATTTGCCTGTTCAGATGAAATGTCGACAGTCGAATGGCGTGAATGTATCGATTTTCTTGTGCAAAAGAACGTTTATGGTTTCGCATTCAGCGGAGGCGAGCCTTTTTTGCGTGACGATTTGTTTGATCTGATCGATTATGTCAAAAGCTGTGGGGCAAATCACCCGCAATTCGATGACTCAGAACGGGTTTGCGGGCATATTTCCAGACCTCTGGAATTGACTCTTATCAGTAATGGCCGCCTGATTACTGATAAGGATGCCCGGCGTTTGCGTGGAAAAGTCAGCGCTGTAGTAATCAGCCTGCCTGGGCTAAAGTCTTACGCCAGGCTTACAGGTGGCGGCGATCCTGCTGAAGCTTTGCGTGCTATTTCCCTGCTATCGGAAAATGAAGTTCCGGTGGTGGTAAGTATTTGTGTTTCAACCCTCAATTTTCCCGAGCTGTTTGAGAATATTTCTGCCGGTTTTCTGGCCGGTGCCGACCAATTGCTGCTTAACCGATTTTTGCCTGGTGGGCGCGGAACAATTCATCATGAACTTTGCCTTTCTGCTGATCAAATCAGGCAAATGCTTAAAATTGCCGATGAAATCTGCACCATTTCCAACCGTTATGGCTCGGTTGGCACAGAATTACCGCTTTGCCTATGTGATGAGCCATTGAAGATGCTTAGGGTTGGAACGCAATGCTCTGGCGGTATCGAGTTTTTTGCGGTTGCCCCGGACGGCAGCGTCAGGCCATGTAACCACTCTCCGGTAAATCTTGGCCACTATCGGCAAATTGAGAAAGCTATTGCCTCTGATTATTGGCAAACCTTTAAAAACCGCGCATATCTACCGCAAATGTGTCATCAATGCCTTCACATGCTCAAGTGTGACGGAGGCTGTCGCGAGGCCGCTCATATTTGTGGCGGCTCACTTGACTCTCCAGACCCGGTTTTTAGTTTCTAAGCAAGGTTTAAATTGTTTTTTAGACTGCTTACCCTTTCGAGTCCTGATGTCGTTTGGAGAAATAATGGAAAATTTCAAGCACTTGTTTGCAAATTTCTCGCTAATGTTGGCCAGGCAAAGTTGCCGCGATCCAAGATTCCTGGTAGCAGTTAATCTGAAGCTTTGACGAAGTAGTTGGCAAAAACTTTTGTGGCCGGTCGGTGGTATAATTGTCATAGAAAAAATCAGGTGAATAAAATGAAAAAATTGTTGAGCGCATTGTTGGCATTTATCTTTTGTTTGAACATTGCATCACTCTTCGCTTCTCCATTTTCTGAAGATGTGATCGAACCTGTAAAAGAAAAAGCTGATGCTGCTGCTGAAGCGACAAAAGACTTTTTTAAAGACAAGCTTGCCAATCTGAAGGCAAAAACTGCGAAAACTTTTGCCACTATTACCGGAAAAATAAACAAGGTCGCCAAAAAAGATCTGAAAAACGATGATATCATTTCCCATCGGGTTTTTATTCCCGGCCACGAAAACAAAAACTTCGTTTGCCAGGGTATAACCTATCTTCCTGAAAAAATCGAGTCTGACCCGATGAAGCAGATAGATAACCGAACCTACAAGATCGCCCTGCTGTCATATTACCCCAAAACAAGTTATACGAAGCAGCCGACTCAGTTAGTCGCCGTCGATATGTTCAAGAATACCCCAATTGCCAGGTTTGCTCTGTATAGTAAAGAAGGACAGCCATACAAAGGGCATGCCGGCGGCATTACCCTGGCCGGCAAATATCTTTGGGTTGCTTCTGGGTTCAAGCTTTACGCCTTTTCGCTGTCGGCAATAATTGATTTTGTAAATAAGGCCCAAAAACCTGCCAATATCGCCGATTTTTCTCCGGTTTCGCTGCAGTTGCCGGCCTGTGAACTGGTTGCTGTTGCGGCTTTCCCGGTCGATGCCAAGGCAAGCTTCGTGAGCTTCGACGGCAAATATATCTGGGTCGGCGATTTTGCCAGATCAGGAAACAAAGATTATGCGCCGGTTGCTCATCATCTGAAGAATCCCTGGAAAAAATCGACCTGGATCAGTGGCTATAAGGTAGATAATACCGGTTTCCCGACAAGTCGAAAAAAATACTCTTTTAAAGATGGTGATAGCACGCGAAAAGTTTATCAGGCTGATCGAGTCATCTGCTGTCGCGAATCTGTTCAGGGAATGGCGGTTTTCAATGAGCATGTCGCTCTAAGCATTTCATACGGCGCCCAAAATTCAAAATTGGCTGTTTATCGCTCACCTCTGGCGGGCAAGGGCAAAAAATTGCAGATTGCCAATGATTATGAAGTTGAAGCCTTCGCGCTTGGTGAAAAAGAAGGAAATTGGCTGAAAACCTATTTTTTGCCGGCCGGCTCAGAAGATCTCGAGTTCGACGGGCGTTATCTTTACGTGACTTTTGAGGGTTCATCGAAAAATTACCGGCAAAAATGGATCAATACCAATCCAAGAATCAATATCAGCGAAGACTTTTATCTTTTAAATCCGGGAAGAATTGTGAAGGAGTGAAGTTTTTCTTTATAATTTCTTGCCAAATGGAATTTTGAATTTGCGTAACTTGCTTCGCAAGGTGCTTGGATTTATATCAAGTAAATCAGCAGCTCCTCCGGTTCTCTCTATTCTTCCATGGGCTAGCTCAAGCGCGGCAAGAAGATGATTCTTCACCAGACTTTCAAGTTTTATGAAGCCTTTGTCGACTGCCGGCTTAATAAAAGCCTCTTCTCGACTGAATTCGGATTGAATGTCGAGCGGCTTGCCCGAGCTGATTATCAAGGCGCGTTCAATCAGATTCTGCAGTTCACGGACATTTCCGGGCCAGTTATATGCCATCATTCTGTCAATGGTTCCTGAAGCAAGTTCTTGCTGCAAAGGCAGGTTCAATTCTCGAGATTTCTTAAGAATGAAATGCTGAACCAGAGCTGGAATATCAGCTTTGCGTTCACGTAAAGGCGGAATGGTGATCGGGAAAACATTCAGTCTGAACCACAGATCTTCGCGAAAACTTCCCTGCCTGACCATTCGATGAAGATTCCGATGAGTTGCGGCAATTATACGCACATCAACTTTTATGGTCTGTTGCCCGCCAACCTTTTCGAATTCTTTTTCCTGCAATACCCTGAGAAGCTTTATCTGTGCATCCATTGACAGCTCACCGATTTCGTCAAGAAAAATGGTTCCACCGTCTGCGCGCTCGAAGCGACCCTTTTTACTTGAAACCGCCCCGGTATAGGAGCCTTTCTCATGTCCGAATAATTCGCTGTCGAGCAGGCTTTCTGGCATTGCCCCGCATTGAACGGCAATGAAAGGTCCATCGCGGCGTGGACTTGTTTGATGTATGCTTTTGGCAATAAGCTCCTTGCCAGTTCCTGTTTCACCTAGCAACAACACCGGACTGGTGGTTCGGGCAACAGTTCCAACCATTTCCATGACCTGTCTGAGGCCGAAATCTGCACCGACTATCTGATCGCTTACTGTTCGGTCAAGGTCACTTTTCATCGCCAGATTTTCGCTGGCGAGATTCTCTTTGATCTGCATCAGCTCTCGATAACGCAGGGCGTTTCCCATGGCTATCGAAAATGGCCTATGTACCGCCTTAACAAGCTCAGCATGACCGGAATTGTAGATGCCCGTGCCTCTTTTGGCTATGAGCAGCGAACACTTGCTTTCGTTTTCTCCCTGTATGTCCATTTTAAGCAAGGAGCAATTGTCGATACTCGGGAACATTTTCAACAACTGAATGGGGAAGTTACCGCCATTATCGAATTTAACCAGGCCAGGGTATTTGCTCTCAAATTCTTTGAGAATTTTGGCGTCGTTTTTGCTCATTCTTATTATTGGCTCGCCTGGGAAAGCTGGTTCGGGAAGTATTTTGCCGAAACCGTATCTTGCAACTGAAAATACCTTTACTCCCGTTTCGCCATAGTCAGACAATTGATACATGCCCATCATGTCCATGGGAATATGGTTTTTCATGAAATTGAAAGCCTCTTTAAGGGCTTCGCCAATATCAAGATTGCTGAGAATTCTTAACGCCACTTCACGGAAAAATATTTCTGACTGAATAATGAGTGCCTCCCCAAACAACTTCTGTTAATTATAACAGAAGTTGTTTTATTTAACAGTATAAACTGTTTTATAAGATAGTTTTTGATCCTTTGATTTGCTATTTTGCAATCATGACTGGCTAAGCAAGCAGTGGCATGAATGTTGCTTCTATTTTTCCAGTTAAATTTTTTTGTCACGGGAATAAGGAAACACAGCAATGAATAAAGGTTTTTCCGGAAGAGCTTTATGGTTGGTTATTCTGTTTTTGGTATTGGGAGCGGGTCTGTTTTTCAGTAATCAGAACAAAGCGGCTGAAACGGAGCCTGGTCAGTCTGAACAACAAGATGTCGCTCCTGCGAAAGAGAATGTGATCCCCGTAAAAGTCAGCGCGCTCAAAAACACTGCCTTTTCCGGAATAATTTCTGTTTACGGGAAGGTTGAAGCTCGCCACAGCGCTTATGTTTCGCCCAGAGTCTCCGAAATAATTGATGAACTGCTCGTTGATGAAGGTGATTTCGTTGAGAAAGATAAAACGATACTTTTTAAAAGTGAAAACATCAAACTCGAGCAGAAGGTGCGAAATGCGCGGCAGAATCTGGCGATTGTAAAAGCTACTGAAGCTGAACGCAAAGCTTATTTGAATAAGGCAAAGGTTGATTTTGACCGAAAAGAAAAGAGTTTTAAGAGATACGAATCCTTGTTTAAAAAGCAGGCAATATCTCAGGAAGCGTTTGACAACGTTGAAGCGGCTTATTTGAGTGCTAAAGCTGAATTAGAGCAGAAAAAGGCATTCTACAATCTTGGTCTTGAGCAGGCTAAACAAGCGGCCATCAATCTTGAGATGGCTGAAAAAGATTATTCTGATTCGATCATGATCGCTCCGATCAATGGCTTTGTTTGTGAACGATTTGTCGACAAGGGCGAGATGGGGCAACCCGGCAAAGCTGTTTTCAGAATTGAAGATACTTCCAGACTTGATATTAGCGCATTCATTCCGGCTGAATTCAGCGAAGCTTTTATTAAGGATCAGACTTGTGCCGAGGTCAGTTTGTATGGCCAAAAGCTCGATGAAAAGCTTAAGGTAACCTTTATAAGCCCAATAGTTGATGCTAAACTTCACACCTTTGAAGTAAAATGTGTTGCCGATAGCATTGCTGCAAAATTAAAACCGGGTCAGTCGGTGCAACTCAGATTCACTTTCAATGAACGTTTGGCATTGGCAGCACCATCAGATGCTCTAGTAAAAGATGGAGAGGGCTGGGCCGTTTTTGCGCCTCAGGGTTCATCTGCCCATAAAATTCCTGTTGAAAAAGGCGAAGAAAAAAATGGCTGGACAGAAATTCTGTCGCCAGATGTGACTGAAGGAATGAAGGTCATAAATGAGGGGCAGGCCTTTTTGCGCGATCGCGACCTGATCAGAGTAATCGAATAGAAACGGAACCATAAAGTCATGTTTTTAGCCACAGCTTCAGTTAAACGCCCCGTTGCCATGTCTGCCCTTATCATTGGTCTGACTCTTCTTGGCATCTATTCCTATTTCAAGATGAACCTTGAATTGATGCCGAAAATTGATTTGCCCTTCGTTACTATCGTAACGATTTATCCAGGTGCGAGCCCCGAGCAGATCGAAACCGAAATTGCCAAGAAAATCGAAGATCAGATGATGACCATCGATGGTTTGAAGCATATTACCTCAAGCTGCATGGAAAATGTCTGTCAGACCCTGATAGAGTTCAAGATCGGCACTGATGTAGACATTGCCGCCACAGATGTGCGCGAGAAGCTTGATCTGATCAAAAAAGACATGCCTGAAGACGCTGAAGATCCCAAGGTGCTCAAATTCGATCTGAACGCGACTCCGGTAGCCAATCTAGCCCTGACCGGAAGTGCATCCATTGAGGAACTTTACGATTACGCAGATTACAAACTGCGCGATAAGTTGACGATCATTCAGGGAGTTGCAGACATTACCCTGATTGGGGGTTCCAAGCGCGAAGTTCAGGTGTTGCTCGACCGCAACCGGCTTATTGCGCGGGGGTTGTCTACTCTTGAGGTCGTGCAGGCTATCAAAAGTGCGGTAAAAACCATTCCCATGGGTCGAATCAGAGATTCCGGCAATGAGATCGCGGTTGAGTTCGACGCCGAATTTGCTGAAGTAAAGCGCTTAAATGATCTCGAACTCCTGAATAAGGACGGGCAGATCATATACATCAAAGACGTCGGCGAAGTAAAGATGGGTGCAGAGGAGCTGCGCCAGATTTCTTTCATTGGTGGCAAACCCTGCATTTCCATCAACATTATCAAGCGAAGTGATGCTAACGCGGTAAACGTTGTGAATGCATTGAAAGATGCGATGAATAAGCTTAACAGTAATCTGCCGCAGGGCATGAGGCTTGAATGGTTTTCTGATGATGGCCGCTACACTCAGGCAAATGCAGATAGCGCATGGGAAAACGTTCTGCAGGGAATCGCGCTTACCGCTGTGATTCTGTTTCTTTTTCTCTATAATTTCAAGATTCTCGCGATCGTTGCGATTACCATGCCTCTCAACATCATAATCGGCTTTTTCTTCATGAACATGTTCGATTATACCTTCAACCTGGTTACTTTGATTTCTTTGGGGCTTTCTGTCGGTATTCTGGTGACCAATGCTCTGGTCGTTCTTGAATCGATCATGACGAAGTTTGAAGAGAATCCTGACCCGAAACAAGCGGCAATAGACGGCACCAGTGCCTGTACTTCGGAAGTAATTGCCAGCTGCGGCACTAACGTCGTTGTTCTTTTTCCAATCACCAGGCTAAGCGGAATGATTGGTTTGTTTTTGCGTCCCTTGGCGATGACCATGCTGATCGTTACTGCGGTGTCGCTGTTCGTTGCATTTACCGTCATTCCCATGCTTTGTTCACTTTTACTCAAGAAGCAGGCAGATGACGATTCATTGTTGAGCCGCGTGCAAAAGGCATTCAATCGCGGTTTGAACTACGTTGTTGAAAGATATATGGCTTTTTTGCGTTTGTCTCAACAGAAGAGATGGGTTGGTGCCCTGGTTTTACTGCTTACCGTTGGGTTGATCGGCCAGTCCCTGGTTCTTGCCAAAAAAGTGGGGGGCGCTTTCATGCCCGATGCCGACATGGGAAAGGTAACGGTTAAGCTTGAGTTCCCGACTGGCTTCAGCCTTGAGCGCACACGAAAACGCACCATGGAAGCTGTCGATCTGGTCAAGGATCTTCCCGACATTCAGGGAATATTGATCAACATTGGCAAAGTCGAAGGAAGACTGGGAAAATCTTCTGAAGGAGTTTATCTTTCCGAGATCAGAATCCGGTTGAGCGACCGCGACAAAAGAAACTACCGTGTTTCAGAATTCGTAGTCGGTGCTCAGGAAAGGTTCAAGGACTTTACCGATGCAATCGTAACCTTGAGCGTGCCGGCACCCTCAGGCGGTAGCGCCGCGCCGGTTCAGATAGAGATTGCCGGTGAAGATTTCGAGATTCTTGATCAGATTGCGGTGAATCTTAAAGAGAAAGCAGACAAAACCCCCGGATTCGTTTCAACCGACACCACTGCCAGATCAGGCAAGCCAAAGATTCTAATAACTCCTAAAAGAAATGTTTTAAGTGAAAATCAGATGTCGGCGGTTGCTCTGGGAACATCTCTAAGAGGCAACCTCGAAGGTTTGAAGGCGGCCACTTTTAAACGGGGTGATAGAAGCTTTGATATCGTGGTTAAATTCGCTGAGCAGGAAGGGGTCGAGCAGCTCGAGAAGTTCAGCTTTGCCGGTAAAAATGGCAAGCCGGTTTCCCTGAATACCTACGCGAATTTCAATAAGACTCTGACGCCGATCCAGATACTGCGTAAGGATAAAAGACGTATCGCCACCTTTGAATCGTTTCTTGGCCCATCTCTGGCCCTTGGCAACGCAATTGGCAAGGTCGATGAGATGTTGCAGGATGTTTTGAAGCCGGGGTATGAATTCAGGGCTGCGGGAAATGCCGAAATGATGGGCGAAGCGCAAAGAAGCCTGGGTGAGGCCGCTATTATTGCAATGGTTCTGGTTGTGCTTACTCTGGCCGCGATTATGGAATCTTATATTCAGCCCGCTCTTATTCTTGCGACCCTGCCGCCGACAATTATTGGCATGACCTGGGCCCTGTATCTTACCGGCTACTCGTTCTCGATTTTTGTAATCATGGGCGGCGTCATGCTCATTGGCATCGTCGTTAACAACGCGATTCTGATTGTTGAGCAGTGTAATCATCTTGTTACCGTTGAAAAAATGTCGAAGCACGAAGCGATAATTTTGGCGGCCGGTCAGAAGTTTCGCCCGGTAGTCATGATTACTCTTGCCGCGGTTCTTGGAATGTTGCCGATGGCTTTTGGTGCCGGTATCGGAGCCGAGTTGCGCAACGATATCGGGGTTGCCTCAGCGGGAGGAATCCTTTCTTCGGGCGTATTGTCTCTCTTCCTGATCCCGGTTATTTACAGTTTGTTCCTGCCGAAAATGAATAGATCCAAATAATTTCCGATGTCTGCCCACTGATTCTGGCGGGAACTTAAATCGGTAAGCTCCGACAGCATTGCGCTGAAAAAAAACTATGCCCCTATCCCGCACTAAAAAATCGCAGGACAGGTATATGCAAATCGTTGGCGACGCAATTTCCTGTCTGAAGATATTGTTTTAAATCTCACTGCTATTTTTCGGAAAATGGCAGTTGTATTGACAGATTGGTTTTCTCTTTCATATCATCAACTCGCGTATAGCTTTTTAAGCGTCCACAAGAAGTGTTGGTGAAAGGAAAATCTTTTGAAAATAAAATGCATAAACATGCTCTTTGCAAGACTATTTCTGATAATTGGCCTGGTATTTTTGGCCAACGTTCTTTTTGCAGAAGATAAATTTGAAGCGGCTCGGGCCGCCGCCAGAAAAGGCGACAACAAGCTTGCTTTTCAATTACTTGTCGAGCAATGGGAAAAGGAAAAGGATTATCGGACAGCCATTGCCCTCGGAAGAATGCAGTTATCAGGTAAAGCTGGGACAAAAGATTATGTTCTAGCCTATCACGCATTCAAGCTCGCCCGGGATTTAACTCAAAGCGAAGAGGAAAAGGCAGAGGCCGGTCATCTAATTGAAAAGCTTTGGGAAAACATGAATCAGTGGGAGCGTCAGAGGGTTTCCACTGATACTTCGCTGCTTGATAAGCAAGACGAAGAAATCAAGAGTGCCCAGGAGCTTCTGGATTCGAAAAAAACAAAAGAGGCCTGGGATCTTCTGCGACGTGCTGCTGAAAACGGCAATCTAAGAGCCTCAATGGTATTGTATAACATGCTTCCGGGTGGTGAAGAGGCAGAAAAGCATTTGCAAAAAGCTGCGGATGGTGGTTGGAGGGAAGCTCAATACACCCTTGGACTTAATCTGACCAGGGAAGCTGATCCAAAGATTAAAGCAGCCGGGCTGAAGTGGTTGGAACAGGCCGCAGAAAAAGGATGGGTGCCTGCAATGGAGCGACTCGGGGAATTATATTACTACGCTGAAAAATATGACTTGGCGATGAAATGGTTGATGATTTCGGCAGATGAAGATCGCGAGAAATCTCATTATTCATTGGGAAAGATGTATCTTGAGGGTAAAGGCGTGCCGAAAGATGTGAAGACGGCCGAGAAATGGTTCGTCTCTGGGGCGGAGCTGGGCGATGCTGATCAGCAGTGGCTTTTAGGCGTAAAATATGATATGGGTAAAGAGCCGCTTTCTGGGTGCGAATTTATTGAGGATCAGAAGGCCGCCGTTGAATGGTTTAAGAAGGCGGCTGAACAAGGGCATTTAAAAGCTTTAAACAGCCTGGGCTATATGTACATGGAAGGGCGTGGAGTTGAAAAATCATGGGCAACTGCCATGACCTGGTTTGAAAAAGCTGCGAAAGAGGGATTCCGTGATTCGGCAATTCATCTGGCCAATATGTATTCCAAAGGTGGATTCGGTTTGCCGGCTGACCAGGTAAAAACCCTTCGCTGGATGTTGTCTGCTTACGGAGATTCTGATGCGA
>CAZQUE010000033.1:0-45936 GCA_964596185.1 uncultured bacterium | reverse complement strand
GAACATCTGCCGGAGGAGCATCATCGCCCTGGCCTGCGTCATCTGAAGGAACATCTGCCGGAGGAGCATCATCGCCCTGGCCTGCGTCATCTGAAGGAACATCTGCCGGAGGAGCATCATCGCCCTGGCCTGCGTCATCTGAAGGAACATCAGCGGGAGGAGCGTCATCGCCCTGATCAGGCATATCGCCAGGAGGCATCGGCAGAGGTTCGCCCTGTCCAGGATTGTTGCCCTGTCCGGGGTTGTTGCCCTGACCGGGATTATTACCCTGATCGGGAGTGTTGCCCTGGCCCGGGAAATTGCCCTGACCGGGGTGGTTGCCGCCACCCATAGCAGCTGCTTCTTTGGGAGTCAGCTTGCGCCAGTGACCTTTGATCCATTTACCATTTTTGTCATAATGGCCGCAAACCCATACGCGTTTTTTCTTGCCAGTCAGTTTCCATTTGATCCAAACGCCGCTATCTTTGAAAGCGTTATTGATCTTGGCGCCACCGACTCTGATCGCTTTACCGGTTTTGATTGCAGCACATTTAATGGCTTTGCCGGTTTTTTTGGCAGCCTTTTTGATTGCCTTACCGGTTTTTACTGCTGCACATTTGATTGCCTTGCCGGTTTTCTTGGCAACGTTTTTAATTGCTGCTCCAACTTTTGCGAAAAAGCCTTTTTTATGCTTTTTAGAGCAGTGTGATCCTTTTCCTGCGAATGCTTCGACAGAGAAAAGCATGCAAAGGATAGTCACCAGAGCAAATAATCTTGTAATTCTTGTACTCATCTGGTTTTGCCCTCCAAAAATTTATGGGAATAATAAAAAATAATGTCGGCTTAGATCAGCGCAAAATACGTACCAACTTTATTATAGTGATTATTCCTGCATCCGGAAGGGTACAGACAAAAAAATCAGCAAATTTTCAGCAGTTAATTGCCAGATTTTAGGCTTTGCATTCGAGAATGGCTTCCTGTTTATCCTTGCAGAAATTTGCATAAAGAAAAACACCGACCATTTCAAGAATCTTTACATGCATTTCGCTTAAACCAGAATAGACCAGATGGCCCTGGAAATCATCGACGATTTTCTCGGTCAGGGTCAGAATACAGGCCACCGCAGGACTTTCCAGCATGGAGACATTGGCCAGGTCAAAAACGAACTCACGAAAACCGGCTGCCAGCTTTTCTTCAACTTGTGGCACCATCTCTTCAAAAAGTCCGTGGCTCAGATATCCCGACAATTCTACCAGACAGACGTTCTCATCGTTTTCAATTTTGATTTCAAAGTTTTTTCCCTGCAATTTAGTCACCTGTAAGGTTAAAATTTAAAGATCTTTTTCAAATCCTTGCCAATATCTTTAATCTTATTCTCAATTTTTTTGGCCGGTTTGCTTTCACCATTCTGTTGAGTCTGGGCCGGTTGCGCAGTCGTTGTGGCGACCTGAGCCGGCGCAGGCTCTTTCTTCTTAATACCAAATATTTTCCCAAGCGCATCGGTGGCTTTTTTCTCAACACTTTGTTTAATCTGCTTGCTAGCGGCATCTTTAAGCATTTTGTCGAGAGGAATTCCGACCGAGGGCGAGGTCAAGCTGCCTTTGAGGGAAACCGGCACCGAAAGTGTTTCACTGTTGCCGACCAGCTGCTTCAGCACAGGGCTTTGCTGACAGGCCGCACGATTAATTTCCAGAGTCAGGGTTCCATCGAGAGAAGTATCTAGACCTACAGAACCAGTATATATCATTTTACCATCTTTTGATTTCGCCATGGTATTTTTTGATGAAATTCTTCCATTGGCGATACTGTAGTCGCCACTGAGATTTTCGATGGTTCCAGAGGCCAGGTGCATGGCATTAAGCTGTTCACATATTTTCTGAACCACGGGTGGTGAGGTGTAAGCACCTTTTTTCATCAACAGGGAAGCAACTCCATTAATAGAGTTAAGCCCGGTAACATTGCCTTTAATATCGGCACTGCCATCGACTCCGCCACGCAAGACATTTTTCATACTGCTATTTTCCTGCAAAAAAGCGCTGGTTTCGATTTGATTCAATCTGGTGCTGAAATTGAAACCGATCGGCTCGGTATTTATATCAACCTGGCCAGAAGCAGTAACCTTACCGGCAAAAATGGCTGTTTCGGCCGATTCTACTGAAAAGACGCGATTGAAATAGCTGAATTGGGCGGTTAAATTGCTGAAGGGAAATCTGAAGACTTCTTTACTGCCTTCAGAAACTGGGGCAGTGAAAAGTCCCTGGGGCAATTCAGCTTTTCCGGCAACCTTGATTTTTTCAAGCTCACCAGTAATTTTACCTGAACCAGTCCCGCTGCCGGTCAGTTTATATCCAGTCTCCTTGAGAAAGAATCCGGCGGCATCAGTTGCATCGAGGGGGTTTACCTCAAAATTGAAGTTGGAAACCAGTTTGCCCCAATCTTTCAACTCGCCCTTAACCGTTGCGGCAGAAGTGCCCCAGCGGGCTTCGAGGCGGCTGGTAGTGAGACCTGAATTATTGAATGCGATCGGCCCTGAGATACTCTCGACCGGCCGCAAAACAGCCGGATGGAAAAATCTGACCGCCTTCAAAGTCGATGTACCATCGATCTTAGGCTCGGCAATCGGCCCCGAGACATTGACAACCAGGTCGGCAACCCCTGAGACTTCAAGTTCTTTTGGCATTTCCGGAAAATTCAGTCCGATAAAGCCCCTGATTTTGCCAAGATCCGCACCGCTGATCTTGGCTTCAGCTTTTACCAAAGGCTTTTTGAAGTCATTGAGCGAGCCACTCAAGTCTAGTTTTCCGCCCATGATTTGTGCGCTTAAGTTTTTAATTTCAAGCGACTTCATGTTGGCGGCGGCACTGCCGTTGAGCCCGGCGATAACCATGCCACGTTCACTCAGATCAGCTTTGACATCGACGAAAGAGAGGGCTCCCTTTGGCTGCAGGTCGCTTAGGGTCCCGCCAAGATACAGATCAATGTTTATCAGTCCAGAAAACTGATTTTGCCGCACCGGCAGTTTAAAAATAGAAGCTGCCAGCGAAGAGAAGTCCGCAAGATTGAGTTTTCCGGTTGCCTTGAGATCGAAGCCGGGGTCGACTGAATTGATCAGACTTCCTTTTACCCCGACATCGCCACCGGCACCCTTGAGTCTGAGACTGGCAATTTCTATCGCGCCATTTGCCGGCCCGAGTTTTACAAATTTAACTTTAATATCTTCAAGCTGACCCTGCGCCTTGGTAGAAGCTTCGAGCAACTTCAAAACCGGCGAATCAAGCTGCCCATCAAGGGCGATTTTTTCCTGGCGATAAGACAACGAACCATTGAAAGAAGCCGCGCCCGAAGGGGTTACCCGATGTGCCGACTCAGGCAGAAAGGCTTTAATTTTTGGCCAAAGCTGGTCAAAGTCAATTTTAGCGACAAGTTTTCCGTTGAAGTCGACTGGAGAAATGCCGGCCTCTGCTGAAGCAAGTTCAAGATTGCTCCCGGCAAAACCGGCTTTAAGAGAAGACATCATAACTTTTTTGCCATCCCAGGTTATCTCACCACTGCCGAGAGAAACTGCTTCCGGCAGGGGTTTGGCACTCAATGAAATACCGCTGGGCTTTATGGTTACTTTTGTTTTTTCCAGAGTGGAATTCTGCAGGCCAAGCTCCAGAGAGGCCCCAACTTTACCGCCATTAATTTTGATTTCATATTCCGGCGGCAGAAAATCTTTGGCAACCTGCATGAGCAAGGCAACGTCAAGCGGTTCGACCCGCCCAGTCAAAGTGCCGTTTACTGGAGAAAGGGAGCTAAAATCGGCAGAGGCCGAGAATTTCAGGCCTGGTTCGGCATTCAGGGCAAGTTCCGTTATCTGCAAAGACTTTGCAACGATTTTATAATTTGCGGCAACTTTTAGTTCAGGCTTTTGGATAAGCGAAAACTGTTTTCGATAAGCTTCGGGAACAAATTCGACCAGTTCTTTGAGATTGGCGTTTTTCAGATTGATAGATGCCTGGACCGAGTCAGGCCAGTAGAGGTTACCGCTCATCGATAGTTCCGCATACTGGGGTGAAGCAACTTCAAGGCTAAATGGCAGGGCAGAGGAAAGCAAGGACTGGTCCAAAGTCGCACTCTTAAGAGTAATCGCATGCTTTTTTCCGCTGGCTGAATCTTTGATATTAAGTTGAATTGACTCGGCATGCAGCGAGTTGAATGGAAAAACCAGGCCAGCCGGGTCAAAGGCTGGTGAAGAAGCTACTTTCGCCGGCTCTGCCGGGGCCTTTTTGCTGACCGGTATTTCGACATTAATGGTTCCGGAGCCGAGGCTGAGCGAATCAAGAACGAGCTGGCCGTTGAACGCCGCCCAGAAGTCAGGGGTTAGCGAGATTCTACTTATGCGGGCATCGAGCTTGAGCTCGGGTGAGTCGGTAGCAACTGCGGCATTGTTGATGGTAAAGCCGGGAAAGGCGATATCAAGCTTGTCAAAGCTTACCTGCATATGAATTGCGCTGCTGATACGAGCCATGAGGATTTTTTCAAATCCGGCATCGCTGGTCAGGCGGTGGTAGACATAGAATACGGCGATACCTGCTGCGAGAAGCATCAGCAGAAAAAAGGTGAGAAAAACCTTGAGGTAGAATCCCAGGCTACGTTTTTTTGTCTTATTGTTTACGGGCACTTCGGAGCTTTCATTCATGATTTTTGCCTCCCAGGTTCTTTTGCTTTGAGGGTATCACAGATTATGACAATTCTGCCACTTCGGTCAAAGTCAAAGCCAGCCGAAAGTTATATAAACAAAGGTTTTTCGGAGGCAAAAAAAATGTCGTCAAAGCCCGGCAGAGGCAAGGTCTGTTTTTATTGGCAAAAGGCTGGTATCGCCTGGCTGTTCGTCCTATCTCTGCTGATCATGACCGGTTGCACCGGTAAAGGCAATCTGACTTTTAATCCGCCATCTTCGCTTGATGAATTCAGCATTTCCGGCAAAATTATTCTTCCTGAAATAGTTGAAACAGATCTGGCAGCCTCTATCAAAGCGAGCCTGACCAGCATTTCCGACTTTTCAACGTTCAGCGTCAGCGCCGGGGGCGTATCAGTGCGGGCGGGCAAAGACGGTTCTTTCAGTTTAAGCAAAGTTCCGGTCAGTGAAAAGATGCTGCTCGAAGCAAAGTCCGGCAAAATCAGGTTGCTTAAAAGATTGTCTCTTGACGACCTCTATTACACAGATTTAAGCAGTTCAAACATCGACATTCAATCGACAGCTGAAGCTCTGGTCTGGCATTACGGACTGGAATACGACAAGAATCTCACCGCCGCAGACATTCGTGCGCGTGAATACGTCAACCATCTAGCCACGATCACCACAGCGATAAAGCTGGCGCTACAACTCGCGCCGGCAGCCATTCCCTCAGACATCACCGGTCTTGCTGCGGTTACCGGCCCGGCCCGAACTGCCGCCGGGGTCATCCTCGAACGCGAGATCGTGCTACGCGAAGCTAATTCGGTGCTGCGTCATGCATTTTTGCGAAAAGACATCGACCTGCTTAAAGTTTACATGTCGCCGTCGTTTTCGAACGACTGGGATATGACTTCAAGCTGGGACGATTTTTTCGACTATTATCAACAGTTTTTTGCCGAGAAATCTTATTCGGAAATAGACTGGAGCATAAAAGACCTTGAATTCATGCCTGACAACAAGGCGAGAGTCCGCACGGAAGTTGCGGTGAAGGTTTATCATCTGGCTTCGGAGCAGACAGTTTACGAACAAACCTATCTGTTCGATGCGCTATGGCGCAAAGAAGGCAGTTTCTGGAAAGTCTATCGTAACATGCCTTATCGCCAGACTCATCCGAGTCAGGTCGGTGCGGATACGCGCTGGGGTGAAATTGCCGACGCCCATCGCGAGCTGCAGGCTGCCCTGGCGGTAGAAAACATCAGCGTTTTCGAGAATCGAATTTCAACGGTGTTCGGCAATGATTTCGATGTTTCGAGCACATACAATGACGTCATAACTACTGCTCAGGCCCGTTTCAATGCCATGGATGTCAAGATTGCCAATTACAGCATCGACCGAATCGATTTTCACGGTGATGACCTGGCCACAGTAAAATGCCGGGCTCAGGTCAAAGTTATCAACCTGATACCCGGCATCGATATCGACAGTGGTGAGTTAACCGCGAACGTTTCCTGGCGACGTGAAGATGGAGTCTGGAAGGTTTATCGCAACCTGCCCTACCGCTTCAGTCACGTTGGCAGATAGCCGCGAGGTTATTTGGCGTATTTTTTCAGGCGCTGAGCAACATCCTGGTTTTTGGGATCCATTTCCCGTGCTTTTTTGAGCATAAGAACCGCTTTGTCGGCAGCCTTTTTGGAAATCAGTTCATCGGCAAGTTTGATCAATACGCGGATGTGCTCGGGCGAATATGCCGATTGAATGCCGCGCAATTTCATCAGTTCTTTGGCTTCGCTCATCGACATGTTGGCAAACAGTTCAGGATCGGCGCGGCGGATGAACAGCATTTCTTCTTCGGCATCGAGACTTGATGGATCGAAATTTTTGGAAACGAGCAAGCAGGCCAGGGCATCGGCCAGGCGACGGCGCTCGACGAGAACGAATGCCAGACCACGCAGGGCGGCGGCAAAATCTTCCCCGTTATCGGCAAGCTCAAGAGCTTTCTTATAGGCAATTTCAGCCATCAGATGGTCAGGGCCGGTTTTCTGGCGCAGGAGCATAAAGCCACGCTCGGTGTAGAAGGCGGAGCGAACGGGATTCCAGTTGATTGCTTTCTGAAGATTGGCCAGAGCCTGGTCATGATTGCCTTCCTGGAAATCGAGAATTGCCAGCAGATAATAGCCGTCGGAGATCGGTTGTTCGATCCAGATCAGTCTTTTGGTATTGCCGGCTTCGGCCTGCTTCATTTCATACAGCTCTTTCTCCATGGCGGAATGGAAAGAGCGATATTCAACCTTATCGGTGTCAACGAACTTCTCATGGCCATAAAGCATTTCTTTGACTATTTCGCGGGCTTCTTTATAGTCTTTGTTTTTCATACGTTCCATGAAAACCAGCATCAACTGGTTGGTCATGACCACGGGATCGACCTGCTTAGTTGCTGAAGCGACTTTTTCAGCAGCTGTCAAAGTTGCGGCAGCGATGAAGATCATAATCAGTGAGAACAGAAATTTTCTATACATTGTCTTGAATCCTTTGGCATTGAAATTCTGGCGCTAATATAACCTTATAGATGACAATTTGCAATACGCTTAAGCAGTAGCGGGATCACGTGGCGAAAAGCGTCTGTTTTCAGCCATCATGGCAGCAGGAAAATTCTTTTCGAGAGGGGCCGGCTCAGGTGTACATTTTTTCGCAAGAGATTGACGAAAATTCAGCAGCTTAGTTGAAGCACTTCCGGGAATCGGCATTTAAAAAGTATAATGGGGTTGGCATATCCTTTGCTTTAAACCTCTACGAAATTAATTATTTGAGGAAGGTTGTCAGATGATACGAAAAATAACCCTGGTTCTAGTTTTTTCAATCCTGGCCGTTTCAGCTTTTGCTTTTGACCGTGCAGATTTTAACAGCAGCCTGAAAGATTTGGCTGAAGGAATTGCTCAGACCGCTTATACCCTGAGCGAAAAAGCAGACAGCAGCGAGAGAGAAGCTTATGAAGCCGCTGTTGCCAGAGCAGAGAAAAGCGAACGCAGAATTCGCGAAATCCTCAATCAGCTTGAAACCAAAGCGGATTTCGACGCAGCCAAAGAAGAACTCAAAAAGTTTGCCGCAGTCGACAAAACCAATGCTCACACCGCTGCTTTCGTTGAAAAGCTTCTGGTGCAGAGAATCAATTTCGTAACTGCCAATAATTTTGCGGACACCAACGAAGTTAAAATGACAACCGAACTGAAGATGGCTGCCGCTCCTGAAATGGTTTTGAACCGCCGCCAGAGACGTATGGTCATGATCGACACTCCCATCGTTGAAGCAGTTATCAGTCTTGAAGACACCAAAAACGCCCGCCGCGTTAACAACCTCAAAGCCATTTTTTCCAGACACGAATGCCGAATCCTTTCTGAAAACAAGGAAGATGGCGGCGATAACGAAGTGACCAACTTCTATTTTTCCGGCAAAAAATATGTTCTCGATGCGCTGCTTGGCCATTTCGGCGGCGATGTAGTGAATAACGACCTCAAAGCTATTGTAAAAATAACCAGTGGTGGTTTCTGGTCAGGAAAAAAGAGTGTAACCATTAACGTTGCCGCCAATGGAAATAACGGCGTTATGGGCAATCTTTCCTGGTTCAAATCAACCATCGAAAAAGATCCTTTCAAATACTTCGCCAACAGCGGCGACATGAGCAAGCTTGAATCAATTGGCGCCTACGAAAATATCGCCGGTGAAAATAAACTTCACCTCAAGAATGCAATCATGGAAATCTGGGTAACTGCCAAGAACGGCACTACCAGAAATGCAATTTACAAAAACAGCATCGAATTCGGCGACGTCTATGTAAATGGCCGCTGAGAAGAATTAAAGGGAGAATACAAATATGATTATCAATAAAAAATCAATTTTCGCAGGAATCCTTTCGGCCGGCCTGATTATCGTTCCCAGCTTCAGCTTTGCCGCTGATGAAAAAGAAATCGCCGAACTCGAGAAGCAGTTGATTCAAAAAGAAATGCAGCTGCTCGAACCGGAACTTCGTCTTGACCAATTGCATAAAGAAAGAGCCAAATATGATGGGGCCAGCGGTTGGTTCCAGGGCAAGAAGAAAAAAGCCCTTGACGCTGAAATAGCAGCCAACGACAGCAAAGTTGACAGCATGTATCGTGAAATGAAATCCGTTTCCGAACAGGTTCAGAAAATGGTTTTCGATGTAGCCTACACCTTCGAAAAACATGGCCAGTATCAGAAAGCAATTGAATACTATCTTAAAGTAGAAAATCGCACAGACAAAATTCGATTTCGCGTTGCTTCGTGTTTCAAAGCTATGCAGGATTTCCAGCAGGCGATCAAATGGTTGCTCGAAATGAGCCGCACCGACGACAATCTTCTTGAAGTGGTCGATTGCTACAAACTCGATGGCCGCATGAAAGAATCGATCTACTGGCTGTTTGAAATTCTCGAACCCTTTTCAGGTAATTCAGCCGAACTTACCGCACTCAATCTGATCGAAGAATACGATTATTCAAACAAGAAGCTTGATTATCCGGATTTCGCCCGCCGACTTTCAGATGTTTATCTGGTAAAAGCCACACAGGCTTATCAGAGCAACTTCGTTCAAGCCACCAAAGACTACAAAAAAGCGGTAGAACTGCTTGCCGACGACATGGGCGAATCACCATCCATGGTCAGCTTCAGCATTCTCGATCGCAGTCAGAACGATTATCGCGCAGCCATCGAGATTCTCGATCGCCAGAAGGAAGCTGCCGAACGCAACTTCGAAGATCGTGTTCGCCGCGCCCGCGATGAAATCGATGAAGCAGAAAGAAGACTGCGCCGCGCCCAGCATGACGCTGAAAGAGATTACGAACATCGTCTTGAAAATTCCAGAATGACGGTTAAACGCGCCCATGACACACTCAAGCAGGTTAAGGCCAATACTGCGGCGACCCCAGAAGAAATTAAAAGAGCTGAAGATCGTGTTCATCAAGCAGAAAGAGACCTGCGCCACATTCAGGAACACCGCCAGGAAATCATTCGCGATTATCTGCGGCCCTACCAGAGAGACGTCAGGGAAGCCAGAGATGCTTATGACAGTCTGCTCGACCGCCGAACCCAGATCATCGAAGAATACATCGCTCCCTACAAACGCAAAGTTGCTGAAGCCAAGGCATCTTACGAGCGCATCAGAGCCATGCACGAAGCCAATTTCAACAACTGAGTTTCTCTTAACCGGTAAAAGAAGCTGCCTCGAGTTATCGAGGCAGTTTTTTTATGCGCATTTTCAAGAAGCTTTCTCATCAGAAACTAATGCCAACAGGCAATTCTGCGATTTGCTCCAGTCTGTTTAGTTGGTTTGGTTCGAGAATCAGGGTAGTCAGGGCACCGGGCCATCGCTGCTCTGCGATAGTTCGAACCTCTTGAGAACCTCGTGGGTCGCACCATTATCGGTCAAAGAGCTTTTAAACAGAGTAAATGAAGCCACCTGCCAGCCACCGCGGATTTTGCGCAAGTCTTTGCGGGCCCGTTCGCCTTTTCTGCGTGCAAGCGTAAGATGGGGCCGAACCTTCTTCTGATCGGCCAAAGGGCCAAGATCTTCACGCAAGGCAAGAGCCAGTTTGATCAATTCGTCGCTGACAACTCTGGCAAAAAGAACCCTCGGTTCGCCAGTTTCAGGAAAAACGCCGCTATCAGCAAGCTGCAGGCCAAAGCTGGAGAAGTTTGCCGCAGCTTTTTCGCCGATCTTAAGCACTTCTTCAAGCTTTTCTTCGGCAACTTCGCCCATAAACGCCAAGGTTATGTGCATCTGGTCGGGCTTGACCAGACGCCAGTTTTTTCGGTCAATACTCTGACTAAAGGTTTCGAGTTCAGTTCGGATTTCTGAAGGAACCTCAACTGCAAAAAAAAGACGAAGACGATCACTCATTTATTTTCTCCTCAGAAGGCTCCAGAATAGTTGTAAAACACTTCTTCGCACGCGATTTCTAACCATCGCCCGGTCACCCGGCCAGTCAATCAACAAAGACTCAAGACAGTCCGGGCCAGCAACGGCTACCCAGGCAATGCCCGGTTCTTTGCCATCATGGGGTTTTGGACCGGCAACTCCGGTAGTTGCGAGTCCCCATTCGCAATCAAACATTTTTTTTACTGCAGCCGCCATTGCTTCGACGACCTCCTGTGAGACAACGCCATATTTTTCGACAAGTGCCGGTTCAACCCCGAATCTTATCTTTGCTGCCGCCGAATACGCGGTAATTGATCCGGCAAAGCAACTACTGACGCCGGGGCAATCAGTCACTTCAGCGGCTAATGCGCCGCCGGTCAAGGATTCCATACAGGCAAATCTTTGCGTTTTCTCATCGAGCAATTGCTTTATAGCAGAAACCAGGGTTTCATTATCACGACCGTAGACAAATTCCTGTAGACGCCGCTCGATTTCAGCAACAGCCGGATCGACAATGCTGCGAGCCTGTTGTGGGTCGGCAGCAACCGCCCCAACCCTGACGTCGACGCCATTGGCACGGGCGTAAGTTCCAACTCCCGGCGACTCAAGACTGGTATAATCACTGATCATTTCTGCCAGATGCGACTCGCCGATCGAGCAGGTATGAATGGTCGTGTAGTAAAAGCATGCGCCGGTTTTTGGTAGACGCGGCACGACCTGATCGACCCACATTTGCTTCATTTCGGAAGGTGGGCCGGGCAAAGCGAATAGCAGCTTTCCATCTTTGCGCACCAACCAGCCACAGGCTGTTCCAAAAGGATTTTCGAGGGCTTCAGCGCTTGGAATAAGCCATGCCTGTTTGTTGTTGGCGTCAGGCATCGGGCGATTGCGTTTTTTAAACATCTGCTTGAGAGCTGCCAAAAGTTCTGGGTCGATAGCTGGCTGTTCACCAATTACACGAGCGATGCTTTCACGCGTAATATCATCGTCGGTAGGACCCAGGCCTCCGGTTACAACAATGATATTGGAGCGGGAAACGGCAGTTTGCAGGGCCTGGGTCAGGCGGTCGAAATTATCGCCGACCGTAGTTTTTCGCAGGACCTGAATGCCTTTTTCATTGAGGCGAGCAGCGATGTAGGCCGCGTTGGTATCGATGATTTCGCCCATGAGAATTTCGGTGCCAACACTGATTATTTCTGCATTTAATGGGGTATTCATATTCGGGCAATTATAAATCTTTGTCTCTCTTGCGTCCAGCATTTCAAAAAAATATTTCTCGAAGAACGCTGATTTGGCTGGGAAATTGAAGGCAAAAAAACAGGCCATCTCGAAAGAGACGGCCCATTTTCAAATCTCAGGGAAATTGAAAGGCTATTTTAACAATTGCGCAGGATCGGCAAAGAAATTCTTTTTATCAATGGTTGTGCATTCTTTGCCAAGCAGGCCTTTTTTCTGCAGATATTTGGGGACCATGACCGGCATGGTGGCACGGACATTGTAGATCATGCTCGGAATTGTCCAGAACTTGATTTTGGTTTTGCCGATTTTATCGAGCAGAATGACGAGATTGTTGGTACAGTTGTTTCTGGTAGTGTGGTAAAATTCGCCGCTGCGATTAACGATTGACTGCTTGATGGTTTCGAGAAGCAGGCTCTTGTTTTGCTGGTGATTGAATTTCACTTCATAGGGTACAAGCTTATAGTCTGCGAAATGGCATGACTCGGCAGAATAGTCTTCCCAGGTGGTGAGAATCCAGATTGCGCCGAATTTCTTTTTCATTCCGTCGGTCAGTGAATATTTCTGGTCGGTTCGCTGCAAAGCTTCAATTGAAAGAACCAACCCCTTTGATTCATTGCCTTTTTCATCGACCAGACCGCCTTTTTTGAAGGTATAGAGCATCAGGCAGTGAGCGGCGATCCATTCTGGGGGAAAAGGCTTAACGACAAAATAGGCT
Organism: uncultured bacterium; assembly: GCA_964596185.1. Classification (GTDB taxonomy): domain Bacteria; phylum Muiribacteriota; class Ozemobacteria; order Ozemobacterales; family Ozemobacteraceae; genus DYKG01. Next base: position 33,417 of record CAZQUE010000033.1, on the reverse strand, counting down.
TTATCGATAAGATCAGGTTTAATTATAACGTTTCGCCAATGATAAAGAGGCTGGCCATCTTTGTCTTTCTCTTTGCTGCGGCTCCAGCGAACGTTTTTAAGAGTAATTTCTGAAGGACTGGCTTTAATGAGGCCGGCGGCTTTTTGCGCATTTTTGTATGGTTTTGGATCTTTGACGGTAATCTTACTGTCAAAAGGCCTGACGGTTTTGACCTTGAGAATGTTTACCCTTGTTGCATCTTTGCTGACGGCATCGATCTGTACGGGTTTTCCGTCAAACTTTTCGGCTTCTGATTTCGAGATTTCAAGCTGATAAACTCGGGCATCTTCAGTAGTAAAAACCACGGTGTTTTCGCGAATATCAATAACGCCATTAACGCGGTAGAAAACGCCGGCAAATGCAGAAGAACAAACAAATAGCATTAACAAAAGCCCAAATAATTTCTTCATAAAAACCACCTGAAATTAAATTGTTGCCTTTTGATTATAAAGATTTTTAAACCATCTAACAAGTAATTGGCTAATTTTCATAGCGACCCTGTTCTGTTCTATCAAGGCTCAGTCAGAAATTTAATTTTCAGACATGTTAATAATGCCCGCTTTTCCGGACATTAAGGCGATGGACAGTTGAATTTTGAGCAAAAGAGCTTAGAATTCAAGAGGGAAGTCATTAAGGGTAGAAATGTACAGAGTGATCAACGAGTTTTCCCGCCGCGTAGGTAAAACTGGCAGAAAAGCGCTCGGTTTGCCAGAGCCAGGGCAAGAAGATGTAGTCGCCCTCCCAGAAATTCAGACGGGAAATATCAGCTATATCGACCCATTCAAGGGTACCTTCAGGCGAATCGATCAGTTCGCCGGAAAAGCGGTTTATTATGAAGACGAAAACATACCAGTCTTCACCTCGGGCAAAGTTTGGAAAAGTAATGAAGCCGCGCAGGTCGAGTTCTTCTGCTATCAGCCCTGACTCTTCGAGAATTTCGCGGCGGGCACAGGCCTCGGGGGTTTCACCAGGCTCGAATTTGCCGCCAAGACCGTTGTATTTGCCTTCGTGAATATCGTTTTCCTTTTTATTTCGATGCAGAACCAGAATTTTGCTGCCGTTTTTAACATAGCAGAGGGTTGCCAGTTTCATATTGCGACTCCTATCCATCTTGCGATGACTCCGACGAGAATGAGAACCATGTAAATGTAGAGACCGGCTTCGAAAAGGTTGCGGCCCACAGAATCGCGGCCGGGGTGGTAGTTGGTTTTGATTTTCCAATCAAGCAGGAACTGGCGGTCTTCGTCGCCAAGGTCGTCATAACCTGAGCGTAGTTCCCAGTGATGGAGCAATTCATGGGCGAGAGTTTTGGCTACCTCGATGCTGAGTTCAGGCACCTGGTGATGAGGAAAAGCTCTTTTGAACGAGCCGAAATAAAGAATGATCACCGGTTGGCCGAAATGGCCATGGGGCATGTATTGGCCGAGGGTGTAAAGTCCCGGCATATAGCGGTGATGTCGGTGCTCTTTTTCTTCGAGAATGAACTGGGCGATTCCTTCGCGGTAGACATCAGGAATTTTCTGCAACTGTTCGCAAAATATCTTGTCGAATTGCCGAAAAGACAGCTGAGAGGCGAACAGGTCCTGATTGATCATTTTTGCACCGCACGAGAATTTGTTTGATTCTATCATGAAAAGGCATTTTGTTATTTTGTTTTAATTCGACTCTTGAGTTTTGCCAAAGGTTGTGATAGGATTACATTTGTAATGCAACCCCTTAAGCGAGGGTGGCGAAATTGGCAGACGCGCTAGACTTAGGATCTAGTGGTTTTACCGTGCGGGTTCGAGTCCCGCCCTTCGCACTCTGGCAAGTTGCAGATTCGCGGGAGTAACTCAATTGGTAGAGTCCCTGCCTTCCAAGCAGGTGGTTGCGGGTTCGAGTCCCGTCTTCCGCTCCGAAGCAAAAAAGCCGCTCTTTGAGCGGCTTTTTTTGCTTTACAAGCTTCATCAGCTATTTTGAACCGAACCGTGGTAAATTAAGCAGCTTTCTTTTGATAGGGAGTCCCATTATTCCAGAGCTCATTGCACGAAATATCCAGTTCATCATTCCAGACGACCCCATAGCCTCCCTGATCAACTCTCACACATTTAAAGAGAATGGGAGTTGTTAAAAAAATCTGAAAAGGCTCAAATTTCTCAATTAATTGCTTAACGTCATATTGTTTAACTGCACCATTTTCAAATGTAACAAGCAAAACGAATTCTGGCAGAGGCCTGACACTCGCAATTTTATTAAACATTTCTTGAGATCCTTTTTATAACTATTCCAGAGGTGGATTATGCTCGCTCTGTTGAAAATACATTTTAATTACAATGCCATAAAATCTTGAAATAACCGGCATAAAATCACCACCCGTTTATTGTTCATAATATCATTCGAGAAAATGAATCCTGTTTAAATGCAGATACGTTCAAATTTAACATAGCTTAAAAGATTCTACAAAACATAATGGTCGCGGGTTCGAGTCCCGTCTTCCGAAGCAAAAAGCCGCTCTTTGAGCGGTTTTTTTGTTTCTCGAAGAGATTAATTTGGGGTGTTTTGTAATCCAATTTGTAGCCCACTTTATTTTCAGAAATTTTAATATCCAGAATTTTAGGCAAGCTGCTGAATTTTAAGGTCGGATGCGAGGGAATTTTCTCAAATAATTGAGCGTTGTTGTTGCCTTTACAATTTTTGCTTTATCGTCTATAATTCGTTAATTCACCACGGGTATTGTTCCGGGGTTGTTTGATTATTTCCAGTGTTCTCGGCTCAAATCAGGACTGGAATGAGATTAATCAGTAGAAATATTCTCCAAAGAAGGAGCTATGGCACATGTTAAAAACACAGGTACAAGAGCTGGAAGCCAACAAGATCGCATTGACGATCGAAGTTGAAAAAGAAAAGGTCAATGCGGCCTACGACAATTTTTATCGTCGTGCGGCGCGTTCGATCAGGATTCCCGGCTTCAGACAAGGCAAGGCCCCCAAGAATGTAATCGCCAAGTTTATCGGCCCGGATTCGGTGCGTGATCAGGTCGAAGAAGAACTGGTCCAGGAAGTTTATCCGCAGGCAATCAAAGAAGCCAGCCTGCATCCGGTCAGCCCTTTTTCCATCGAAGATTCAAATCTTCAGGAAGGGCAGCCGTTCACTTTCAAGGCCGTTTTCGAAGTTCGTCCAAAACTTGGTGACTTCAAATACACTGGTTTCACTTCTCAGGTACAGCGTGAAGAAATCAATGACGAAAGCGTCGAAAAGGTATTGAAGCAGCTCCAGGAACAGTACAGCAAGACCCAGCCGGTAGAAGACGGTGAATTGCAGGCTGAAGATTATTTCAGCGCCAATGTTGAAGTTTCCTGTGACGGCGAAATCGACGAAGAACTCTCTGATGACAAAGCCACCCATCGTTTTGCTGAAAACGACAAGATCTTCGGCCAGTGCAAAGGCATGAAAGTTGGCGAAACCCGTGAATTCGACGTACAAATCGACGGCGAAGAAGAAAAAGATTCAAAGTATTTCGGCAAAGCGCTGCATTATAAAGTGACTTTGAGCCGCATTTCCCGCCCCACTCTTCCGGAACTTGACGATGAATTCGCCAAAAGCATCAGCGAAGAATTCTCGACATTCGATGCTCTCAAGGGCAAAATAAGAGAAGATCTCGAAGAACGTGCGAAATTCGATGCCGAAGAAAGAGCTTTTGATGACATCCTCGATCAGGTCATGCAAAACTATGATTTCGACGTGCCCGAAGCCATGATTCAGAGCACTATCGACTTCTTCATTCAGGGTCTTGATCGCCGCTGGCGCCAGTATGGCACCACCATCCAGGATTATCTCAGAAATTCCGGCAAAGATGTGAATGAATTCCGGGAAACTTTCAGGGAAAAGGCAACTCGCCAGACCCGGGTCATGTTGTTGATCGATGCGATTGGCGACAAAGAAAAAGTTGAAGTAACCGACGCGGATTATCGTGAAGAAATCGAAAAGCGCGCCAAAGATTATGGCATGCCTGTAGAAAAGCTTCTGAGCTCACTTACCGGCTCCGAAGGAGAAGATAATGTAAGATTTTCTCTGCGCAGCCAAAAAATTCGCGACTTTTTGCTAAAAAATAATCAAGTTAATTACGATATGGTCAAAGAAGCTGAATTAAATAAAGGGGGAACTGACGCGTGACACTGGTTCCAATTGTAATTGAACAGAGCAGTCGTGGCGAGCGTGCCTTTGACATTTATTCACGCCTGTTAAAAGACAGAATCATTTTTATCGGCGGCGGAATAGATGACGCACTGGCGGATCTGGTAATCGCACAGCTTCTTTTCCTGGAATCTGAAGATCCTGAAAAGGATATTTCAATCTACATCAACAGCCCGGGCGGCGTTGTTACAGCTGGTATGGCAATATACGATACCATGCAGTACATCAAACCTGACGTAAGTACAATTTGTATCGGTCAGGCAGCCAGCATGGGTGCGGTACTTCTGGCGGCAGGCGCAAAGAACAAGCGCTACGCACTTCCCAATTCGAGAATCATGATTCATCAGCCATTGGGCGGAGCACAGGGCCAGGCCAGCGACATTGAAATTCAGGCACAGGAAATTTTGCGGATGAAAGACATGCTTAACGGCATTCTTGAATTCCACACCGGTCAACCCCTCAAGCGCATCAAAAGAGATACTGACCGCGACTTCTTCATGTCTTCGAAAGAAGCTAAAGAATACGGTCTTATCGATGAAGTTGTGCAGCGAAAAGCTGCTGATGCAAAATCCAACGAGGAGTAAGCATGCTTTCTAAGACCCCTCAATTCCGTTGCTCTTTCTGCGGGAAGAGTCAGGATCAGGTGCGCAAGCTTATTGCCGGCCCTGAGGTTTACATCTGTGATGAATGCATTGGGCTTTGCAACGAGATCATTTTGGAGGAGCTGGACGAAGAAGCTCCAATGGAACTTAAAAATGTTCTGAAACCCAAAGAGATCGCAAAATTTCTTGATCAGTATGTGGTTGGTCAGGAAAGAGCCAAGAAGGTTTTGTCGGTAGCGGTTTATAATCACTACAAACGAATCTCTCTTGATGAGCAGCACAAGGACGATGTTGAAGTTCAGAAATCAAATGTTCTTCTGATCGGCCCGACTGGCTCAGGCAAGACCCACATCGCGCAAACGATGGCGAAACTTCTGAACGTTCCGTTCTGTATTGCCGATGCAACGACGTTAACCGAAGCCGGTTACGTTGGCGAAGATGTCGAGAGCATTCTGCTCAACCTTCTTCGTGCGGCAGATTATGATGTTCAGAAAGCCGAGCGCGGTATTGTTTACATCGATGAAATCGACAAGATTGCGCGTAAGAGCGAAAACGTGTCGATTACCCGCGACGTGTCAGGTGAAGGCGTTCAACAGGCCTTGTTGAAGCTTCTTGAAGGCAAGGTTGCGCATGTGCCGCCCCAGGGTGGACGCAAGCATCCACACCAGGACTTCATTCAGCTCAACACCAAGAACATTCTTTTCCTGCTTGGCGGTTCATTTGAGGGAATCGAGAAGATTATCGAAAGCCGCACCACCTGTAAATCAATGGGTTTTGGTGCAACCCCGCTGGCGAAGCACGAACGCAAGGTCGGCGACCTGCTCAAGGATGTAATGCCCGAAGATCTGCTGAAATTCGGGATGATTCCGGAGTTCATCGGTCGTGTGCCGATTCTGGCGACCTTCGACAATCTGCGTTCAGAAGACCTGGTCAAGATTCTGGTTGAGCCAAAAGACGCGCTGGTCAAGCAATTTGCCCGACTGCTGCGTATGGAAGGCGTTGAACTGGAAATCACACCCAAGGCTCTGAATTCGATTGCACGTAATGCTATCCAGCAAAACACCGGTGCCCGTGGCTTGCGCCGCATCATTGAAGAGCTGATGCTCGACCTGATGTATGATATTCCGTCAGACAAGAATATCGGCAAGGTAATCATTCACGAGCGCTGCGTCGAGAAGAAAGAGTCGTATCAGGTCATCTACAAGATCGACAACACCAGTCAGACAGCCTGATCTGAATTTTTCAAACAAAAAGCCGCTGATTCAGCGGCTTTTTTTTATCGCAAAAGAATCAATCTGGACAATTCTTTTTAATTGCTTTTTCAAGCTCAGGGAAAAAGGCCAGCGCAGATTCATAATCATAATTGCAAATTAAGTCAGAAAACTTATTCAATTCTGCGATTTCACAATCATCCGAGTTTGCTCCCAGAGCCTGTTGAAATTCAATTAAACTATCTCTGGCCCCTGAATCACCCTGTCTTAACTGGTCTGAGATTTTTACAAACAGCCGTTGCATTTCGGATTGGTCGACTTTCAAAGGCAAGGTGCGATTTTTGGAGTCAGGGCCACAACCCGGCAGAAATCTTTCCAATTCAGCAACTATCTCGTCGAGCTTTGTTTTCAGCAAAGCAAGAAGCTCTTGAACTGACTCATATCTGTTTTCCAGAATTGACTTTTCAAGAGACTTTGAGATTTCGGCAATCTCATCTGCACCGATATTTCCAGAAACACCGATAAGGCTATGGGCAGTAATTCTTGCTTCTTCAATCCTACCGTCATTAATGGCATCTTGGATTTTCTCGACCACAGTCCTGTTCTTGCTTACAAATTTCACGAGAACATCAACATATCGATTGTGATTCCCGCCCATTCTTGAAATGCCGGCCTCACAGTCAATGTTTTCAATTTTACTGCAGAAAGCAGGCAAAAATTGCTGTGGATCGATCGGTTTGGCGACATAATCATTCATGCCAGTTTTAAGTGCGCGGTCTTTGTCGCCAGACATCGCTCCAGCAGTCATGGCAATTATCGGGAGATTCTCAAATTCTGGCTGGGATCGAATCGTTTGGGTTGCGGTAAGTCCGTCCATTTCAGGCATCTGGATATCCATGAGGACGGCGTCGAAATTCATTTTTCCAAGCAAACTTAAAGCCTGCAAACCGTTATCAGCGGTTTGCACCTGAACACCGACGCTTTTGAGCAGTTCGGAAGCAAATTCCTGATTTATCTCGTTGTCCTCTACCAGCAAAACTCTGGCATTTTTAAGTTTGCCAATATCGGCACCCAGATTTGGGATTTCGACATTTTTTCCTGCAAAGCCGGTTTCTTTATGGAACAGGCGCAGGATAGTATCGAGTAAAGTGGACAGAGTAAACGGTTTTACCAGCATCGACTCAAGACGTTTGCCCAATGCTCTTTCGGCGCTGAACTCCATACCAAAAGGAACAGTGGAAATGATTCGAAGATCGCCAAAAACGTAATTACCATCCTTAGCGGCCAATCTGATTTGCTCCATTGCTTCAAATCCATTGATCTGGTGCAAATTCCAATCAAGTAGAACGAGATCGAAAGGCCCAGTCCGGTACCGCCAAATCTTCTGGTTATCGAATTGTCGGCCTGAGAAAAAGGTTTGAAAAGGTTTTGCAGCTGCTCATTGGTCATGCCAATACCGGTATCCATGACACTGAAGCTTAAAGTTGCCTGATTGCCCTGCCTTGCTACAAGTTCGGTCGTGATGACAATTTCTCCAGAAGGGGTGTATTTCACAGCATTGTTTGCCAGATTGATGAGAATCTGACCCAATCGGAGCGGATCTCCCCTGTATCTTTTCGGAACTTCATGAGAAGTGACAAAAACGACTTCCAAACCTTTTTCCTGCGCTTTGCCAGTAATAAGATCCGAAAGATTATCAAGAATTTCATCAAGATCGAATTCAATCGTCTCGAGAACGATTTTGTCGGCCTCAGCTTTGGAAAAATCCAGAATATCGTTGATGATTTCAATCAAATTGTTGGCTGCTACCTGAATTTTTCTCAGGTAACCTTTTTGTCGCTTATCGAGTTCTGTCTGCTGACACAGGTACACCAAGCCATTTATGGCGATTTCTGTGTATCAGAAGAAATACAGCCCCTCATTGGCTCAGAAGCTGATTGAACTCTTGAAGAAACATTAACCGTATCGCCGAAAACATCGTATTGAAAACGGGTTTTGCCGACAATACCAGCAACAACCGGCCCGGTATGGATGCCAATTCTTGCCTGCCACTTGTGTTTTGCCGTCTGGTTACGGTTCTCGAGAAATTCAATAAAATCAAGTGCGCTCATCACCATTCGGTCGGCATGATCTGAAATCTGATCGAGCATTCCGCAGACTCCCAGGTATCCATCGCCGATAGTTTTGATTCTTTGCGCCCCATGCTCCTTTAATATCTGATCAAAAGCCGAAAAAAGTCCGGTTAACTCTTCAAGAAGTTCTCCTGGAGGTATATTTGAAGAGGCATTGGTAAAATTGACCAGATCGGAAAAAAGGACACTTACTTCTTCAAACAGCTGAGGCGGAGAATTTCCGGTTTCTTTGAGCTCTTTGATTACTTTTTGGGGCAGTATATTTTCCAGAAGGGATTCTGATTTTCTTTTTTCTTTTACCAGTTCCAGATGCGTTCTAACTCTGGCCAATACCACAGAGGGTCGAAATGGTTTTGAAATGAAATCGAGTGCCCCCAATGAAAATCCTTTGATTTCATCTTCGATTTACCTTCAACTGTCGGCATACTTCAAAGCCATCCATTCCTGGCATGACAATATCGAGCAGAATCAAATCCGGCTGAGGCTCCTGAGCAGCAATTCTCAAGGCTGTATGGCCATTTGTGGCAACCTTGACCAGGTATTCGTTTTTCAACAGGGCCACAATAAAATCGAGATTCTCGGGAGAATCATCGACTGTCAGCACAATAGGCCTTGAAGCACAAATCTGCATGCGTTCCTCTCAAGTCAAAACGATTGTATTTTCTTATTATTTATCTAGTACAATTATTGCACATCCATTTGCATGATACAAGGCGGATAAAACCCTTACAAACAGTGCTGCAAAGAACACAACCTCGAGAAGGCGCAGCATGGAAGCCCTAAAAAACGATCTGTTTTTGCAGACTTGGTTGTCTGGACTTTCACAATGAAGTTTTTTTGATTAGAATAGAAAGACAGCGCAGAAACGCGAAAGGCCCTGCCGGCAATCATCGATCGACTCAGGCAGGCAGCTTATGAGTTTGTGACAGTATCCCATCTACAAAAAAAGAATAATAAATACAGGAATCCCAGCTATGAAACTTAATTTGCCAGATTCTCTTGAAAATCAACGCGACCAAATAGCCAAAAGCATTCTCGAAGCTCATCAAATAGTAAAAGATTTTGCCAGTAAATACGGCTGGGAAAATTTTACCAATGAGAGTTTTGCCGATCATGCAGAAATATTCGCCACCCAAAATGATTTCATTGCCAGACTTAAAGAAATGTATGGCATGGAAATAAGCGGTCATTTGCCCAAGACCGTGGTAGCAAGCCTTGAGAACCGAATATTGATGGCTGTTTCGCCCGACGAATACTTGAGAATTTTTCCACAGGGAAATGAAGAAAAGGCCTTTGAAAAGCTGCTGGCCCATGAAATAGGCCATCGTCTGCATGTCAGAATTTTACACGGCAATGAAGAAGCTATGGGTCCGATATGGTTTTTTGAAGCTTTTGCCATTTTGGTTGCTGGTCAGTTTGAAAACACAAGAATTGAGATGAGCGAAGTTGGGACGACTATTTCGGGCACAGAGCGCGGCAATTATCTGAAATATGGAGCAACCTTGCGCTATCTTTTGCAATTTTACTCTCTGAAAGAGCTTGTAGCACGGGCCGGCGACGAGAACTTTTCCAAAAATCTCCTCGAAGAACTCGCTGATCGCGAGAAATTGTGAGAATCAAGGAAGATTAAGATGAAAAAGTCACAACAGCTTTCGGGCTACCTGCAGGAAGTAAATTTAAGGCTTGCTTCTTTGCCAGATTTGAAGCCTGGAAATCACTATAATTCACCAACCCCGACTCTTGGCTTGAGCGTTCCTCAGTCCAGATCAGCTCTTAAGGAGGGCTATAGTTTTTTGAAGCTTTCGCCTGCAGCAATTTTGGAGGCTTTTGACCATATCTGGAATAACGCCGTCTACTTCGAAGAAATGAGTCAAAGCATCTATTTTTATGAAAAGAAGTCGCTTACAGAAAATCAGTTCAAGGTCATTTCGGGTTGGATCGATCGTTGCGACAACTGGGCTCACAGCGATGGGCTTTCATCTATTTACGCCAAGACGCTTGAAGAAATGCCCGCTCTGGTAATGCCGACCCTGAAAAAATGGAACAATGACGCGAATCCCTGGAAACGCAGACAGTCGGTGGTCAGCCTTCTCTACTATGCACGATTGCGCAAATCAACTCCTAATTTTGCAACCATGATCGAAATGGTAGAAGCACTGCTGGATGATCCGGAATACTATGTCCAGAAAGGCGTCGGTTGGACCCTGCGAGAGATTTACAATCTTCATCCCAAACAAACGCTTGATTTCATCGAGAAGAGGGTCAGGCAGATATCACCCGCCGCCTGGCAGGCCAGCACCGAAAAGCTTCCCAGGCAAATAAAAGAACAACTTTTACACAAGCGACGACAGATTTCTGGCCGGTAAGCAAACTAACTGAGGGAAACAATGGAACTTGAAACAGCGAGATTGATTCTGAGAAACTGGAAAGAGTCAGATTTGGTGCCATTCGCCAGTTTGACATTAGGTTGAAAAATGTTTCGGGATTTCCTGCCAGCAACGTTCCGCAAATATCCCGGCCATGTTCAATCGCATCTGACAATCTGCAATTTCGCCAAAAAATTTTTGTCGGCTACTGGTGCAGATTGTCACGAAATAGACGCCGGGTTGTGAATAATCATAACCACTCAATCGATACGAATTTATTCTCCTACCATTTTTCATTGTTAAATCAATCCCGACGAATCAATATTTTTGCAAATTATGGCTCATTTCAATCAATTAATTAATCATTCCGATTCTTTAACCTCAAATTTTGCCGAAAGACCAAAATTTGGAAAGTCAAATAAAACAAAAGAGCTTAGAGGAATAAAAACAACACATATGTTGACTTTTAAACACAAGTGTTTAATAATTATATTATGACGTCCAAAGAATTCAAAAAATGGCTTACCAAACAGGGTTGCACATTCAAACCCGGCAAAGGCGGTCATTTAAGGGTCTTTCTTGGTGATCGGATTTCGGTTTTACCGATGCATGGCAGCAATCAGGAACTTGGCAAGGGCTTGGTTGAAGCCATAAAAAAACAGCTCGGGCTAAAGTGAGGTGTGTTGATGTTTAAGTATCCAGTTGAACTTATAGAAGACGATGGAACCATACTAGTAAAGTTTCCAGATATTCCTGAGGCAATAACATTTGGCCAGGACAGTGCAGAAGCCCTTCTTCGCGCTGTAGATGCTCTTGAAACGGCATTAATGACCTATGTGGAAAAACGCTGGCCTTTACCGAAACAGTCAGAATTAATGGGAAGACCGGGCGTTTCCCCTTCACCATTATCTTGCCTAAAATTGGCTTTGCATCAGGGTATGATAGAGAAAAACCTGAAGAAATCCGACATGGCACGTCTGCTGGCTTGTCACATGCCGCAAATAGATCGACTTCTTGATCTCAGTCATGAATCGAGACTGGAACAACTTGAACGCGCTCTTGCTGCAATTGGGCGTTATGTAGTGGTTGAAGTGCGTGATCTTGCTGCCTGAGCACGTGCTGTTTTGCATCAAATCATCCAGATTGCGTCTTGATAGATAGATTCTGTTTCCCTGACAATTTTCAAACGATTCTTATTCTGGCGATCGGACGGCCATTTGGACGGGTTTTGTTGAATATACAACCTGATTCGATTTAATTCCGATTCATCGCGAACGATGTGATCAAAAAAATTGCGTTGCCAGACGGTTTTTATCTGGGTGTTTTCATGAAACCATCTGGTAACCGCAGATTTAAAACAGCGAATGATGGCGCCAACAGAACCGGGTATAACATGTTGATAAGCGGCCTTTTGTTTTGGTTTGACGTTAGGTTGAAAATTAACATTACGTAGAGGTTCAATATATTGAACCTCTACGGGTATGGTCATATATTGAACCTCTACGGGTGTGGTGTTTTCATGGTTGATAATGATTAAACCATGAATGTGATTGGGCATTATCACAAATTCATCCAATTCAACGGTTGAAAAATGTTTCGGGATTTCCTGCCAGCAACGTTCCGCAAATATCCCGGCCATGTTCAATCGCATCTGACAATCTGCAATTTCGCCAAAAAATTTTTGTCGGCTACTGGTGCAGATTGTCACGAAATAGACGCCGGGTTGTGAATAATCATAACCACTCAATCGATACGAATTTATTCTCCTACCATTTTTCATTGTTAAATCAATCCCGACGAATCAATATTTTTGCAAATTATGGTTCATTTCAATCAATTAATTAATCATTCCGATTCTTTAACCTCAAATTTTGCGCTTGATTCATTATAGACAAGGTTTTTCTCGTTTTTATCGAGCCAACTGGTGTAGAACCAGACAATGTTTCTGAAGTCAATTGGGTAGGCTTCAGGATTGCGACCAATAAAAGGTCGATAACTGATGCCGGTGCGGCGTTCGAGCTCGCGATAGCTATGGTAGCGCACTGGGTAAAACTGGTCAGAAAGCCCTTCAATCAGTTCTTTGAGGCAGGCAGGGTCTGATTCTGGGAGCACCCGATAACCGGCCTTGGCAAAACCTTCCAGGACGATTTCCCGATATGGACGAGCAGCATTCTTTTCGAGCCAATCGCGCAAGTTTGCTTTGGCATTCTTAAATGGTTCTCCGATAATATTTCTGTCGGCCTGTTCGAACTGAGGTTCGCGCTTCCTGGTAGTGACCACCGAAAAGCTAAGATGGCAGTTGATAATGAATTCAATGGCTGCCCCTGCTTCTTCGACAAGTTTATTGCCAAAATTGTAACCTTCGACATGAGCATTCTCGACGATTCGTTGCAATAATGGCAGTGGGCGAAGACTGTCAGATGCACTCAAACTGATGATCAGAGAGCGTAGGAAGTCTTCTTCCTTATAAACTTTGGGTTTGTTAACAGAAAGATTTTTAATCGCTTCAACATTGAACACTTTTTCGGCTCTGGCTAACAAAGCTTCTTTTACCGACTGATCCTGTAAGGCAGTGAGTCGCCGCATCAGGTAATCAGGCAAATTTTCCGGTTCAACCTCATTAAACAATTTTAATAGTGGCTGCGCAGGAATTGGAGTATTGAGATTTTCCATTTTTCCGAGAATTGCATCGGTGTAATCCTCTTTTGCGAAAAGCTCCATGAGCAGTTTTACCGCCTCAGGGGTATCATCCGACATTGCCGTCAAAGCGGCGTCAACCAATTCAGGATTATCACTCGAAAACAGCTTGGCCAACTTTGGGAAAATTTCTTTCCGATCACGAACCGTGCTCAAAAACATGGCCGCATCACGGCATTGAGCGGGATCTTCAATAGCCTGCATTGCTTCGGCAATGAGCTTTTTTTCGGCAGCCAGAACTTTTTCTTTGGGAAACTTATCCAGGCAACCCATACGTTCAAAGCTCGAACTGACCAGATCGGTTATAAAAGGCGGCAATACCGGCTCATCGAAAAGCTGCAGATAAGTCGCAATCGCACTCTCATTCGCACCGGTGCGTCGGTAAGATTCGGCCAGCATAATCAGCGTTTCCTGCTTTTGTGGCCCGGCAAGTTTTCCGGCGGCGAGAGTCTTTTCAAACCAGGAAACGGCTTTAAGCTGGTATGCTTTTTCCTGCTCGATTGAATTTTTAACCGCTGCAACCAGCTTTTGATAAGCAGGCTCGCTTTCAGCTGCTTTTTCAAGCCATTGCAAAGCTGCCGCATTTTCACCGGTCGAGCGCAATAGCTGGCCAAGATTGAGGTAACTGGCAGCTAGCTCCGCCTCAGGAATTGAGAGGCTGGGAAAATCTTCGGCTGTCTTCTCGAGAATCAGAAGAAGGTTTTCAGCGCGATTCCTTGAAGGGGCAACCTTGGCCTGATCAAGAGCTTTAAAAAAGCTTGGGCACTTCTCAGGATTCAAGCGCATTTCTTCAGGAAGATCGGAGTCGGCGGAGATAATGCCGATGTTTCGACAACACCATGCAGCATGCAAATAAAGACGGGCGATTGTTAGAGCCGGAGCATCGTTTTTTGCCGCCAGCTCTGCAGCTATTTCGTAGCGCAGATATGATGGAAATGTATCATAAACCTTTTCATCACTGCTTTTGACGACCTTAAAAGTCTGAGAAAGCCACTTCCTGAGCTCTTGTTGCTGCTTAGCGTCGAATTTTTGTTCAAAATCATCGGCGAAACCAGAAAAGTGGCACTCAGGGCAACCCCAAATGCGTATATGCATTGGCGAACTGCCCATGGCATGCGGACAGAGATCTGAATCATAGCCGCCAAAGTTATTGGTAGACATCAGCATCGAAGCTGAAAAAACCGTTTGGCAAACCGGGCAGGTAGTTTCGACCCGTTTACTGCTGGTAGCCATAAGCATGCAAGGAACCAGAATGATAAAGCAAAAAATCCAGAACAATCGAACCCGAGGCGAAGCTAATTTCATTTTTTTCCCCGTCAATTAGTTTTGTTTCATGTTTATCTTACGCTAACTACATCAAAAATGGAATTGCCCGGTTTTGTCGACAATTCACCTGCCAGTTCTCTACCTATACTCAAAAGCATGAAACAATCAGCTATATGTTTTCCTGATCAGGCAAAGGTTAAGGTGGAAAATTTTACTTTGAGCAGTTGTAAAACGTATTTTAAATGGAAAAGGTTAGCCATGTTTACGTTTTCAAGATTTTTTCGCTAGAATTAGAAATAAATGGAGGAATCTATGCGCAATCATAAAAGCATTGCCGTTTGGTCGATTATACTGGCAGTTTGCTTTTTCGGCAGCATACTGATAGCCCAAGCCGGAGAAGGAATGTCCAGCGGCTTGAAAAGAGGTGGAGCAGCAACTTCTGAATCAGCCAACAGGATTAAATCTCGCACACAGGAAGGCGCGAGCCAGAAAAAAATTGATGAAGGGGTCTCTGGGCCCGGTGCGAAACAGATTTTTTACAAGAAACCAGATTTGCCGCCTGTTACGCCGCAACCCCCAGCATCAACAGCGACAGATACCGCTGACAACACAAACAACAACAGTAACAATCTTGAATGGGGCGTTTTCGGTCTTACGCAAAGTGACATGGGCAATCCAATTTTCACCAGCACTGGAAGAATTGTTAGGAGACCAAATTTCTATGGAAGCGGCTTTGAAATTGTCTGCCCAGGGAAAATTCTCATCCCGATGCGTTTACGGCCTGAATTTCAGGTTGATGGCCTCGTCGTTCGAGTATGCTACGAACCCGTTGCATACACTGAAGCCGGCACAGGCCCGATTTTAGTAGACGTCAAGGGCATCAGAACCTACAATGTCAGTATCGCGCCCTGAAGAATTCAATAGATACTGAACAATTCAATTATCAACAGAAAAAAGCAGGTCATGAGCCTGCTTTTTCATTTCCGTCATAGCTGTAAACCAGCTTAAAGTTGCTGTTGGTGTAAAAAGAATCGGCAAGATAAACGACCGGCGATGGGATAATTCCGAACACTTTTCGGGTCAGTGGCTTGATCTCAAGATCCGGATAGCATGACGCAGTGAACTCGTGACAGTAATACTTGCCTGCGTCTGGCTCAAAATCAAAGTCGTAGGGAATATCCGCAGCTTTGCACTTTCTGGCATGCTCGAGAGCCCATTCCTGACCACTTTCAGGGCGAAGGCCCATAATACGGTCGGTGCGGCAGAATTCAATAATATCGTCGTGTTGGAGACCTTCGGCAACAGAATGGTAGACCTTATTTTTTCCATCATAGACGCCGCTGTGACTACAACGGCTTTCGCCAATCGGAATGAAATATCCATCGAGATAGTTGTTGTAACCCCGCATTACCACATCGCCAGGTTGGAGGATTTCGAAAAGTGCTCTGGTCTGTTCACCTTTTACCTGATATCCCAAAGGTGAATAAATGACGAACATCGGCCAGCGGAATATCTTTATATCACCAAAGATGGTAAGAAAGCAGCTTTTGGCGATGTAATAGTATCTTTGCAACTTTCTTTGAATGCTCTCATTTTTTTCCGGCTTTTTTCTCGGTAGCATGTTTAAGTATCCTTTGATTTACGATTTTAAATAGATCTTCAAGGTGTGATAGAATTCTTTATCAAATCTGAAAGGATACCGCGATGAGAAAAGAAATGAAAGCAGATATTGGCATTTTCAGTGGCAGCGGCATGTATGACCTGGCCGCCGACCAGATCGAATCGATCAAACTAAATACCCCTTTCGGTCCCCCCAGCGATCTGATCGATATCTGCACTATTGGCGACAAAAAAGTAGCCTTTCTGCCCCGACACGGGCGCAAGCATAGCATTCCGCCCCATAAAATCAACTACCGGGCCAACCTCTGGGCGATGAAAGAACTCGGCGTAAGTAGAATCATTTCACCATGCGCCTGCGGTTCGCTGCAAAAAGACATCAAGCCCGGCGATTTTGTGGTTACCGACCAATTCGTCGATCGCACCAAAGGCCGTGAAGACACTTTCTGTGAAGGGCCTGAAGTAATGCATATTTCTGCTGCCGAGCCCTATTGTCCAGAGCTTCGCAAGCTGGCCATCGCTGCCATCAAAGAAGAGGGAGCAGTTGGCCATGAAGCCGGCACCATCGTTGTCATCAACGGCCCGCGTTTTTCAAGCAAAGCCGAAAGCAAGTGGTTTACCCAGCTGGGCTGGCATACGGTCAACATGACTCAATACCCGGAAGTGGTATTGGCGCAGGAACTCGGCATCTGCATTGTCAACATTGCCATGATCACTGATTATGATGCCGGTCTGGTTGGTGATGTTCCTGAGGTTACTACCAAAGAAGTGGTAAGAATGTTTCAAAGCAGTGTCGGCACATTGCATAAAATCCTGCAACGCCTGATCAGTCAGATACCTGCCGAACGCGCAAACTGTCGATGCCTGCAAAAAGTCGACGAAGCGTTTTTCTGCTAATACATACCGTATAAGGGTTCAACACGTAGTAAGGGCTCAACATGTTGAGCCCTTACAATGATGGTAGTTATTCGACAGTTACCATTCTTTTGATGGCTTTGAAGCGCTCTTCGATCGACTCTGGTTTGAGGTCGAGATATGAATCGAGGCCGAAGTTCTGCACGGTAATCGAGCCCATGGCGCTACCGTAAAGCATGCTTTTTCTGAAACCCATTTCGGAATAATCTCCGTGTCGAGCAAGGCTGCCCATGAAACCACCGGCAAATGAGTCGCCGGCGCCGGTTGGGTCGGTAATGTCGAGAATTGGAAACGCCGGGGTAAAGAAGCGATCGGTCTTGGTCGCACACATGGCACCAAGCTCACCCATCTTGACGACCACGCGGTCAGGGCCCATGCTCAGAAGCTTTTCAACGGCCGGCGCGAATTTCTTTTCGCGGGCAAACATCAGAGCTTCCTGGAAGTTGATGAACAGAACGTTAACTTTACTAACAGCTTCTTTAAGCAGATCGTAGGTAGTATCGATCCAGAGATTCATGGTATCGAGAGCGATTACTTTCGGCTTGTTAACCTTCTCAATAACTTTGATTTGCAGGGCCGGATGGATGTTTCCAAGAAAAACCAGTTCGGCATTGCGATATTCTTCGGGCAGAACCGGATCGAAAGCTTCAAAAACATTCAATCTGGTATCATGGGTGGTAGCATCGCCGAAATCTTCGCCATAGCTGCCTGACCAGTGGAAAGTTTCGCCATCCTGTTTTAATTCGAAGCCCTGCAGATCGACCTGATGTTTTTTCAGGAAATCGACGTGCGCAGGTTCGAAGTCTTTGCCGGCCACGCCCACCAGGCCGACCTTGGTAAAGTAGCTGGCAACGGTCGAAGCGTAGACGGCAGAGCCACCGAGAGCGCGCTCTCTTTTTCCCTTGGGAGTCTGCAGAGTATCATAGGCAACCGAACCGATAATGATCAATTTAACGCTCATCAATTCCTCCAGAATGTCTAAGAATGCAACAAATCAAGTATTTGTCGTAAAATCGTCAGAACTGGCGACCTTGAGCCTTTCGGCATAAAGGCCGGCAATTTTTACTATAACATAAATCTGCACGAGCATCGAAACAAGTATTGTCCAGTCGATCCAGATCCCGTAGCCAAAAAGATCCAGACCACCAATCAGCAATACTGCCGAGAGTCCATCACCAAGCCTGAAAATTACCGTATCGATAAAGCCTTTGCCCTGGTATTTCTGCTCACGGTCAAGCGGAATATAAACCAGTTCGCGAATTGCCCTACCAGTTGAGTAATTGATGGCGCTGCCTATGATCAGGCCCCAGGAAACAATGCCAAGAGAAGGCGAAACCAGCATAAGAGCACTGGCTCCGACCTGCATCAGCGGGAAAATAAACAATCCGGTAACAGGGTTAGGAAACATCATGAACAGGCGGGTAATAAAAAACTGCGAAAACAGTGAGAGAAGGGTAATTTTTCCGAAAAAGCCGGCAAAGAAACCGGTCGTTTCGTCGGTTGCGCCGGAAAAAGTCTGATTAACCATCTCATAAAGCTGCTGGTAAAAAAGCGTGCTGGAAAAGGTGAAAATGAACATTTCACAGGCCATGAAAATCAGAATTGGGGTTTTTACGACTGAGAGCAAGCCGTCCCATGGTCGCGGCGGATGAACCGGCGCTTCACTTTTCTTTTCGGCGGGCGGGGCAAGCGGTGGAACCTCTACTGATGCTGGCCTGGCATGGTTATTGTGAATATAGCGCATGCACCAGATAGTTGGGTACAACAAAAAGATCGCCACCAGAAAAAGATTGGCGGTTCCGAGCACTGGCACCAGTCTCGCAGTCAAAAAGCTGCCGACTGCGCCACCAATAAGCCCGCCATAGCCGATGATAGCGTAGAGACGGCGGCTCTGCGCGACGGTAAAAACGTCATTCATGAAAGACCAGAACATGGTCACAGCCATTAAAGCAAACACGCCGACCCATAAATAAAAAACACCGATGGTTACTGCCCGGGCCGGATCTCTTTCAATGAGACTGAGCCCGAGCTGAACAGTTGTGGTGGCGTTAACGATTCCTTCACCAGGTGCTTCAGCCAGAGTCGTTTCAACAGTTTGGGCTGGCGGCTGATTATCGACGGCAGGGAAAACGAAGGCGAAAAGCAGCCAGAATACCAGCAGACAAAGAGTGAAAAAGCGGGTGATAAAAGGAATGAAAATATCGCGGCGATAAGCACCGACAACGACACTGTAAACGGCATTGCTGGCAATCAATACGATCATCGACAGCAGGCTGAGAACCGGTATATTGTCTTTGCCCAATTCCATGCCGAGACTGCCTCGAATTGGCTTGATCACATAATAAGCACAGATGACGAAGAAAATGTAGGCAAAAGCGGCCAGCGTAATCCTGCGCTCACTCTTTTCTACGCCAAGTATGCTGGAATTATCGCTGTTCATGTTCTGCTGCCAGTATCCAATCTGCGGCTTCGCTCAATGTGGCAAAATTGACGACCGAAGCAAAGCCGGGCGCAGGTTCAGCGCCGATAAAAACCGGTGTCACTCCGGCATTCAGGCCAAGTTCAACATCTGAAGTCTTATCGCCGATCATGAAAGAATGCTCAGGGTCGATCTGCAATTCTTCAATCGCCTGCAAAATCAGGCCGGGTTCAGGCTTGCGACAGGAACAGGCTGCAACACCGTCGGCATCGGGAAAATCCGGATGATGAGGACAGTAGTAGATTCCTGATAGTTTTACCGAGAATTCGGCGAGCAGACGCTGAAGTTTATCGTGAATTGCGGCAAGCTGCGCATGGGTCAACAGACCCCTGGCGATGCCGGATTGGTTGGTTATCAGTATCAGCAGATAACCGGCCTGTTGCAGTCGCGACAGAGCTTCGCCGGTTCCGGGATAAAGGTTGAATAGTTCGGGATCGGAAATATATCCCGGGTCAGGATTAAGTGTGCCGTCGCGATCAAGAAAAATAGCTCTGTTCATATTTTCACTTCAAATTATATTTTGAAACAATCTGATCGAGAACCCATTCCGGTTTCATTGAATACAGACATTTCTTGTGGGAACAATGTTCGAGGTGACATTGCAAACAATCAATCTCGGGGTTGAAAAGGGTTAGATGAGCGTCACCCTGTGGGGCAACCGCTTTTCTGGTAGTTGGGCCGAACATCGCGACAGTGGGTGTGCCGGCCGCCCAGGCAATATTCATTGGCCCGGTATCGGCAGTGAGAAAGATATCAAGGCCGGCAAGCAAAGCAGCAAACTGGCGAATATCGACTTTTGGCTGTAAAATGCATTTTTCGGGGCCGGCGGCGTCGATGATGCGCCGGGCAGCTTCTATCTCACCGGGTCCCCAGGTTACCAGCACCGGCAACCCGGTTCTGGCATGCCAGAGGCGAATAAATTCGACAAAATATTCTTCAGGCCAGGCTTTAGATGGGTAAGTTGTATGCGGGTTAATACCGAGTAACGGTCGCTTTATCAGAGGATCGGCGAAAAAAAGTTTCAGTTCTTCGCTCATTACCGGCTTCAACTGCGGATGATCGATGGGGCCGGCGAACCCAAACTCAGCAAAAAACTGGGCAAAAAGTTGCATCAAATGAAGATTTGGATCTGGCGGCGCATAAGTCTGGTGATACGCATGGCGACGAACACGATAATCGAAGCCATAGCGACGGCGCGCACCAGACAAAAGGCTGATCAAGGCCGTTCGCGAGTTAGCGAAAAAATCAAAAAGAACGTCGAATTTTTCACGGCGCAGGCGGCGCAATAGTTTAAAAGTGTCGACAACACCGGCATGAGCCGGCAGTTCGAAGATTTTGACGCCGAGTTCGGCAGGAATGATCTGGCCAAATGGGCGCTGACAAAGCAACGCCAGTGGCATTTCCGGCCTGGTCTGGCGCAGCATGCGTAGAGACGGGATGAGATGGACAATGTCTCCCAGGCCTTTGAGGCGTATAATCAACATTCCAGGCAAAACCAGCTTCTCCTGCAGCTATTTTGAACGCGGTAAATATAACAGACCAGCCCGGCAATGTCGACCAGTTTTCGCAGGGGTAAACGCAGAGCTTGAAAAAAATGGCGGGGCGCCATATACTGCAGACAACTTCCGGCTCAGGAGCGATGAAAAATGCCAATCAAGAAAGAACTGCTCGACATATTGGCCTGCCCGGCCTGTCATGGCAAAATCATACATAATGAAGAGAAAGACCGGCTAGATTGCGAGAAGTGTCATCACAGCTATCCGATTAAAGATGATATACCGGTGATGCTGGTAGAAGAAGCCACTCTGTTGCAAAAGCCCTGATTTTATGCCGAGAATCAACGTAAACATTGCCTATCAACGCATGAGTTCAGACAGTTTCGATTTTCTGTCGCATCAGGACCTGCACCCGGAATTTTATTTTTCCGGCGATGATGTCGACGTCATCGAAAAAGAGCTTTTGCTTAGCTTTCGCACCGAAGTCGATGAAAGAAAATTCAGTCCGACGGTGCATGCCCCTTTTTTTGACCTTAACATAGGTGCCCGTGACAGCCAGGTCAGCCGGGTCAGTTTTGAGCGCCTGTTCTGGGCCGTAGAAGTTGCCGCCCTTTTGAAAGCAAGCCTGGTCGTGGTTCACCCCGGTTACGGCCCCTGGATACTCGGGCATAAATTCGATGCCTGGCTGAGTCGGGCCGGAAAATACCTGATCAAACTCTGTGAGCACGCTGCTTCCTATGGAATCAAAGTCGCATTTGAAAACATCTATGATGCCGCCCCCGACGACCTGGCCGGACTTTTGGATCTGGTCGACAGCACAAATGCCGGCATTTGCCTTGATATTGGACATTTCAACGTTTTCAGCAAAGAACCGCTCGAACGCTGGCTTGAAATTCTTGGCCCGCATATTTTCGAACTGCACCTGCACGACAATGACGGCAGCGCCGACCAGCATCTGGCATTAGGCGATGGCAGAATCGGTTATTCACAGCTGATGCAGTGGTTCAATGATCTTGCCTCTGAGAAAAAGCCGGTTTTAACTCTTGAACTGCCACACCGCACTCATGTAATCAAGTCGGTAAACATACTGAAAGATTGGCTGAGCTGACATTTTGCGGCTTTGATCGGCTAATTACAAACATTTTCCGAAGATAAAAAAAGGGCCGCATCTGTAAAGATGCTGCCCTGAAAGTTTTCGTATTGAACAGTTATCCGGTCTTGGGGCCAGATACTGTCGAATTCCAGCTTATTTTCCTTCTTTGATGAAGGTATTGTAGAGCGCCAGATACTTTTTGTATTCGGCATAGGCAGTCTGTGCCAGAGCCGCATCACCCTTCTGGGTAGCGACCATGTAATTTTTATAGGCGGCGGTATAGTGGTCATAAGCGGTTTGCGAGTCTTTAACCTCGGGAACCGACTGAACCGGAGCAGCTGGTTCTGTTTTTTCGGTAACGACCGGAGCGGGAGTTTCAGCGTCTTTCTTGCTGTTGAGCTGATCCAGCCAGGCAGCCATTGCGGCATTCTCTTTTGCGGCAGCTTCAGGGTTTACCTGGGTTTCCATGACCATTGGGGTTTTCTTGCCAAACAATTTTCCGATAGCGGTTACTGCCAATCTGGCGATCAGACCGCCACCGATTACGCCAACTGCCAGCATCGGAAAACCCATGCCGATACAGAGTGCGCCGCCGGCAATCGCACCGGCAACAGTTGCAAAATTCGCCATACTGGATGTGGTCCAGTTCAATACTTTTTTACCAACGATAAAGCCCCCGATACCACCAGCGGCCATGCCGAGGGGACCACCGCCAAGAGCGGCACCTACAGCGGCGCCAAGAACACCGGTTGCTACTGCTCCGGCGTTGACGAAGACGGTTTTGGCAACCTTGCCGACTGTGCCGAGAATTCCGGCCTGAATAGGTGCAACTGCGACCCACAACGAGAACAGCATCGAGAGAACCAGCAAAGTTGAAACGTTCTGGCGCTGTCTATATGCCACTGTAATCATATTAACCCTCCTGAAAAGCAAGAGCTTACACGCTGAATTTTCTTCAATTATAAGAATGTTCGGTACAACCCGCAAGGGGTCGAATTTTCATGCAGACAAGAGAAAACCTCTGCTGAGGCAAAAGCTATAACAGCCTGGTTTAAAGGATTCAGCGGCCCTTGTACATCAGGAACTCTTCAACTTCGTGAAGCCTGGCGGCAACTTCAGGAGTGAGCAGGCTTCGGTTGAAACGAGAATGAGCCAGTTCGATTCCTTTATCCTGCAGGCCGAGAGTCCAGATTCCACCGGAGAATTCGCCTTTGGCGTAGAGATTGACAGCCTTGATCAAGGCAAGATCGATGCGCTTAACCATGCTGGCGGGGACTTTTCCGGGGGCAATACGGCTCTGATCTGAATCGACCCCGATTACGAGAAAATTACCTCGCCGCGAAGCATCGAACAAACCGAGGCCGCTTTTTCCTGAGGCGTGATAAATAACGTCAGCGCCTTTGCCTGAAATGTCGAGGCCGAGATTATAGGCGGTATCCGGCATATTGAAAGCTTCCGGGGTATTGCCGACATAGCGGCTGACCACTTTAACATCCGGGTTAACGAAGCGGGCACCATTTTTGAAGCCGCGTTCGAAACTGGCAATTACTGGTGAGTCCATGCCGCCGAGAAAGCCAATGGTCTTGCTTTTGCTGATCATTGCGGCATAAGCGCCGGCATAGAAAGAGCCCTGCTCTTCGTCGAAGAGGATCGACAAGACGTTTTCGCTGGTAACGACAGAGTCCAGGAGAATGAACTTCTGATCTGGATTGTCGGCGGCAACGCGACGCATTGCGTCATTGGCAAATATTCCAACAGCGCAGACCAGATCCATTTTTCTCTGGCAGAAATATTCCAGGGCCGGTTCAATACCGCTTATGGTGCCCGGCTCAACGACTTCAACGAGGAAATTGCCTTCTTTTCGCAACTGTTGCACACCATCGTAGGCTGCATCGTTGAAAGACTGATCTTCCAGGCCACCGATCGAAAGAACCAGACCTATTTTAACCACTCTTTCAGAAGCAAAAGAAAGTGACGAGAACATGCACATCAGAATCAAAATCATTAAAAAGCAGCGAGTTTTCATATTTCCTCCTGAATTGTTACCAGTCTTCGCTTGTCCCGACCAGCGGTTTGGCATCGATGATTCCCAGGCGGCGCAGAACCGCTTCAAGAGCAATCATTACCTCGGGGGCAAATTTGCCCTTCTGCTTGTTCATTTCGTCGAAACTTTCGAGGTAGGTATGTTCGATGGCATAGGGTCGGTAATGGGTCATGGCGTCGAAAGAATCGGCCGCAGCTATTATCAATGCCCCGAGTGGAATTTCGTCGATGGTTATGCCTTCCGGGTAACCTGAACCGTCTGGCGCTTCGTGGTGGCAGAGCACCATTCTTGCGACCTTGTTCATTCCGGGGATTTCTTTAATCATGGCTGCGCCGACCCGGCTATGGGTTTCGACGATTTTTTTCTGTTCTTCGGTTAGTCGATCTGCGCTTTCAAGGATTTCAGCCGGCAAGCCGACTTTACCAATGTCATGCAGCATGGCTGCCAACTCGATTTCAACGAGTTCGCGAGGGTCGAGGCCCATTTGTTGGCCGATAGCAACCGAAAGGTTTCTGACCCGATCCCAGTGGCCGATGTGCTCTCGAGCCTGATTTTCAAGAATTTTCATACTCAGGCCAAGCAGACTTTCGAGGGCCTGAAAATCTGCGAGCATGCGCAGAGAATCGATCGCCCGTTCGGGAATGTTCCAGTTTTCCATTTCGGGAGTTGCAGAGATTGGCGCTCTGACGCTCAGCAGCCATGAAACTCCGTTAACCGAAACAGCCTTCCAGAGACGGCCGCCAAAGCGACTGACGCCATCGCAAACAAGGTCGGGCGGCAGATTGGTGGGCGGCAGACTTCCTTGCAGATCGTGGCCACGCCAGGTAACGCCCCAGGGGAACCATAGTTGCAGGTCCTGGCCGATTGTTTCAAGAGATTCGCCAAGAATGGAGATGGCTGATTTCCAGACTCCGGTAATACAGCTCAGTTCAAGGGGTTTCATACATTTCTCCATGGTTGTGGTGCTGAAAGAATAGCTGACCGAATTGCTCTTCAGTATACCAGAATAAAATAATAAGCAAAACAACATTAATTTCTGTCGATTTTGCCGGCAATTGGCTTTATCATGGTCAAGACTGAATTTTGACGCGGGGGTTTGACGATGAAAAGCAATCTGGGCACGATCATCATGGCAATTGCCGTAATACTTGGCGGTATGATCGGCAAAGCAGCGATGAACAAGTTTTTTGAAGTTCGCGAAGAAACGAAAATTGAAGAAGGACTGGATCAGGCGGCAAAAGAGATCAATAAATCCTGTCCGAAACAGATCGACGAAGACACGCGCATCGATAAGGCGATTCACGGACCTGGCAAGAAGTTCGCCTACTACTACACGCTTACCCGCTATTCTTCAAAGGATATTTCAAAAGAAGCTTTCGACAGTGAAATCGCCCCGGCAATCAAAAAAAATGCTCTAGGCGGTGACGGCATCAAGACCATGCTGAAAAAAGGCATTTTAGTTGAATATCATTACGCAGGCAAGGATGGCGGGAAAATTTCGATGATAAAACTCAAACCCAGCGATCTATAAAGGCATATCAGGCCAAGCCTGGTCTATTGCAAAAAATCGGTCTGGAGTATAGAATTAGTCGGTAAACCATAGTTGGGAGAAACAAGATGCGGTATCTTTTGATTATCTGTCTTCTACTGATAAATTGTGGCGTTGGGGCGGAAGAAGTGCCCTGCCAGCCTTTCGAACCATTCGACGCCGGTCGTGAATACTCAAGCGACGAAGTTAACCGGACAAGGCGTCAGGAATACCCAAACGACCCGTTTTTCGCCAAACAATGGCATATCGAGAACAATGGCCAGGCCGACGACAAGGAACAAGTCGGCAAGGCCGGTTGTGATATTTCCATGCGCGAGGCATGGCAGGTCTGGCAGCCCAAAGAAGATATCGTTCTGGCAATTCTCGACTCAGGCCTGGATCTTCAACATGAAGACATCGACCCTGCCATTCTCTGGGTTAACCCGGGTGAAAGCGGCACCGATGCCGACGGCAACGACAAAAGCAACAATGGCCTCGACGATGATGGCAACGGCTACGTCGATGATGTGCACGGCTACAATTTTGTGCGTAAATGCGGCGACATCCAGGATGACCAATATCACGGCACCCACTGCGGCTCGATTATCTGTGCCGGATTGAACAACGGTGTCGGTCTTGCCGGCATGAACCCGAAAATCAAAATCATGGTGGTCAAGATTTTTGGCCTGGGCGGGACTCTTTACGGCAAAGAAATTGGCGAGGCCATTCGTTATGCAGTCGATAACGGCGCAAAAGTTCTTTCAAACAGCTATGGCTCCCCTTCATACAAACCGGAAATGCACGAAGCCATCAAATATGCCCGCGATCACGGCGTTCTTTTCGTCTGTGCGTCCGGAAACTCACGCAAAAATCTCAACGATCCCGAAGAACTCGATTACCCTTCGTGCTATGGAGTTGAAAATCAGCTGGTAGTCGGTGCAACCGACAACTGCGACCGCTCGACTTTCGCCAATTATGGCACCAATGTGGAAATAGCCGCTCCTGGTCTGAACATTTTTTCGCTGATGCCGAAAAACAAATACCGTTCGTTTTCCGGAACTTCGCAGGCTTGTCCGCAGGTAGCTGCGGCAGCAACCATGGTCTGGTGCCAACATCCGGAATGGAACTGGCAACAGGTTAAGCAGGCGCTTCTCAATGGCGCTGATCAGATTTACGGGCTGGGTCGCTATGTAAAAGACGGGCTGAGAATGAATCTGGCCAACAGCCTCACTGGAAAGACCGGAAAAAGACAGCCGGTTTACGATTTCTCCACCTGGAAGAGCGATGAAACCGAGATTGAATCACAGCATCCCTATTGGAACGAAAAAGAAGAGCTTTATTCGATCGAGGTTCCCAATGCAAAATGCTTCAGAGTCTTTTTCGAAAAAATAGAAATGGACCATCACGGCGACTTGCTGCAGATATTCATTCCCGGCAATGAGAATCCGCTCGAAATGATCAACGGCAGATTCACTGATTCCTGGTCGGAGGTCATTCAGGGCAACCAGGCTGAAATTCTCCTGACATCTGACAAATACGTTAACGGATACGGTTTCAAAATCACAAAAATTCAATGGCTTGAATAAAAAATCAAAGTTAAAGATAAACAAGAAGTCAAAACATGCATGAAAACCTTTTAATCGCATTTGCACTCACCGCTTTCGCAGGCCTTTCTACCGGAATCGGCAGCGCAATCGCACTGCTGACACGCAAAACCAACGTCAAGTTTCTTTCGGCCTCACTGGGCTTTTCGGCCGGGGTCATGCTCTACGTTTCATTTATCGAGATATTCGTCAAAGCAAAAGAATCGCTAATCAAATGTCATGGCGAGCAAACCGGCTACTGGTACACGATCGGTGCATTTTTTACCGGGATTTTTCTTATCGGTCTGATTGACAAACTGGTTCCCGAAGTTGAAAACCCACATGAAATGCATAACATTGAAGAAATGAACCGAACTCCCCCGGGTAATGGCGATCAAAAGCTGATGCGCATGGGCATTTTCACGGCACTGGCCATCGGAATCCACAACTTTCCCGAGGGTTTGGCAACATTTCTTTCGGCATTGAATGATCCGACAATTGGGGTGTCGATCGCAGTTGCAATCGCCATTCACAACATCCCAGAAGGTATCTCAGTGGCGATTCCGGTTTATTATGCCACCGGAAGTCGGCGCAAGGCCTTCTGCTATTCGTTTCTTTCCGGGATTTCCGAGCCAATTGGTGCATTAATCGGTTATCTGGTTCTGTATCAGTTTTTCAATGAAACGATGTTCGGCGTAGTTTTTGCCGGAGTTGCCGGGATCATGGTTTACATTTCACTCGATGAACTTTTGCCGGCAGCAGAGAAATATGGTGAACACCATCTTTCAATTTATGGGGCGGTAGCGGGAATGGCTATCATGGCAGTCAGTCTGGCATTGTTTGCCTGATTAGCCGGACTTTGTCTGATTAGCCGAATTTATCTGACAAGTCTGCAGCCTGCATTTGAAGGCAGTTTTAGCCTTCTGCTTTACAAATGATGGTAAATTGGCTATAAAAGCCTTATCTGTCTTCCAGGCAGCAAATAATACAGGGCAAAGGAACGGTTAACAGCTATGAAAAAAATCGTCGAATGTGTACCCAATTTTTCCGAAGGTCGCGACCAGAAAGTGATCGACGCAATCTCCGCAGCGATCAGAGAAGTTCCCGGAGTGAATCTGCTTGACGTTGACCCGGGCAAATCGACCAACCGAACGGTTTACACTTTTGTCGGCGATCCCGAAGCGATTATCGAAGGCGCTCTGGCCGCGGCCAGAACTGCTAAAAAGCTCATCGACATGACGAAGCACAGCGGCGAGCATCCGCGCATGGGCGCAATGGATGTTTGCCCGTTTGTTCCTGTAGCCAATGTTTCAATGGAAGAATGCGTCGAAATCTCGAAAGAATTTGCCCGACGTGCGGCTGAAGAGCTCGATGTGC
Source organism: uncultured bacterium (assembly GCA_964596185.1). Taxonomy (GTDB): domain Bacteria; phylum Muiribacteriota; class Ozemobacteria; order Ozemobacterales; family Ozemobacteraceae; genus DYKG01. The sequence goes on along the minus strand of CAZQUE010000033.1, from coordinate 4,799 downwards.
CGTTTTACCTTTACGAATACTCTCAGGATCAAGAATATCGCAAAAAACTGCCGCAGATTCGCAAAGGTGAATACGAGGCTATTCCAGAGCGAATTACCAAGCCTGAATGGAAGCCTGACTACGGACCGGCCCGTTTCGTTCCGTCATGGGGTGCAACCGTGACCGGTGCGCGTTTCTTTCTTATCGCTTACAACGTCAACATTCTCGGCACCAGCAATCAGGCGCACCGCATAGCTCTAGATCTGCGCGAGGCCGGCCGGGGCCCTGACGAGCCCGGGCGTTTCAAAGAGCTTAAAGGCTTGGGCTGGTTTGTTGATGAATACAACATGGCCCAGTGCTCTTTCAATCTTAACAATTTCAACATTACCGCCCCTCACGAAGTCTTTGAAGCGGTGAAAGAAGAAGCGGCCAAAATCAATGTCGGCATTGCCGGTTCTGAGCTGGTAGGGCTGATTCCCCTTGAGGCAATGCTCAAGGCCGCTGATTATTATCTTGAAAAAGAGAATCTGTTCATTCTCGACGAAGATCAGAAAATCAAACTGGTCATCGACCGCCTTGGCCTGAACTCGGTATCGCAATTCAAGCCGGCTGAGCGCATAATTGAATACATCATCCGCGAAGAACCCAATGAGCCGCTTGCCAACATGAGCACGAGAAAATTCATCGAAGCGGTTAATGCGCGAACCTCAGCTCCTGGCGGTGGCAGTGTTGCGGCAGCGGTCGCCGCACTTGGCAGCGGCCTTGGCGCCATGGTCGCCAAGCTCACTTATGGAGTGAGAAAGTTTGAACATCTTGATCAGACCATGCGCAAGATCATTCCGCCATTGCATAACACTACCATGCAGCTGATTCCGATGATCGATGCCGACACCAATGCATTCAATGACTATGTCGAAGCAATCAGGCTGCCGCAGCAAACCGATGCAGAAAAGAAGCACCGCCTTGAAATGATGCAGGCCGGGCTCAAAAAAGCGATTGAAATTCCGCTATCAACGATGCGTATTGCTGACCAGGCCTGGGATTACATGGTTGAAGTGGCCAGAAACGGCAACATTGCTTCCAAATCAGATGTTCAGGTTGGCGCCCGGGCTCTTGAAGTCGGTATCTGGGGTGCGTATCAGAACGTCATGATCAATACCGGCGGCATCAAAGACGAAAAATTCGTAGCCGAAAAAACCGGTGAAGCTGAAAAGCTCAGAGAACGCGCCGATAAAATGTGCCGGGAAGTGATTACCATTCTCGATAACCGTAGCGAATAGGTCAGACCGACTCTTATCGCTGCCGCTACTTTTCTTGACATCGTCTGATGATCAAGAATATACTTTAATGCAAACTTTCAGCCGGGAGCATCTTTAATGAGCGTAAATTACGAAAACCGAATCGCACTGAATCCTGCCTTGATTGTTGGTCTTGGCGGCACCGGAAAGAAATCGCTGATTAACTTCAAAGAGACCTTTCTTACCAGCCCACAAATTAGAAAAGCCTTCGCCCAGACTCCCGGAAAAGACCCGGCGCTTCCCGATTTCATCGATCTTCTCTGCATCGACACCGATATTTTCGACGCCAGTCAGCCCGAAGAAGACGCCGGCCTTAAAACCAAGCTTACCGAAAGCGAATATCATCAGATCAACATCCAGAACGCCGGTCAGATCACCGGCAATCTCGATTCAGACACCTACAATTACATGTATGAATGGTTTCCGCAGAAGCTGAAGCACCACATCGGCCAGATCAGCCAAGGGGCTCACCAATTCAGGTTTACCGGGCGTTTTGGCATTTTCGTCGACATTCAGAAGATTTACCAGCAGATCAAGACGAAAATGAGCAAAATCATGGCCAGAAGCAACGTCAACCAGGATGACATCATCGTACCGTTGACCAACAAGCAGGGCCAGATTCTGACTCCGGAATTTTACATCGTCGGGTCATTGTGCGGTGGCTCGGGAGCCGGCATGTTTCTCGACATTGCCTATCTGATAAAAATGGCTTACTATCAGCTTTCCGGCGGCAAGGGCCAGCCGACGATCATCGGTATTCAGCTGACCCCTGAAGCTTTCACCCAGATCGCCATCGACCCGAACGTTAACTCGACCGGCCGCATCGAAGGCAACGGCTACGCCTCTCTGGCCGAACTTTTCTATTTCATGTCCAAGGAAAAGTTCCCGCCGACCCGCAGCGCCAAAGATATTCTCAATCAGGACCGCCGCAACAAATTCATGGTCAATTATGGCCCGATCGGCAAAAGTCACGACACCACGACTTTTGGTCACGTCGCCGACGAACCGCCTTTTGATCAGATTTATCTGCTCGGCACCAGCAACCAGGATGACATTCCGACCTATTACAGCATCGCTTCCGAACTTATTTTCACCAAGCTGGCGACGCAACTGCGCCAGGCCCAGAATTCGATGCTCGACAATGCCTCGCAGATTCTCGGTCAGCTCAGCTCAGACCTCGAGGGCAAACAGCTGAAATGTTTCAGCTCTGCCGGTTTCAAGAGCTATTATTACCCGCTCGACGTCATTCGCGATCTTTACACCTACAAGCTGTCAATGGATCTGACCTACTGGCTCAAACTGTCAATGGATCGCATTCTCATCGATGCCATGGTTCAGGAATTCTGTGAAAACAATCCGACCCGTCTTGACATGACCCCTGAAGGACTCCTGATGATGTCGAAAAACATCATCGATCGCAAGAAATATTGGGACAACCCGCTTTTCCATACGTTGCGAACGACTTCGAAGCAGAAGGAAGGCGAATCGGCTTCAGCATTCATACTGCGCCAGATCGACGAAATGAATCAGAATCGCGTCAAAAAAGACGACATTCGTGCCAAAGTGCGGGTCGAATTTGAACAGGCCGCCGGTCAGGCCGGTGAATATCTGCGCGAAAAAGTTATCGAGATCATCAACAATCCTGATCTTGGTGCCCATATCGCCATCGACTTTCTGACTTCTTTCGAAAAATATCTTACCCGCTACCCGCGTGAAATCATGACCCGCAAAGTTCAGGAAATCAGGGTCAAGCTTGACAAGGAGCAGCGTGAATATCGCGAAATCAGCAATCGTCTCAAAGAAAAGCTTTCCGGTTTTGCCGGCATTCGCGGCAAGCTGATGGAGCTGGGTACGGTTCTGCGCATGACCGACATCAATGAAGAACGCGACAAACTGCTTAAAGAAGCCCGTGAAGCAGTCGACATGGAATATGAAATGTTCTGTCTGACCTGCGCAGAAGATTTTCTCAAGTATATGAACGTTCAGGCCGGTTCGATCAGAAAACAGGTTGAAGTTTTCTCGAGCAAGCTTGCCAAGATTTCCAAGGATGGCATGATCGAGCGCCAGTATGAAAGCTGTCTCGACAAAATCAAGCCCTATTCGACGGTTCAGAATTTCATTCGCACTTTCATTTTTGAAGAACGTGATATCGAGCCATTTTACAAATATCTGCTCGGCGATCTATCGAACAATGACATCGAAGGCGACTTTCTGGTCAAGATCAACCTCAGCGAAAACTGGGACAAATACACCAATCCGGAAAGCTCATCACTGGAAAAAGACATTCTCCAGTATTGCCGGGGCATTATCAACAAGCGACTGTTCGGCGGCATTGAAGAATTCATTCACTGGAAAGATTCGGTTCGCCGAGGCTTCAAAAAGAGCCTGGTAGAAAGCATGATGAATCAATCAACTCCGCTGATCACCCTCAATGATCGCGGCAACAATGCGCCCCAGCGCATGAACATCGTAACTCTCGGCATTGCCGATGAAAACAGCAAGCTTTCAGAAGAAATCAAGGATTCATTGCGCAAGGGCGATATCGGCGTCACCGTAGCACCAACTCGCAATCCTTATGAAATAAGTCTTCTGCAGACGCTGCACGGTGTCGCACCGTTCAATATCAGTTCGATTACCCAGTGGCACAATCTGTACCGCAAGAACAATGAAAAGATCAACTGTCACGCGATTCTGACCAATGATGCTTACCCGATTCTCTGGTCGAGCTATGGTTTGATTCCGGCCAAGAAGCTTGAAGAGCACTACATGGTCTACCTGCTTTTGCGCTACGAACTGCTGGCCGAAAGCGGCAAATACGGCATCGAATATAATGATGAACTGGTGCAGTATGAGCTCTGGTATCAGCAGGACAAACCCCAGCCGATGGGCCGCACCGTTACCCAGCTTTTCGATTATCTGAAAAACAATACCATGGGCATTTATCTTATTCGCTCGGTATTCAATGAATTCTGGAAGTCATTGCCTTTCCCGAAGCAGCATGAAATCGTCAAGAAATATCTGCCGATGATGACCGAAAAGGTTAAAAAACTTGAAGATGCCATTGAAGAAGAAATCAAAAGCAATCACGAAGTAAGTGCTGCCAGCGACGAACTTCTCTCGATCAAGCGCGGCATCCTGAGAATTCTCCAGGATTACGACGAACAGTTCAACCACATTCTCAGTCAAAGGCCTGCAGGCACAATAGAAGGCGCGGTCAATTAATTGTTTGAGCAATGAAACTTTCGAGAGCCAAAGCATTTGCCAGCATCATTTTTATTGCTTTTTGTCTGCTGTTTTCATATCAGTTTTTGATCTTTGCGCAACAGCCTGAAACTAAAATTCCAACAGAATTACAGGAGCTTTTGCAGGGCAAATCGTCAGATTTCAGCTCAGCAGCTTCCATGCTGAAAGAAACCGATTTACCTGCAGCTTTGGCGGTTGTCGGCTTATTAAAATTCAAAGCCCTTCACCAGGAAATTCCTGCAAGTGTTGACCAAATTAATGGTTTTGAGTCTAAGATTA
>CAZQUE010000032.1:0-46655 GCA_964596185.1 uncultured bacterium | reverse complement strand
TGAATTGATGGCCCTGCTCAAACATACCGGTTTTGTCGATAAAGTAAAAATCCCTGGCGCGGACGTGTTTGCAACAATTGCCAGCGATGCGTTGGTAGATTTTGGCGGCATAGCCGGCGGTTTTGCGGTTCAGAAAGCAGCTGAATCTCTGCGAAATGCAGGATGTAAGGGATTTCTCATCGATGATGCCGGAGACATCTGGTTCGAAGGCAGGAAGCCAGATGCTTCACCCTGGAGAATTGCGGTCAGAGACCCAAGGGCAGGGGCATCAGAAGCATTGGCTTTAATCGAAAGTTTCGAGGCCGCAGCGGTTTCGACTTCAGGCAATTATGAACGTTTTGTCGAGGTTGACGGCCGGCGACTCGGACATATAATGGATCCTTTTACCGGGAAGCCCGCCGACCATTTTCAGTCGGTGACAGTCGTTGCCAGCAACCCTGTCGATGCGGATGTTTTCAGCACCGCGCTTTATGCCATGCCCGAGAAAAAAGCGCTCGAATGGTCGGACGCAAACAATTTGCCGGTGCTTATTCTCACAGCTGACAACCGAAAAATAATCAATCAGGCCGGAGAAAAATGGTTCAAGGCAGTGAAAAAATGAGGAAAATTTTTGCGGGCCGCCTGGACGCGGCATTTCTGGTCGGGCTTGCGTTCATATCATTGTTGGCGTGGCAGTTACACAAGGCTGAGATGAACAATACCGCGAAAAAGGTCGTCGTCAAGGTTTTCAGCGAGCCAACACAGTTATACGAAGTTTCGCTGCCCGCCAGCCGAACCATGAGGGTTGCGGGGAGGCTGGGGCCGGCTGAAATTCAATTCAACGCTGATGGTGAGTATCGAATTGCTTCTTCAACCTGCCCAAACGGCATTTGCGTGAATTATGGCTGGGTAAAAACCGGCAGCGTGGTTTGTGTGCCCAATGGCATCGTCGTCTGCGCCGAAGAAAAGGAGAATACGGTCGATGCCGTCAGTAGATAACCTTAACCAGCATCGTCAGCCAGCCGGTGCCGTAAAAAAAATGGCGACGATTGCGATTCTGGCTTCGGCGGCAACGGCTTTGCAGATAATCGAATCGCCGTTACCGCGATTTTTGCCCTGGCTAAAGCCCGGACTTGCAAATGCTCTGACTCTTTATGCCCTGTTGCGCTTTTCAACTCTGGCGGGTGTGGGTGTTGCTCTGATCAGAACTTTTATTGCCGGAACAGTCATGGGCACTCTTTTTTCGCCGGTTTATCTCATTTCTTTGGCCGGTGCGTTAACTTCAGCCCTGACCATGTCGATAATAAAAAAGCTTTTACCTGAATCGGGTTTGAGCACTATAAGTGTTTCCGGAGCATTGGCGAGTAACTGGGCCCAGTTGATGGCAGTACAGCTGATGTTTGCCGGTGGCATTTCGATCTGGTTTCATCTGGCGGTTATGATCTGGGTTGGGATACCCTCTGGATTGATCGTCGCCAGTTTGACCAAAGAACTTTTAAGGAGAACCTGAGCCAATGAACCCTAGGCTGCCAAAAATATATCTGGCCTCAAAATCACCTCGTCGGCGTGAAATACTCAGTGAACTGAAGATTCCTTTCGAGCTTATCGATTCACCTTATCAGGAAAAGTTCGAGGATGTAATGGACCTCAGCCCTGAGCAGCAGGCCGCAAAACTTGCAGGTTTGAAGGCTTTTCATGCGGCCTCTCTCGTTAGTGACGGAATCGTGGTTGGTGCTGATACCATAGTTGTTCAGGGCGATGCTATTCTTGGCAAGCCTGCCGATCGTGAGGATGCAGAAGCCATGTTGTATTCTTTGTCGGGCAAGCGGCATCGGGTAATAACCGGCCTGGCAGTCGTCGATGTCAATGGTTTGCGCACTCTTTCCCATGCCGAAGTTACGAGAGTGTTTTTTCGTGAGCTTAATCGCAGTGATGTCGAGTTTTATCTCAATACGGACGAACCTTACGACAAGGCGGGGGCCTATGGAATACAGGGGCATGCGGCACTCTTTGTCGAGCGCCTGGAAGGCTGCTATTTCAATGTCGTCGGTTTTCCGGTGGTTGCATTCAGGAATCTGATGCTGCAACTGGGTTACGATTTAAATGAATATATAGGGAAGGAATCATGAGAGTAGCAGTTTATCCCGGCAGCTTCGATCCTTTTACTAATGGGCATCTAGACATTCTCAAACGTGCCGCCAACCTTTTTGATCACGTTATAATCGGAGTTCTGGTCAACCCATCCAAATCCTGTCTTTTTTCGCCTCAGGAAAGGGTTGAAATGATAAGTGAAGTGATCAAGCCCTTCGAAAATACCCGAGCCATCCATTTCAATGGTCTGCTGGTGGATTTTTGTCTGAAAGTTGGGGCCTGTGCAATTATCAGAGGGCTAAGAGCCGTTTCTGACTACGAATATGAAATGCAGATGTTTTCGGTCAATAACCGCCTTTCACCAGAAGTCGAGACTGTTTTTCTCATGTCGTCGCCGAAATATTCCTTTTTGAGCTCAAGCATAGCAAAAGAAGTCGCTCGATATGGTGGCGAAGTCAAAGGACTGGTTCCAGAAAACATTCAATCGGAAATGCTGAAAAAGTTTCCTCCCCGAGCATGAAAAAAGGCTGTCTCGAAATTGAGACAGCCCTTATTGAAGTTCTTTTTTACTTGTTTGGATCGTAAAAAGGCGACATTTCTCGGAGCTTTTGAATAATTGGCGGAACCACTTCAATCACGTAGTCAATCTCTTCTTCAGTCGTAAATTTTGAAAGAGAGAATCTGACCGAACCGTGAGCATAGGAAAATGGCACTTGCATGGCCATCAGCACATGAGAGGGTTCAAGACTCCCGCTGGTGCATGCCGAGCCTGAACTGGCCGCGATTCCAGCTGCACTCAAATGCAGTAGAATCGCTTCACCTTCGATAAACTCAAAACCGATATTCGTGGTGTTAGGAAGTCGCCAGCGCGGGTTACCGTTAATATGCGTGTGCGATATCTTTTCGATCAGGCTTGTCTCAAGCTTGTCACGCAATTTGCGGATTCGATTGTTTTCATCGAAAATGTCGTGCATGGCTTCTTCACAGGCCTTGCCAAGGCCGATTATATATGGAACGTTTTCAGTGCCGGCCCGACGACCATTTTCCTGGTGACCGCCGATCATGAATGGCGAAATCCGCGTGCCCTTGCGAATGTACATGGCACCGATTCCTTTGGGCGTATGAAGCTTATGACCAGAAAGTGACAAAAGATCGACCGGGATTTTTTTTAGATCCAGGGGAATTTTGCCGACGGCCTGAACCGCATCGGTGTGAAAGATAACCCCTTTTTCGCGGGCAATCGCACCAATTTCTTCTATAGGAAAAAGTGTGCCGGTTTCATTATTTGCTGCCATTACTGACAAAATTGCCGTGTCGGGTGTGAGGGCTTCTCTGAGCTGATCAAGATCGAGATCGCCCTGCTTGCTTACCGGCAATTCGGTGACCCGATAACCCTTTTTGGCTAGATATCTGGCGACATTAAGAACTGCCGGGTGTTCAACCTTTGTCGTGACAACGTGTTTTTTATCTTTGTTGGCTTCGAGAACTCCACGCAGGGCATGATTGTCTGATTCTGTGCCGCAGGAGGTGAACACTATTTCATCCGGATGAGCATTGAGCAGTGCGGCGACTTTCTCTCTTGCTTCACTGACATGCGATGCTACCCGACCACCAAATGTGTGCATCGAGCTGGGATTGCCATAAAGCTCACCAAAAAATGGCAGCATGGCTTCGCGAACTCCCGGGGAAACCATGCAGGTGGCATTGTTGTCGAGATACACCTGCTTAACTTCATTCATTTGCTTGCCTCGATTATATAGATATCAGTGGAAACTTCCTTTCTAAGGGTTTCCTGGACGAGATTCTGCAAGGTGGCTTTAGCTCCAGCACAGCCGGCACAGGCACCTCTAAGTCTTACAAAAACATTTTTGCCATCGACATCGACTAACTCGATGTCACCGCCGTCCATACGAAGCATCGGAGCTATCTTCTTTTCAATCGTGTCGCTTATCAGTTTGATTCTTTGCAGATTGGTCATGGCTGGCTTGTCTTCTGGCGAAGCCTTGGTTGCAGTGCCTTTCATATCATCGAGTATTCTCTGTATATCAGGTATGCAGCCGCCGCAACCGCCACCAGCTTTGGTATAATGTGTGACTTCTTCAACTGTAGTCAGCTTATTTTCTTCGATTACCTGTCGAATTTTATGTTCGTCAACCCAGAAGCATTTGCAGACAACCGGGGCTTCTTCGTGTTCAACGATCTTTTCACCTCGATAGTTGGCAATAGCAGCCTCAAGGGCTTCCTTGCCAAGGACTGAACAATGCATCTTCTGTTCGGGCAGGCCGCCCAGAAATTTGGCGATGTCGTCATTGGTAATTTTTATGGCTTCATCAAGCTTTTTGCCTTTGATGATCTCTGTTAAGGCAGAAGCGCTTGCGATGGCACTGGCGCAGCCAAAAGTCTGAAACTTGGCATCTTCAATCAGGCCGGTGTCCGGATTGATTTTCAAATATAGTTTGAGAGCGTCGCCGCAGGCAAGGGAACCAACTTCGCCGATTCCATCAGCGTTATCTATCTTTCCGACATTGCGGGGGTTGGTGAAGTGATCCATTACCGATTTCGTATAATCCCACATGAGTATCACCTGTATTTGTTATGATTACTGAATCTATAGTATAGATTCAGGCCGGACATAAGGATCTGTCTGACTCACTTATAATATATGCAAAGGCCCTTTACTTTCAATATTTAAAATCACTTCAGCGAAAATTTTCGTAGTCTTTTGTGAAAATGGACTTTTAGTCCACCTGTACAGGATGCTTGACAATCGTTTTTCGATCGGTTATAAATAATGCACCTTGTAAACGCTACTTGAAAGAGAAACTGAATGGTTAACAAATCCGTGGTCAAGAGACTCTGCAGAGTATTTTTCCTGCTGATGGTCTTAATGACAGGTGGCCAGAGCCTTATGGCCTTTCCAATCGCCGGCGGTCTACTTTCTGAGGGCATGCTCGTCTCTCAACCGGAAAAATTTTCCCGGGCCGCTGAAATTGAAAAGACCGCCGCTGTTGAAAAAAAGAATACATTTTTTGGTACCCTCGGACCCGAGCTCAGCGATGCCGGCTCCGTCAGAACTTATTCGATCAAGGTCGTTAAGAAGCTCAAAGACTCTGATTGGAATAAAGTCAAGAAAAGTAATACCGCTGCTCTCGACAAGTCGAATAAGACCCTTATTCGTCCGGTTGTTGGTCGCGTGAGCTCATTGTTTGGCAAAAGAAAGCACCCGAAAACCAAATCCTGGCATTTCCATTCGGGTATCGATATTGTTGCCCGCAAAGGCACCCCGATCATGGCCGCAATGGCTGGCAAAGTTACCTATTCCGGCTGGAAGCGCGGCTATGGTATGGTGATCATCATTGATCACGGCGATGAACTCGAAACAGTTTACGCACACTGCTCAAGAGTAAGTGTCAAGACCGGTCAAATGGTCAATGTCGGCCAGAGAATCGGCAGTGTTGGCAGCACCGGAGTTGCCACCGGCTCGCATCTGCATTTTGAAGTTCGCCGTGGCGGCAACGTTCGCAATCCCTTCCGGTATCTGAAAAACTGATTATCTGAGAAATAAACAGCGGCTGTCTTTCTCTGCAAAAATGAGATCGATAGCCGTTTTTCTTTACCTGAGCTTGAGAGATTTATAAACCGATTCTAGTAAAATGCTGCCAAAACAAACGGGGCCGTCTCGATTTTATCGAAACAGCCCCGTTGTTTGGTTAGAAGGGGGAAAAGGGGTAATTACTTTCCTTGGGGGGGAAGCTTAACCCAGACTTGAAGTTTTGATTTTTCATCAACTCTGACAAGGACATAATCTTTGTAAGTTTTACTGTTTGTGTTTTCCTGCATAATTTTTTACCACCCGTCAGAACGAAAGTGTGACTTATACTATGTGTATGCAATAATTGTGCCAAATGCCTGTGATATCTATCGGCAGCCGGGGTATTTTTTTTAAACCCTTTTTAAAAGAGGGTTGATGAGGATTGCGGTGCCCAAAAAATGAAATGGTTTTCCGGGTTTGTCATCAGGAGGGAAGTTGGAAGGCTGTGTCTTTTTTATACAATGGTTAGAATCTGCACAGCTCAGGATTTCAGATTTCGATTTCTTCAGAGTCGGTATCGCCAGGAACTTTCTTCAGGGTCTGAAAATACATCCAGATACTTAACACTAGTCCGGCAAGAGAAAATACCAGCCAGTTCAGTCCAAGGTCAATGTAGGTTTGGCTTTCGACATTGATGAAAGGTGAAAAAGCTGCTTTTTCAACGCGGTTAAGAGACTGGGCTTCATTGTAAACTATTGCAGAAACGCCGACACGTTGTAGATCGCCTTCATATTCTGCCTGTTGGTCTGGGGTCATCGTGCTGATTACCGCAGCCTCGCCTGAATTACTTGCCAGCTCAGACTGGGGAAGAAGAAAAAGCCAGTATTGGTTAGATGCTGCGCCAGTCGCGAAGGTTTTTCTGATCAAAAAACCGGAGAATTGCCGTCCCAGTGATCTATAGGCCGAAATGCCGATGCCACAGCTCATGATCATGAGCAGCAGAGCGAAAACTCTGGTCTTGATTTTTCCTGAACGCCGGTTAATATTTTCACCTCGAAAAATAAAGCTGATTTGAAGCCAGAAATCTTGACCGTGCCAATCTTGACAGCCTTGGAGAAGCGGCTTAAAGTGAGGATTTGGCCGAATCTGGAAAGCATAAGCTGTAAATTGACAATAATAAAATAACCGAAAAGTTACAAAAACAGAAGAAATATTTGTTGTACCCTTACGGCATTGGCGAAATAATGTTATATTTTATAGGTAAGTTTTTCATCTGGAGGAATTTTCATGAAAAAGTTAACAATCGGGCTTTTTGCAGTCCTTATACTAATGTCTGGCGCCGCTTACGCCGGAAACCCCAACTATGGCAATGATTACAATCAGGGAAACAACTACGGGCAGAGCAGCAGCTTTGGTCAGGTCAATCCTGATGATAAAGCAGTTGTTTCTTTATTGTGGCTTGTTTATACCGATTTGCAGATGTGTCGTTCAGCCATGTCTCAGTCAATAATGGACAATGTTTCTGCTCTTGGCCATTTGAATAATTCTCAGTCTGCTCTGCGCAAAGCACAGGTTGATCCTGGCTATGGCACTTTGGTCGGCGAAATTGACAAGCGCATCAGCAAAATTAAATTCTATCTGGTCATGAATGAACGCCGCGCTGTCGAAGAAAGAATTCGCCAGTTGATGGTCATTATCAGAAATGTTCTTGGCAATGCCGGCGGTCAGATGCCCGGTTACGGAACATACGGAAATAATAACAACAACAATTACAATCCTTTTAATAACAACAACGGCAACTTTGGCAATCCCAATGGCTCGGGTTTTGTTCCTCCAGTTAAACCGGAAGTACCTGTAAATGGTCAGAATTCACCTTCGATGCCGGTATTTCCTTCCGGAGTCGTCCCGGTTCGCTGATTCATTTTCCGATTTACCGAAAGGGGCTGTTGTTCAGCCCCTTTTTTATTTTCAAAAATGCCGCAAATAATAATTACAGGATTTATGGCCTCTGGAAAAACAACGACCGGCAAAGAGCTGGCCGACTATTTCGGTTGGGAGTTCATCGATTCTGATGAAGAAATTGTGCGTTTGGCCAATAAAACGGTCGTCGAAATCTTTGCCGAACAAAAAGAAGCGGGGTTCAGGTTTCTTGAAAGTGAAACATTTGCCCGAATCCTGCAGAAAGCCTCAAAAGATGTGGTAATTGCATCTGGCGGCGGGTTGCTGTTGAATGAACAAAACCGCAAAATGGTCAGTGGCCCGAAAATTGTTTTTCTCGACACAGATTTTGCTGAAATAATGCGTCGTCTGCCGCTGTTGCGAGATTCAAGGCCTTTACTCAAAGGGCTTTCTCAACAAAAAATCCGCGAATTTTACGTTCAGCGTCGGAAAAAATATCTTGAATATGCTGATTTTGTGGTTAAGAATACAGATGAAATGAAAGATTTGTTTCACAGATTGAAATTGCAGGAATTAAATGATGAAACTTGATAAAGAAAGCATTGCCGCTGAAATTATTCGTCTGGCTGAGATCATGCAAAAATTGCGAAGTGAAGACGGTGGCTGTTCATGGGATCGCAAGCAGACTCACAGAACTCTGGCCAGGTTTATTCGTGAAGAATCTGAAGAAGCTATCGAAGCCATCGAAAGCGAAGATGTTCTTCACATGGTTGAGGAGCTTGGTGATCTGTTAATGCTGATTGTTTTCAATGCCCAGATCGGCAGCGAAAACGGCACCTTCACTCTTGCCGACGTTGCCAGGGGCATTAGCGACAAACTGGTTTCCCGTCATCCTCATGTTTTTGGCGAAGCCGAAAGAGGTATTGACCCCGAAAAGGTTCTGGAAATGTGGGGAGAACTGAAGGTAAAAGAAAAGGCCGAGCGCAAAAAGGTTGCCAATCGCATGAAAGAGGCTTTGCGTTTTCCCTCGGCAATAAGATTGACTGAAAAGGTTCAAGCAGAGGCAGCAAGCGTTGGTTTCGACTTTCCTGATGCAGATGAAGCATTCAAGAAAGTTCAGGAAGAAGTGGATGAGATTCGTGAATTGATGCATCAAGAAAATGCTGATGCGGAAAAGGTTGCCGAAGAAGTTGGTGATTTGTTGTTCTCGGTGGTAAACCTGACCAGATTGCGCGGCATCGATGCCGAAGAATGCTTGAAAAAGGCTTCCGAAAAATTTGTCGGCCGTTTTGAAAAAGTTGAAGAAATGGTTGGGGGCGACTTTTCCGGGAAATCTCTGGCTGAACTTGATAAATACTGGGACGAAGTAAAAAAGAATCAATAAGCCGGCAGATTCTTTTTCAGGCGGGTCAGGCGTTCACGCCTTTCCGGGTCTCTTTCAACTTCCAGGCCCATATTGATTTCCTGTCTGGCTTTGTTGAAATTGTTGTTTTTTATTGCGATTTCAGCAAGTACCAGTCTTGCTTCGCCATTGTTGGGATTTGATTTTAGTGCGCCTTCGGCATCGGAAAAGGCTCTGGAAAAGTCGCGTTCTTTCAGGTGTAAAGAGGCCGACATAGAAAGCGCCTGGCTGTTGTTCGGGTTAATTTTCAGGGCCTGATCGATGTATTGTCTTGCACGACGGTTTTGTTCCTGAAACATAAGAATCTTAGCCATCGAATAATTGACTTCCAGTATGTTTGGGTTAAGGCGTAAAGCATTGTCCAGAAACCGCTTGGCATCTTCGATTGCGCCAATGCGGGCAAGCTGAAGTCCTGCAAAATATTGCATGCGTAGGTCATTTGGATTGACCATGGCCTTGCGCATAATCAGCTCTGCTTCTGTTTCGTTTGCAAATTCGTTGGTTTGGCCGGCATTCCCTGCCTGCATCATAGCCTGTTGTTCAAGCCTTTTCTGGCGTTCGAGTCTGGCAAGATAGCTTTGATAATCTTGCTCCTGACGGTCGAGTAATTCGCATTCACGGAGAATGCGTCTGGCGTCGATTTCGAGTTCGGTTCCCTTTACTTCGGGAAGCAGGTGCCGCACCTGGTCGTGGGCTAGCTTGTGATCACCATTGATGTAGTTGATAAAGGTGCTGAGAAATTTTTTGTCAAGTTCTGAGCCACTTTTCTTGATCATTTTTTCTATGGCACGCATCGTTCCCTTATCGTCGCGTCCGAGCAGGGTGCGATCCATTGTGTAAGAGGATCGCAGAAATTTGTATGCGAGGTCGAGGCGACCTTCGTTCTTTGCGTCAATTGCTGCTTCAAAGAAAATGTGCGGTAGCAAAGGGTTGAGTTTGTGATATTTTTCAAGGTCGGCCAGTGCCTTCTCAATGTTTTTCTGGCGCTTGAGAACACGATAAGAGTAATAGTAAGGAGTGCTGTTCGTCGGGTCGATTTTAATGCAGTTATTAAAGCGCTGCAAAGAATTATCGAAGCTTCCTGTTTCAAAGTAAAGGACACCGATCCAGAAATTGTATTCAAAGTTGTTTTGATGGAATTTATCGCCGTGGGTGACGAGCTTGTCCAGCCCCTTGGTCAAGCCTGTGTTGCGCATTATTTTGAAAAGGGCGACAAACCCTTCTGGCGAATCCGGGTAGCGCTTGACCATTTCCATGTTGTATTTGATCGCAGCCTTGGTGTCGTTTGCAAAAACAGATGTGCGTGAAAGTCCTTCGTAAACCCCTTTGAGCATTTTGGGGGGCAGGTCGATGTTTACCAGTTCTTCGTAAAGAATTTTGGCAACGGTCATGCGCCCGGTAATTTCATAAAGATAGGCAAGAGCATAGCCGTTTTCAGGAATTTTTCGTTGTTCGAGAGTCTTTTCAAAAGCAATGATCGCATCATCGAATCTTTTCAGGCCCGCAAAGGAGTAGGCCAGCATGCGCTGGATTTCATAATCATTGCTTTCCCGCTGGTTCCCTATGAGGTCGACTACTTTTTGAAATTTTTGTTCGGAAAAAGCTTTTTTGGCCTCTTCAATGTTGTCTGATGGATCCTGCTGCTCGTTTACTGGCTTCTTTGGCGGCTTGTCGAAGCCGGGCTTCTTTTTTCCGGAAAACGGGTTGTAAAGAAATGCGGCAATCGCAACGACGATAACAAGCAATATCAGCGGTAGTTTTATTCCATCCATATAGAAATTTATATCATAAACCAGTATGCGTAACAACCAAAATGGCGGTTAAAAAATTTGGCAATCCGGTCGATAGTGTCAGTAAATTCCAGATTAACAGGTGAATTGGCGATGAAAGTTGAAATCAAGCTTAACGAAACTGAAACTGAAACAAAACTTGTGAACAATGAAACAACTACGGCGCTTTCACCTGGCTGCGATGTGGCAATCGATATCGGCCAGATTCTCGCGGCCAATCAGGCCTTGTTAAAAAACATGGCCAGAAAAATGGAGACTTTGGAAGCCAAGCTAAACGGCATGGAAAAAGCCTATGCTGAGCAAACCCTGCTATTGCAGATCGAGCGCAACAGAAATCTGGCTTTGCTCGAAGCACCACGACAAGAATTCAAGCCATGGCAGCCAAGCCAGCCTTCTCTGGATGAGAGTTATTTCAATAAGTTTTCAGTTGTTGATCGGGTTTTCAGACCCTGGTTAATGCGCCGGAATTCAGAAAACTGAAGAAACGATCAGTTTTCTAATCTTCGTCGACGACGACGATATCTTTAACCTTTTCGATATCCAGGGTGCCGTTGAGAAAATCCTGATAATGTTTGCAGGTTTCACATTTTGAATTGTTGTAGACTTCCCAGCAGTATGTCATGGGTATTGCTCCTTTAATCAGGCTGCTCGAGCATAACATGATACGTCAGGCTCGAAGATAACATCTTCTTTTTGCTCATCTTCAATATCAAAAGCATTGATCAGTTCCAGTCTGAAGGCCGGATCGATCCAGATCGCTCTTTTCCAGGCTCTAATAGCCTGGTCAAGATTGCCCAGAGTCGCAAGAGCCACGCCCAGATTATATTGGGCCTGACCATGTTTGGGCCAACAACTGACTGACTTTTGATAAGCTTCAACGGCCTCGGAGGTTTTTCCTTCGGCTTCGAGGATCAGAGCTTCATCAAAGTGTTTCTGCCCGCTATTTTTTGACCAGAAGTTTTCAGATTGCATATCCAATTCTTTCATCGGCAAAAATCTGCTTTAACTTCACAGCAAAATCAGTATAACATAAATTGAGAAAAATTTAAATGCTGGTGTAGGATTGAAAACGCTAAAAAACAAATCGTCTGCTGTTTTGTCAATTGAGATAAATTCGCCCATCACCAGCAAAATTATGTATGGAGAAATGCAATGTTGAGAAATTTCGAAAATTTTTATCCACAGGTTCCCGACTCATGTTTCATCGCTCCGGCAACTGAAGTCATCGGCCGGGTGAAGATGGGTGAAAATGTCAGTATTTGGCATGGAACGGTCATCAGAGGCGACATAAACTGGATAGAAATTGGCGACAACACCAATATCCAGGATTCGTCAGTTGTTCATGTTGACTTCGCTCATGCTGAAGGTGAAGACTCGGGCTTTGTCAAGATCGGAAAAAATGTCACCATTGGTCACAAAGCTTTGATTCATGCCTGCACTATCGGTGACGATTGCTTGATTGGCATGGGGGCAATAGTGCTTTCCGGAGCCGTTATCGGCGACGGCTGCATTGTGGGTGCCGGGGCGCTGGTCAAAGAAAACCAGATCATTCCGCCCGGTTCGCTTGTAGTCGGGCTGCCGGCAAAAATTAAAGGGCAAGTCGGTGAAGATAGCAAAAAGAAGATTCTGGCATCGGCGATGAATTATGCCAAGATTGCCAGGCGACACAGGATTTCCAGTCATGCCTAACTCAAGTTAGTCGTTTCTGAGGGCGATTGCCCGTTCAGGTGTAACCGGACAAACTGTCAGACAGGCTCCACAGCCGCTGCATGAACAGGCATCGATCTGCGGCGGCTCATTTGCCTTTGCAAAGCTGATCGCCTTGAAACTGCGCGAACATATTTCGCCGCAGGCCTCGCAGGCTATCTCATTTACGCGAAGACACCTTTTGGCAATGACTTCAGCCCGGGCAATTTTTTGCAGGTTTCCGTTTTCAAGGCTCAATGCTCCGGTCGGGCAGGCAGAAATGCACGGAAAATCATTGCAGAAGCGGCAAAATGCTGAACCTGTTCGAATACATGGCGTTCCGCGATCAAATTCGTTGGCGTGTAAAACTGGTTGAAGTGCGATAAACGGGCATGCCTGAATGCATTTTCCGCATTTAATGCAACGTTTGAGAAAATCACTTTCATTGCGGCAGCCAGGGGGCCTGATCAGGTCTGGAAATTTCTCGGCAAAAGCCGTAAGCTCATCGGCAAACGCCGCATCGATGAATTGCCCCAGGCTAGAGCCTAGTTCCCTGAAGAAACCTGATCTTGATATTTTCTGCTTTTTTTGCCTGTTTTCAGTCATAATAATTGGATTATTTTTTCAAACTGCATAATATTATAACGTAAAAATATCTGTTGATAAACTTAACTACCGAATTGGAAGGAAACATTTCATGCAATCGACCCCCAGAGGTATACGCCCGCATATAGCACTTTTCGGCCGCCGCAATGTTGGAAAATCTTCTCTGATAAATGCTCTGGTAAATCAGAACATCGCGTTGGTATCAGATACCGCAGGCACTACCACTGACCCAGTTTACAAGAATATGGAGCTTTTGCCATTCGGCCCGGTAGTTTTAATCGACACCGCCGGTCTAGATGACGTTGGCGAGCTTGGGAAAATGCGAATAGATGCAAGCATGCAGGTTTTAAGCAAAACCGATCTTGCCCTGGTCGTGCTTGAGCCCTCTAACAGTCTTGATGAATGTGAGCGGGCACTGATCAAGAAACTCGCCGAAAGAAAAATCAAGTTCATAGCCGTTATAAACAAATGCGAGTCTGGTGAAGCCCCGGACAGCCTTGTAGCAGAGCTTGCCGCCCTTGGTGCAGAAATTACCAATGTCAGCGCCATTTCCGGCAAGGGCATTGACTGGCTGAAAACCGAAAAAATTCAGAAAGCTCTGAAAGACTTTGATTCGGGAGTTATCATTGGCGACCTGATAGAACCTGGACAGATAGTCATTTTGGTGGTGCCGATAGACCTGGCAGCGCCCAAAGGACGGTTGATACTGCCTCAAGTTCAAACTATCAGAGATCTTCTCGACACCGACGCCATTGCAGTGATCGCCAAAGAGCGTGAACTGCGTCAGGCCATTGAAGCTTTACGTGAGCCACCCGCTCTGGTGGTAACGGATTCTCAGGCCTTCCTGAAAGTTGCTGCGGATGTGCCGCCGGGTGTGCCGTTTACCAGCTTCTCGGTGCTTTTTGCAAGATACAAAGGTGATTTGAGCGCATACGTCGATGGAATCAAGGCTCTTGAAAAAATGGGCGAAAATGGGCGCATTCTGGTCGCCGAGTCCTGCACTCATCACCAGATGGCTGATGATATCGGCAGGGTAAAGATTCCGCGTTGGGTAAGGCAGAATTATGGAGGAGCCATTCAATTCGAGTTTTGTCAGGGAGTAAATTTTCCGGAAAATCTCGGTGAATTTGATCTGGTAGTTCATTGCGGTGGTTGCATGACCAACCGCAAGGAAATCTTGAGCCGAATCGAAGCCTGCCATGTGGCAGGAGTGCCGATTACCAATTATGGCATCTTAATCGCGCATCTGCACGGAGTTCTAGAAGAAGCAGTCAGGCCTTTCGGCCTGACTGTCAAAGATTGAGCAGTTTTTTGTTTGTGAATCAACTGGTCGGTTTGGTGTAGCCGCCCCATTTTATCATCTGCAGGCCATAGGTAAGGCCGCCGCCGAAGCCGACCAGAATGATATTGTCGCCCCGCTTGATGCGCCCTTCCTGCAATGCTTCGTGAAGAGCCAGGGGAATTGTTGCAGCAACTGTGTTGCCATATTTCTGAATGTTGACATAAAACTTTTCAATTGGGCAATCGAAACGCTTTGCCGCCGATTCGATAATCCTGATGTTGGCCTGATGCGGAATAATCAGAGCAATGTCGTCAAGAGTCATGTCGTTGCGCTTGAGGACTTCTTCGATCATGTCACCAACAATCTTTGTCGAAAATTTGAAAACTTCCTTGCCGTTGATGGTCAGGTAATGTTCACGATTTTGAATGGCTTCGACAGTTGGTCTGTGCATAGAGCCGCCATTTTTGATCATGATATATTCTGCGCCACTACCGATAGCTCCGAGAAGGTTGTCAAAGACTCCCTCATCCTCATTTTCAGACGGGCTGAATACTGCAGCGCCAACGGCGTCGCCAAACAATACACATGAATTTCGGTCGGTGAAGTCGAGGATTCTTGTGGTTACATCACCGCCAATAACCAGAACGTTGTTGTAGGTTCCGGTGGCGATAAACTGACTGGCAGTAACCGCGCCATAGACAAAACCGGTGCATGCGGCCTGAAGGTCGAAGGCTCCGGCTTTATGGCAGCCGAGAGCGTTTTGGATCATGCAGGCTGTGGCAGGAACCTGATAGTCAGGGGTAAAGGTTGAAAAAATAATCAAATCGATTTCTTCTGGAGTCAGGCCGGCATTGGCAATGGCCTGCCTGGCTGCAGGCAGGGAAAGCTCGAACAGAGAATCGCCATCAGGAATCTGGCGTCGTTCGATAATTCCGGTTCGGCTACGAATCCATTCGTCAGAGGTATCGACAATTTTGGCAAGGTCGTCATTGGTTACGACATTATCCGGAACGCTGATACCGGTGCCCCGAATAACTGCTTTTCTTAAGGCTTTCATGTGACTCCTTCTTATCTAATAAAGCTGGCAAATAATACAGTATCATTTTATAACAAGTCAAGGTTACTGATTTTTAAAATTGCTTCAACCACTTTGCATTGATTATCAGCTGGCCGGAATCATTTTTGACCGTTCCGCCAATAGTTAAAACCATGGCTTTATCTAAACTAGCCGAAATTTTTTTCCATATCGTCGGAAAAATTACAACTTCTATCAGCCCATAGCGGTCTTCTATGGTTACGAATTTCATTTTTTCATTGCGGGACGTGGTTACCGATTTGGTTGCAATCAAAAGGCCGGTAACCTCAACCTGCTTATTTTCCATCCTGGCCAGATACTTTGATAGGATTTTTCCTGCAGGGAAAAGTTCGGTCGGGTGTCCTGAAACTGCGAAGCCAAGGCTTTGCAGTTCGTCTTTGATTTTTGTATGTCTGGTTTCATGACTTTGAAGCTGGAGGGGTAAAGCCGGAAGCTCTTCGGCGAATAAACCGGCTTTTCTGGCGGTTTTGAATTGCCAGCGACACCAGGGCTTGTTGCCAAAACCATTCAGACTACCGCTTTTAACAAGGCTTTCAAATTCATCTTCAGAAGGTCTGACGCGATCGATAAAATCCACCAGGCAAGAAAATGGGCGCTTGCTTCTGGTCTCGACAATTTTTTGGCAGGTGGCTGCTCCGAGGTTGACGATAAACATCAGGCCAGTGAGCAAAGTGTCTTTTTTCAGAATTCTGAATTCGGCCAGACTCATGTTTACATCAGGTGGTAGAATCTCAATCCCTGACCTGATAGCTGCTGAAACATAGGCCTGGGGACCATAAAACCCGCCGCGATTATTGATTACAGCCGCAAAAAAAACTGCAGGATAATGGACTTTGCTCCAGAGTAACTGTAGGGAAAGAACGGCGTATGCGGCACTGTGCGCCTTGCAAAACGCATAGCCGCAAAAACTGTTGATCTGTCGCCAGATTTCGGTCGCAATTGATTTTTCTACGCCGTTGGTTGCAGCGCCACTTAAAAATCTCTCTTTTGCCTGCTGCATCTGTTGAGAGCTTCGTTCTTTGCCGCTCATTGCGCGCCTGAGAATATCGGCTTCGCCAAGCGAAAACCCGGCAAGATGATGGGCAACTTTCATGACGTCTTCCTGATAGACCATGATGCCATAAGTTTCCTGCAAAATTTCTCCCATAAGCGGGTGAACCGGCTTCCATGAATTTGTGGCGAGATGCCTGCGAATGTATTCCTGCATCATGCCGCTTTCGGCAACGCCTGGCCTGATAATCGAGCTGGCGGCGACCAGTTCGGAAAAATTCCGGCAATGCAGCTTGCCGAGCAGACCGCGCATGCCTGGCGATTCTATATAAAACACACCGAGCGTGTCGCCGGCGGCCAGAGATTCCATCACCCGCTGATCCTGTTCGATGTGTTCCGGGGAATCCGGAATTCGGCGTTCGATAGTTTGAACCAAATCTGCGTATACGCCCAGGGCCCGTTGTGAAAGAAGATCGAATTTTACCAGGCCGGCATTTTCACAACCGTGCATCTCAATATGGGTTATGGGCAGAACCTTACTCGATGGCTCGAGTATACTGTAGTTGTATAGGCTATCGGGAGCGATAACCACGCCCCCGGCATGGATGGAAAAGTGCGTTGGCAGGCCTTCAACGCTTGAGGCCAGCTTAAGCCAGCCGAGGTGCTGTTTTAACCTCGCCTGATCGGGCTTGTATCTAGCCAATTCTTCGGGAAATTTCAGAAACTCTTCTATGGTGGAATGACCAAGTAATGAGCTAAGGTAATTTAGCTCTTCATTACTGATACCCAGCGCTTTTCCAGTTTCGCGCATGGCACTTCTACTGTTCAGGCGGATATGGGTAGAAATCATCGCTACCCGATTTTCACCCCAGCGTTCACGAAGAAACTGGTAAATCTGATCACGAATTTTCCAGGAAAAGTCAAGATCGATGTCTGGTGGCGATTTTCGGTAAGGATTGAGGAAGCGTTCGAAATAAAGATTATGTTTGAGAGGATCAACCTGAGTGAAATCAAGAAGGTAACTTATAAGGCTGTTGGCTGCCGAACCCCGCCCAAGTACCCGTACGCCAAGTTCTTTGGCTCTGTGCGTGATTTCATCGACGATTAGAAAGTAATCAGTAAACCCCAGTTCATTTATCGTTGCCAATTCATAATCAAATCTTTGCATTAAATCTGGACTGGTGTTTTGATATTTTCGCTTTAGGCCCGCCAGGCATTTTTCGCGCAGCAACTGGCGTGAAGCTTCAGCAGATCGATCTATTGACGGCATTTTGAGCTTGCCGCGTTCAGGCACGAAGGTTGGTTGCCTGACAAATTCGCTGTTGTTGACCAGTGCTTGAGGATTTTCCAGGTATCTTATTTCGGCAAAATCAGGGATATCGACGGTAGTGGATTCAAAAAGATTGCCATGGTAAATCGCTGTTAACAATCTTAGAGCTTGTTGATCGGCCTTCGTTATGGTTAACAACTCCGGGGCATAAATTGCCTTGGCCTGGTAATAGTCTAACGCTGAAGAAATTTTATTTACCTGCTCGATTGTGCGTGTGATACCAACCGCAAAGAAGATTTCCCAGCCTGAATCAATAAAAAATTCGGGAATTTTTTTTTGTGGAATTCCTGAAAATATGATTCTTCCGCGGCCTGAATGGGGTGTCTGCTCAAAAATTTTCAGCAGTTTTTCGGCGTCGTAGAAATCGTTTAATTCAGCTGTAAAAGTTGCTCTAAGCTTGCTGATTGAATTGTTGAGCCAGGAAAATGCATTTGCATCATCTGGATAAGCAATAAAGGATTCATCTTTAAGAGAAAATTTCTGGCCGTACAGGGGCTGCATCTGAAAGGCTTCTGCTGCTGCAAGAGAGTTGAACAGCCCGGCGGTAGAAAGTTGCTCGGTTATTGGAAAGTGATTGTACCCCGACGATTTTAGATGTTTTGCCATTTTTTTCGGCTCAACACAGCCGTTGCCGAAAGAAAAACAGCTGATAAAGGCCAATGGACAAGGATTGTTAATGACGTTGATTTTTTTCATAATTAGAGGAATAATAAGTGTACCAGATTGACCGGTATCAGGATTCGAAAAATTTTATTATAATGAGTTTGAGGGATAAGTATTATTTGGCAGTATCTAATTGCAGCATTTGAGATTTTTTAAAAAAAGATGTAACAAATAATATTACTTGCGCGTATGTTTTATTAGAAGTGTATTTAGATCAAATGGAGGAGAGCTTATGAAATTCTGGAACAGGTTCTTGCTTTTGGTAGCCGTGTTGTATGTGTGTGCAACCATGTTACCGGTTATCGCTGCAGAGGCCGATGTTGATGAGGCCGCAGCAACGACCGAAGAAGCCGCTACTATTCCTGATTCAACCGACATGACCCTTGGAATGAAGAGCAACCCTTATGTTCTTCCCGAAGGATTTCGCGGTGGCGACCCGGACAGCAGTCTGGTTCATTGTCTCGAAGATGTTTATTATGAAAAACATGAACACTCGCTGATTTATAACCCTGAAGCATCTGCTCTGGCTGAAGGCGCTGAATTTGAAAGCGAACCCAACATAACCTGGGAAACCAAGGTTAAAGATGCAGATGGCAATTTCAAGACTTTGAGCACTCAGAACACCAACATGGCAGCCGATGGCGGTAAATTTTTCGCGCCGGCTGAATACCAGATTGGTAACCATGGTGCCCGCGAAGTTGGTGGTGGCGAAAGCGGCGCTGAAGACGTAACCGAAGGCACTGAACCCGAAGAAGGTGCCGGCGGTGAAGGCGACGACACTGCTCTTGTTGGCGAAGAAGGCACTACCGAAGAAGGCGGTGGAGCAGAATCCAAAACCGTTACAGCCGAACAGAACATGGGTGTTCTCGTCCATGATTGTACTGCTCCCGATATGTGGGTAGCTTTCCAGGAAGGTGCCGGTAAAGTCGATATGGCTGAAACCGAAGAAGAGCTCAAAAAAGATATGGCCCGCCAGATCGTTATGAATCTTGGTCGACCTTTCTCTAACAATGCAGAAGATTTTGAAAAAGCCAGCTATCTTTTCCTTGATGAAGGTGTTGAAGACGAACGCAACCTCGAACCCTGGAAAAAGACAGCCAGACTTTCAATTGCCGGTGCTCTGTTCAACGAACGTGGTGCTCCGAAATTTGAAAGCGGAACTCTGACTTCTCAGCCCAACAAAGATGATTATCGCAGCCAGGTACACGTTGCCGGCGGCCCCGATAAAACCCTGAAGGGCGTTTTCGTCAGAAGAAACGTTCCGTTTATCTTTGCTGCCATGGCCGTAGACAATGGTGACGGTCGCGCCGATGTCGCTGATGCTGCTTGCAAAATCGAACTTGAAGATGGTGACGACGTTGAAAAGACTGAAAATGCTTATCTTTTCCGCGTCCCGAACTATCCTCGCGACAAATATGCCGATCAGCCAGAATATTATTTTGTTGCCAAAGCAAAAGATGCAGAAGGTAACCTGACCACTATCAGAATGCCCCTGTATGTCGTCGACACTCAGGCTGCTTTTGAAGGTGGCCGCAACCAGTAACAAAAAAATATAAAAGTATAAGGATAATTGAAAAAGATGATTAGAACCCGCTCTTTGTTTCTTGTTATGGCAATGGCTCTGGTAACTGTCGCTCTTCCGGCTCAAACCGCTACTGAAGAAGCGCCATGGCTCAAGGGTGTCGAAATCAGCCCGATTCCCAAAGATATCAGCCCGGTTATTCCGCTGAAAATCTATGGTGAAGGCGGCTCGGCGATCCCGGCAACCATGACCGAAGATGTGCCTCTGACTGTACTTTGTGAATCGACCATTTTTGATGAAGCTCCTCCGGCGGAATACAAAGGCCAGGAAATCCCCAACCCGGCATGGGTGGGCAATCCTACTCCTTCATGGTATTTCATCGACTGGGAAAAGAATAAGAACCACATGGCTTCTACCACCCAGGAAGTAGCTTTGAATCAGATGGTTATCGTGCCTCTCAACCCGACCGGAAAGGGCGCAATTACCTGCTATATCGGAAGAAAAATGCGCTATGACCTGCCGACTCCGGGCAAAACCAAAACGGTTTATGCCAACTCGAGTGGCGCCAAAGACGTTCGCGTTCTCGATATCACTGCTCCGACCTGTGGCCTGGAAATTTCAGTGAAAAATGGAAAATCTGCAGCATTCTGGGCTGTTGAAAATCCGCCAAACAAATATCCGCTACCAAAGCTTGCAGACGTTTGTCTCAGCGGTGGTCTTATCAATCAGGACCCCGAAGAAGTTTCAGTCGTCCAGGGAATTGAACTGGGCAACAATATGATCGTTCAAGAAGACAACGGTTTGATTAAGGTGCCTGCTGATGCGGTTCTTACCATCAAAGTCATCGGTGGCGACAACTACAAACTTGACAATGACAAGCTAAAATACGGAATTTGTAATGGTGCCGGCGGAGAGCCCGCTCCGGTGGGTCCTGTAAATGCTCCAGAATTGAATCTGGCCGATCTGAAAATTCCTGAAAATGCGCATTTTTATGTCGATGCAACTGATGTTGCCGGGAACAGACAGGTTCTTTTTGTCCCATTGAAGGTACAGTAAAGTTCCAGTTAAAAGTCCGCAACGGCCAGGAAGAGATGCTTTCTTTTCCTGGCCTGTTTTCTAAAGTTGCCTTTTTTAGGTTAAAAACTTATTATAGAATAAAGGATGATGAACAGCAGAAAATCAAAGACTCATTGCCGGCGTGAAGGCATTACTTTTGTTGAAGTAATGCTGGCTTTTCTCATTCTCGGCATGGTTTTCATCCCGATTTTTACTTTTCTGACCAACTCGGTTAAGGAAACCGAGAAGTTCTACACTGAGACGATCGCTATTTCCCGGGCAAAATTCATCATGGATACCCTGATGTTTCAGATTCCCTGGCGATGTATCCGGGAGGGAGCCGCAGGCATTGGTAAAATTGATGACCCGAAGGATGTGCCCGGGGTAAACGCCTTTATCAGTAGAGTTGTGCCGAAGATGTTCGGCGATGGCACCGGCCCAACCGGAAGCGGTGCCTACAATGCCGATGGACTTTTCACCTGCCGAAAAGGCTTCAAGTATCGTGCGCGACTTAAGGTCGTCGATCTTGATTATGACTCTACTTCAGCTAATCCAATTACTTTTTCGATTCCTGTTCCCGGGAAATCTTACCCGCCTTTCGATATAAACAAACTTACCGCCAAAGATGCCGACGACAAATATAATCTCGTCAAGAAACTTGTCGTGCAGGTAAAATGGTCTAATTCAAAGGGTAAAGACCCAAACGACGACCCATGGGCAAAAAGTTTCTTTTTGGTTGGGTTCAAATCAAAGCTGGGTGAATAAAATGAATAACAAAAAAGGTATGGCAATCGTTGTTGTTTTGTTCTTTTCTTTTTCGGTCGCCATTATCCTGTTTTTTATGGCTCAGTCAAACACCAATCTGGCATTTCAGAACAAGCAGACTCTTTACCAGATGCAGGCTTATTATCTGGCCCATTCTGCCATGCAGCATGCCAAACTGCAGCTGAAGCTTTTGCCGAAAGAAACCTATGAATTTTTTGCTCTGGGTGGCTCAGGAAATCCATATCAATCAATTGACTCGTCAAACTATCCGCCTTTGGCAATGGGCGTTTTCAGCCAGGACAAGCAGGGATACGATCTTTTCAAACCCGGTAAGTCGCCCCCCGAGAAATTTCCCTATGGTGGCCATTACTGGGTCGAGTCAATGCAATTGCATGGCTCACATGACCAGATGAAAATGGTTCAGGACGGTTACAAAATCAAGGTTAAGTCTACTATTGACGGCGGAAGAAACAAGACTTTCGAAGATGAACTTGAAGAAGTGGTTATCGTTTCGAGATTCACTGGAGGCATAAATTGATCTTTTCCAGCCAGTTTAAAAAATGCCGGAGTGCGGTTACCCTGGTCGAGGTAATTCTGGCTGTACTGATGATGAGTCTTCTTTTTGGCGCCGGTTATGGCTTGATGTCTTATTCGCGCCGGGAGACGGAAAAAGGTTTCTGGATTCAGCAGGCGATAACTCAGTTGCGCAATGGTACCAGAGCCATCTCCCAGAAGTTGAAAATGACCTCTTATCCTTCAACGATCATCAAGAAGGGCACTGGCGCAACCGAAGAGCAGAAGGTTATATCATTTAAAGAGAAGCGCGAATACGATTTTACCGGACGCTTGCGCAAACTTTCTTTAAATCCGAGCACCAACTTTGACATGCATGCGATTATTACCGATGGCGGGGTTATTGCTCCTAATTTTGACGAGCAGTCGATAATGTATTTTCCGGTATGTACCCCTGAGAAAGAAGATTTGTCGGGTTATGAAGAAGGAACGATTACCTGGGTTGAACTGGTTTTGAAGCCTTCTCAGGATTACCGCACCTCTGGACTTGGTTCTTTGAATATGGTAGAGAGATTCGAAACATATTCGACAAAGACTGACCCCGAAAGAGCTTTTGGTCTTACCAAATCTTTTGACCCGGCTAAGCCGGCAAAAACAGACAAGGTTTTGATCGATGACGTTCGCGGAATAAGCATAGAATATTATGAAATCGAGGAATTGCGAGGGGTTTACGTTACCCGCGATGGCGAAAAATATGAAGAGCACTCAAAACGAATTCTGGTATCTCTGGATATAACCTGTAGTCATCCGAAGGATGGCAAAATCTGGCTGAGCGACCAGTGTTCGGTTATCAACAACGTTGGGGTAGTTAAACTTGCTGGCAGCAATCTCATGGAGTTGGTCAAGATTATGGGCAACAAGGCTGAAATCAAGTATAACGGTTCGACCCTCGTTGTTGCGGCAGGCCAGATGGTTGGTTCATACAAGGTAAAAGCTGTTTTGAGCAATGCAGTGGTTTTATTGTCGCCGGGTTCAGAAGTTGAAAGATACCTTACCCTTAAGGATAGCTGATCAGGCTCTTGAAATTCTTTGAGGTATGTTGTTATAATACCTTGGAGGAGATTTTAGCATGACCAGAAAAATAGTTTTTGCCGATTTTCTGCGTTTGTTTTTTCTTGTTGTTTTTCTCATCAGTTCTCATGGATTGGCTACCTTAGCCTGGGCGACCGAGGGAAACGCGAGCAGTGCAAAAAGCCTGAGCCAGCATTCGCATCAGTGCGGGCCGGATTGCGGGCACTCTTCCCATGATCACACAAGTGAGAACGCTTCTCCTGCCCATGACCATGATCATTCGCTTTGCAGTGACGAGCACCATGCAGACCATGCAGGCCACGAGTGCAAATTAGACCATGCAGACCACTCAGACCATGCCGGCCACGAGTGCAAATTAGAGCACGCAGATCACGCAGATCATCCAGATCATCCAGATCACGCAGATCATGCCGGGCATATTCACCAACATGAACATCAGCATGGTCATCAACACCATGGTCATGTTTGCACCGTTTGTGGTGGCGCTCATGATGAGTCCGTACACCAAAAAGAGCTTGAAAGAACAAAATTCGAAACTATAGATGTGAAATACTCAATTTTGAAAAACCGTGCGTTGGGCACTGTTGTTATCGCCATTATTCTTGCGCTTTTGGCAATCATTTTCAAGGTAAAAGGTTAAAATATGACGAAGATAGTTGCGATTGAAAATCTCAAATATTCATATCAAAAAGAGCATCAGATTCTTGAGAACATCAACCTTGAAATCGGAGAAAATGAAGTATTTGTCCTGCTTGGCCATAATGGAGCCGGAAAAACAACGATTTTGCGGTTGATGCTAAACTTCATCAAGAATTATGAGGGGCGGATTCTGTTGTTTGAAAAAACGCCTGAAGACCCTTCTTCGCGGACTAGAGTCGGTTTTATGTCGGAACAGCCTGTAGTTTACGATTATGAAGATGCCGAAGGCTATTTGAAGTATTTTGCGCAATTGGCGGGCGTGACCGATTCGGCAGAAAAGATCAGAGAACTGCTGCAATTAACAGGTCTAGTGCAGCATCAGCACAAGAGGTTGAGTCAGTATTCCAAAGGAATGTTGCAGCGCTTGAATCTGTGCCGATCTTTGCTCAACGACCCGGCTTTGTTGATCATGGATGAACCGATTATTGGGCTGGATCCACTTGGGCAGGAGTTAATCGAAAGAGTCGTCAGAATCAGAAGAGAACAGGGACATTCTGTTTTCATCAATACCCATTCGATAAGTTTTGCAGCCAAAGTGGCTGATCGGGTTGGTTTTTTAATGGGTGGACATTTGAAGCACATTTTCCCTCGTTCTGAGTTTTCCGGCACTGCCGAGGTGCTTGAAAAGGCATTTCTTGAATATGCTACGGATTTGAGTCTGGAGGATAAGGCAAGATGAATAAAGTATTCATAATTGGTCATCAGATATTCAAGGGTTGTCTCCGCTCAAAATCATTGAGTCTGAATGCATTTTTTCTTGTGGCTCTGATTATTTTCATGTCGATGGTCAGTGGTAGTGACAGCGCATTCAAAGAACCTCTGGTCATAGATTCCGGACTGTCGCTGATCAATATTTTCTCACTTCTGCTGGTTGCTTTCATCATCGTGCCGGTATATCTGGCTGAACGAGAGCGCCAGACTCTTGTTGCCGCGCTTTCTTTCAATGTTTCCCGCGCCCAATATCTTTGGGGCCTTTGGGCAGGCTCTGCTGCAGCCTTAACTGTAAACTACCTTGCAATGACCATGATGTTGATGATTAATCTTTTAGTTTTGAAGATTCCTTTAACGGTGGGTATTTTTCGGCAATTGTTTTTAAATTTTTGTGAAATACTGACACTTGGCTCGTTTGCAATAACTTTTTCATTGTTTTTTTCCTATGTGGTAGCGATAATGCTCACTGGCACTTTTTACATTCTCGGGCACATGACAACCTCGTTGCAGATGGCGCTGCAAGAGTGGGAAGGCAGCGTCGTGGCGCGAATTATAGATTATACCAGATTGCTGGTTCCAGATTTCAGCCTGTTCAATCTGAAAGATATCATCATCAAGAATACGACAATTCCGGCAACATACGAATTAATCGCGCTGATATATGCAATCGCGATGATTTTTATTGCGATAGAAATAGGCCGATATAAGCTTAACCGGGAGAATCTTTTGTGAAAAGTCCGCTGTTAAGAATTCTGATTGCTTTGCTGATCATGGCATGCTGCTCGTTTTATCTGGGCAGTTTTGAGCGTAAGGTAGCGAGAAAGTCTGAAGAAATGAACCTTAGCACCTGGCTTGTTCGTGCCTTCAACCTGAAGGATCTTGCAGTTGGATTTCTATGGCTTCGTTTTGACACAGACACCGTATATCAGTTGGCCAATCATCATCGTTTGCTGGTAATTCTCGATGCAATTACCTCGATCAAGGAAGATGATTTCGATGCCTGGAGTCTGAAAAATTATATGCGTATCGATCGGGCAATAAAAACAAATGATGAAGAGATGAAAAAGCGTGCGTTAAAAGACTATCAGCTTGCCTGCGAGTTGAATTCGAACGATTGGCGTTATTATCATGATGCTGCTCAGATAATTTACGCCAGATTGAAGGATCTTGAGCTGGCTCTTGACTATGCCGAAAAGGCAAATGGGTTTGAAGACCATCAGGTCAAGGCTGAGCGTCTTTTGGCGATGATCTATTACGAGCTTGAAAGGTATGATCGATCTGCGAAAGTATACCAGCAGATATTGCAAAATCCTGCTGCCGAAGCTTCTGAAAAGAAGGTGGCGCAGGTCATGCTCAAAAAGATTGAGCAGAAAACAAAATAGAAATAGTTCCTAATTGTTTAGCCCTGAACTTACGATAGTAATTTTAACTTATCGAAAAGGTCGGCCAAACATGAAAGATAAACGTTACTCTATCAGCCAGATTCAGCAGATAATCGACATTAGCCCGAATGATCTGCAAAAGCTCATCCGTAAAAATTCGACCAGATTGCAGGTGCAGACTTGTGAGCTTCCTGATGGCAGTCAGGAAAAGTTCCTCGATGAAGAGTCCTTCAAAAAACTGATTTTTATCAAGCAGCTGGAAACGGGAATAAAGCTGAGTGTTGAAGAAGTCTGTGAATTGATGCAGGAAAAGAAGCTGGGTAATGAAAATGAGCTCGATGAGACTGCGGCTCAGTTTAACGAATATGCAAATTTTGATCGATACATCGATTCGGTAGAAGAAGAAGTTAAGCTTTTAAGGACTCAGATGACGAGAATGGTGATCAAATATGACCATTGCATCAAAGAATTGAATTTGAGCCGAGCAAAAAACATCGCTTTGGAAAAAGAAATAAAAAAACATCAGAACCGTGAAGCAGCATTGATGGGTGAGTTGAGAAAAACAGCGACAGCAACATTTGAAGAAGAAATCATCAAAACAGATTTAAATTGATTTTTTAAGTTTCTGTCAAAAAAGCCCGGCTCAGGCAAAAATGCAGGCCGGGCTTTTTTTATCTAATTAAAGGGAAATCAGGCGGTTTTTTCAGCTTCTTCCTTTTCGCCGATTTTTCTGACCAGCATGGCGACAGTTTCCATGTGGGAGGCCGGATCCAGTTTTGCGGCTACTTCAGCATGCTCTCGCGCCTGAGTCAGCTCGCCTTTTTCGAAAAGAGCATTTGCGAGATTGAAGTGTGCCAATGCGTAATTCTTATCGTTCTTGACGGCGCGTTTATACCAGATCGCTGCTTTGCCATACATGTGCAGGCTGGCATAGGCAACGCCAATGTTGTTCATCAGCTCAACATTGTTTTTGTTAATTTTCAACGCCTTGATCCAGTAAGCGATGGCTTTTTTGAGTCTACCTTCATCTCGGGCAACCTGGCCAAGGTTGAAGAATATCTCAGCATCTTCAGGAGCTAATTTTAAGGCTTTTTTCCAATATCTTCTGGCAAGATAAAGATTTCCCTGAAGATAGTGGGCCAGGGCGTAATTATAGATTAAATCAACATTGTCGGGAAAAAGCTTCAGACCGTCATGCCAGATTTTCTTGGCTTTGCCGAGAAATCCGGTGTAGGCGTAGGTATTGCCGTGTAACCTGATCGCAACCGGATCATTGGGTTTTTCTTCGAGATATTGTTTGATCAGGGGGCGGGCTTCTTCGTAATTGCCGTTTTCCATGATCTTTTGAATTTTGTCCAGATCTTGCACGCTATGGTCTCCCATAAAATTTCCTTTCTCGTCTAGTGCGTTTAAAAAGTCATCCCAAAAATCAGGCCGCTCAGGGCGCTGAATATTATTACCAACAACAAAAATATAACCGACCTTTTAGCCCCGGCAATGGGAACCAGGGCAAGAATACTCGGCAAACTCACGGCTGGAGCCGAAAGCAGCAGAGTCATTGCTGGTCCGTCACTCATGCCAAAACCCTTGAGGGTTGTAACTATCGTTACCCCCACGATCGTCCCAAAGTACATCATACTGCCTAAGAACGATGCAAGCAAGTTTCCTTGAACATTGTTCGTGTCAAAATATGAAATGAGACTGGTAAGGGGCAATGCCACAGCTATTATACCACAAAGAAAAATTCCGCCGAGAACTTTTGGAAAAATAAGCACGAAAAGATCTTTTGATTTTTTCAGCCATAAGATGATTTCATAACGATGAAACCATTTGTTGGCGGCAATTGCTGTCAGTATAACCAGAAAAAATACCATCAGAATTCTCGGCAGGAGTAAGCCTTCATACTCGAGTGCGCGGGCCAGATTTTGCAGCAGGGAGTCGAACAATCCGGTCGAAGTGACCATTATCAAAACCAGCAGAGCAAAAAATGAAACCAGCTGTGCATCGGTAGTGTCTGATTCCTCTTCTACCACTTCAACACAGACTTCATTCTCTGGGGGTTCTGGTTGGCTGCAGAGTGTTTTCATGCCGAGTCCGATGAAAATTGAGCTGAAAAAAACCAGCAAAGCCCGCCATAACATATATTTTGTGCCAAGCAGGGTATAGGTATAAACCAGGGCGATAAGGTTGACTGCAGGTGAAGCCATCAGGAAGGTGAAAGCCGGGCCAATTCCCGCCCCCTGCTGGAGAATTCCTGTGAAAATTGGAATGACTCCACATGAGCAAACGGTAAGGATGCCTCCGGAAAGTGCAGCAACCGGATAAGCGAGAAATGGGTTGGCTTTCGGGCCCATCAATCTGGTAATGCGGTTTTTGTCGAGAAAAATGGCGATGGCTCCGGCGATGAAAAAGGCTGGTATCATACCTGAAAGAAGATGAGTGCCGAGAAATTTACCGGTTTCAGCAATTCCAGGCCAGATCCAGGTGTCGCGCAGCGGTGCTAAGAGCGAAATAAACGCGTTGACAGCCTGTTGAATCATTTCACTCACGCAGCAAGTTCCTTTTTGAGCCAGTTGATGACTTTTTCCTTGATAACAGGCTTGCCCATGGAATAAATCTTTTTGCCAATCGCTACGACCGGTGTGGTTACTACACCGAATTTCTGTGCTTCGGGAGTGCCGTTGACGATAACGCTGAATTCAACTTCTTCACCAAATTCCTGAGCGATTTCACCGACGATTCTTTCTGTTTCGCCGCAGGTATTGCATTTTGACTGGCTTTTGATAACTGTGACCTGAATCATTTGTCTTTCTCCTTCTGCGATTCGATAGTTTCGGGGAACCATTCCTTCATCAAAATGTGTGAGCGAAGTTCATCGAATCTTGTTCTGATATCTGAAACATCAGGATCGAGAAATTCAAGGTGGGTCTCTAAAACCATCTTTTCTTTAAGTTGATCGAGTTTGGCTTCAAGTTCTGCTGCCGATGATGCGGCAACTTCCGGAATGATCTTTTTGTATTCGACAAGGTCGGCGGTGACACTGGCAAGATAGGATATCGCCATGGTTTTGTCGGCAGCGAGAACCTTTTGCTGTAGAAGCGTAAGGTTGGTCGAGCTTTGCAGAAAAAGTTTTTTTTCTGGAGTCGTGCCGATAGCTTCGAAAAATTTACCGATACTGCTGCTGAGTTCAAGTACCTTGTCGTGCGCCTGCATTCGTTCTCCGGCCAGAATTAGTTTGCGTATTTTGCCTATGGTTTCGGACGTTTGTCGGGTTTTTTCGGCCCAGTGTTTATCATTTCTGGCTTCTTCGGGAGGGTTTGTCATATATCGGGTGGTGAATTCAAGCCATGCATCCATAACAAATTGCAGGTCAGTAGAATAATCTTTTTTTAAGCCGGCCTTCAGGGCTGCGCCAAGGTTGTTAAGATAGGTTGCGACTTTTCTGATAGACTTTGAAAACTCACTGTTGGGATTCTTTGCGGTCAAAAGCATGACCAGGGTTTCGTCACAGGCCTGAACCGCGTTTGGCATTAAAAACAGATACAGGGCGAGCAGAATCAGTAGTAATTTTTTCATCTGGTTGAACCTTTTATTAAATCATAACCTTTTAGAAGTCCCAGGGGGCCGGTCATCATCATATCACCACCAGGTGCGGCGAGATAGAAATTAGTCTGCATGCTTCTGACAATTTCACGTCGGGGGCCAGTTGCAACAACTGCTGCAAGGCTATTGAAAGATATGGGCTCGAAGGTTTTGCAGCCGTGCCCGCCACTGGAAAAAACCTCTTCAAAATCAAGCTGGCCTTCAACGAGCCGATGCAGATGCTCATCGATCATGTCAGGCTGATCTTTGATCATACCTGTGTGGTGTTCATAAAGCGAAAGGATTCGCTGGCCGTCCATAACCATAGCTAAAGTATGGCCATTGCCAAAATTTACATAAAGAACCGGGCCATCGATGCCGGAAAGTTTCTCGTCAAAGCAACAACCGGCCACGGCGGCAACGCAGGTATCCATTAAAACTACCGGAACGGCAGGGTGTGATTTGCGTACTGATTCAAGTCCGGAGCGCATTCTGGTGAAAAATGGCGGCAGGGTTGTCGGAGTGAAAACCAGAGAGCGGAAATCATGGGAATCACCGAGCAAATCGATGAAGCAGGAAAACCTTTTTCTTCTTGAGGATTCATCTAGTTTATGATCGCCATGATCCTGGACTGAAAGACCAATCAGGCCAATATTTTGGGTTTCCTCACCAAGCCTGGAGAAAATTTCAAGAATGGCCGGCAGTTCGATCTCATCAAAAAACAGATCGGGTTCAGCGATTTCTTCCTTGATAATAAAACCGGCCTGTTGTAGTTGTTCAATATTATTGCGGACGGTGAAGGCGGCAGAGGGTTCAATTTCTATTTTAAAACCACGCTTGATGTGTTCGGACAACGCTGTGGCGAGAGAACCACCGCCCATGGTGTGGCCAGAAATTTTCAAATCTTTGTTAGAATTGCGAATGGCATTGGCCATTTTACGGGTGGCGGTCGGCGCCACGATTTTGGCATTGTTTTCAAGACTGTTCATTTCGGAGAAAAGCAGAATATCTCGGGTTCCGGTGCCGATGTCAATAAGAAATGCCTTACTGGAGGGTTCTGCTAGAAAAGTCATGCCGACTCATTCCTAAGCAGAGTGCATTCGACTCTTGATCCAATATCGAGCTTCGGATTATCGAAGCGGTGCAGATAGATTAGGTCTGTGGTGGAAAAGCTCGATAGCATGTGAGATTCCTGCTTTTTTAATGGTTCGACCATTGGTTCGCCATTTACGGTTACCAATTTTCCCCTTTCGAAGAAATCGCGTCCAGAATCGTTGAATGATGGCTGACTCAGCGGCAAACTCAGCTTGAGGCGGTGCGGTGAAAGATTTTGGGTGATTCTGATAAAAGTGCGCACGAACAGCTCAAAGGTTACCGAAGTTGAAACAACATTGCCGGGGAGCGCAAACAGTGGTTTGTTCTGAAAATAGCCAAAAAAGAAGGGTTTGCCGGGTTTCATCTTTACGCCGTAGATTACCGGTTCAATTGAAAATTCAGCAAAAATGTTACGGAAAGGATCCTTTCGGCCCATGGATATTCCGCCACTGGTAACGATTATGTCAGATTGTTCAACTGCACGCAGAAAAAGTTGTCGCGCGTGATTTTCATCATCGCGGGCGATGCCGAAATCTATTGGGATGCCACCGGCTTCGCTGATTTGATGAAAGAGCATAAGTGAGTTGACGTTTCTCACCTGCCATGGAGCCGGGTTTTCCCAGGGCATAACCAGTTCGTCACCAGAAGTTAGAACACCGACCGTTGGGCGTTTGGCAACTTTTACCGAAGATACGCCGGAAGATGCGCAAATGGCAATTAGTTGCGGGGTAAGGGTGAGGCCGCAGCTGGCAATCAGTTCACCTTTTTTTTGTTCCGCACCCTTTTGCCGAACGAAATTTCCGGGCGAAAGTGGTCTGGTAAAAGTAACCTGAGCGGTGGATGGTGATTCTGGAACCCTTTCAAGACATTCCACGGCATCAGCTCCCTGAGGTAGAGTCGCTCCGGTAGCGATGTAAGCGCAATGCCCGCTGGGAAGGGTTTCAAGACGATGGCCGGCGTCGATTCCGGCAACGACAGGCAAAACAACTGGGTTTTGTTCTGATGCTTCGGCAATGGTTGCACAGTTTACGCAAAATCCATCCATTGAAGAATTTGCTGCTGCTGGTTTGTCACTGTCGGCAAGAATATTCTCGGCGAGAGAGCGGTTCAAGGCCGAAAAAAGCGGTATTGTTTCAGTCTGAATCGGATATTTTTTCGCTTCAGACATTATCATCGTCAGTGCTTCATTAAAAGAAACAGGCTTCTGTTGCAAGTTTTTCATATTTCTTATTCTATCACAATCAATCAAAGGATTAAACAATTGGTAATACGAGGTGTTACCTAATTTGATCGGGATCTCTAAAGATAAGCTCGATCATTACAGGTTCGTTGCGCAAATTCACTATTTTTTCGAGAGTTCTGCGGCTGCCATTTCGATTTTTGAAGTCGACGATTCTGGAATTGAGGTTGACTGGGTATTCACCGGTCTCTGCCTTAATTCTAATCTTGCCGCCGGGTTTGAGAACCAGGTTTAAAAGATCTGTGTTCAAATGAGTTTCAAGCAAGGGTGAGACCGGGCCAATACTCAATGCTGTTTTTTCCTGGGTCTTTGCAAGTTTTGCCAGTTTTTCAGGTAGGTATATATATTCACCAAGGGCCTTGAGCAGCGCAAGAGTTCTTGCATACAACCCGGAAAATGTTTTCGAATCAGGGTTCGTGGCAAATTCACCTATGGGTAAAAGTAGTCCTTCAAGTTTTTCAAGCTCAGATTCCTGCTCAGGAGGGCTTAGAAGGGGAAAGCGCAGTAATCTTGCTTCGGTTTCGCTAATAATTGTTTCGATGTCGCTTACAGGTTGATAAAGAGAGGCAATGAAATTACGGTAAAACTGCTTCGGGTTCAAATGAATTTTTAGGCGATCGAAGTTGAAGCGCGCAAGATTGAATTCGTTTTCTACAAGAAAAAAGCGATTGGTTGGGGTTGAAAATTTTCTTTTGATATCGAGAAGTCGGTTGCTGTCGAATTTACCTGGAAAAGCTTCACTCTCGTTTTGCAAGGCAACTGGAGTAATGGCAAAAAAATGCAATGGCGCGGTCGAACTGGCAAAACTTGGAATAAGGAGACTTTCCGATTTCAGCAAAAGGCTTGGTAGTTCTTTGAATTCTGGTGCCAGAGGTTGGAGGGTGCTTAGAAAGTTCTGGATCGGGTCGTTTTCTGGTTGTGCAAAAAAAACGATTTTTTCATCTTGTAGCAGCTTTCCGTTTCGACAAAACCAGAGCTTCAGTCTTAGTGGTAGCTCAGACAAAAAATTACGGGGCAGGGGGTGCGAAGAATTGCCTGCTTCGATCGGCAATTCCGAATAATTCAGAAGTTGGCCGTTTTGCCAGACTTCAGCAAAGCGGCATGATGAGCTGGCACAGGCAAAATCGAAGTGAATCTGCTGGTTTCCCGGCCGGAGAGTCTGAATTATCTGTTCAACTGGAGGATGAGAGAGAGTGAGTGCGGGAGAAAAGCTTTTTGGCGGTGATTTTGGCATGGGACTGATACCAATATTTGGCAAATTTTCGGATAATTTGCCGAGGCGCTTGTCTGCGCCAAAAATCGGCAGTTTAAGCTGAATCTGGTTGTTTGGGGACGTTATTTCGAATTTATAAAGACCCTGGGGGGCATTGCTGTTGATATAAGTCGTGAAATTGATGAATCCGTCAATTTCACTTGGAATAACCCGGTTAACCGTGGTCAACCCGTAAGGTGCCTGCATTCGGACTCGTACCGGAACCTTGTAGGTTCCTTTAAGATTGCGTGGATCAAAACAGGCAATTTTGAGATTAAGCCATTCTCCACAAAAGGAAGGTTTTGCGGGCGGGGCCAAAGCTAAGCGGGTGTTTTTGCGTACAGATATTTTTTGCGAAAAAAGCAGCCTGGGACTGAAGCCATCGCTATACAGATTCAGGAAAATTTCGCTTAGACCGGGATCGTCTGGAATGTTGAAAACACAATGCATCGGCATGGTATGGTTTAGCTCGCCCTTGTTAGGGCTGATTTCAGAAAATTCACCTTTATTGTTTCTGGCTTCAAGTTTGGCGGAAATTTTTTGTGAAGTTGGCTTGAAGGCAGAATCTAGCTGGTAAATGAGAAAGTCCTGCCTGGTGCCAGGTTGGGGTGTTCCATCTGTGGAAATGACAAAATGGTTTGATGGGTTTGTGTTTTCACAACCGGGAATGGCTGTAATCAATGAAAAAAGAAGAATAATTGCCAGGATTTTTTTGACCAACATGAAGGGAAATTAGCACCAAACGCCGAATCTGTCAATCATTCCCCCGTTTTGAGTGATTTCGCATTTTGCTTTTGCCTGATTAGTGCTATAAATATAGCGTGGAAAATGAATGCATAACGGTTACCGTCGATCGGATAACCTTTCAAAACGAGCAGAATGGCTATTACGT
The DNA here is from genome assembly GCA_964596185.1 of uncultured bacterium. Classification (GTDB taxonomy): domain Bacteria; phylum Muiribacteriota; class Ozemobacteria; order Ozemobacterales; family Ozemobacteraceae; genus DYKG01. Next base: position 12,508 of record CAZQUE010000032.1, on the reverse strand, counting down.
GCTGAAGACTTCTTCAGCTGAGTTTCCCAATGGTGTGACCGTAGTGGGAAATTTTGGAGTTATTCAACCCGGAGAAGAGATCAGGGTCTATGGAACCTGGACCTGCCATCCGACTTTTGGTATGCAGTTTCATGCTTTTAAATACACTCTATTGAAGCCTGCTACGCTGAAGGGAATCGAGAAATATCTCGGCTCAGGTATGATCAAGGGTATTGGTCCTGCGACGGCGAAAAAGCTTGTGGAGACCTTTGGACTTGATACCCTTGATGTCATTGAAAATGATCCTGAAAAACTGAAAACCTGTCCTGGCATTGGCCCTGGGAAAGCCGACATGATCTCTTCCGGCTGGTTTTTACAGCGTGCTATTCAGGATGTGATGATTTTTTTGCAAGGTCATGGCATTTCTCCGGCTTACGCAACGAGAATCTATAGAAAATACGATCGGGATGCGGTCAGAAAGGTATCTGAGAATCCTTACATTCTTGCCCACGAAGTTCCGGGGATGGGTTTCAAGAAAGCGGATGCGATTGCCGCTGAATTCGGAATAACCGGCAATGATGCCCGTCGAGTCAGGGCGGGAATCTTATATATTCTGGCAATGGCTACCCGCGATGGTCACCTGTATTTGACTGAGAGCGAAATGTTCAGGCATGCTGCCGAGGTTTTGCAAATCGATGATCGTGAAGAACTGCACAGGAACCTGACTTTGTTGCAGCAGGAAAAGGCAATTAGCGTAAGATTGTGCCAGGATAACCGACTTTTTTATCTTCCCCAGAGCTATCGTGCCGAAGAGGGAAGCGTTGAGCTGATAAAAGAGCTGTTACAGGTTTCGCGGCGAGAAGTTGGCAGAGAAAAGCTGTTGGCGGTTCTTGAAAGGGCTTTTGCAGGCCATGGACTTAGTTTAAGCGATACACAGCAGCTTGCTGTTGAGAGCTCCATGAAAAAAGGCTTTTTGATAATTACCGGTGGTCCCGGAACCGGTAAAACAACGACATTGAAAGCTGTGGTGGCTGCTCACAGGGGTTTGCAACGAAGAGTTCTGTTGGCAAGTCCAACAGGACGTGCAGCAAAAAGACTTGCCGAGGTTTCCGGCTATCAGGCCTCTACAATTCATCGTTTGCTTGAATATTCCCCTCAGGAGCATGGCTTCAAGCGCAACCGATCTTTGCCTCTAGAATGTGACACTCTGGTAATAGATGAGGCATCGATGATAGACATGACTTTGTTTTATCAGCTACTTCAGGCGGTCCCGCCTGGAGCTTCCCTGATTCTTGTCGGTGACTCCGACCAATTGCCTTCGGTTGGAGCGGGCCTGGTTCTCAATCAGTTGATTGCATCGGGAGTAGTGCCATGCGTTCGGCTGGAGGCAGTTTTCCGTCAGGCGGAAACTTCGATGATCGTTCGCAACGCCCATTTGATCAATCACGGGAATATGCCTATCCTGGCTGTTCCTGACGGAAAAAATCAAGCGGATTGCTATTTCGTTGAAGCAGATGAGCCGGAGCGCGCTCTTTCCCTGTTGAAAAATATTGTTCAGAAAAGTCTGCCATCAAGATTTGGTTATGATCCGGTGAATGAAATTCAGGTTTTAACGCCAATGAATCGGGGAAAATTAGGCTCTGCAAATTTAAACCTTGTTTTGCAGGAAGCCTTGAATCCCTCATCGAGCCAGAAGGCTGAAATAGAGCATCTTAACCGGGTTTTTCGGGTTGGAGACAAGATTATTCAGCTGAAAAACAATTATGATCTAGAAATTTTCAATGGTGATGTTGGGAATATTGTGGCGATAGACGCCGAGGAGCAGGAGGCAGAAATCGATTTTCCACAGGGACGGGTTAAATTGCAGACTGCTGATTTGATTGACACGGCCCACGCCTATTCAATAACGGTTCATAAGTCGCAGGGCAGTGAATACCCGGCTGTGGTTATGCTTATTTCAACCCAGCACTTTATGATGCTGCAAAGAAATCTTCTTTATACTGGTCTGACCCGGGCAAAAAAGACCATGGTTTTTCTGGGAACACGTCGGGCAATTGCCATGGCGGTGCGCAACAACCGGGTCAAGGCAAGAAATACTGTTCTGGCGGCATTACTGAGAGAATATCTAACGCCTAAATGTGAAACTGAAAAACAATTATGAAAAAAAAACTGGCGTTGCCTTGACGCTTTGGGCAACCGTCAGTAAACTTAGAATTAAATCTAATGGTACACTGACTGCTGATTAAACAGGGGGTTTAATATGATCTTCAGGAGAAACATTATTAGAGTTCCGCTCTGCATTGTTCTTTCACTGCTGATGCTGGTGGACTACGCAGTATTCACGCCCGCTCCAGCTCATGCTCTCGATAAGAAAAGCGTTCTTGTCGGGGCAGGCGTTGGCGCTGTTGCCGGTGCCGGTATTGCTCTTGCAGCTCCGGCTATTGCTGGTGCAGTTGGTGCTGCCGGTGGCATCGCGGGAATCGGAACCGCAATTGTTGGCGGTATCGCTGCTGTTGGCGGTGGTATTATCGGAGCAGTAGCCGCAGTGGGCGGTGCTATAGCTTCAGCTGTTGGCGCAATTGGTGGTTTCTTCGCCGGTATCTTTGCCAGCCCGCTGTTTATTCCTGCATTGCTGATCATTGGTGCTGCAGCGGTCGGTTATTTCCTCTACAAACGCTATAAAGCCAAAAAAGCAGCTTCTGCACCCGGTGAAAGTGATGAAGTTCTGCCTGGTTCAGATGAAATATTCGTAACACCCGGTGATTATGAAATGACTGGCGTAATTCCTGAAGGTGACGAAGCTGAACCAATATCACTAGGTGATGATGACGTTATTGCCCTTGGCGGAGACGAAGTTACCATCTCCGATGAACCGCCAAGTGTAACCATACCTGCAGCTAACACTGCCCAGGGTACTTCTACTACTGTCGACACAACCGTTCCTTCAACCAACGACTCTCTGAAAGCGGCTCATGATCGTTACATCGCTGCCTATCAGAAATATACCACTCTGGTAACCAATAGTGGTGGTGCTGATCCGGCTCAGATTCAGGATGCTTTGCAGGCCTATCGTTCTGCCTACAATGACTACCAGAGTCTAAAAATGTCTTCAGGCAACTGATTACAACCCCTTAACGATAAAAAAAGCCCCGCCTTGTTGCGGGGCTTTTTCTATTGGCTTTAATAAGACGCGGTGTTTTTGCAAACTTTGGGTTATCTGTGAAATTGCCAATATCTTTAAGTTGGAAAATTTTAACCTTCGGCTATGGTTGCAGCTTGAAGAAGGTCAGAACAGTGTCGCCGAAGTTTCGTTCATCAACCTGTATTAATTGCTGTCGACCGGCAAGACCGATATCGTCTTTTTTCTGGCGTTCGATAATGAACAGGGTCTCTTCATTGAAAAAGCTGCACTCAGGTATATAGTCGAGCAAAGGGTCGAGCAGGCCCTTCAAGTATGGGGGATCAATGAAAACAACGCGAAAAGGTTGGGTAAAACTTCGGGTTTTAAGAAATTTCAGACAATCCATGGTAAAAACTTCTGCACGTTCGCTAAGGCGAGTAAGGGCAAGGTTTTCATGAATCGTTTTGGTGCATTCTCGGGAAGCATCAACAAATGCGGCATAGCTGCCACCGCGACTAAGTGCTTCGATACCAAGATTTCCCGACCCGGCAAAAAGATCAAGAAAGCGGGCATCTTGAACTATAGGGGCAATAATATTGAAGGTCGAGCCCTTAACTTTGTCCATTGCCGGTCTGGTTTTACCGCCTCCGGGCATCTTTAGTTTTCGCCCCTTGGCTGATCCGGTAATTATGCGCATTTTAGCCACCTTCCATGAATGTTTTATAGCTTTCGCCGAAGCTGGCGACCATTTGTTGCATAAACCAGTCGCGGATTTCCGGCTTTTCCTGGGTGAGAATCGAGAATGCTCGTTTTCGGGCATTTTCGATCATTTTTTGACTGATACGGTGCGAGAAGCATGGATGAGAAAGGCCACTTTGACGGGTGCCGACCAGGTCGCCCGGGCCTCTGAGCTTCAAATCTTCCATCGAAAGTTCGAAGCCATCATTGGTTGAACAAAGAAGATTCAAACGTGCAGATTCGGTTTCCTGATGGGAGATCAGTATGCATTGAGAGGGCTTTGGGCTTCTGCCGACCCGTCCTCGCAACTGGTGAAGCTGAGAAAGGCCGAATCTGTCGGCATTTTCAATGATCATCAGGGTTGCATCCGGGTGGTCGACGCCGACTTCGATCACGGTTGTCGCCACGAGAATATCTATTTGCCCTGATTTAAACCTTTTCATTATTTCTTCTTTTTCATCCCAGGTTTGTTGCCCGGTCAGGCATTCGATTCTTGCGTGCGGTACAAGATCGAGTAATTGGTCGGCCGCTTCTTCAACTGAAGTCCATTGCGTTTTTTCAGAAACTTCGATCAGTGGGCAGACGAGGTATGCTTTGTTTCCGGCGTCGAGAGTCTGGCGAATCTCAGAGAGACTTTGTGAAAGACTTGCTTTGATGATGGTAATGACTGGCGAGCGCCCTGGGGGCAGCTCACCGATAATACTGGTATCCATGTCGCCGAAAATAGTCAATGAGAGGGTTCTTGGAATCGGAGTGGCGGAAAGCAGTAGTTGATGGGGGTTTGCCCCTTTGCGAAAGAGCAGGCGTCGATGGTTAACTCCGAATCTCTGTTGTTCATCGATAATGCAAAGTTGCAGATCGTTGAATTCAATATTTTCCTGAAAAAGGGCATGGGTGCCAAAAATGTAGTTTATATCGCCATTGGCTATTTTATTTTCGACCGGCCTTCTTTCTGCTTTTTTCAGACTTCCGGTCAGGATAGTTGCCCGGTCAGCCTGATCAGGAAAGAAGTTGATGAAACTTTGCAAGTGTTGTCGGGCCAGTACTTCGGTTGGAGCCATGAAGGCGGTTTGTGCTCTTGGGTCGAGATGACGGTGGTATTCTAACATGGCCAGAAAAGCAACCAGGGTTTTACCACAGCCGACATCGCCCTGGACAAGTCTATTCATAGGAGGTTTGTCGGATGCTGGTTTTAGATCGACAAGGATTTCATTTAAAACATGTTTTTGGGCTCGTGTAAGAGTGAATGGAACCGGAAAATTGATTTCGTGCTCTGGAGGCTGATTCTGGTCGGGCAAGGTCAGGTAACCGGTCAGATTTTCCCTGCGCTTTAAAACGCCCATTTGAAATAGCACCTGGTCGAAAAAGGCCAGGGTGAAGCCGGCCTGTTTGGCCTGTTCAGGGTTGTCGGGGCGGTGAACCGAAGCCAGGGCCTCGGCAATTGCTTTGAATGGCGATGAATCTGAAAATTCTGGAAATGAAGAAGCCCAATCAATCTGATTGAGAATGCCGTCGATTAGTTTGCGCAAGACCAGTGGTGAAATTCGCGCGTTGCTCAGGGCTTGTCGGGTCGGGTAAACGGGCGTCAAACTTGACTCGAGTGCATTTTCGCTCTGAACAGGTTCTATTTCGGGATTACTCAGGACTGATTTTCCGGATTTGGCAAGTATCGGACCAAAGAGCCAGTATTCTTTGCCCTCAACCAGCTGGCGGGTAAGATAGGTTTTATTGAACCAGCGGGCATCGAGGCTGCCGCTGTGGTCTGAAAACTCGGCATTGATTATGGCCAGTCCCTTACGGGCGTGGAACGCTTTCAGCCGGTTAAGACGGGCGCGAAAAAGTCCCTGGGGGGTGCCATCACTTCTTGCGGCAGAAATCTGGACAATGCGAGTGCGATCCTGGTAGCGGGCGGGTGCGATCCGTAAAAGATCGAGAACCTTGGTTATGCCGGCAGATTGCAGAGCTGCAGATTTTTTTGGCCCGATTCCTGAAAGATTGGCTACAGGTGTATTCAGGTTCAAAGCAGAACAGGGTCGTGGCAAATCTTAGTCCTTATAAAAGTACAGCTGTTTCATGATCATGAAATCTTCATTCATGTAGCAGAGATCCCAGCCATTGCGACCGGCTTCGTCAAGCAGGTTCCCAAGTTTTTCGAGAAAATCCGGACCCTTTATCGAAGCCAGGTCGAGGGTTTTGTAATTCCAGCGCTGAGGCGATTTTTCAAGGCTCATGACGTCGCTCCTTGAGAGGCGTTTGTTCAGGCAATACTGAATTCAGGTAGAGGTAGCTTTTAAGCAACTGGCGGGTTGCCAGTTCGGGTTGTGGGGATTGGGCACATGCACGCAAGGTAAGATCCATGGCGCTGAAGGCTCGGGCCGAATCGCCGGTGAGCTTGAAGCAATAGGCCAGGAGCAAATTTGATTCAACATCGACGGGCGAAAGTTCAATTGCAGTTTGCAAAACTTCGATAGCCTTGTCGTAGTGGTGCAGTTGAATGTGTTGAGAAGCAAGCTTTTGATAAATTACCGGATTACGTGGCGACAATGCGGCAGCTTTGCTGAGCAGTTTGATGCTTTCCTGGGTTTTGCCGGCAATCTGGTAGATTTGTGCCAGAATCATGTATGCGCCAAGGATTTTGGGGTAAAGCTGCAAAGCCTTGACCAGATGATTTACCGCACTTTCATATTTTCTCAGATAAAAAAGAATGGTTCCGAGATTATAGTGGGCCTTAACCAGGTTGGGATTGACCTGAAGTGCCGATTCGTAATAAATCGCGGCGTCGCTGTAATTCTTTTGCATGAAGTAGAGATTTGCCAGCCCGAGAACTGCTTTGAGGTGATCGGGCTTCTGTGAAAGGATTTTTCGCAGAACCTGTTCTGCCATACCAAAATTTCTGGCGGCAATGAAATTGTTGGCCATTTCGACCTCTTCGGCGAAACTGGTGTCTGGTACCAGGGGAACCGGCGTCTCCGTGGTAGGTTCTGCTGCTTGAGTTTCCAGGTCTGCTTTTTCGGGCTCGACCAGATTTTCTGTGGTTTCTGTGGCGTGCGGGGTCTCATCACCTGGCTCAACAGGTTTTTCCTCGGTTGGAGCAGGTGTTTCTGCAGCTATGACCGAAGCGATCATTTCCGGATTGGCTACAAGCTTGGCAATCATGTCATTAACCAGCGGATGAAGCTCTTCGGATTTGCTTATTTCACTTCCAATTTCGCCAAGAACGAAAGTGGCAGACTGAATGTGGCGGGGATCCTTACTTCGGAAAAGTTGTTCAAGATTGTCAAGGACGTCGTATTCACCCCACACCCAGAGAGTTCGAATTGCCGTGCTTTTAACCCGGTTATCATCATGTTTGAGAAGGGTGTTAAGGGTGACAACCAGATCCTGATCCGGTTTTCCGGACAGTTTTGCCAAAGCATCGATGCTGTTGGATACAACGCGCGGGTCTTCACTATCCAGATAGGCCGCTATTTGTTCAATTAGGCTGGTTGAGCCGATATTGCCTAGTGCCGAAATAATCGTTGCCTGAACGATAAAATTTTCTTCGGCGGCAAGTTTTTCAACCAGCAGAGGAATAGCTTTGTCGGGAGCACATCGACTTACGGCCAATGCCGCTTCGACTCTGACGTCAAAATTCGGGTCATCGAGCATGGGTTTTAAATGAGGGAAAGCGTCCTTGTATTCAATCTTGCGTAGAGCGTTGGCTGCGTTGCGCCTGACGTCTGGTTCTTCATCTTTCAGGCTGCGGGCCAGCTCACGAATAAATCTGGAGTCTTTGATTTCCCCGATGGCATAGGCGGCAGAAGCGCGATACCATTTGTCCTTATGTTCAAGCATCTGTTTAAGTGTTTCAGAGACATCGTAATCACCGTATTTCCAGATGGCTTTGGCGACATTGGCGCGAACGCGGTTATTGGGATCATCGAGGTAGGGTTGAATAATACCGACGATAGAACCTGATTTAATGCTTTCAATGGCTTCGATAGCGTTGGCTCTGACTCTGGGGTCTTCGTCGCGTAGGGCGCTTTGGAACACTGGCATCAATTTATCCGAGGCCATCATGCCCAGCGACATGATTATCGAAGCGCGGATTCGCGGACTTTTTTCCTGGGCAAGAAGCTTTTTGAGGAGTGAAATTCCTTGCCAGTTCATGATTTTGCCGAGTGCAAGGATTGCCGAAATAATGGCTTCTTCTTCAAAGAAGATCTGTTGGGTGGTTTCTTCGCCCACCGGAGCTTCTGCAGGTGAAAGCCCGCTTTCGATATAGCTGTTGAGTGCTTCGAGAAGAATGTTGAGGGCTTCCGGGTTTTGCATCATGCCCAAAGCCTGGGCAGCATTGAAGCGAACTTCCTGTTGTGAATCATTCAGGGCTCTTATCAGTAGAGCCACAGCCTTTGAGCTTTCGATATTGCCGAGGGCCAGGGCCATGAAATCCTGAATATTGTCGCTTTCGTAGGTTTGCAGCAGAAAGTCGGTGGCGCATTCACCTTTAAACTTTGACAGGGCTATAGCTGATTCGCGCCTTTGTTCATAAGCGCCTGAAAGAAAATTATTGATCAGGCGGGCAACCAGGGGTTTTAGATTGTCGATAATGGAGTGCATCGTTATTCCTCAAGCGAAAACAGTTGTTTGAGTAAATATTATCAGATTCGCAAAGAATTTAAAACCTTTGTGGAACGTAAAAAAATAATAACTTTCTTGTCGATTACTTGTTTCTCAATGAAACAATCCCAACAAAATCATCGTCGGGTGGCTCGGCAGAAAATTTCTGGCAGCGATCCAGCATCATGGCCAAAGTGCGATCCGTTTCATTTCCTTTTAAAGAAGAAAACAATTCCAGCGCTTTTGACCACTGGCGTTCGATGTAAAGCTCCATTGCTTCATTATATTTGCCGACGTAATCGATAACCTCGGGCTGAGCTTCCTCAATTGATGATACAAGTTCGTATATACGCACTCCCGAGGTTTTTCCTTTGACTATGACCACATCGATAAAACGGGCAAGCATAGCCTGGCTAACTTGCTGATAAGTGTTTTGGCTGATGATGATGCCAGTTTCATAGAATTTGTTTACCCCTTCAAGCCTTGATGCTAGATTGACGCTGTCGCCGATCGCGGTATAACTCATGCGTCTGTCAAAGCCTATGTTGCCGACCAGTGCGTCACCGGTGTTAATTCCCATTCGCGTGAAGAAAGTCGGAAGATTTTTTTCTTTTAACAGGGCGTTTATTTCAGTCTCGATTTTTCTGCAGGCAAGGGCAGCCTTGCAAGCCGCAATGGCATGTTCAGGCAGGTCGTGTGGCGCCCCCCAGAGGCCCATTATTGCGTCACCAATGAATTTGTCTACAATTCCACCCGTATCCATGATTGCCTGGGTCATGCGCGCAAAATAAAGGCCTATCGATTCGGCCAGTTCGTGCGGTGATATTTTTTCCGATATGGTGGTGAAATTTTTAATGTCGGTGAAAAGTATTGTAATGTGGCGGTTTTCAACTTCCAGTGTCGCTTCTTTTTTCAATTTGATCAAATCGGAAACCAGCTCGGTTGGGACGTATTTTTTAAAGGATCGAAGGCCGATTTTCATGCTCTCGAGTGCATCGGTCATTTCGCGTATTTCATGAATCATTGAAGATGAGTCGGCGGTGGTATCAAGATTGAAATTTTTAATTTTAAGCATATCGGCAGTAACCGAGCTGACAGGATTGGAAATCTCACGAGCGATGATAAGGCTGAGAAAAACTGACATGAAGGTGACGACCAGGCTGGCGAGAATGATTGCCAGAATATTGTTGAGCTGATGGGTGCGAACGGTTCTTTCAAGAACATCCATGCCGAGAAGAGCTTCAAATTTTCCATTTGAAGTGTAAATCGGTGCAAATCCCGAAACAAAGGTACCCCATTCGTCGGTGAAATAACGGTCTTCAACCTGAATGCTGCCAGGGTTGGCAAAAGCTTTTTCGATCGATGGAGTGATCAGCAGAACCTTGTGGCCAATTTCGGCGCGCTCTTTAGTCTTGGGGTCTGAATCAACGATGAAAATCGCTCCGCCATCATCCGTGCGGCGAATGGTATAAACATTCTTTATGTCAGCATTCACTTTTCTTATTTCATTAAGTTGCAGGAAAATTTTGCCATAGGCCGCGGAATTTTCATCGCCGGGTTGCCGGATAAGCGCATGCTCGTCGCCGCTGATTTGTTTGGCACCTATGCCAACCGCAGTGTACAGCTTATCTCTAATGGAATCTTTTACCAGGTTTCTGACATGTAGTGCGCTGATTCCAGCGCTGAGAAGGGTTGTAAAAACAACTGTGGATATAAAGGCGGTGAACAAAGTTATTCGCAGTGAAATTTTACGTTTGGAAAAAAAAAGCATTCCGTACCCTCTGAATGATATATACATAAACTTACACGATAATCGTCTGCTTTTGTAAAGAATTATCATTATTGCCAAATTAAAGTTTTTTCATGCCGGTTTTTTCCTGGCGGGGAATTATTATTGTTCTAAACCATTTGAATAAGTTATAATTCAGACCATGTCAGACGAGAGAAGTCTTTATAAGCTGTTAAAATTAACCTTTGATGAAAAGGGATCAGACCTGCATCTCAAGGTGGGGAAGGCACCTGCGATAAGAGTAGATGGTGTAATTCGCCATCTGGAGGGATTCCGCTTCAACAAACATGATTTTCGGAAAATTCTTGAGGTTCTGCTGACCCCGGAGCAGGAAGAGCAGTTTTTGCGTAAGCGCGAGCTTGACTTTGCCTATACTCTTGAGGGGGTTTGTCGCTTCAGGGTAAATCTGTATCAGGATTTGAATGGAGCTGGCGCGGTTTTTCGCGTAATTCCATATCGGGTTATGAGCTTTGATGAAATTGGTCTGCCTCTGGCGGCACGCAGGTTGATCGAGCAACCCAACGGTCTGATATTGATTACCGGCCCAACAGGGGCGGGAAAAACTTCTACCATGGCCAGCTACCTCAACTATGTCAACGCCAATGCCAAACGTCACGTGGTAACGATTGAAGACCCAATCGAGTACCAGTTCGATGACAACCAGAGTTTTTTCAATCAGCGCCAGGTTGGCGTCGATTGCCTAGGCTTCTATGAGGGGTTGTTGACAGTGCTTCGCCAGGACCCGGATATTGTCGTCGTCGGCGAAATGCGCGAGCCAGAGACAATTGCGCTAACTCTCAACGCTGCTGAGACCGGCAAGCTGGTTCTGGCCACGCTGCACACAAGTTCGGCAGTATCGACGGCAGAACGTATCGTTAACGTTTTTCCCGAGTCTCGTCATCATCAGATACTTTTGCAGCTTTCGATGGTTTTGCGTGGAGTCGTTTCCCAGACTCTGGTTCCACGCGTCGAGGGCGGCCGGGTTGCGGCTTTTGAGGTTTTGATCAATACTTCCGCTGTCAGATCGTTGATCGCCGACGGCAAAATTCACATGCTGCCTTCTTACCTTGAAACCGGAACCGAATTTGGCATGACGACGATGGAAATGTCGCTGGCGCAAATGGTTAAGGATCGCATTATCAAAAAGGAGGACGCTTTATCCGTTGCTCCTAATCCGGCCGTGCTCAAGAAAATTCTTCTTGAGCCACCGATATGAGGTCTGAAGCATGCTAAGAATTCATAAATATTTTGACATTGCTATCGATCGCAAGGCTTCTGATTTGCATCTCAAGGCTGGCAGTCCGCCTTTGATAAGGGTGGGCGGTCGTCTGATAACTTTGCCGGAAGAGCCGCTGGCATTCCAGGAAATGCCAAATCTCTTTTTGCCATTGATGGACGTTAAGTCGCAGGGCGACCTTCGGGCAACCTACGAAACGAATTTCATGGCCCGTTACAAGAATAACTGGCGCATCAGGGTCTGTATTTTTCGACAGCGCGGGTGTCTCTCGGGCGCTTTCCGCTTTATTCCTACTCACGCTCCTTCAATCGATAGTTTGAATCTGCCGGTTCTGCTCAAAGAAATTGCGACGAAACCCCGCGGCCTGTTTTTGGTTACCGGGCCCGCAAACTCCGGCAAGACGCATACCCTGGCGGCCGTAGTCAATGAGATCAACCGTTTGACTGCAAAGCATATCATTACCATCGAAGATCCGATCGAATTTGTGCATCGCCCACGCAAATCAATTTTTACACAGCGTGAAATCGGCATTACTGCAAATGATTATCATACCGCTCTGATGAACGCATTGCGTGAAGATCCCGATGTAATTCTGGTTGGCGAAATGCGCGATACCGACACCATTGAGATGGTGCTAACTGCCGCTGAAACCGGTCATCTGGTTTTTTCAACCCTGCACACCGTTGGTGCTGTTCAGACCATTGATAGAATCATCAATGTTTTTCCAGGACACCGGCATGATGAAATCAGAACTCAGCTGTCAATGTCTTTGATTGGCTTGATTTCGCAGGTTTTGTTGCCCAGCATTCACAAAAAGGAACGGGTGATGGCCTATGAATTGATGATTATCAATTCGGCAATGCGCAACCTTATTCGCGAAAAGAAAACCAATCAGCTGAAATCGGCATTGATGCTTGCGCGCAAAGAAGGCTGCAAAACATTGCGTGATTCTTTATCGGAGATTCTCAAGGATGAAAGAGTCGATGGTAAGCTTGTCAGCAACCTGTTGAAGGAGATTGTCGAATGAACGAATACAACGAAATTG
>CAZQUE010000031.1:27419-48166 GCA_964596185.1 uncultured bacterium | reverse complement strand
GCTGATTTTGACAGAACGCCTTGAGCCATTCTTTGCCGAACACCTGTCTTTGCCAGAAATGGCTGGTTGATGGGTTTTTGCTTAGCCAGGCAACTGTAGTTTCACCGGTTGTGCCGGTTGAAATGCCTCGACCAACGAAAAAACCGGCAGAGAGCATGGCAAGTCTTGCTTCAAGGGTCGATGTCGGGCAGATAAGGTCAGTCTGGTTGCCGCCGCAGACTCTTTTAATGGCTGTGAAGGCCGAACTTTGCCACAAATCAGCTTCGAAGTCCGGTGAGAATGGGTCGTAAAAAATCAGGTGGGGCGGGGCGGCGCGGGAAATGGACGGAAGAAAGTCACCTTCAAGCAGTTGCACAGCAATTCTTCCTGAGGGGTGGTGCCATTCTTCCCGTTCGAGCAATTTATGTGGAGCACTGTGGCGAAGATGGGGGAATCTTTTTGGATCTTTGCAGGCAAGCCGCAGCGGGTCTAGGTCGCGTTCAAAAGTGTAGATAATCAAAGGCCTCAGCTTGCCATAATGGCAAAGCAATTCTTCGTAACAGGTAATAGCTGCCATCAAATTCGTTGCTGCGCCAAGCCAGATGTCCCAGATTATCAGAGGCTCTTCGCTGAAATTCAATGCTCGCTGGCTTAACCTCGACTGGTCGATGTAAATTTTCACCGCGTCTTTTTCAGGCAGACCGGCAGATATGAATACTTCGCCGGAGCTTATTTGCCGGATGCTTGAAGCGCCATTTTCAAGCTCAACTATCTCGTAGTCTCCGAGTCGAGCTGGTCTGGTGCGTTGCTGGTTTTTGGCTCTGGGATTGGGCGGCGGATTCAATTCGTCTTTGCGGTCGAGCTCAGTTTTCATCGTCTCGTAGAAAGACCAGAAGGTTCCAGCGAGGATATTCTCGCGGATATCGCTCATCAGTTTGTTGTAGAAGAATATGTTATGGTGGGTCAACAGGCTTGCTGCCAGAGGCTCGCCGGCCTTGACCAGATGATGAAGATAGGCGCGGCTGTAGGTGCGGCAGACATGGCAAGGGCAGCGGCGGTCAAGCGGTTCTTCCGAAAGCTTGTAGACCTGACGACGAAAATGAATCATGCCGTGCGAGGAAAAGGCGACGCCACGGTGAGCCAATTGGGATGGCATTATACAGTCGAACATATCAACGCCGCGGTGCACGGCCTCGAGAATATCGAGAGGGGTGCCAACACCCATGAGATAGCGCGGCAGATTGTCTGGAAGAAGGTCGGTAACCAGTCCGGTAAATTCATAGCGCTCATCCTGGGTTTCGCCGACAGCCAACCCGCCGATTGCAAGTCCATCGAAGGGCATTCTCTGTAAAAATTCGGCACTTTTTTTGCGCAATTCAGGAAAGCAAGCCCCCTGAACAATGCCGAAAAGTGCCTGGGGCGAATCACCTCTGGCTTTCAGCGAGCGCTCCGCCCAGCGGTGTGTAAGTTCCATGGCCTGGTTGGCTTCGTCAAAAGATGTTTTGCTCGGCACGCATTGGTCGAGGACCATCATGATGTCGCTGCCAATAGCCTTTTGCATGGCAATGCTGGTTTCCGGGGACAAAAGAAAAGTTTTGCCATCGACGTAGCTTTGAAATGTGGCTCCGTCTTCATTCATATCGCGGGCATGAGGAAGAGAAAAGATCTGAAAGCCGCCGGAATCGGTAAGCACAGGTCCGTCCCAGTTCATGAAGCGGTGAATGCCCCCGAATTTTTCGAACACCTCCTGGCCCGGGCGTAACAAAAGGTGATAAGTATTGCCGAGAATGATCTGAGAGCAGGTCTCTTTAAGGCCTTCGACAGTTAAGCCTTTTACTGCGGCCTGGGTGCCGACCGGCATAAAAACCGGTGTTTTAATCTCGCCGTGCATGGTGCGCATACGCCCTGCACGAGCTTTTGAACCGGTCGCCCGACGTTCGAGATTAAAGTTGAATTTGATCATTCATCTTGGGCCTTGAATGGCATCTGGTTAACTTCTCTATTTTACAAAAAAATTTTACCTGCTGACTATACGGGTTGTCAAAAAAATTATTTGCGATAGACTTATAGTATTGAATAAAAAAGATGTATTTACAGCACAAAACAATTTTTTGAAAAGGTATGATTTTTTGAACAAACGCAAAGAACTCATTGAACAGCTATTTCTCAGACTGGTTGCAACGCAAAGCGATACAAACACAATTTATGAAAAAGTGATCGAAGAGATCATTCTAACCTGGCTAAAATCAAGAGATTACTTCAAAAATAACCCGAATCAGGTCGGCACCAGAGCCATCGAAAACGACCCTCATCATCGTGAGGTCGTTTGGGGTCTTGTGCGTGGCAATGGCGCAAATACTGTAGTAATGCTGCATCATCATGATGCAGTCGACATTGAAGATTACGGCAAAATGAAAAATCTGGCCTTGCGTCCGGATGAGTTGCGTCAGGCAATGCTTCAGAAAAAAAACTGCAAACATGTTCAGACTGACCTTGAATCCGGCGACTGGGTCTTTGGCCGTGGAACCGCTGATATGAAGGCTGGAGCAGCTATTCAGCTCGGCCTGCTCGATGAGTTTTCTCGTTTGCAGGATTTTGACGGCAACCTCTTGCTGCTGAGCGTTCCCGATGAGGAAAGCCTTTCTCTGGGAATGCTAACGGCTGTTGAGCTGATGAGCGATTTGCAGCGTCAATTTGAGCTTAACTATATACTGGCTTTGAATTCTGAGCCCTATTTTAACAATGTGAAAAACAAAGCAATCATGTATCAGGGTTCGGTGGGCAAAATCATGCCGATCGTCTATGTGAAAGGCGTAAAAAGCCATATCGGAGATCCCTATAACGGCATCAATCCATCGCTGATTCTCGCCAATATTCAGGGTTTGACCGAGTTGAACGTCAGTCTTTGCGATCGGGTCGGTGATGACGCCACCCCGCCACCAATCTGGGTTAACCTGAAAGATCGCAAGAAAGCCTATGATGCTTCTATTCCAGATGCGGCAACCGGTTATTTCAACTGGCTTTCGTTTACCCGCTCGCCAAGCGAAATTCTGGTTCAACTCAAGGTTATTTGTGAAAAGGCCCTGACAATGACCATGCAGAAATTTGAACGCTCATACCTCGATTATTGCCTGCTGACCGACGATGAGCCCGACGTCATTCAGTTCGAACCAAAGGTTATCGATTTTGCGCAGCTCTATCAGGACGCCCTGGAGCAGGGCAAAGAAAAGTTTCTGGCAGCTTATGAAGACTTTCAGGAAGAAATCAGGGCTGTGTTGGGTAAAAATGCAATGACTCTTCCAGAAGCAGGAATCCGTCTTCTCGAGTTCGTTGCCGATTACGTCGATCTTGAAGGGCCAACTGTCGTGGTTGCTGTCTCCGGGCCTTTTTATCCTCATGTCTCCAATCATTTGATCGAGCGCGGTGATCGCTTCAACCTTCATGAAAGGGTTAATCGTATTTCTTCCGAGCTGTTCAACGTTGCTTATTCTTCACAGGCATACTTCATGGGAATTTCTGACCTGTCATATACTTCATGGTCAGGAAAGGACGAGGATATCCAGGCTTTTGTCAACAACAGTCCCGGCTGGAACCGTATTTATCGAATACCGTTCAATGCTTTGCAAACATTTAAAATGCCAGTTTTAAACGTCGGCCCGTGGGGCAAAGATCTGCATAAGGCTACTGAAAGAGTCAATGCCCGCGATGTTTATGAAAGAATTCCTGAAATTCTCTCGAGATTGCTGAAAGAAATTTTTGCAGCTGAAAAAGGTGCTTTGTCGAGCGGCGGATGTAGATAGTCTTTTTCAATCATTATTTCTGGTGTGCGTCCAAAAAGAAGCACGTATTTGCCAGAAAACCAAAGTGTTTGTTTCCCTCTTATTAAAATTGGCATTTTTATGTTAGATTGAATATGTAGTAAAAAAATACTTTGGGTTATTGAGGTTGGCTATGAATCGTTACAAAATTCTTATCGTCGACGACGAACCTGTTAATTGCAAACTTCTGCGCGAATATCTCACTGATATTGCCTGCTGTGATTCGGTGCTGTCAGGCTCCGAAGCCTTAATGATGTTTGAAACTGCCTGTAAAACCCACAATCCTTATGATATGATCCTTCTTGATATCGCCATGCCCGAAATGGATGGTCTGGAAGTCCTCGAAAAAATGCGGGGTTTTGAAGAGCAGCGCGGGATTCCTCTTGGCAAGGGCGTTAAGATCATAATGGTCACTGCTTTGAAAGAGACCTTCATGAGCGCCTTCAAAAAAGGGGCCGAAGATTATATTCTCAAGCCCATCGAGCAGGAAAACCTGCATCTTAAGATTTTTGAACACCTTGGAAAAAGGTAGAAGCGCAAATTAACCCGGCCTATTTGCACAGCCGGCAAAGAAGTTTTTCTATTTTTCTTTTTAGATCGACAGGCGAAAAAGGCTTGGCAAGATAATCATTCATGCCGGCCTTGATGCATGCTTCGCGGTCGCCCTTCATCGCTCTGGCGGTAACTGCCAGTACCGGTATGCGCTGGTTCGGACCTTGACTCTTTCTAAGCTGTTCGACGATCATCAGACCGTTCCAGCCAGGAAGACACCAATCCATCACGACCAGATCGAAAGGCTGTCGCAACAGAATCTCGGTGGCGACAATGCCGTTGTCGATTGATTCAAGCTCGAAGCCCATGTCAAGAATACATTCGCCGGCAAATTTGCGGCATGATTCATCGTCTTCTACCAGTAGTATTCTTGCCTGTTTTTGCGCTTTTTGTGGGGTGGCTTCGTTTTCAGAATCTTTGGGCAATGCCACTTGTTCTTTTTTTTCTGCAGGGATTTCAAATGGAATGTGGAAGAAAAATTCCGAACCCTTGCCTAAGGTGCTGCAGCAACCCAGAGTGCCGCCCATCAAATCGATCAGCCTTTTGGAAATGGCCAGGCCCAGGCCGGTGCCGCCATATTTTCTGGTCGTACTCGAATTGGCCTGAGTAAATTTTCCAAAAATTTTGGGCAGGTCGTTTTTGGAAATGCCGATGCCGGAATCTTCTACGGTAGCATCGATGAAAAACATGCCATCATCGTTGCGGTGACAAAACGCTTTTACTACCACATAGCCTTCGCGAGTAAACTTGACGGCGTTGCCGATAAGATTGATCAGAACCTGTCTTATTCTCTGGTAATCGCCTAGGACGCAGTTGCCGATCAAGAATTCGTCGATTTCAAGGGTAAGTCTGATTTCTTTCTCGTGGGCTTTTGGTTCGAAAAGCTTGACGATTTCCTGAATCATTTCACCAAACGAAAATGGGATTTTTTCAAGAACCAGTCGGTTGGCTTCAATTTTTGAAAGATCGAGGATGTCGTCGATAAGCGCCAGCAGCAGGGTGCCTGATGTCTTTACCGTCTGCGCATAATCTCTTTGTTTTGCATCCAGATTGGTTCCCAGTAAGAGGCTGATGAAGCCAAGCACTGAATTCATCGGCGTTCGGATTTCATGGCTCATGTTGGCCAGAAATTCACTTTTGGCAAGATTCGCCGATTCGGCTTCTTCCTTCGACTTTTTAAGCTGCTTCTCAAATTCTTTTCTGGCAAAAATTTCCTTGGCCAGGTCATGATTGGCGGTTTCAAGTTGGCGGGTTCGTTCCTGTACTCTCTGCTCAAGGGTGTCGAGAGTCTTTTTTAATTCGATTTCGGCATTTTTTCTTGCAGTGATGTCGGTTACGATTATAACCGCACGATTTGCGGCAGAAGTTACCGGCCTTATCGAATTACATACCAGTGAAAGATGTTTTATTTTTTCCCTGACATTGAGTTCAAGTTCCTCCTGGTAAATGTTGCCGGTGTTAATGGCGCCCTGGATGCCTAAGCGTAAACGACGGGCTTCGTCACCACTGAAAAAGCTCCATACAGGTTGATTATCAGTTTCTTTGGGAGGGCGTTCAAGAATGCGCTGCCCGGATTGATTCATTACCAGGATTCGGCCTTCTTCGTCGAGCAGGCTTACCCAGTTTGGCGAGGCTTCAATAAGGCTTTGGTAGCGAATGTCAGAGTTGGCCACCATTAGTGAAGATAACTTCATTCGCTCGGTCAAAGTGCGTTGCAAAGCTTCTTCAGTTCTCTTCAGGGCAGTGACGTTCGACATGAATATGACCTGGCAATCTGCTTCAAAGCAATCTCCGGCGCAAGAATACATTTCAATCGAAAGGTTCAGAATCTTTCCCTGGGAGGTTGGAAATTCGATCATTACCGGTTTCTTTCGGCCATCGCGAAAGTCCTGGCTATATTGACGTAGTGCTTGGCTGACTTTTTCAGGGACAATCTCGAATAGATTGCCATTCAGAGCTTCTTCGGTGGAAACCGACAAAATTTTGCAGCCAGCAGGGTTTACATTGATTATCTTTCCGTTGGCGTCGATTAAAATTACCGCACCGGGGCAGTTAAGAGTCATTGCATCAAAATAATCGGATGCAGAAAAGTTACCAACCTCTTTTATTTTATTCATGTGCACCTGTGATTTTTTGTATAGAATAATTATAACTACAGGCTGAAAAAATTGGAAATGGAATAGAGAAAAAAATCGCATGAAAAATTCGTTGCCCGCGAGAACTGATTCCGAATTGGTTATTGCTTGCGCACAAATACAGGTTTCCGATGACTGTAGCGAGAATGCCGAACGAATTGTGCAAATGATGAAAAAGGCTGCAAAAAAGGGGGCCAGGCTGATACATTTTCCTGAGGGTGCACTTTCAGGCTATGTAAAGTGTCAAATCAAGGACTGGAAATCTTACAATTGGGAATTACTAGACCTGGAGTTGCAAAAAATCTGTCGTGTCGCTGCCCAAACCGGAATCTGGGTTGTTCTGGGATCCGCTTTTCGGCTGCCATTTCCGTATCGGCCGTTCAACAGTCTTTTTGTTATCGATGATAGTGGCAGGTTGCGGGCGCGCTATGACAAACGTTTAATCTCGAACTCCGAACTAAAATGCTGGTACACTCCTGGTGAAGATCCTGTGACCATTTGTGTCGATGGTTGGAAATTCGGATTGGCAACCTGTATCGAAATCAATTTTCCCGAACTTTTTATTGAATATGAGCAACTGGGTACTGACTGCATTCTTTGCTCTTCTTATTCAGACAACCATGTCTTCCAAAGCCTGGCTTGCGCACATGCTGCATTTACCTGTAACTGGTTCAGTTTATCTGTTCCCGCCAATACCAGCAAACTGGCCGGTTCATTGATTGCAGGACCTGATGGTAAGGTTATCAAAAAGGGGCGGTCAGGAGCGCAAAGCTTATTGCTGGTTCGGCTCGACAAGAAAGAAGAAAAATTTTCGGTTCCCTTGAATCGGGCGCGACCTTGGCGACAGAAAGTTCGCTCGTTGGGCTTTTATGAGCCTTACAAATTCAAGTGTGGCTAATCATCCCATTGAAGTTCTGTTTTATTTATCGTATATTTGTGCATTAAAATAATGATCAGGATTGGAGTTTATGGGGATTAGAAATGCTGAGCTTCAGAATGGCCTTATTTTGCATACCATTCTTGAAGGTAAGGTGAGCGGTGAAGATCTGATTCCGTTCTATTCGAAGATGATCAAATCAGGAAAAATGGAAAAATACTATCTGGAGCTTATTGATGGTTGCCGGGTAGAAGAATTTTCAGTCACTGACCAGGATCAAAAGAAATTGGCGGCATATTTTAAAAAGTATTTTGAAGCAATCTTTCTGCAAAGGCAAAAGCTTGCCGCTGGCGAAATTGATTTGCCCGGACTGAAGAAATGTCTTCCGAAGCTTATCGTTAACGGTCATTGCAATGAAAATGTCTCCTCATTGCTGGGTTTGAAGCGAAATTGTCAGATAGTCAAACCGCCATCCGATGCACCAACGCTTTTCAATCTGGTTGATTGGCATCTTGAACGTCTGGCAAATTATAAACTGGCAATGTGTGCCGATAATGAAAAAGCTTTTTCAATTTTCAAACTCTGGGAAGAAAGACAGCAATCTCTGGGGTACGCGATCAAAGCATTCGATAATATCTCAGAAGGAGCTGCCTGGCTTCTGGAAAAGAGGAAAAATAATCAAACGTCCCGATAAAATCGTTTTGACCTGTGGTCCGGCCAGCAATGAAGAGGCAATTCTGCGCAAGTTTGCCGGTCAGGCTGATGCAATCCGTCTCAATATAGCTCACATTTCTTCAGATCAACTTAATGTGTGGCTAAGCCGGCTAAATGATATTCGCCAACAAAGCGGCAGAAATTTTTCGGTTTTGCTTGATCTGCAGGGCGCTAAAGTGCGCATTGGCAAGGTTCCAGCCGTTGAGAACCTCCCTGAAAAGGTAACGCTTTTTTATGGGGATAGTTCAGATGACTGTGAAAGAATTCCGGTGGCAAATGAAAACGTTTTTTTGCAGACCCAGCTTTCAGAACAGCTTTTTCTCAATGACCGAAAAGTGATTCTCGAAGTAAAACGAAAGGGCGCCGACTTTCTTGAGACTCAGGTTATTCAAAATGGGCCGCTAAGCTCGGCTAAAGGAATCAATTCTCCTGATCGGGTTTTTGAGATGGCCAGGGTGACTCAGGCCGACGCCAGAGCAATAGCGATTGCCAGAGAATTTGAAAGAATTGAATTTGCCGTTTCTTTTGTCGCAGATGGTCATGAAGCGGCTTTATTCAAACCTCTAACCGGCAATTGTCGCTTGATTGCCAAAATTGAGCAAAGGGCTGCATTTTCACATTTAGCCAGAGTTGCCTCAGGTTTCGATGAAATTTGGCTTTGCCGCGGCGATCTTGGCGCAGAAGCCGGCCTGGCAAATCTGGGTATGCTTCAGCAGGAGTTTTCCAGGCAGATACCCAGCCTGTCGCGGCCATGTCTGATTGCCGGAGAGGTTTTAGGCTCGATGGTTCTGGCTCCTCAACCTTCCCGGGCTGAAATCGTTCAATTGTACGATTCTTTGCAAGCAGGATTTTGCGGCTTTGTGCTTTCGGATGAAACCGCCGGCGGCAGTCAGGTCGAAGCTGTTCTTGAATTTCTTGAAAATTTTTTCGAACCGGTGCGTATTGCTGAAAGTTGGCAAAAGCATTAAAATATGGCCATGAAAATAGTTGTCTGCATTAAACAGGTTCCTGATTCAACTCAGGTTGATATCGATCCCGAAAACATGACTTTGAAGCGTTCGGGAGTCGACAGCAAAATCAACCCTTTCGATCTTTACGCTCTTGAAACTGCTATCAGGCTTAAAGCAGAGCATGGTGGCAGCATTTGTGCGATAAGCATGGGGCCGCCGCAAGCCGAAGCGGTGTTAAGAGAATCATTCATGCTTGGTACGGATAGCGGCATTCTGTTGACCGATCGGCGTTTTGCCGGCGCGGATGTGCTGGCTACTTCTTATGCTCTTGCCCAGGGAATTCTTGCCGATGGATTGCCGGATCTCATTTTGTGCGGCCAGCAGACTACCGATGGCGACACCGGCCAGGTTGGGCCTGAGATTGCCGAATTTCTCAATATTCCGCATGTTGCCTATGTTAGAAAGATCGTTGAAGTCAGGTCTGATGGCATTGTTGTGGAAATGGATATGCCCGAATCCGTCGAGACTGTGTTTGTTGGGTTTCCCTGTCTGTTAACTGTCGAAAAAGGAATTTGTCAGCCAAGACTGCCTTCTTTCAGGCTAAAGCTCGCTACCCAGGATCGCCAGGTAAAAAGAATCACCCTTGAAGACCTTACCGATACAGACCCGGGAAAATATGGACTCAAGGGTTCACCAACCCAGGTGATTCGAGTTTTTCCGCCGACAGTCGATGTCGACCGCGTCACCTGGCAGGATTCACCGGAGATCCTTGCCGATAAGGTTTATTCGAGATTGAGTGAGCTTAAATTCTTATGAGCGGTATCAAAGTATTACCATTTACAAACGAGAATATCGATGAGCTGATGGCGCTGTGCCCGTTTAACGCCATTGAAAAAAGCGGCGGTGGCGTTGAAGTTAATTCAGGTTGTCGCATGTGCCGTTTATGCTTGAAAAAGCGACCGGACATTTTTGTGCTCGAAGAGCCAGAACAGTTGCAAAAAAAGATCGATAAGACAAAGTGGCAGGGTATTGCCGTGTACATCGAGCATAACGCGGGAGCTATTCATCCGGTGTCTTTTGAACTGGTCGGTAAAGCGCGTGAACTGGGGCAGAAAACCTCACAGCCTGTTTACGGGCTTCTCATCGGTAGCAAAATCGCCAATCTTGCCCAGCAGGTTCTTGAATACGGTGTCGACAAGGTTTTTGTTTATGACCGGGCTCAGCTGGAAAACTTTCGTATCGAGCCTTATACCGCCGTTTTCAGCGATTTTGTCAAAAAAAATCAGCCTTCGGCAGTTCTTGTCGGTGGGACTTCGCTTGGTCGGTCGCTTGCCCCGAGAGTGGCGGCCAGATTTCGCACCGGACTGACTGCGGACTGCACTATTCTAGATATCCAGGCCAATACCGACATCGATCAGGTCCGACCCGCCTATGGCGGCAATATCATGGCCCACATTCAGACCCCGAATCACCGCCCGCAGTTTGCGACGGTCCGTTACAAGATTTTCAATGCGCCTGCAAGAACCAGTGCACATGGGGAAATTGTTCATTGTTCGATCGATGATGCTGAACTTGGATCATGTATCGAAGTATTGCAGGTGCGGCCCAAAGAAAAGGTGCTTTCAATCGAAGACGCCGAAGTGATAATCGTGGCCGGAAAGGGCTTCAAAAAAGAGGCTGATCTGGCCATGGTTCATGAACTTGCCGACGAGCTTGGCGGAATGACCGCCGGCACCAGGCCACTGATCGAACAGGGCTGGTTTGATCCGCGACTTCAGATTGGTTTGAGCGGTAGAACGGTAAAACCTCGTTTGATCATAACTTGTGGCGTGTCTGGTTCGGTGCAGTTTGCTGCCGGCATGCAGGGGGCAGAGCACATCTTTGCAATTAACAGCGATCCTCGAGCTTCTATTTTCGCAATGGCGCATTACGCAGTGGTAGGCGATCTATACCAGGTGATACCCGCATTATTGGAGCGTATCAGGAAGGGAAACAAATGACTTATCACAGGATTACCCAGGATGACATGGACTTTTTCGTGTCGGTATGCGGCCGCGAGAATATTCTATCGGGAGAAGATATTCATGATGATTTCAGTCATGATGAACTCGGTGATTTGAAGTGCTTTCCCGAGGTTCTGATCAGTCCGGCAACTACCCTGGAAGTTTCCAGACTGATGAAATACGCCTTTGAAAAAAGTATTCCGGTAACCCCGAGAGGCCAGGGAACCGGCCTGGTTGGTGGTTCGGTGGCTCTGCATGGTGGCATCATGATCAGCACCGCGCGAATGAACCATATTCTCGAACTCGATCAGCAGAATCTGACTTTAACCGTAGAACCTGGAGTGCTGCTGATGGATATCGCGGCTTACGTCGAAGCGCATGATCTTTTTTATCCGCCTGACCCGGGTGAAAAAAGTGCATCTATCGGTGGCAATATCAGCACCAATGCCGGCGGTATGCGGGCGGTAAAATATGGCGTAACCCGAGATTACGTGCGCGCGCTTGAAGTGGTTTTACCAGACGGTGAGATCGCCTGGTTTGGTGGCAAGATCGTAAAAAACAGTTCTGGCTATAGTCTGAAGGATTTGATTATTGGTTCAGAGGGAACTCTTGGCATCGTGACCCGTGCGGTATTGCGGCTGCTGCCAAAGCCCGCGAAAGCGATCAGCCTGCTCGTGCCTTTTCCAAACCTGGAAACGGCAATTGAAACTGTGCCGCTTATCATTCAGTCAAAGGCGATTCCGACGGCGATTGAATATATGGAACGTGCGGTTATTGAAAACGCCGAAGATTTTCTTGGCAAGAAGTTTCCGGATGCCTCTTCAGATGCCTATCTGCTTTTGACTTTCGACGGAAACAGTCGCGAAGATGTTGAAAAAGACTATGAAAAGGTTGCGCACATCTGTTTACAGCGTGGTGCGGTTGACATTTTTATTTCAGACACCCAGGAACGCCAGGAAAGTATCTGGTCGGCCCGCGGTGCTTTTCTTGAAGCAATCAAGGCTTCGACCACCGAGATGGATGAGTGCGATGTCGTCGTGCCGCGAAATCAGGTTGCAGAATTTGTTAAGTTTACCCGGGTCATTGAAACAGAAGAGGGTTTAAGAATTCGCAGTTTTGGTCATGCCGGTGACGGCAATCTTCATGTTTATCTGTTGCGTGACGAGCTTTCTCGTGAAGAATTTCGCACTCGCCTGGAGCTGGCTTTTGCGAGGCTTTATAAAAAAGCGAAAGAACTGGGGGGGCAGGTTTCTGGTGAACATGGTATTGGCCACGCTAAGCGTCCATACATGCCTGAAGTTACCGGTGAGTTGGAGTTATCACTGATGCGCCAGATTAAACGCGCTTTCGATCCCAGAAATATTCTGAATCCGGGTAAAGTCGTCTAGACATGGTTGGCGATGCTTTGCCAAAATATTGTTGAGTATCGCAAGATGTGTTAGGATTAATGTACTATTTATGTCTGAGAGGTAGCCGATGCGAAAAACTGGTTTGCTGTTAGCGCTGTCCCTGGGCGGGCTGGTGATGTTAAATTCACCGGATATTTCAGTCTGCATGGCTCAGAAGGCAGAAATTGATATTCAGGAAGAGGCCAATATTCTTTATCAGGAAGCTATTGAGCTGCAAAAGCAGGGCAATATGGCTAAAGCTGTAGAGGCTTATCATCAGGCCATGCGCAAAGATCGGGCAGTCCTTGCTTTTGATGACGCCGGCCTGATTGAAGCTCTGAAAAAGGATTGCGAAACCAGACTCGCTGAAAACCCTGATGATGTAAAAACCATCGAGACTTTGGCGTTCGTTAATGCCGTCTGTTACTCTGATTATGAAGAAGCGATAAAAAATTACCAGAGAGTGGTGGAGCTGGTTAAAGACGATGCGGTTAAAGAAAAAACCCAGAATCTCATTGAAAGACTCAGGGCCACCGCTGATGCTCAGCAACAGTACCAGACTCAGCTTGCCCAGGAAATTCGTGAAGAACGATTAAAAAGCTGGAGCGAGATGGAGCGAATCGAGAAGTTTGGTGAAGAAGCAGCTGAATCTCAGGCTAAAGCCCAGGAACTCGCAGAAAAATATAAAGAAAAAGACAGCCTGAAAAATAAAGTCCCTCAGCTGGAGCAGCAACTTAAAGACCTCCAGGAAGAATATGACAAGGCAAATCGCCTGTGGTACAGCTTGAAAGACGATCTTTACAATCGTCGTCGCCGAAGGCTTGAGGACGATATCGAAGAAAAGAAAAAAGAGCTTGAAGAAGCGAAAGAGGAGCTTGAAGACGTTGAAAGTGAAACTGCTCAGCTCGAGCGGGAAGTGCAGTTGAAAACTCAGCAGCAGCAGGCAAGTCCAATAAAAACCTATGATAATTACCAGACTACCGGGGCTTCAGGTGATGCAGGCGATGCAGGTTCAGAGCCTGAGCAAGCTGCTCCTGCTGAGCCGCCGAACAATGATTATGGCAGTCCTGATTCCGAAGAATCCGGCGAAGACAACGAAGAAGAGCAACAGCCCCTGCCGGCAGTTGACAATCCTGATTTCCCGGTCGACAGCGGCGCACCACCAGACGAAACTCCCGAAGAACGCGAAAAGCGACTGCAGGAACTGATAAACAATCTTTAAAGCCTGATTTGTTTAAAACTCGTAAAAAAAACCGCCGAATGAATCGGCGGTTTTTTTCTTGAAAAGAAAATTAGAGGCTGAGAGCTTCAACTGGGCATGAAGAAACACATGCGCCACAATCGATGCAGCCGTCGCCTTTATAGACTACTTTGCCGTCTTTCATTTCAAGTACTTCAACTGGGCAAGTGCCTGTGCAGGCGCCACAACCAACGCATTTTTCGGTATCAATCTTAATCGCCATGATGTTCTCCTTAAAATCTGCAAAAAAATTGCTGATGAAATGACCTACTGAATATAAACAAAATACGCTTGAATGTAAAGTTTTGCTTTTTGAGAAAAACCTTTCGATTACAAGCGAATTCTTGTGTTAAAATTCAATATTCAGATTCAGAAAAAAAATTGCCTGGAGAAATTTGCATGAGTAACCCTCTTGAATCGCTGAAAACCAAATTGAAAAATATTCAGGAAAAAACTGCGAAAATTCGCTATCGTGTACCGTCTTTGTGGGTGCCGCTGGGCAAAGAACCAGTCGATGGCAAACCCCCGGTTTCGGTAGAGCCCGCAGAGTTCTTTCTTTCACACATTGAAGCAATTGAAAAAAATGCCATGAGTGGCATCGATCCGTGTAAATCATTGAATTCACAAATCCCGGAAGGGCAGGGAGGCTCATGGATCGCCGGCCAGAGTATCTACAATATTTTTGTTCGACTCACCGCGGCCTACGATCATGACGGCGACGGACAGCTTGGTGGCAGTAAAGCCGATCTGACCCTCAATGCAGATGGTTTGCGAGAGTCGGGCACTTTCTTGAAATGTATTGCCATGCTGGGTTATATCAAAGCACTGGGTTGCAACACCATTCACCTGTTGCCGGTGACTTCCATTGGTCACGACGGAAACAAGGGTGATCTGGGTTCTCCTTATGCGATAAAAAACCCCTATAAACTTGAAGAAACCCTCGCAGACCCATTGATCGACATGAACGTTGAAGATCAGTTCCGTGCCTTTGTCCAGGCTGCCCACATGATTGGCATCAGGGTTGTTGCCGAGTTTGTATTTAGGACGGCAAGCAAAGATTCAGACTGGATTGCAACTAATCCGGAGTGGTTTTACTGGATCGACGAAGAAATAATCGACCGCGATCCTGGAGAAACCGACCCCGAAAAAATCGCCGCCGGATACGGCAACCCGGTTTTCAACACCGAAGAATTGGCAATCATCAATCAGAAAGTTGCCAATCATGATTTTAACGAGTTGCCCGCGCCCCCGGAATACTATCGAGACTTTTTCAAAGCTGTGCCCGAAAAGAGTACCGTTGCTCTCAATCGGCAGGGGCAATATCGCGGACTCAGCCCAAAAGGCAAAGAAAGCGGAAAAACTGTAGGAGTAAGAATTCCCGGTGCGTTTGCCGACTGGCCGCCCGATGACAATCAGCCTCCCTGGGGCGACGTCACCTATCTGCGCATGTACCGTGATGAAAATGCTCAGAAGCCCGAATTCAACTATATTGCTTACAATACCATTCGCATGTATGACTGCCGCCTGGCCCGTGCCGAACTGGCCAATGAGAGCCTCTGGAAAACCATCGAAGAGCTTATTCCGACTTATCAGCGTGAATATGGTATCGACGGCGTAATGGTTGATATGGGGCATGCGGTGCCGGTTTCGCTGATGCAGAATATTATCTCTACTGCCCGGCAGCATGATGAAAACTTCACATTTCTTTCAGAGAATTTTGAAATCAGGGAAGACTCGGTTGATGCCGGATACAACGCTGTTGTTGGTTATGCCTGGTGGGTCGAATATCGCCGTGATGGCATGTATGATCTGCTCAACCATATCGGCAACGAAGGCGTGCCTCTATCGTTTTTTGGAGCCGTTGAAAACCACAATACGCCAAGGGCTGCCGGCCGGCCTGGCGGGGAAAAATACGCCCGCTACGCCTTTCTGGTAAACACCATGCTTCCCCATGCCATTCCCTTCATTCATTCAGGTCAGGAGCTTGGTGAAACCATGCCCGTTAATACCGGTCTTGATTTCAGTAATGAAGATCTTGAAAAATTAAAGGGCAAGAAGCTGGCTTTGTTTGACCTTTGTGGCTATCAATGGGATGGCACGCATCCAATGTTCAATTTTGTCCGTCGTGTTTTGAGTCTGAGAAAAAAATATGCGCATATCGTCGGACAGACTGGCCGTGAAAGCTTTGCCACTGCCTTAACAGGACAGGCGGACGTAATCTGCTTTGTTCGCAAGGATGGCAAAAACCATCTGGCCGTAGTATTTAATCGTGATCTTGACAACACACTTGCTGGGGAGCTTGAGCTTGAATGGGCGATTCCCGAAAGTCTCGAGCGGGTGAGCAACCTTCTGGCTGAACCAGGTCAGAAAGCAGAAATCCCGGTTAGTAAGCAACGAATAGCATACTCCCTTAAACCAGGAGAATGCTATCTTTTATACTGGTAACCCGAATCTTGTCCTGATTTGAATTGCAGTCGGTGAAATGGAAGTAACAATCGAAAAAATCAGTTCTCTCCTGGCTTCTGAGAACCCTGATTCACGAAAGCAGGGAATTCTTCTCGCAGCCCGCCTGAATAACGATTCTTTCGTTGGAAAATTGACCGAGATTGCCGGAGCAGATTCGAATCAGGATATTCGCGTGCTCGCAAGAAAAGCTCTCGAGCACCTGAAAAAAGCGCTTGAGCTCCAGACTGGAGCCGTCGACGAAAAATATGCCAATTTGCATTTTGAGCAGCTTTTACAGTCTGAAGACCCGTATGCGCGTTTCGCCGGCCTGAAAAAGGCTTTGCAACAGAACGGCGATATTGCCCGGCTCTGCATATTGTCGGCACTTGAAAAAGAAACTGTGGCTCAGCTGAAAGCCAGCATGATCATGGCTGCCGGTCGCTTCGGTAATGGTGAAGATGTTGAATTGATCAGCGAATTCCTGCGCGACCCCGACTCGCGGGTAAGGGCCAACGCCATCGAAGCTCTGGCTTCAATAGGCGGGGATTCCGCCAATCACTACATCATTTCGATGATGGGTGATGACGATAATCGTGTAAAAACCAACGTCATCAAAGCGCTTAAGGGACTAGGTGGACCGGGGCTTTTAGAGCTGCTTCGGCGTATGGCAACCGATGAGCGGGTATGGATGCGGGCCTCGGCTGTTTTTGCCTTTTCCCGGATCAGATCGCCGCAAAGTCTGGTTATTTTGGCCCAGATTGCTTCTACAGACCCGGAAGAGCAGATCAGGCAAAAGGCTCTGGCTATCATTAATGCTGAAAAAGAAGATGGTAATCCTGCAGCGGCGGTAATCATCGACAAACTTGCAAAAACCTCGCCTGAAGAAAAACAACAGGTCAAACAACAGATTGAAGAAGAGTTGGCTCCGGTCAAACAGGATGAAATTCTTGAGCTGTTGCGGCACGCTGACCCATGTAAAAGATATCTGGCCCTTTCTGAGATAACCGAAGATTTTGAACGATGTCAGGAAGCTTTTGTCGAAGCCTTTCAACAGGAAGCCGATCCTTTTCTGCTTTCAATGATGCTGACGACGATCAAGGAAAAAAAACCGCAGAAGGCAATAAATCGATGCATTCAGCTGTTAAAGCATGAAGATGACCGGGTAAGAGCCAATGCTGTCGAAGCTGCTGCGGCGGTTGAGGTTGTTAGCAGTGCAGATTATATCTACCCATTGTTGACGGATAAAAACAGTCGGGTTGCCGCCAATGCGGTAATTGCTCTGGGATCAATCGGCCGCGTCGACATTTTCAATGAGGTTCAGAAATTGCTGGCAAAAGGGCGTGAAGCATTCAGGCAGAGCGCTCTTTACGTTGTTTCGTTGCAGCGTGAACAACGCTATGTCGGTCTGATCGAGCAATTGCTACAGGATGTAAGTCCCAAGGTGCGCGACAAAGCCTATGACATTTTAAGAATCTTCGTTAATGAACGGGTTCCCGGAGCGTTAAAGCTCCTTCAGGAAGTGGAATTGCGCATAAATCTCGAAAAGAACCGCGAACATTTCTTTGAAAACAGCCTCGATCAGTTGTTCAGCAGCCTCGTTCACCTGATTAAATCGGCCGACGACCAATCTGCTGATAGATTTGTTTTTGAGCGAACTCCCGAATCGGAAAAGCAGTCCCTGATACAACTGGCACGCAAATCCCTCGCACATTCTCCTGCCGACGAGAGGACCGCCAGGATTCTCCAGCGAATCGATGCAGATCTGAGTAATATTGAATCGTTAATCTCTTCTGCCTCTAAATCGGGGAAAGAAATGGGCGTTGAAGAAGCCGCCAGCAAAATGTCCGAGATCGAGTTGCTGAAAATAGAGCGAAAAAGTCTTAAAATCAGAAGAGACGCCATGCTGGTCGCTTATGCTATTGATATCTTCGCAGCCCGAGATCGGCTCGATGCCAAAACCCAGGCGCTATTGAGGGTTGAACTTGCCAGAGTCGAAGGCAGTCTTTGTACCCATGTTCCGGCCGGAACCTTTTCCATGTTGCCTTCTGCCGATTCTTCCGTCAGTGAGATATTCGATCTTACCATGCGCCTGTATCAAAAACACGTTTGGGCTTTCTCGCTGGAAACCGGTAAAAAATTCTTGAAATGGTTTGCTCTTCTGGTCTTGTTTATCACAGGCCTGCTGCTTTTTAATAAGGTGTCGGTTCCGATTGCCGGGCTTTATTCAATTTTGACCCTGCCATTTTTTGCTTACAAGAGTTTGAAAATTTTCATCGAATGGAAAACTCTGGTCACTTGTATGGTCGATGATTTTGTTCATGGTCGCGAAGGTGAAGACTGGAACGGCCGTGTTAGTGCGCTTTTTCCCTATGTGTTTTCAAATGCCTTGCGCAAATATTTTTATCTGTTACTCTGGCTCGTTGTGGCAATGATTATCGGCGGCTCGGTTGTCGGTGCCAGCGAATCATTCAAAGACATTCCTTTCTTGTCTTCGGTTGGCAAGCTTGTAGGTTTGTTGATGATGGCTTTCGTAATGGCTTCGGTTTATTTCAAGCTGATGCTGATCGAGCCGATCTGCATTCTTGATAATAATGGCGATCCTTATCTGATGGCTGACAGAATTTACGGTAACGACAAGGTGCGATTTGCCACTCTGGTTATTTTTTCCAACTTCATCATGAATTTCATAACCATGAACTCTATCGAGGTAATGGCACTTTTAATGCCAGTTTTGCCCGGTGAAACCACCAGAAACATTTCTTCACTTCTGGCTATCGTTTCAGAAGTGTGTCTTTTTCCGATTATTTATTCCAGCGTGGTTATTTACACCCTGATGTACTACCGGCAGGCGCGTCGCTCCTAGGTTTTTTTGCGCCGAAACATGTAGCCGAAAGCAACGCCGATGATAAACCCCGAAATGTGGGCATCAAAAGCGGTGCCGCCATGAGTCGATGCGGTCATCGATAAAAAGTTCAACAGCAGGTACATGCCCAGAACCACCACTGCCGGTACATCGATACGCCGAATAAAAAACCAGATCGGGCAAAAATAAGTGGTTATTCGATTTTTGGGATAAATAATCAGATATGCGCCCATTACCGCGCTGATGGCACCGCTGGCTCCGACAAGGGGAATCAGCGAGTCCGGGTTGAGAACTGCATGACCAAGGCTCGAAACGATGCCCGAAAAAAGGTAGAAAAAACTGAAGAAAAACGTTCCCATCTTTTCTTCAACGTTATCTGAAAAAATCCAGAAAAACCAGATGTTCGATAGCAGGTGAAACATGCCTCCGTGCATGAATATACAGGTCAAAGGCATGAGAATTAGCCAAAATGAGCTGTTTTCAACTTCTACCATCTCGGCAATCTTTTTTTCGTCCTCATTCGTCGGGTTTTCGCGAATTCTTGCCAGTTCTTTCTTGCCGAAAATCAGCTCAAATGAGCCTATGATGTAGCGGGTTTGCATCGACATAAAGGGGGCCGGCACCAGGCCGTGCCGGTAGAGAAAGTGCAAAGAATCTTTTTGCGACGAATCGCCAACCTGGAGAACCAGGGTGTAGAGATGCACGATCAGACAGGTTCCGATAATCAGATAGCTGATTATCGGAATCCTTTTCACCGATTCATTGTTCTGGTCGTGCAGGGGAAAAAACATTGCGTTTAATTTTTCAGTCCTGAGTGCCTTAACAAAGCTTCAGTCGACGCATCACGACCCCTGAACATGCGATACACTTCAGCAGGGTGTTTGCTGCCGCCAAGACCCAGAACGGTGTCGCGAAACTTCAAGCCCAGCTCGCGCACCTTTTCTTCATTATCGATTCCGGCTTCTTCAAAAGCGGCGAATGCGTCAGCGCTGAGAACTTCAGCCCATTTGTAGCTGTAATACCCGGCGCAATAGCCGCCGGCAAAAATGTGCGAAAAACTGTTGAGAAAGTTTTCATGTTCGTAGGGTTCCATAACGCGGCATTCGCAGGCAATTCTTCTGGCAATCTGTTTCGGCGTTTCCTGACTGCCGTTCGGGTCGAATTCATGGTGTAAATACATATCTATGCGGCCGAATTCGATCTGACGCATCATGCCGGAGCCTGAACGGAAGTTTTTCGAAGCCTTGATTTTTTCAAAAAGATCATCTGGGAGAGTTTCGCCGGTTTCGTAATGTTTTGCCATACCCTGAAGAGTCGGCTTGTGATAACACCAGTTTTCCATGAACTGACTTGCCAATTCAACCGCATCCCATTCAACTCCGTTGATGCCAGCGGCTTCAGCTTCATTTACCCGGGTCAGCATACCCTGCAGGCCGTGACCGAACTCATGAAACAGAGTGGCTACTTCGCCGAAGCTCATCAGTGAAGGCTTATCACCAACAGGCGGTGTCCCGTTACAGATAAGGTAAATTACCGGCAGTCGAACCATGCCGTTGATCAATCTACGACCGAAGCACTCGTTCATCCATGCTCCGCCGCGTTTCTCTGCCGGACGTGAGTATGGGTCGAGATAAAAGTTTGCGATCAATTCACCGTTTTCGTCCAGCACATCGAAATACATGATATCGTCGTTCCATTTTGGAAACGCTTTGTCAGACTGTTTTATCTTGATCGAGAACAAGCGCTGAGCCAGGCCGAAAAGGCCGTCTAGAACTCTTGGCAA
>CAZQUE010000031.1:0-27319 GCA_964596185.1 uncultured bacterium | reverse complement strand
GCTTCTTCCTTTCTGAGTTTGAGAATTTCATCGATCAGCCCGGTATTGTCAAATTTGCCTTCGGCTGCTTTGGTCATCATCGCATGGTATGCTTGCTGGCGCTGATCACGATTGCGACTGTGCTGCATAAATGGACCCCAGATTGGATAGTCGAGAGTGATGCGCCACGGGCCGTTTTCAGCATCGGGTTTTGCGCCTTCGCCGCCTTTTTCCCTGGCCCATGATTGGGCGGCAAGGTTGCGAAGATTGGAAGGCCAGCCTTCGGTGTCATTTTTGTCAGTAATGATCATTTCGTATGCTTTGGTGGCATCGAGAACATTATTTGAAAAATCGGTGCTAAGCTTTGACATACGGTTGGCAATTTCATTGAAGCGCTCTTTGGCCTTGCCTTCAAGACCCACGCCAGCCTGTTCGGCAGCTTTGATTTTCTTTTCTACGATACGCTTTTTTGCATCGTTGAAGCCGGCAAATTCAGGCGATTGCCGGATAGTTTTGAAGCCTTCGTAAAGCGGTTTGCTCTGGGACATACGCAGACTGAAATCAATAACTTTCGGCAGGATTTCCTGATAAGCCTTGCGTAATTCATCTGAATTTTTGACGCTGGTAAGGTGGTTGATGACGCCCCAGGTATATTCGAAATGTATGTCGAGATCTTCGAGGGGTTGGCAAAGGCCTTCCCAGGTCGGAACGATATTACTTTCGATTCGCGACAGTTCTGTTTCAAGCTGTTCCAGTGTGGCCATCATTGCCGGCACGACATGCTCGACCTTGATCTGGTCAAAAGGCGGCAGGCCTTCTCTTTTCATCATGGGGTTGTCTTGCAATAAATCCTTGTTGTTCATATTTAGTCTCCAGTTATATTTTCATGACATTCTAGAAGTTTTGCAGATAATTGACAAACAAAAATTGAAAAAAGACCGAGGTTTTTCCGATAGATAAAAAGAATATATTCGATGGGAAGGCCTTATGAAATTTAAATTGCACTTTTTGCTGCTGATAATCGCGCTGACGGTTGTTTTTGCCGGTTGCAGTGAAAAAACCGGCATTTTGCCCGAGCTCGTACCTGAACCGACCTATGTGACTCCGACAATTTACGATCTTCAGGTGCAGAACAACAGCATTTCCAAATGCGGCGGGGGAATCATGACCCTCTCGTGCACATGGTCTTCGCCTTACAAAGTTTCTACTGCTACGGCTTATCTTGGCTTTGTCAAAACCATCAAAAATCCAACGACTGAACCAATCGGCGTTATCGGATCGCAAACCACTGAAGTTCTTGCTGGAATGCGTGGCCAGGTTGCTACCGACTGCAACGCATCAGATACAGCCGCCTTTTTTACCAAATATGCTGAGCCAATCAAGATCCCGACTAAAATCGGCACAAATGAATTGAGTGGTCGCTGGGAGGTTGAGATTCCGTTTGCACCTGAAGATACTTCGATTGCTCCTCTTGGCGTGTACCAAATGATTTTTTACATGGAAATGAACCGTCTCAAAACCAACACTCTTGCTTTTGAAATGACTTTTATTCCCTGAGGGTTGCGAATTCTTTTTTGCGATTTCAATCAGTTGCTTCAGCAGAAGATAGATGCTCAAATTTAATTCTTTCAGCAAAGTCTTTGCTAAAAGCATTGGTTTCGTGAGACATAATTATGCAGGCAACCGCGAGTCGGGGGAGAATTTTTTCGAGTAACGTACAGACCCGCTTGGTAGCCTCTTCGTCCAGAAAAGCAGTTGGTTCATCGAGCAACAGTATGGGTGGAGTATTTACCAGCACCCTCGCTAGTTGGCACCTTCGTGCTTCACCTCCGCTTAAACCTTCCGGTCTGCGTTGGAGGAGCTGTCTTATGTCCAAAGAATCAATGATTAGATTCAAATAATCATTTTTTTTAAAAGATTCGAAATTTGGCGAATTTTTTCTTCGGCCCGCCACAAGTTGAATCTGGTCGATGATGCTTTGCGAAGGCCAAAGGGCGTCTTCCTGGAAAAGCATGTCCATTTCTCGAAGCTGGGGTTGTTCGACAGATGTTGGCGTGCTCATCAATTTTCCATGCAAAACTATCTGACCGGCAGATGGGGTTGCCAGGCCTGCAATTAACCTGAGAAGAGACGTTTTGCCGCAACCGGAGGGGCCTGAAATGATTTTGATTTCTCGACTGCCAAGACAGAGGTTTAATCGTGAAAAAACCTCTCTTGTTTCGATTTTATAGCTAAGATTACGTATTTCCATCATTTTGGCCATCTCCTGACTAGTGCTGTGGCAGCCAAAGCCATTATCAGCGCAAGAGCAAGACTCAACCTGGCAACATCTGCTCCGGCACCATAATGCATGAGGTTGAAAACCCGCAAGGGCAGGGTCTGATAGCCGGCGGGAACTGTAAGTAGAGTTGCTTCAAGCTCGCGTAAAGAAATGACTGTGGCAACACAAAAGCTTATGAAAATTACCGGTGCTTCAATTCTTAACTTTAATAAAGTTGACTGGGGCAGCAAATTTGCCGATTCGAGCTGGCGCCAGCCGCTGAATGATTTCCAGGCCATAATTGAAACAATCATCGTCAGCGGTAAAGCCCGGGCAATGTGACTTAATCCGAGAATCAGCACCTGGGGCAAAGCTGGAACCCAGGTTCCCGCCCATGCCCATGCAACACCGGTAAGGCTGGCAGGGATCACCGCCGAGATTAACAAAAGTGCGGTGAAAATTCGGCTTTGCCCCGCGTCCTTGCTGATGTTACGGCAGATTAGCGTGCAAAACAATGCGCAAAAAAAAGACAGTCCAATCGAAGGCAAAATTGTGTCTATATCGGCTTTGGAAAAAATGCCGTTGCCTTCGCTGAAAGCCTGTCTGACGAGAGCCAGGCAGGGCAGAAACATTACTGAAAGGGCAGACATCAGCAGTGCATGGCCAATGAAAGAAACTGCCGGTGGCAGATTTGCAGCCTGCACCAGGCTACAACGTCTGTTTGCACCTATGTTGCCTGCTAATTTTTTCAAAGTCGGCACAAGAAATAGAAAGGCAATGGATATCAGCGCAAACATAGGCCATATCGAGATAAAAATGCCCGTAAAACTGCCGCCTGCGAGAAACTGAGAAATAATTTCCGTTGCAAAGACTGTGGTCTGCATACTAAGCGGCAATCCGCCCTCCATTATTGAAAAAATGAAGGTGATGCATGCCCCGGCAATTGCCAGTGGCAAAACAGCGGGAAAAACGGTAAATCTGAAGAATTGCCAGCGATCGAGGTTTATTCGCGCACTTTCAACTTGTGCTGCCGGCACAAGAAACGATGCCGTGCTGATTACCATTGAGCAAATTGGCGCAAAGGCCAGTCCACAAACCAGAGCCGACCAATAGATTCCGTCTGCCTGACGTAAAAACTCCAGGCCACGAGGCGGTGCGGCAACAAGATTGGCAAACCCTTGAGCATGAATATAAGGCGGAAGGAAAACCAGAAAAGCAAGAGGCAGACGAAGACCGGCATATTTCCGGTCACATAGAAAAAGGCCGGGAACTATTGCCAGAATTGTCGCGAAAACTGTCGAAAGGACAGAGAACTCAAGAGTCGATTTAAGCAGTTTGAAGGTTCTTGAAGATATTTCAAGTGCGGCCTTGCCGGTCGGCAAATCAACAAAGAAAAGCATCAGGACTGGAACCAGCGTTATAAAGGCGAAACCCGACCATGCCAGCCAAAAATGCCGGTGACTGCAATGAAAAGCTGGTAGCCAGCCCTGAGAAAAACGTCGACCCCAGGGCAATTAGAAAACCTCTTTTAATGCCAGTGACGCCGAAGCAATGCCGTCGGCAATCTGGTCAGGAGTTAGCGCCAAAGCCTTGATTCCGGAATCCGGAATCCAATCGGGCTGAGATTCGCGTCCGGCCCTGATTGAAAAAAAGCCTTCGCTGTTTTTGATCAAAGCTTTTTCGCCAAGTTCGCTGGTGATGAAATCGAGAAAAGCCGCGGCATTTTCAGGGTTCGGGCAGTTCTTGATCATTGCAGCAGTGTTTGGTATTACCAGGGTGCCAGGTTGATCATCTCTCTGGTCAGGGAAAATCATTTTTACCGGGTTGCCTCTTTTGATTGCTACCATTGCATCATCGGTGTCGGTTAACCCGATAAGACTTTGCCCGTTGACGACCCGGTCGCGAACTTTGCCGTTACTGTCGGCGATGAAAGCCTTTTGAGCTTTGAGGGTCTTGAAAAAATCGAGCATGGCGTCTTTGCCGTGCATTGCCAATAAAGCCGCGGCGTGGGTATTGGTCGTGCCAAACATCGGGAAGGCGATGGTTGCCTGTCCTTCCTGCCAATCTGGCTTAAGAAGATCTTCTACGCTGGATGGTAGTGATTCTGAGGCGAGCTTGTCGTTTACGATAAAGACTCTGGCTCGCAAACATGCTCCTGTCCAAAGGTTTTGCGGGTCTTTGAACTGTGCGGGAATGTCGGTGGCAGAAGCTGGTGCATAAGGCGAAAATATGCCTTCTCGGGCAAGGCGAATGGTATGGGCAAATTCCGAACTCCAGAAAACATCGGCCTTGGGAGAGTTCGCTTCTGCGCGAAGACGATTAACCAGACCTACGGTTTTTGCCGCTTCTGTATCATACACTGCGAGAATTTTAACTCCGGTGAGCTTTTCATAGTAGGCCAGCACCGGCTCAGCAAAAGGCTGGTCTACCGAAGTGTATACAATCAATTGCTTGCTCGAATCGCAGCCGTCGACAAAAACGAGTGCCATTACGACGATGGACAACAAAAGGGTGGTCAAATGATTGTTTCTCAGCATTTTGTTGCGCAAAAGTTCGCCTCCCAAGAGTTTTTGCCATTGTAGTACTTTGCACGGCAATTTGCAATAGGGGCAGGTGAATCATTGAGTGAGCTATTTAAACTGATTCCGTTTTTTCGATGCTGATCCTTGACTAATAAGGGATCCTGATAGAGTATAAATATATGCAGCTTAATTTTTCGAAAAAATTTTTGCAGATACTCGCCGGTCTTGCCGCCATAATTTTAGTGGGGCTGATTGTCAAACTTGTCTTTTTCAAGGCAAATGAGAATGAAAAGATCGAAAAAATGTTGCATCAGTTGGCTGAGCGATTTGTAGCTAAAGATTTCAGAGGCGTGGCCGAGTTTCTTACCGACGATGCTGTAGCTGAGCCGGGAGCTGATAAGGAAACCATGGTCATGCAGATGAAAGGGTTCTTTTTTCAGGTTCGGGATCTGTCGGCTTCAATCGAATTGATTAAGCATGAAAATGAAAAATTGCCGGCAAATGCTTCTCAGGCCAGGGCAATCGTCGTGGTCAAGGTTTTTGGCACTATCGATGGCAACAAATTTCAGGCCTTTGGAGAGCACGGCGCTGACGCGGCTCTGGTCAATTTGCGTAAAGTGGAAGAAAAGTGGCTGATCAGCCGTGCCAGATATCTTGACCTAAAAGACCCGATGCAGGCCATGCAACAATTTAAACACTAGCTTATTCTTTCGATTGATCTGAAATTTAGCTTCTGAAACATTTTTTTTAGCACTTACAGTAGAATGATCTTCTTTTCAAGTTGTTCAAGATTGCTTATTCCAAGATAAGAATCATGCAAGCCGGCAAATGATTGTTTGAGTGAATCTTCCACTGTCGATGAAGAACGAACAGCCAGGCTTGGCCCAGGCGGAATTAGCGAAAAAATTTTTGCCAGCGAGTCACGCAGACTTTCGCTCAGCCTTCCCTGAATAAAAACGTTTTTAATACGCAGGGCGGTATCCCAAAGTTCCTCCCAGCGGCAGTCGGAAAGATCCTTGCGGTTTAATTCGAGCTGAATTCGGCCTGAGAGGTGGTTTTGTCTCACAAACTCATCATAGCAGTCTACGGGCAGGCAGAAGCTCAAAGGAATATTGAAACCCGCCCGCATCCGCTTGAATAACGCACATGCTTTTCCGCCAATCTGACTGACCCGCGCCTGTTTGAGCTCTGAAAAAGCTTTCAGGCGGTTCATAAGTCTTTGCCCGGAAACAGTTCGGTTACCCCCTGAAATTTCTGCACCAGACTAAGTTTGCAAACCGTGATTTTTACGATAACGCAGGTGGGCGAAACAAAAAAACTGCGTAATTCAGGGTGTCTTGCAACCAGCATTTCACAGGCGCGATCACGTTCGGCAGCAGTCGTCGCCTCGGCGCCACCCACGCAGGTCAGGGCAGCGGCAAGACTGAAATCGCTGCCAGCATTCTGCCGATTGTCTATCAGCAGCGAAACGGCGGGGTTATTGCTGATATTACGCACTTTCAAAGTAGCCTGGGGCGTGCCGAAATAAAGAGTCTTCATGTCGGGTTCGGCGGCAAAACCCACGATTGAGGTATAGGGCCTGTTTTCGCAGACGGTTGCCAGAACAGCGAGTCGCTGACCAAAAAGAAGCTCTTTAACGGTTTCAATTACGGTTAAACCCATAGAAATTCTGCCAGCCTCTCTAGACGAAACTTAAATTAACCCACAAATTATATCATAGCGAATTACATTGCAAAAACAGTAAACCTTTTAATTCCTGCCTTGAGGGACTTGTCTCTCATTAAAAGGTTTCGCTATTTTCGCTACACAATGAAAGGTTGTTTGCAGACTTGTCTTTGCGCTTTGCTGGAGTGATCTTCACGAAAGTCTACACATAGTACCCAAATGAAGAGAGCCTTGGCTGCCCACGGACAAAAAAAAATTGCGTTTGCCGTGGCTAGCTGATTCTTTCGATTGATCAGATATTTAGCTTCTGCTATAATTTTTTTGAGCACTTACTGTTGAGAGGCCGAAAATGTCACAGGATATGGTTATCGTTACCCCGGAAAATGCGGAAATTCGTGTGCCTTTGGCCGGAATGTTCAGCCGTGCCGGCGCACTTGCATACGATATCGCTGTCCAGGCCTTATGGCTGGTTCTTTTTTACGTGGGAATACTTGGCAGCCTTGATTATTTGAGGTTTCCCTTATATTACTATTCATCGCGAACGGTGGTATACGGTATTTTTCTTATCGTTACCCTTTGCTGGACAGTTGGATACTATATTTACCATGAGGTTTTCAATCATGGGCGAACGCCTGGCAAAAAGGCATTCGGCATTCGCGTGGTCATGGCCAATGGCCAGGAAATAAGGTTTTTCAATTCGTTGCTGCGCAATGTTCTCAAGCTTGCCGATTTTTTGCCGTCGCTTTTTTGCGCAGCTGTTGTTTCGATGTTGCTGACCGAAAATCATCAACGACTCGGTGATCTTCTTGCCAATACTGTAGTTATAAGAGAAGATCATGATTGAACAGACAATGCCAGTGCAGCAGTTGAACGAATATGATTTTGCTGCTGCTCTCGATTGCATTGAGAGCCCTGATCCGGAAACTCGCCGCGCTGGTGTTGCCCGACTTGAAAAAATCGGCGGCAATCGCTCTTTTCAGGTTGCCAGTGTTCTTGTCGGTGATGCTGATCCAGTTGTTGCATCGATTGCGCGGCGCATCTGTTCGTCGCAGACAAGGTCCGGTTTACTCTGGCGAGGCATGCAGATGCCGGTCAGGGCTGCAGAAAAGCTGGTAATTATCAACGGCTGGCAATTGCTTGATGAGATCGTTTTTATTTGTCGCCGCAATCTTTCAGAATTGGCTTATGTCAGCTTTCTTGCTTCGATTCCAAAACTTTTACTGGTATTTATCTTATTTGCCGGACCCTATGTCTTTTCAGATTTTCATGAATACGCGGTTGCCTCGGTGTTTATCGCGCTTCTTTTTGCGCATCAATTGTTGTGGCGGCCGATGGCCTGGCTGGCAATCGGCAAGGCATTTGTCGGGGGCTTTCCTGACCGCATGAGCCGACAGCAGGCTAGGGCGATTCGGATTCGTGAACTTTATTTCGCGATGTTTCTGGCCAATCTTGTGCCGGCATTAGCTTTTTCCGCACTTTTGGGCTATGGGCTGAACATGTATATCGGTTATTTTAAGCCTTTCGAACTTTTCTGGCCATTGGTGCTCTGCTGGTTGATAATCTGGGAGCCTTATGTTCTTGCCAATCCAATGGTATTATTGCGTGGAACTTTTCGCAGTGCTGTCGATGGAATTTTTTTGCGATTCAGCAGTAAGCATTACTTTTTGAAGAAAAATCTCTTTTTCATTATGATTCTGACTGTTTTTTACCTGATGCTTTTTAGCAGTAGCATTGCTTTTTGTTCTTTTGTCGGCATGTCTCTGCAACCTACCGGCCTTAAAATACCTCAGGAAATATGGTATCTGGCATTATTGATCAGCGCGGACTGTCTGCTTGACCCTTTTGTAATCGGGTATCGAATTCTTATTGCACGGCTTAATCTCGGAGCAGATGAATGATTAAAAGAATATTTCAATTGCTTGTTGTGCTTTTGATTGCCGCCGCCGCCAACGCTTCTGAAACAAGCCTGGAAGAGCTGGCAAATAAAGTCAGGCAGCTCGACGATATTTACCAGCGTGGAGAGCAGGCAGACTACGCACTGACCCCTAAAGCCGAAGAGCTTTGTGCTGATCTGGCCCAGATAACCATGGTTAATGAGGGTGCAAGAACCTATTATGTCGATCTTTGGTGGGTAAATACACTTGCTGGAACGCTAAAATCTGAAACCGTGCCCAAAAAACGCCGACTGATTTTTGCCAATTTTGTTGACACTCTCAACGGCCTTGTACTTGATCTCAATGCCAGGGTGGAAAAAAATGGTGCTACGCGCAAACAGATGCTCGAAGCTCTCGACCGGGCCATGGGTCGAACCAGAGTAGTAAAAGTTGCCAAAGGCCAGTCCCCCGGCACGGCAATTGAATGGG
The DNA here is from genome assembly GCA_964596185.1 of uncultured bacterium. GTDB lineage: Bacteria > Muiribacteriota > Ozemobacteria > Ozemobacterales > Ozemobacteraceae > DYKG01. The sequence continues at coordinate 18,530 of CAZQUE010000031.1, read as the reverse complement.
CTGGTGGTGGCAGTTTCGTCATAGATGGCAGTGGCGAAGGGATAAGCGTTATAAGTGGTTCCGTAGATTCCAGCAAAGGTGCTTATTCCCGAGTTGGCCAATTCAACGGTGCCGGTGCTTCGGTAGGTTATCATGGCTCGGGTTCCGGCTATGGTTCCGGCTCAGGTTCCCGCTCCAGTTCAAACTCAGGGGCTTTTACCGGTGGGTCGGTCGCTAATGCGGTTTCTAATTCAACCGGAAAAATACATGGTAATGTTGCCGCCGGAGGTTCCTCAAGTTCGTCTCACACAACTTCTACTTCCGTTACCAAAAGCTATAAAACCTATAAGGAGAACAGCGCTTCTAACCCGGTCAACCGGCAAAGTCGGGTTAAGCACACTCCGGCACCCCCTAAACCTCAGCAACCAAAGCCTCAGCCACCCAAACCCACACCTCCAAAGCCGCCGAAACTGCCAAAGACACCGACAAAACTGGCGAATTACATTTTCTATGTCATTTTGGGAATATGCATTCTCGCGTTGTTGATAATGATCTATTTCATGGTGCGTAATGCCCGAAAAAAAATGGCCCGGGAACAGGAAGAGTTTGCCAGCCTCGAGGCCAGTCTTCCACCGGAACGAATGAAGGTGGAAACGATTTACGACAAAGCGTTGCAGGCAGCTGCGCAAGGTGATTTCGCCGAAGGAATCCGTCTGTTGACTATCGGTGCGTTGTTGTTGCTTGAACAACGCCGGGTGATGAATTTTCAGGATACGCTGACCAATGGAGAGTATTTGCGGTCTCTCTTGCAGGAGCGACATCTGCACAGTATGTTCAGAGAACCGATGAATCTCTTCGATCTTTTGATTTATGGATTTCGCAAGCCCGGTCAGACAGATTTTGAGCGTTTTCGAAAATTCTATCTCGAACTTGAAAAGGTGCATCAATGAACAGTCGCGATTCGATGAATGTTCTCAAAGGGTACGCGATTTTTCTGCTTTGCCTTTTCATATTCACCATGTGGGGCATAAATCTTTTTTCATTGTCACAGGTCGAAGTAGTCAGCATGGAGGAGGATCCGAAAAAAGTTGAATTCGTCGAGGTTGGCTCGGTTTCAACCTATAATTTCAAGCCAAGGCCATTTTTGTTTTACTATTTTGAAGAACTTGGTTATAGCGTAAGTATGGTAGCCAAACCACCCAGAGACAACGATGAACCGCTTTTGCTTGTCGATCCGCCACCCCGGGTTGACCTTGACCTGCTCAAAGAGGTTTTTGCCTGGATTCGTAATGGCGGAACCCTGATAGTTTTTACTCCAGATCGGCATCTGATGGATAAAATCTCCGGAGTAGAGCGCTTTACCAATGAAAGCTCAACTGCTGAAACAATTTATACCGAACTGCCTTATCTTTATGATTTTGAAAAAACTAGTCCGATTGAGAAGGCGATGAGCAGGGAGCCAGATGCAAGCCACTTATCGGTTTTGGGTGAACGTGGCAACAGCAGCAGTCTTTTTATAACGTTCAAAGGTAAAGGGCGAATAGTGCTGATTTCTCATCCCGACATGACCCATGGCGATGGTTTGAAAAAGGCCGATAATGTTGTGCTTATTACTCGACTCGTTGAATACGCGACTTCGAGAAAAACAATCAGAATTCTCGATACAGAACCGGATCTACTAATCAGAGCCAGAGCCAGGCAACTGGTCAAGCGTACCGGCGTTTCACAAGTCAAAAAGAAGATCGACCATTTTTCTTTCTGGAGCCTGTTAAAGGCCAACCCCATCAGCTGGGTTCTGGCTCAGATGCTTATTGCTTTGCTGGTGTATTTTTATTCGAGTGGCCGCCGGTTTGGTCGAGCCAGCCCTATCTCTGATCCGGATTCGGCAACGACTTCCTATCTTGAAAACCTTGGGCGTTTACTGGAAGCCCACGCCGATGCTGCCTTCGTTCTCAATGGAATTTTGCTCGATTTTATGAATGCTGCCATCAGGCGCTTCGGACTTGAGGCTGATGCCGGTTTCGCTGATTTGATCCGTGAAATTGAGATTGCTGATGTTGCTGTAGCCAGAAATTTGAAAAACATTGAAAAAGAGATTTTTCTGATCAAGAGCGGGCAACACCATTCCGCTAATTCCTTGTTAAGAGTTGTAAGAACTCTTGAAAGCGCAAGAAAGGACCTTAAACTCTATGATTGAACCTGCCAGAGTCAAAGAAATTTTTACTGGAATACGTCGTGAAATCGGCAAAGTAATTATTGGTCAGGACGAAACAATCGATCTGATGCTGGCTGCCCTGTTGGTGAAGGGACATATTCTGCTCGAAGGTGTGCCCGGCACTGCGAAGACTCTTACGGTCAAAACCATGGCAGAAATAATTGGAGCCGGCTTCAGACGAATTCAGATGACCCCTGATCTCATGCCCTCAGACGTTCTTGGAACCACGATTTTTGATGCCAAAAGCGGTTCTTTTCACACTCACAAAGGACCGATTTTCAGTGATCTGGTTCTTGTCGATGAAATAAACCGTGCCCCGGCAAAGACCCAGTCTGCGTTGCTTGAATGTATGGAAGAGCGTCAGGTCACAATTGAAGGAAATCGTTTCCCGCTCTCGCCGATCTTTTCCGTGCTGGCAACCCAGAACCCGCTTGAATACGAAGGCACATATCCGCTACCTGAAGCACAGCTCGACAGATTTCTCTTCAAGATTCTGCTCGATTATCCTTCTGAAGAGGCCGAACGTGGAATTCTCAGCAAGTTCGAAGCGGGCTTTCGCTCTGACAGTATTGAAAAAGTCGGCCTTGAGCATGTTGCCAGCGTTGAAGAGATTCAGGCTGCCCGTGAAATCATAACCACTGTGCAGACCAAAGATCCGGTGCGCGACTACATTACCGAGATTGTGCGGACTACCAGAAACTGGCCCGACATCCAGGTTGGCGGCGGTGTGCGTGCGACCATCGGATTGTTCCTCTCTTCCAAGGCCTCGGCTTTGCTGGATGGCCGTGATTTCGTTACTCCTGACGATGTCAAAACCATGGTTCTGCCGGTATTGAGGCATCGCGTCATTCTCAAGCCCGAAGCTGAAATCGAAGGCATCAGCTCTGACGATTCTCTTAAAGCGATTCTGGGTCGGGTAAAAGTACCGAGGTAATATATTTTGAGTTCATCACAAAGACCATTGTTTGAAGGAACCGTTCTCGCCATCGGCATTCCCATGGCTTTCCTTCTGCCAATGGTTGTGGTTCCAGTTGCAATCGCTATTGCGATTGCAACTCATCTTCTCGCCAAGGCCCGCAAGATCAATCCGGCCATCCCAACCATGGGCGAACTGGTTGAGCAAAAGCGGGTCGTGGTAACTAACAGAGTTATTCTTCTGCTGCTTTTCGGAACTCTTCCTTTAATGATCGCAAAAGAGCACCTCTGGGCTATCTCGGTTATGCTGGTCTACAATCTGGTCATTTTTGCCCTGGTAATCGCCGATGTCCTTTTATCGCCTCGCCCCGACAAACTTCTCGTCGAACGCAAAGTGGCCGGAAAGTTGGCCATTGCCAGACCTAACCGCGTCGAGCTGATTCTGACCAACAAGGCTTACAGCGCAATCGAACTCGAGCTTATCGATGAGTTTCCATGTGAATTTAAGGGCGAAGGGCGGCAGATCGAATTGCGACTGGAAAAACGTACCAGTACGACCATTTCTTATGAAATTGTTCCACTGCAACGCGGAGCCTTTTTCTTCGAACGAACCGTGGTGCGGTTCCGGGGTTTGCTCGAACTCGTTGTTTTTCAGGAATCCTACGGTGATGTCACCCGGGTTGAGGTTTATCCAGATATAACCAGTATTTCCCGTTTCGACCTGCTGATGAAACGAAGTCACCTCATTGAAATCGGCCTGATTTCAGAGCGTCGGCGCGGAAGCGGCACTGATTTTGAAAGTTTGCGTGAATATGTAAAGGGAGATGAGTTCAGAAAGATCGACTGGAAGGCGTCGGCCCGACGAAACAAGCTCATTACCCGCGAATTTCAGTCTGAAGTAAATCAGTCGATAATGGTCATGATTGATTGTAGTCGTTCAATGGGGGCAATCGTTGATGAAATCACCCTGCTTGATCATGCCGTTAATGGAGCTTTGCTTCTTGGCCATCAGGTTTTGAAAAAAGGTGACAAGATTGGACTGATTACTTTTTCTGATACCCCACATCAATTGCTGCCGCCAGGTCGTGGCAAGAACCATTTTTTCTCGTTTGTAAGAAATCTTTATGCCGTTCAGTCCAATCGGGTTGAACCAGATTATGTTTCGGTGATGAAAGCGCTGACAATGACGACTCTGCGCCGGTCAATGCTGATGATCGTCACTGATTTGACTTCTGGAGAAGCGGTAGGGAAAATGCTCGAAGCGATTCCAATGGTAACGCGAAAGCACCTGCCGGTAATCGTCTCAGTGCTCGATCCGCGGGTGAAGAAGGCAGCAGACGCTGTGCCGACAAACACAGCCGAAGTTTTCCAAAAAGTAGTAGCACGCGACATGATTGCCAGGGTTTCTGAAATGGCCAGAAAAATCGAGCAGATGGGAGTTGCGACGCTGATTATAACTCCGGATCAGTTGAGCTCTAGCCTGCTTTCTCAGTATCTGAAAGCCAAACTTCGCTCAAAACTTTAACAACTGTTTTTCAGCTCAGGATAGCGAATAGACTAATTTTCAAGTGCATTTTTAAGAAATCGATCGAGAAGAATGTTCTTGGCGGCGTCTTCTGCTGCGGGATCAGCTCTTTCGGGAAAATTTTCGCCGCTGGCTTCAGCTGCCGGGTCTTTGCTCCACTGCCTGTGCGCCCTTTTATAAAAAGGGTAAACCGCCTGATAGTATCGGGTCACTGATTCATACAGTTTTACAGCCTGCTCTAGATTTTTTGCGGTTCCTCGGCCATTTTCATATAAATCGGCAAGGGCGAGCTTTGCCCAGACGTTGCCTTCTCTGGAAAGTTCGCTGAAGATTTGCAGTGCATCGGCAAAATTGTTTTCCCGGCAAAGGCGAAAGCCAACCTGCAGTTTTGCGCTTTCGAGTCCCTCGTTGGCTGCTTGATTGTAAAGAAGGTCGGCTTCATCACAGGCAAAAGGATCGTCGGCCCTGCACTGGGCCATTTCGGCCAGTCGAAACAGTGCATAGGGATTTCCGGCTTTTGCGCTGGCTTTAAAGGCTTTTTCTGCCTGTTCTGGGTTGTAGTATAGAGAATATGATCTTGATTTAACTGCTCCAAGAAAAAAACCGGCAAATTTCACATCTTTTGCCGCCATTTCCTCAAGGCGAAAGAGAATCGGCTGGAGATCGATTATGTCTTCAAATTTATTATAGTGATCGAGGAGCCCGTACCTGAGCAATGCGTGCAAAACCCCAAGTTCGGTTTGTATTGCCCGATTTATTTCATTCCTGCGGATAAGCTTGCGCATTTCGTCCTGGGCACCGACTTCTTCACGAATAATCGTATCGATTTCTGCCGCTGAAAGATTTTTACATATCTCTTCGTTCAAATGATTTTTCAGGTTTTGCTGGGCTTTGTTGAAATTATCGAGATAGGAGGCTGCAACCCACCGATAAGCTTCTCGAAATTTGCCTTTTTCAAGGTAGAACTTCATCAGAAAAAGATGGGCACTGATGCGCTCTTCGGCAGAACTTTTACGGAGCCAGTCCTTGATTGCAGCGAAGGAATAGTTTTCCCCATTTGCGTTGTTAACCTCAAATAGCAGCTCGATGCTGGGAAGATGACCCTGAAGAACTGATTTTTCAAGTAAATCAATGGCTTCTTGTTTTTTGTCGTCTTTGCTTTTGAAAAGATAGAGGCGAGCCAGTTCAAACGCTCCATCGATGCTGCCCAGGCGATTGCTTTCAGTAAGCAGTTCGATTACTCTTGCCTGAAATTCATCGCCACTTCGTTGTTGTAGGAATCTGGCGATCGTGACCATTGCTTCCGGGTCTCCTTTGGCGGCACCCTCTTCGGCAAGTGGCAGAATGAGCTTTTCAATTTCTTCTCTTGATCTTTCGTGGTAATCCAGGCTTCTGGTTAGCACTTCTGAAAGCTTCAGATAAGCCTGGCTTGCACCCCTGGCTGCAGCCTTCTTGTAGTAGCTGATGCCATGTTTGAACGGCTGAGCATCTTTGGGATCAATAGTGTGGATGTCGCCAAGCCGAATCAATGCTTTATTGCTGCCGGATTCTCCAGCAATTTTCAGGATTTCCAGCGCGGTTTGCCCATCTTTGAACACCGCGGGAATAAGATCATAAGAATTCAACGCCAGCCGATAAAGACCATCCGCATCTTTCTCGCGGATCAGTTTTCTTTTCTGGCGCAGAAAGTCGAGACTGATGTATTTCTTTAGAATCTCGATCGCATCATATTGTTTGAACTGAGTAGCCTTTAAGGCAAAATGTATTTCTTCAGGCTTCAGGGCCAGAACGCTGTCATTCTGACAGGCAGCGAAATCGGCGGTTCGAGAACTCTGATTCTTTCGGTCTTCCTCGATCGCCAACTTTTGCGCAACAATGAATTTAACCATTTTTTTGAAGCTTTCAGGTGTTGCTTCGATAATTTTGGCCGGCTCAAGTAGATTGTCCTGGCTGAAAATCCAGTAAATGGCCTCGATGATATTCTTTTCATTCTCAAGGTTTCCGGTAAGAAAAGTTATTGATACCGAAGTTTCATTTTTTCTTAGAAAGAAATACCTTGCCAGGCCAAGTTGATAATCAAAGGCTTTTTTCTTCTCTCCGTTTTTCTTGAAATAGTCTCTCAATTCTTCCCAGGCTCGAACGTCTCCCGCCTGTGCCGCTTTTTGACTGACCTCTAACCATTCAATAGGTCCATTGCCCTTGGCAACGGCATTTGCCTTGAGTTCTTTGCCGAGAAAATCAAGTGCCTGCGGATAGCCTTTGTCGGCGAGGCTTTTCATCAATTCCACGCCTTTGTTCCAGTCCTTTTTGACCCCTCTGCCCTTGGTGTAGCTTATGGCTACAAAGAAAGCCGCATCCTTGTTTCCCTGTTGGGCAATCTTTTCGAAATTTTTAAATGCCGAATTATAATCGCCGGCCTTGTATTGCTCATCAAGAACCGTGCGAAAAGCAATTGCCTGGTCTTCTTTTGATAAATTATCACCGATCTCTATTTGCTTTCCCCCACTACAGCCGGTAAGCAGAAATGAAATCATCAAAATCGTTGCAAGTGTTGCTTTCATGGAAACCTCTGTGCATGGATGTTTATTTATATAAAACTTTTTTTAAATCTTCAGGGTTGTATAACGAACCAAGAACCAGCCAGGTGACTGTTAAAAAAATGGCTAGAGCAGAGAAAATGAATTTGGCCGTTTCAGAAATATAAGCCGGCGTAATGTATGCCTCGATCAGCCCCGCCATAACCAGCATTGGCACAATGCCAAACATGAGCCTGATCGCCTTGCCTCCTTCGATGATGATACTATCTTTGCGACTGTGTTTTCCAGGGACGAGAATCGAATGACCGATAAGCAGACCGGCTCCTCCGGAAATAAAAACACAAAGAAGTTCTATGCCGCCATGGGGTAGAATCAGCGACCAGAAAAACGAGGCAAGGCCACCTGAAGTATATAATGATGCCAGTCCACCAAGTAAAAGGCCATTTAAAATCAATATATAAATCGTGCCGACACCGATAAAAATACCGGTAGCAAATGCCTGGGCACTTACTTTAATGTTGTTGGTCATAATGAAGCTTGCATCACCGAATCTTGCCCCATACGCACCCGGATGAGGGGAATTAGGGTTGATTCTTCTGATATTTTCTCGATAATGCTCCTGTTGTGCAGGAGGGATAACCAGATCGATTAGCTTTGATTTTTCGTTGATACAAAGATAGCCTATAAACGAAGAAAAAATGAAAATAAGCATGGCTGCGAATATGTATGGCAATTTTTCTCGAACAATTTTTGGAAATCCGAAAATGAAAAAGGCAAGCATATCAAGCAGGCCAAGAGATTTTGGCTGATAAATGGCCCCGTATGCTTTTAACGCCAGCTTATTAACCCGCTGGCGCGCAGCTGAACTCTCTGGAGTCTGATTGAGCTTGTTAAGATCTGACACCAGTTCGATATAAAGCTGACCGAGTCTAAGAATGTCATCGGATCTTTTTTCACCATAGGTTCGATCGAGGCGATTGAGAATGATTTCGGTTTCGTTCCACCTCGATTCATGCCTGGATAGTTGGTCAGCAAATTTATCGATCATCTGGTCCCTCAACTGTTCCGTGTTCGCTGCATTCGATTCTTCCTTTGCCATTCAGGTCTCTGCCACTGTAGTGGCAATTTTCTTCCGGCCGGTTGATGGGAGCTTTGAGGTAACGACCCTGAACCAGGAAGCCATTTTCACTGGTAACGTCAGCGTCGTTAATTGAATCGATCATTTCTACGTGATCCATATTATACATTTCAAAAGCCCCGAGAATTACACGCATATTTGCATAGCATGACTTTTCGCGCGCCTGAGGCCGAAAAGGCCGATGACCCAGGTTTGGGATCAGCAAGCCGAAAGACATCAGCAAGATAAAGATTCCGAAAAGAGCCAGTCCGATTCTGGCGCAGGATATTCCTGTGGCTTTAGCAGGTTTTTCTTCCAGAATAAACTGTTTTTCGGGCTCTTCCGGGCCTTCTTGAAGTCTGGCGCCGCAATTGCGGCAAAAGAGAACTTTCGTCTCATTAGAAAAGCCGCAGTTGTGACAGATCAATTCATCAAGGTTCATTTTTTGCCCTCTCAAGCGTTGATTATAGAATATCGCCGTCTCATGGTCAACGTTTCAATTAATATGGAAAAGAGTGATAGAAGTTAAAGCAATTTCTGCCAGAACAATCATCTGGTACTGAACGAGAAAAACCGGAAAATATTGATTGAATTTGCTGAAAAATTATGCACGGTTGTATAAAAAGTCAGCAATTTCCTAATCAGGAAATTATTTTGTATGGCATTGTAGTGCACTGTGCATAATGGTTTTGTTGTGTGTCTCATGTGCTGGCATGCAAATTGCTTAAGATCGCGGAGCAAAGTTTTTTTAAGAGGACAGATAGACGATGATTTCATGGAAGCTATTATTAGGCGGCAAAACCTTGTCAGATCAAGCATACGCGATTGTCACCAGGCTGGTCGATCAGGCCTGTGATTGTCTCGATAGCCAGGACAGCGTAAAGCAACAGGATGACAATTTCAGCGAAACCTGAACAGAACAGTCGCTTAAGTTTAATCAGATAGATTTTAAAACTTTTTCATCGAGATTAGGGATTCATCAGCGAGAATTTCGTCTTTGAGAGGGCAATCATGCAGATGGTCACAGCTTTTGCAATATTTGTTCTTTGTCGGCTTGAACTCGGTTTCATGAATCATCGCATAAGCTGTTTTATCAACAGTTTCAATTACTTTGGCAATGCTGTCACGATTGCGTGTCGTTTCAATTTTGCAGTCATGATCCAGCATAAGCAAAGATAGCTTGCTGATTTTCAACCCGAGAGTGTCTTCGCAGGCCCAGTAATAAATGCTCAACTGCTTGTCGTTGTCGACGGCTTCCTGGGTTCGCATAGAAGGTTCTGTCTTGTAGTCAAGAATTTCGAATGTGCCGTCCTCAAGCTTGTCAATTCTGTCGATAAAGCCGGTCATTACCGCGTATTTTCCGCATGGGATCTCGAAATAGTCTTCGATCGAATATGCGGGTTTGAATTCACAATCTTTGATAAAGCTGTTGTAATACATGGTGATCTGGCGAATCCCGTCCTGACGGTATTGTTCTTCGATTTCATCAGAATCAAAACCTTCGCGATGCGTCAGACGAACTTCGTCGTAAATGCGCAGAACTTCTTCAAGACTGGGTTTCGGAATCGGGTTTATCGGATCATAAACTCGTTCGAAAGTTTCGTGAATAGTTGTGCCAAAGCTGAAGAAAGGCTGGGGTTTTGGCGGAACTTTATCAATATACAGCTTACGGTATGATCGTGGGCAATTAAGATAAAGACTCATTTTTGAATAGCTCAGACGGATGCGTTGTCTGAATTCTTCCTGGGTTTCACCGGCCATTTCATGGGGCTTGACTTTCCACTCGGGGCAGGGGCCATAAAATTCGCACCAGGCACACAAGGAGCCTTTGTTGGGTTCGAATTCATTTTTGTTGATCTGCTCAACGAGCTGCGAAGTTTTGATCTTATGGGCCTTGATGTCTTCATCGGATGGATTGAGACTATAGCGCTGATTATTCGCCAGATAATGATAGGAAGCCTTGGCAATGCGCCCGGGCCATTTCTGGTTGGCTGCCAGAAACATGTTCAGCAGACTGGTATCTTCATTCAAGACTCTTTCATCGGGAACTTTTTTGCCAGTTTTGTAATCTATTACCTCTAGCTTACCGTCTGGCAATTCATCTATTCGATCAAATTGAATCACTGTGTCAATTCCGTTCCATTGCCAGCGCGCCGAAACTTCAAACATGACCGGTTTTTCATCGCCGGTTAAGGAATTGAAATACTCTTCAAGAAAGATATTTGCCCTGACTTTGAAGCGTTCTTCTTCTTCATTGTCTGCATAACCGTCTCTGATCCAGTATTTGTTAAGGATCTGCCGGAAGGGGTTTTTCTTGAATTGTTTGCGATTGTAGTTTTCGTGAAAATCACGCAGGGCGAAGTGAATCGATCGGTCAAAGCTCAGGTTAGGCGTTGGTCTGGCTTCTTTTGGAACGCGATCGATATATTTCATGCGGTATTTCAATGGGCATGACTGAAAGCAGTTGATTTTCGAAGGAGATAGCAACATGGTTTTTGCATCTTCACATATCTCAAGGTAATCACAGTATGAACAAAGCGGGTTTCTCTGCCCTTCAAATTCGCCGGTTGCGTTTTCTGTCAAAAATTCATCGAAGCTGAGTTTCAGTTTTTCGATGTCCTGCGGGGTCGGGTTGAAAGGTATCAAATCGCCGGTCAGCAGATAGAGATAAGACAGTCTTTCCAGACGTCCCGGATAAACCCGATCGGCGAGAAACCAGTTATATACACCACTTAGATCCAGGCGAGCCTCATGGGGCGAAAGTGATTTTTTGGCTGTTTTATAGATTATTACGTGCAATTGACCGTTGGGCAGAATGTCTACACGGTCAAAACGACCTGTGAGAACCAGATCCTGGTATGGAACCCGTACCGATTCGCCCAGCGCATGAATTTTTGGCAGTCCTGATTTGAAAGTTTGATGGTAATTGACAAAAGCCTGATAGGCTTTTTCAAGAACATCCTTTCTGGCCTCAGGGCTGATTTGATTGTCTTTGTTAAGCTGTTCAGATGCTTTTTCGAGCAGGTCTGACGGGTTATCGAGTTTGCCTGTTGCCGCGCTTGTTTGAAGGATTCCCTGTAAGGTCTGATAAAGAATCAGGGCTGGTTTCTCGCCCTCTGCTGCCGGCACTTTGTCGATGTATCTGAATTTGTAGCGTTTCGGGCAATCGCGAATGGTCTGCAACTTTGACATCGAAAGAGAAATTCTCTTTGAACCGCAAACATTCGCCGCGGCACAGGTGGCGCAGGCAGAGCCTCCGAGAGGTTCGAAATTACGGGCCTTGATCTGCTCACCAATCGAATTGAGCAAATGATTGCCCTTTCGTAAAATCATTTCATCAACGTCTATTTCAACCATTTCGCCATAACGTAGAAAAATGCAGCTGAATTTTTTCACCCGCCCGGGAAATTTGTTGTCGGCGGCAGCACAGATTACGGCAGTTATCGGATCATTGCGAAGTTCGGTCTCTGAGCTGATTCGTCGGCCTGTTTTGTAGTCGATCAGAGTCATATTGCCATGATTGTCTTCGTCGATTCTGTCGATCGTTGTCTGAAAACAGAATTTTTCGCCGGAATACTCGATGAATTCATTTACCAAAAGAGTTTTCGATTTTGGAAAAAGCTTGTTGAGATACTCCTGCAGTGCGTTGCGGCCGAGGTTTTTCATTTCATCGGCCATCTCTTCCGGTAGTTCTTTGGGAATCGCTTTGAAAAAATGTGAAAAGACAAAGGATTCAGCGGTAAGATTCGGTGACGGGTGAAAATCACGGTGCAGCAAGGCCAATGCTTCGTGCAAGGGGCGGTCGAGCGCCAGGTCGAGGGAAGGAACCTCGTCGAAATTCCTGGAAATGCGGCGAATGTAATAGGCCTCATACTTATGCGGGCAATCCAGAAAGGTTCTTATTTTCGAGGCGTTGAGGGTTGGAATCTGGCCGATGGGGCACATGTCCTGATAGTCGCAGTAAGCGCAGGCGGACGAGCGTATCGGCTCGAATTTTCCCTGATAAATGCTTTCGCATAAGTCGAGGTAGCGTTTTTTGGCCATTGCCATTTCTGCAGGATTGCGCAAAACAGAGAGGATTTCGTTTTCTTTAAGATAGATGAAGGATATTTTTTTGACTTTTCCGGGCCAGATTGCATCGGCGGCGTGAAAAAGCAGTTGCACGGTCAGGTTTTGCTCAAGTTCGAAAACTCCACCTGCCGGTAATTTTCCGCTTTTGTAATCGATAAGTTCAAGAGAGCCGTCTGGAAGGCGGTCAACCCGGTCAATTTTGCCCGAGTATTCACTGCCAAACAGGTCTACTTTAAAGAAATAGTCAGTTTCTACATGGCGCGATGGAGTCTGACAGAATTTCTGAAAATAGTTTTTCATTGCTGCCGTAGCCTGATTCTTGAAGCTTAACTCTTCTTCAGGATCCTGGTATCCCTTTTTGTCCCAGTTTTTGATCAGGTATTCAGCGAGTTTTTCTATTCTGAAGGGTTCTTCAGGGCTCTTGTCGCGGTAAAAATCCCGAAGTGTTCCATGAAGAGACTGGTCGAAACTAAGATTTGCACCGACAGAACCACTCTTTTTGACCTTGCGGATATGCGTGTAGTGAAACTTTTTGGGGCAGGTTTGATAAAGATCGATTTTGCTGCCACTTAATGGAATTTTGATTTTCGCCGGTGGCTTTTCGCTCTTCAGAGAGCGGCTATCAGATGAGGGTTGCGTAGGTGCAGAAGTTCTTTTTGCCGCCTGATCATTTTGCTGTTTTTTCAGATGATCTTTGGTCGAACGAAAAAGTCGGGAAAAAAGGTCGGGCTTGTCAGCCATTCCAGGCTCCTTGAATAAACTTTTTTTTCATTATAGCCCAAGTGGCAATTTTTCTCAAAATTCATTTGTCGTTGCCTTCATAATTGTTGAAGTCTGATTGCGAACAGAGAAAGAACTAATTCAGTCAATGCTTCCCTGACAGCGAAGGTTTTTATTGTTTAAGAATCACAGTTTGTATTAAACTTATAGACACACATAATAAGCTTGCCGCCAAACTACAAAGATCGATCTTATCAGGGGAGGAATCATGCAGTCTCTTCTTTCAGGGACAATCCGCCGGGCAATGGCGCTGTTGATTCTCATGGCTGTTTTTCCTGCGGCCGTGATTATTTTCAACAACGGCATGGCACAGCGAAAGCTGGCTGTTGAAAAGGCCCAGAGAGAACTGCAGAACTTGACCCGTCTGCTGGCGCATAGTCAAAAAGAGTTGATCAAAACCACCAGAATTCTCTTTTCAACACTGGTTCTTGCCAGAGATATCAAAGATTTGAATGCAGAAGAAAGCAAGCTAATACTTACCGCCCTGGTTGAAAAAGAGCTTCTTTACCAGAATTTCGCACTTACCGACATTGAAGGCAATATTCTCGCTTCGGGAAAACCAATGTCCAGAAATTATCTTGGTGATCGGCAACATTTCAAAGATGCTATTACAAAAAAGAACTTTACTGTAGGCGAGTTTATTTTCACCCGCTCGGAAGATTCTTTTCCAGCGCTGCCTTTTAGTTGTCCGGTCTATAACCACGGTCAAATGGTCGGCGTGTTGACCTGTGCCGCTGATCTGCATTATTTCAAACGTATTTTCGATGCGATGAATTTACCCGCAAATGTTGAGGTTTTAATTACTGACAATAATTGTTCGCTAATATATTCTTATCCTGAACCTGACAAGGCAAGGCTGTTCGGCGAGAGTATCGACGGTTTTCTGGTTAATGAATTGCAAACCACCGATGTTCCAAGGGTTATTGAAATCAATGGCAACAATGGCGAACCTAGAATCTGCGCAATAAACCGGGTTTTTGAAAATGAGAATGGCCGGGTTTCCAATTATATCGTTGCCAGCATTTCGAAAGCGCAAGTCCTGAAAAATGCTAATGATGCCCTTTTTTATAGCTTTCTCATCATCTTCTTTATCGTGTTTCTATCATTGGCTATTGCCTGGATTTACGGTAAAACCACCATTCAGAATCCAATTTCAAAGTTGGTCAACTTGACTCGCGAATTTGCTGAAGGAAATCTTGACGCAAGAGCCGACAATAGTGCAACCCCCCAGGAGCTCTCTCTTTTAACTGATTCCTTTCATAACATGGCCAAAAGGCTTTCTGAAAGCCAATATGCGCTGGCTCGGGAAACCGAGCGCCTTAAGGTAACTTTGAAAAGCATTGGTGATGGCGTCGTAACAACTGATACCCAAGGGATAGTTCTCTTGATAAATGCTGCCGCTGAAAAAATACTCGAGCGGTCGGCGGGTGAAATTGTCGGGCGCAGACTCGAAGACGTTTATGTGACCGTTGATGAGCGAAGCCTTAAGCCAAGACCCGATTTGGTAAAGGAGATTATTCAGACCGGTCAACCCTCATTGGGCGAAAACCACGCGCTTTTGCTTACAGGCAATAAAAACCAAAAAAACATTTTTGAAAATGGTGCGCCGATTCGCAATCAAATCGACGAAATTCTTGGGGTTGTAATCGTTTTTCGTGATATCACCCAGGAATTGCACATGAAGCAGGAGTTGAACAGAATTGGCAAACTTGAAACCGTTGGTGTTCTCGCCGGTGGAATAGCCCATGATTTCAATAATATTCTCGCTGCAATTCTTGGCAATATCGAACTTTCCATTCTTGACAACAATCTTTCACCAAAAAGCCGAGGGTTCCTCGACGGGGCAATCAACGCCTGTTTGCGTGCCAGAGGTCTTACTCAACAGTTGTTGACCTTCGCTCGCGGCGGAAATCCAGTTCTGGAGGTTTTTTCCCTTGGGAAGATCATTCGCGAAACTGCTGAATTCGTCATTCATGGTTCAAAAACGGTCTGTAAGTTCGACATCCCTGAGAATCTCTGGCTGGTGGAGATAGACCCAGGACAGATAAGCCAGGTTTTCCAGAACCTTATCATCAACGGAATACAGGCCATGCCTGAAGGCGGCGCAATTTCGATCAGTTGTCGAAATCTTGAAGGTCTTAATGAAAATATTCCTGGCCTGGAAAATGAAGCCAGATATGTTCAGGTTTTAGTTGCCGATGATGGCCCGGGAATACCTGCAGAAAATGTCGAAAAAGTTTTTGACCCATTCTTTTCAACCAAAGAAAAGGGGAATGGCCTCGGCCTGGCAATCTGCCATTCGATAATCTGCAAACATGGCGGGCATATCGCAATTACTAAAAACTCCCCTGAGCACGGGGTTGAGTTCAGGATTCTTTTGCCGGTAAGCGAAAATCATTATGAATGCGAAGAGAATCAGACCGGAAAAGACGAAGGCCAAAGTCTTAGAGAGGCTAATAGACTAAAGATAATGATTATGGATGATGAAGAAATGGTAAGAATCACTGCCAAAAGCATACTTGAAAACTCTGGACATCAGGTTGAAATAGCCAAAGATGGCTCGGAAGCCATCGGAATTTATCGTGAAAAGTTCGACGACAATGAGCCTTTCGATTTGCTGATAATGGATTTAACTGTTCCGGGCGGGATGGGCGGCAAAGAAGCAATCAAGGAAATTCTCAATATTCATCCTGAGGCAAAAGCCGTAGTTTCAAGCGGTTATTCAGAAGATCCAGTTATGTCTGATTATCGGCAATACGGGTTCATCGCCGCTTTGGCAAAACCTTTCGGCATGAAAAAGCTCAACGATTTGATTGAATCTTTATCTTTTACGGTTAAAGATTGACGAAATTAATTTCGTATGTTAGTCTTGCCGTCAAAGCATTATCTTAGGCTCTGAATCTGAAATCTGGAGTTATTTCCGATCGGCGCTGCAGGTAATAAAAGAACAGTAGGAACAAAGAAAGGAATTGTCGACATGACCGTCCAAGAGCCAAAAATTTACTACACCAAGACCGATGAAGCTCCGGCACTGGCTACCGTTTCTCTTCTGCCCGTAATCGAGGCTTTCGCTTCGCCCGCGGGAATCAAGATTGAATTACGCGACATCTCCCTGGCAGGAAGAATTCTTGCCTGTTTTCCTGAGTATCTTTCTGAAGAGCAGCGTCGCTCTGATGACCTGGCCTTTCTGGGTGACCTGGCGTTGAAGCCAGAGGCAAACATCATTAAATTGCCGAACATCAGCGCGTCGATACCACAGCTTACCGCTGCAATAAAAGAATTGCAGGATCAGGGGTTCAAGGTTCCGGATTATCCGGTCGAGCCGCAAAACGACAAGGAAAGAGAAATCAATTCCCGTTATGCACGAGTTCTTGGCAGTGCCGTTAATCCAGTCTTGCGCGAAGGCAATTCCGACCGTCGTGTTGCCGCACCGGTAAAAGAATATGCTCGCAAACATCCCCACTCCATGGGTGTTTGGAGCAAAGACTCCAAATGTCATGTCTCCCATATGCAGGATAGCGATTTCTTTGGCAGTGAAAAATCGGTTATTGTCGAAAAAGCCGGCCCGGTAAAGATAATGTTTGTCGATAAATCCGGGGCAGAAAAGGTGCTTAAAGAAAAAGTCAGTCTCGAAGCAGAAGAGGTGATCGATGCGTCATGTATGAATGCAAGAGCTTTAAGGGCTTTTATTGCCGAGCAGATAGAAGATGCCCGTAAACAGGGAGTTCTTTTTTCAGTTCACCTCAAAGCCACCATGATGAAAATTTCCGATCCCATCATTTTTGGTCACTTCGTCAGTGTCTTTTTGCAGGAACTGTTTGACAAACATGCTGCAACTTTCGATCGCCTTGGTGTAAATCCGAATAATGGTATTGGCGAATTGCTCGAAAAAATCAAAGAACTGCCCGAGGCTGAGCAAAATACGATCAGAAGTGATTTAAATGAAATTTTGAAAAAGCAGCCGCCCCTGGCCATGGTTAATTCAGATAAAGGAATTACCAACCTTCATGTTCCGTCTGACGTGATCATCGATGCTTCAATGCCGGCGGCAATAAGAGCCGGCGGCAAAATGTACGGCCCGGATGGCGCTCTTTACGATATGAAGGCAGTCATTCCCGATCGTTCTTATGCGAGAATTTACCAGCAGACCATCGATTTTTGTCGTGAAAATGGCGCTTTTGACCCCAAAACCATGGGCAGTGTCGCCAATATCGGTTTGATGGCCCAGAAGGCTGAAGAATACGGTTCTCACGACAAAACATTCGAAATTCAGGGCGATGGCATGGTGAAAGTCGTTGATGCCGATGGTAAGGTTCTGATTGAACACCAGGTAGAAAAAGGCGATATCTGGAGAATGTGCCAGACTAAAGACCTGCCGATCCGTGACTGGGTCAAGCTTGCCGTTAATCGCGCCCGCATAACCGGAACCCCTGCTTACTTCTGGCTGACAGATGAAAGAGCTCATGACCGCAGTCTGATTACTAAAGTTCAGCGCTATCTTAAAGAGCATGACCTGTCGGGTCTTGATGTTCAGATTCTTTCACCCCGTGATGCCATTGCTGCGAGCTTGCAGCGCTCCAAAGAAGGCAAGGATACGATTTCGGTTACCGGTAACGTTTTGCGTGATTATCTCACCGATCTTTTCCCGATTCTTGAATTGGGCACAAGCGCTAAAATGCTTTCAATCGTGCCTCTGCTCAATGGCGGCGGCCTTTATGAAACCGGAGCCGGCGGCTCAGCGCCCAAGCATGTTCAGCAGTTTGTCGAAGAAGGACATCTGCGCTGGGATTCCCTCGGAGAATTCCTTGCTCTTGGCGTATCGCTCGAAGATTACGGCGTTCGCTATAAAAACAAAACTGCCGGTATTCTTGGCAAAGCATTGAATGATGGTATCGGCAAGGTGCTTGAAGAAAACATCGCACCATCTAGAGCAGCCAACAAAGGCATCGACAATCGGGGTACCCATGTTTATCTGGCAAGATACTGGGCTGAGGCCATGGCCGAGCAGAACGACGATGAAAAACTCAAAAATCGCTTCGCTCCGCTTGCGGCAAAACTTGCCGAAAAACAGGACGAAATTCTCAGAGAAATCGATGCAACACGCGGCAAGCCCCTGGATATCGGCGGATATTACAACCCCGAAAAGGAAAAAGTTACCAGGGCAATGCGTCCGAGCCAGACTTTTAACCAGATTCTTGCTGATTTTCAACAGAATTAACAAGCCGGACTACTGATTAAGCAAAAGGGGCTGTCCATCAGGACAGCCCCTCTTCTTTTGGTGTTTTATCGGTTTATCTGGTGAAAAACAGGCTGACGAATGAAAGAATCTCTTGCGAGTCATTCAGGATGCCATGGGTTTCTCCGGCATTACAAAGCCAGGCATCACCCGGA
>CAZQUE010000030.1:34564-48181 GCA_964596185.1 uncultured bacterium | reverse complement strand
GCTTCGACGTGGCGCCATCCATGGCGCTCAACTCGGTCGCCGCCAGGTCTATAAAACCCCGAAGCCTAAAGCTTCGGGGTTTTTCTATTTCCGCAAACTTTAATTTTTGGCTGCCCCCGATCAAATTTACTGCGGGGTCAGCTCCGATGGGAGGCCTGGCCGCACTCTATCCTGATGCGGCCAGGCATAAGCGCCATCCCTGGCGCAAAACTCCATCGGCTCGACCACCATCCTGTGGCTCGCCGATATTAGCACCTCCTGTGCGTCGGTCGCCGCCAGGTCTATAAACAGCTCCAAGCCTAAAGCTTGGGGCTGTTTTCATTTTAGCTAATCTGGGTTTTCCTATTTCCCTCGATAAAAATGTAGTGGCGCAAAAACTTGTGCCACTACATTCCGGTCTTTTTCAACGTTGTGTTTGCGAGAAAAAAGCCTAAACAACTACCCGTTTGCCCGCTGCTATTTTTTGCCTGATCTCCTGTAATAACGATCCCTGGTCGAAGGTATCTCCCTGAACGAAAATTCCGTAATCTCCTTCTTCAAAAACCAGTTCAGATGGAAGAGGTTTCTGGTCACCTGCGCCAATAATGAATGACCATCGTCGCCCTGTCTTTTTGCAGAGCCAGATACGGATATCATATTTTTTCGACAATACTTCCAGATCAAATGTAGAGATCACGTTCTCCATTGGCGATCCTTTCATAATATTGCATGGTGGTTTCGTATAATTTCTTTGAAAACACCGTCGGAGTTTGGGCCTTGACCTGTTCGATCTCCTTTTTTATTACTTCTTCCCCCGCTTTTTTCGTGGCTTCAGATGCGAAATCATCGAGCCATTCACGATAAGTCAAAATTGCATTCAGTTTACAAAAATGTTTCTCATGGCCGGATTTAAGCATATCCATAATCTGATCGCCGGTTCGCCCACAGCGATAACCTGAAGTACAGAAAGAAGTTATAACTCCCTTCTTGGCCAGATCGTGAATTAATTCATCAAGGGTGCGGGTATCGCCGAGCATGAATTGCTGCTCATCGATATTCTGTTTTTTGGAATCGAGAGCGGAATAGCCACCGATACCAATAACAGTTGAAGCATCGGTCTGGGTGCAGCCGACAAACATAACGTCATCGCGAATTTCTTTGGTTTCGCGGGCAGTGATAATCATTCCTGTATAGGGAACGGCAAGGCGAATCAAACAAACGATCTTTTTAAAATCTTCATCAGAAACAAAATATTGCTGATGATCTGGTTGATTGAAAAGTGGGGAATTGCTGGCGGGGGTAATACGGGGAAAAGAAATAGTGTGAGGACCGACTCCAAATTTAGTTTCAAGTTCAATTGCGTGATGCAAAAGGCCGAGAACCTCAAAGCGCCAGTCGTAAAGCCCAAACAAAACCCCGATGGCAACGTCATCAATGCCGGCTTCGTAAGCCCGATGATGGACATACAATCGCCAGGGGTAATTTCCTTTGATGGTATTTTCCGGGTGCATTTTGCGATAGGTTTCATGATGATAAGTTTCCTGGAAAACCTGATATGTGCCTATTCCAACTTCATGAAGCTTGCGAAGATCGGCGACGCTTAGCGGCGCGGCATTTACGTTTACACGCCTGATTTCACCATGACCTTTTTTGGTTTTTACACTGACCGAATAAATGGTTTTTATGCTTTCGGCGATAAAATCCCCGTCGGTCATTGGATGCTCACCGTAAACTGCGATAACCCTTTTATGGCCAATTTGTCCAGCGAGAACCTCTACTTCCCGTTTTAATTGTTCCATGTCGAGACACATTCGTTTTTCACTTTTATTTTCGCTTCTAAAGCCGCAGTACATGCAGTTGTTAACACAATAATTGCTACAATAAAGTGGGGCAAAGGTCACAATTCGATTATCGTAAACTTTCTTTTTGACCTTATCAGCCATAACAAACATTTCCTGCCAGGTTTCGGGGTCTTTGACCTTAATTAGGGTTGCAAGTTCTTCAGGATTGAGGGTTTTTATATTCAGCGATTTGGCCATGATTTCACGCACACGTTCTTTTGATGGCTCTTGTGCTGAGTTGATGGTGGTCCAGATCTTATCGTCGTCGATAAAATCCTTGCCATCTTGCATGTGTTTTTCATATTCTTCCGGTTTGATTACCTTGTTAATCCAGGAACTTTCAGAAACCTGACCGTTGACTTGATGCATGATATTCCCCCTGTTGGTCAAATTCTGGTTAAAACAGACTTGACGCTGACATTGGGAAGCTGGCCGATTTTACCGGTAAGTGCGCCGATCTCGTCGTTGGTTCCGTCTACAATTATTGACACCACGGAAATACCGCGTTCTTTGTAGGGGATTCCCATTCTACCAACGATTATGCTGGAGTATTGGTGCAACAAATTGTTGAAATCATTGAAAGCCTTTTCAGGAGCCTTCAAAATCACTGCTATTACACCAAGCCGGCGTTGATCACTTATGTTCGACGAATTCATTTAGCTTCCTCGATGTCAGGCAAAGCCCTTCAACTCAGATAGATTGTTTAAGAAAAATTTCACAAACTAGTAATATAATATCAGGTTTTGATTAAAAGGCAAGAAAAGATTTATTTTTTGTTGAGTTTCCTGATTGTTTCAAGTTGTAAAAAGAAGATCTTGATATGTGAATCTTAGTTCTGAAAGCCTTTAAATTTTCTAATCGGCTGTTTTTCCTTTTCAATTCAAGCTAACTGTCTTATTGGTTGAATATTGCCTCTTTTTGCAACAAAAATCGATCGAATTCACGTGTGAAATCCTGATTTGTCCTGCAAGTCGGCCAACTTGCGAACAATATTCGGTGAAAAACTTCCATACCCGAGTCCATTGAATTGCCTGGCTGCCCGTCAGAATATAGAAACATCAAACATCACTGGTCCATAATTAAAAGAGTTCCCAAGGAATTTAGGTCAATTTAAACCAACATTGTTTCTTAAAAAAGAAAAAGCAAGGGAATCCTTTTGTTCCCTTGCTCAGCTCAGCCCGAACCATTATCAGAAACGTTTTAAACCCACTTAAGGGTTTACCGTCAGAAAGATCTTAACGACATCCTTGCCCCGGGAAGTATAAACTTCTTTTGCCTTTCCTGTTTCCATGGAAAAATGAGCGGCAAATTTTCGATGACTTTCGCTGTCCTTTTTTCGGTCAGCATGACTTATTTCGGCTTTAATTCTTCCAGAACAAGAACCGTCACTGGAAACTTTTTCGACTCTGATAAATCCTGAAATGCTGTTGTAATTATGTTTTTTGTCCTCACCAACCATTACCGGCTCAAATTTAACGGCTTCATCAAATTCAATCTTTTCTCCGGGCATGCCAACAAAATTTGATTCAAAAACGACCTCTTCATTTCTGAGCACCTTTAACTGCAATCTAATTGGTTGTTCCTGGCGATCAAGATGTCCGATAATCATCATTGCCTTATCGATCGCTTCTTCTGCACCGTTAAGCACAATGCTGTTGCCTGATACATCTGCAGCAACTTTGATGTCTTCTTTGATCGTAACCAGAAGTATTTTGACCATTTCCCCCGCCTGGAAATTTTTGAGCTTGATAACCTTCATTTGATTTTCAAGGCGTTTTTTGTCTGTAATAAAAATAGTATTGCCAATTTTGGTCCAGCTGAATCCAGAAGCCTGGCAAACGATGTCCAAAGCCTGAGCAACGGAAACGTCCTTGATCGAGATAGTTAAATTACCCCGGACGCTTTTTTCCAGTGCAACGCCAAAATCACCACTCTTGCAAATAACCTTTGCAATATCGCGAATGTCGGTATCCTTAAATTCTATGGTCAGTTTTTCATCTAGGCCGGCCAAAAGAATAGAAGCTGAAAGAATGAAAACAAACAGCAAAACGACTTTTTTCATAAATACTCCTAATAATTTTTGTCATTCTAGCCTATACCAAAACCTTCTTAAAACCAATCCCCAAAATGTCAGAGCCTTCGCATGTTTGTATCTGCTGAAAGCACCTGATATAATGTCCGGACTATGATAAAAAAGGCAGCTGAAGCAATAAAAACCGCCAAAAGAGTTTGTGCATTCACCGGTGCCGGCATTTCGGTTGAAAGTGGGATTCCGCCCTTTCGCGGCCCCGGCGGACTCTGGAACGTTTACAATCCTGATTTTCTAGAGATTGGAAATTTTTTGCAGGCTCCCGAGCAAAGCTGGAAGCTGATTCGTGAGATTTTTTACGATTTTTTTGGCAAAGCCAGTCCCAACGATGCTCACCTCGGCCTATCCTGGCTGGAGCAGCATGGCCTGGTTCACAGCGTTATTACTCAAAACATAGACAACCTTCATCAAATGGCCGGAAGTAAAGAGGTTTATGAATTTCATGGAACCGCCAGTCGCATTGTTTGTCTTGACTGCAGAGAAAAATTCCTTGCCTGCAACATCGACCTAAAGCGTCTTCCGCCCGAGTGTCCGAATTGTTCAATCGGACGAATGAAACCTGACTTCATTTTTTTCGGAGAAGCTATAGCTGAGCCGGCCAACAGTCTTTCTTTCGCCGAAGCCGAAAAATCTGATTTGTTCATCGTCATAGGTACCACCGGCGAAGTAATGCCTGCCTGTATGATTCCAATTCTTGCCAAACGCAATGGGGCGCGGATAATCGAAATAAATCCCCAGCCATCGGCTTTCACTGAAGAAATAACCGACATTTTTCTTCAGGGTCGCGCTACTCAAATGATCAAAAGCCTGCTGAATGAAATAAACGAGCCATGATAAATTTCTGCAATTTTTAATTAAAGGTTTAAAGGAAAATGAATAATACGGTAAAAGCACAATCAGAGCGTATAGAGAAAGATTTTCTTGGCGAAAGAGCACTGCCAGCTGACGCTTTATATGGCATCAACAGCTTGCGTGCATCTGAAAACTTCGCTCTGAGCAACAAAAGAATGGCCATAGAAATGATAAGAGCGCTGGCAATGATCAAAAAATGTGCTGCAAAAGCCCATCTCAAATTGCAAGAAATCGACGAAGACAAGGCTCAAGCGATAATTGCCGCCAGTGACGAGATTATTCAGGGGAAACACCATGAATCCATGATTGTTAACCCATTGCAGGGTGGTGCCGGAACTTCTGCCAACATGAACATCAACGAAGTTTTGGCAAACCGCGCCAACCAAATTCTAGGGAATAAACCCGGCGATTACCATGTTGTGCACCCACTTGATCATGTTAACAAAGGGCAAAGCACCAATGATGTTTTTCCAACTGCCCTGAAAATAGCTTCAATCTGGAGGCTTCGAGAAATGGTCGACGAAGTCGCCCGTCTTCAGGAAACTTTGCAAAAAAAGGAAAACGAATTTTCAGGCATTGTGAAGATAGGGCGGACACAACTTCAGGATGCTGTTCCAGTGACGCTTGGCGCCGAATTTTCAGCCTATGCCGAAGCCCTTTCCCGTGATCGATGGCGCTTATATAGGGTTGAAGAGCGTCTTCGCGTCGTAAATCTCGGAGCAACCGCCATTGGCACCGGCATCGCCGCCACACGCAAGTTTCATTTCGAAACGATAAAAATGTTGCGCGAGGAAACCGGCATTGGGCTTGCCAGAGCCGACAATCTGGTTGAGGCAACCCAAAATGCCGATGTCTTCTGTGAAATTTCAGGCTTGATCAAACCTCTGGCGGTCAACCTCGGAAAAATGGCTTCAGATTTGCGTTTGATGAGTTCCGGACCGAATTCAGGCATAGGTGAGATCATACTGCCTGCGGTTCAAGAGGGCAGCACGGTTATGCCCGGTAAAGTTAACCCGGTAATGTGTGAAATGCTTAACCAGGTGGTTATGAAAGTCATGGGTAACGACCAGATCATTGCCCATGCTGCGGAATCAGGGCAGTTGGAATTGAATGCCTTTTTACCTCTGATAATGGATGCTCTGCTCGAATCCCTCGAATTAATGAAAAATGCGATGGCACTATTCAATCAACTCTGCTTAAAGGATATCAAGGCCAACGAAAAAAGATGCCGCGACAATCTGCGAGGTTCATTAGGGTTGCTGACAATCATCAGTGAAAAAATTGGCCATGATCGGGCATCGATTGTTTATCGTCAACATCTGGAAACCGGCGAACCTGTTGATCAACTGCTAATTAAAGAAGGCCTGGCGACTTCAGAAGAAATCAACCAGGCCATCAATGGTTTTTCGCAGGAATAATCAATTCATCGCGGGAAAATTCATTTTCAGCATAACCTTAGGAACTCCAGAGCTTTCAATCATTTGTTTGAAATAAATGCTAAAATTGTTTGCTGGGCCACTCATTTGTGTAATTTCGGATAAAACGTCTGAAAAGCTTTTCTCGGTAATGCGCTTTACGAGAGCAGCACTTTTCAGCCCGGTTTTATTGCAAGCCGCGGCCAGAGCGTCTTCCTGATAGCCGATTTCATCAATAAGACCTAGTTCCAGAGCTTTTTCAGAGTCGAAAATGCCCCCGTCAGCTATTTTTTCAATTTCCTCGGGAGTCTTTCCACGTGCTTCGCTGACCACTTTCACGAATCTTTTGTAAACACTGTCGATTATACCAAGCAGCATCGCTTTTTCATTTTCGGTCATTTCACGAAAGGGCGAAAGAACGTCTTTTTTAGGCGTTTTATCTGATTTGAGATAAACTGCCTTGATTCCGAGTTTTTCGGCAAGTTCCTGGATATTCATCGACTGAAGCAAAACCCCGATTGAACCAATGACCGAGGTTGGATGAGCAAGAATGTGGTCGGCGGCACAGGCAATGTAATAGGCTCCGGAAGCGCCCATTGACCCAATAATCGCAATTACCGGTTTGCCGGTCTCCTTTTTCATTTTCTTAATCTGGTGGTAAATGATGTCGCTGGCAGTAACCTCTCCACCCGGGGAATTGATATCAAGAAGTATTGCTTTGATTGCCTCCCGTTCTCGAGCCAGATCCAGATCTTTTTTTATTGCTTCGAGCATATCTTTTGACATTTTGAAAGGCATTTCGTCGTCACTGTCTTTTTCTTGAATCACCCCACGCAGTTTTATCAGAAGAACTTCTTCAACCGCATCATTGTCGCCATCGACGAATTTTACCTTGAATTTTTTCTGATTATTCGATGAGCCGAAAAGCCCGAATAGGCCTTGTGCCTGAGCTATGCTTGCTGAGAATAAGAAAATCGCCAGACTGAATATAAGCTTTCTGATCATTTTGATTTGCCTTTCAAATACTTATTGAGATTGAGATCCCAAAGGGTAATATTACTCATATCGGGGCAGCCGTTCAAAGCTGCCGAACAGTTCAGACAGCGTAAACAGGTCCTGGTTTTGATGAATTCGCTGTTACTCTTGGCGATGTTTAGCCAATCGAGGTCGCGATTGAGTGTGCGGCCGAGAGAAATCAAGTCCGAGCTTTTTCTGGCCAGAATATTTTCTGCAAGATCAGGGGTAGAAATTTTTCCGGAAAGCATAATTGGAATTCTCAAATGCCGCTTAAATATCTGCGAATCTTGGGCAAATAAGCCATCTGGAGAGGTTTTACCTCCCGGGAATTCCCAATCTTTTCGTCCAAAAAACATCCCGGAAGTGATGTGTAAAAGATCCAGTCCGGCATTTTCCAGAGCCTGAGCCAGAGAAAGAGAATCTTCAATCGTTTTGCCGCCGGGAACAAGGTCGCGTGTAGCAATTTTAAATATCAGCAGAAAATCAGGTATAGCTTTTCTAATTGCTTTAACGATATCGACAACGAACTTGAGACCTTTGTTCTGTCGGTAACCGTAGTCGTCTTTGCGATGGTTCGTCAAGGGTGAAAGAAATTGTTGAACCAGATTGCCGTCGGCACCTGAGATTTCAACCCCAGAAAACCCGGCGTTCCAGGCAGATATCGAAGCCTCAAGATAATTACCGGAAATCTGGCGAATTTCTTCATAACCAAGCTCCTGAACTTTGCAGGTTATCCTTGGCAATTCAATTGAGGAAGGCCCTTTTACCAGGCCATTATGTCGATCGGGGCAGGCATTTATGCCTGGATGAGTTAATTGTAAAATTGGCAAGGCCTGGTAAGCTCTGATTCTCTCGGTTATTCGGGACAAACCGCGAACAGATTCATTCTCATTGCCGCCCAGTTGTTGATTGAAATATCTGGCCTGATTTACTCTTGCCGGTTCTGTTATCACCATTCCGGCATCAGTTGTTGCCAGGCGCTCGTAGTATAGCGCCAATCTATCGGTTACCTCGCCTTCGTTGCCGGCAAGGAAACTGAATGGGACAGCAGCCACGACGCGGTTTTTCAAAACGCGACCGGCAATTTCAATTTGTGAAAACAGCTTTTGATGCATCTGCTGATGATACCTTTTCGACTCTTTGCCGGTCAAGGATATGTTTTTGCTGCCAATAAGAAAATAATGTGTTAAAATCGGCGCTATGAAAAATATTCCAGAATTTCCTCAACAGACCGATCTTACTATCGAGCATGCACCCGAATTCATGGCGGCAGTAAAAGCCCAGGGAATCCGTGCCGCCGAGTTCTCGATTTACTATTTGACCAGCTGGTATTATAACCGTCCTGCCCGCATTAGTCGCATTGGCGAAAGACTTGTCATCGACGTCGAAGGAAAACAGGGCGATCATATTTTTCTTGGACCTTTTGGTTCCGGACCGATAGAACCAGCTCTTGAGGTTTTACTTGCTCACTTCAAACCAGATTTTAACGAGGAAAAGGTGTTGCACTTTCTGCCACAGAGTTTGGCAGACGAAATTCGCCAGATAATCGAACCGGTTCGAGTCGAAGAACACCCGGATTTTTTCGATTATCTCTATTATCGCGAAGAGCTGGCAGATCTTTCTGGAAGGAAGTTTCAAAAACGCCGAAATCAGCTCAACAAGATCCAGAGAACTCATAACCCGGAAATCGTTCCCCTTAAAGAGGGTGACCAGGAACACATTTTTAAATGTGTCGATAAATGGTATGACCGCTTTGGCGATGATGACCCATTTCTGGAAATGGAACGCCAGTCTATCAGAAGAGCGCTGCCGAATCTTTGGAAGCTTGGCGGAATTGGTATTCGGGTCCGCCTTGAAGATGAAATGTGCGGTTTGAGCTGGGCTGTGCCAATAACAGATGAGGTCTGGCTTGTGCCGGTTGAAAAAGCATCGCGGGACATCCCAGGGATGTATCAGTTTGTAAACTGGGCTTTGGCGAATAACCTTCCCGAATCAGCAAAAATTTTGAATCGCGAAGCCGACCTTGGAATAGAGGGGCTTAGAACTGCCAAACAGCGCTATAATCCCTGCGATTTTGAAAAGAAATACACTTTCTGGTTCAAATGAACTGCAGGCTCTTGAAATAATGCCGATAATTCTTATGTGAAAAGAAATTATCATTCGCTGCCAATTCGTCGCAAATTCTTGCGTTTCTGTCTGGCCAGTCTTTTAGGACTCGGCCTTGGTTCGCTTTTTGGAGGCTGTGCTGCCGAATCTCCAAATCCGTTGGCTGTTGAAAACCTTAACGGTTCTCCGCCCAAACAGGAAAAAGTTTCGATGGAACTGGATGCGCGAGGCATAATCAACGGAGTTTTCCAACCCGGCGACGTCGTTCCTTATAGTAAAAATTTTTATCCGGTCTCTTATCGAGGCTCGTGGAAGCTCCTTGAGACGGGAACCCGTTCAAATCTTTATACAATTACATCAGACGTTGTCGGTGCCAGAGTAGATATTGTCGCCACCTTAAGCCGCGTCGTTTTCGATTTCTGGGACTATGAATTTTACGACAATCCGGGCAAGGTAAGCTTTTATATCGATGATGTAAATCTTGGAACTTTCGATCTGGCAAGAGCAGCCGGTGGTGACCAGAAAATTCTGAATTACCAGATTGCGACCCAAAAAAATACCGTGGCAACAATTTCAATGGTTCTAGAAGAG
Source organism: uncultured bacterium (assembly GCA_964596185.1). GTDB lineage: Bacteria > Muiribacteriota > Ozemobacteria > Ozemobacterales > Ozemobacteraceae > DYKG01. The sequence goes on along the minus strand of CAZQUE010000030.1, from coordinate 38,291 downwards.
GGCAGGGTAGCAATAACCGGCTATCTGATGAATTATCTCGACGAACGATATCCCTACTGACTCAGCCGCCGCCGACCATCAACATCAGTTCAATACTGTCGCCATCTTTTAAAGTCTGGGTGTGTGCCACCCGACTGCCATTACAAACCACCTGAATGAAGCTCAAATGTCCCTTGTCGATATGCTCGAGCGTTTCAAGAAAATCTTTAACTGTGGTTTTGGCTTTAATCTCGAAATCCTGTTTTTTCTTGTACGGGCCCGGGTTGATTGCTCCAACGAATTCAACATTAATCTTCATCATTTTCTCCTGAGTTTTTCCGCACGACAAAAGCGGCATGCGTTTGAAGGTTCAATTTTCGTTTTGCAAAACTCCTGTTGCCAGGCGTCAAAGTAGACCAGATTACTGTCGGCGGTTTTTTCTACGAGATATTTGATGCCGGCAGCAGCGCTAATCGAAGCAATAATAGTAACGATCGAGGCAATAATTCCTGAGTTATGCACCGTAGGAAAATCATGACCAGGCTCTTCATCTGGCAAAAAACAACCCAGGCAAGCAGTTTTACCCGGCGCTATCAGCATAGACTGTCCGCTGGAAGCGGTTACCCCGCTAAAAATCCATGGCATGCCGATTTTCAAACTCATATCATTGATTAAAAATCTCGTTGGAAAATTGTCGGAAGCATCAAAGATCAAATCCAGGTCTTTGAACAAATCAACGAAGTTCTCACGGGTAGCTTTTTCAAAGAATGCTTCGACAGCGACATCCGAGTTGATTTTGGTCAGTCTTCTGGCTGCTCTGATAGCCTTCGAATGCCCAACGTCCTTCTCGGTAAAAAGCATCTGCCTTTGCAGATTCGATAATTCCACCCGATCCTGGTCAACAAGAATAATTCGCCCAACACCCGCGCGACAGAGAATGTTAGCGAGATTCGTCCCCAAAGCGCCGGCACCAAGAATTCCAATTTTGCTTTGGCTCAGCTTAATTTGCCCGCTACGGCCAATGGGCTTGAAGAGAATCTGCTTTTCATAACGGGCCAAATCAACCATGATAAAGCTATACCACCTCTATGGTTTCTTCGCCTTCTATCTCAACCCGCATACCTTTTTTAACCTTGCGGCGTTTGCGCGATTCAATTTCGCCATCGACCTTAACCAGTCCGTTTTCGACCATCAATTTGGCCTGTCCACCGGTGGGGGTAATGCCAAGAAGCTTGATTAGCTTTATCAGCTCAATATATTCACCGTCGAGTTCGAATTTAGTTGTCATTTTATTTTCCTGTCACCGGAGTCTCGGCTTTGTTTTCTTCGCGCTTGACTCCTATTTTTTTCATGATTTTTTGCAGAATCTGGGCATTGTAGACTTTCCATTTCATTTCGCGAAATTCATTATCTTCGCCTCCGGAAAGAAAGCCGATGGGAATCTCGAAGCCTCCCGCGGTTTTCTTGCCGCCGCCAAAGTGCCTGCCAGCAGGATCTTTGCCAAACACATCCTTTAAAAACTCATCTGGGTCAACGGTGATTTTTGAAGTGCGCATGGAACCTGTCAACAGTTCGCCTTCGTTGTCGTAACCTGATATGACCCCAAAGACAATTGCAGTGTGCACGTTTTCTTCAGTTAAAAGAAAATCTGCCGCCTGTGGAATGGCGTCGCGATCTTCGCAACGTAGATAACCAATTCCGGCAATTGAATACCCTTCTTTGTTGGCGCGGTTCGCCAGAGATTTCTGAATGATTTCCATAGTCTGCTTTGATCTGGCCTGACGGGTAATCTGGGCGAGAAGATCGCTGTCAACAAATCTGCTCAGATATGAAGCGGCCTGAAAATCTTCGGGGCCGGCAGTTATAAAACCCATTGTGTCTGTTTTTATGCCATGCATCAAAGCTGTTGCAACCATTACGTGTTCTTTCTTTGATTTTTCAAGGGTTAGAAGTCCCTCTTCGAAATAGTCGGCAAAAATTGTCGCGGTTGCACCAACCTTGCGAATGTCTTTGAACCTCGGCGCAAGCCTTTCCTGGCTTTCATGGTGGTCGATAACTATCAGTTCCGGGATTCCCTTTGCCTGAATGCCATCGACGATTGGGCCGGCCGTCGTTCCCTGATTGTCGACAAAAACACAACCCTGATAAGAGCTGATGTCGAAAGCCGCATCCCATTTACGCATCTCAATATCAAGAAGCTTAACCAGAGCAATGTTTTCCGGATGGCTTATCTGGCCGGCATAAACGATATCTACTTCTATGCCGAAGGTCGCCGAAATAATTTTATAGGCAAAACCGGTTGAAATTGCGTCTGGATCAGGATAATTCTGGATGACGACCAGATGTCTCTGGCCTTTGCATGATTCGAGAACTTTTTTCAGCTCCAGCATGCGGCTTTCCTGAGTACTTATCTCTTCGGTTCTAATCAGCTCTTCTTTTGTCGGTTCAGCCTGATTTTCTTTCATGGTTTATTCCTTGTGGTTTTAATCTGTTAATAATATCACAAAAAATAGCTTCTGTTATCATTCGAATGGTTCGATGTGAACCAGGACATCAACTACGCCTGGGCCCTGTTCAAGAAGCTTGCGTTTTGCATGTCCGGCAATTTCATGCCCCGCAGTTACTGAAAGTTGTCCATCAACCTGAATATGTAGGTCGACTTGCAGTCCAGGCCCAAGGAACCTGGATCTTAGGGCATGAACCGATTTTACACCTTCTACTGCCAGAACAATTTTTTCAATTTCTTCCAGTTCAGAAGCGGTTGCCCCTTTATCGGCCAATTCTTGAACCGCCGGTCGGGTAATGCTGTAAGCTGCCTGAATAATGAACAAGCCTACTGCAAATGCCGCCAATGGGTCGAGAATAGCCAGGGAAGGATTGTAAAGAGCAAAAGAAATGGCAATGGCGACGGCTATTGAAGAAAGAGAATCGGTGCGGTGGTGCCAGGCGTTGGCCATCATAGCCGGAGATTTGAGCCTTTCCGCAACACGCTTTGTCCAATGATAGAGAAATTCTTTAACGACAATTGAAATCATGGCCACAATCAAAGTCATTTTTAAAGGAACAACATAATGACCGGTTTTGAATTTTTCAAAAGCCTGATAACAAAGACCTACGCCCGCAAGTGCCAACACAATTCCGATCAATACTGCAACCATGGTTTCAATGCGCCGATGCCCGTGGGGGTGGCATTCATCCGGTGGTTCATTCCAGTATTTCAAGCCAATCAACACCGCGATATCGGTGCTGCAGTCAGAAAGACTGTGAACTCCATCAGCAATCACCGATTGGCTATTACCGATAAATCCGACTACAATTTTTATTACTGTCAGAAATATATTGATGAGCATTCCTGCTATGGTAACCGTTTTTATTTCCTGGTTTTCACTGCCGATTTCTGCGTTTTTTTTCATTTTTGTCCAAAATTCTATGTTAGGATAAAGAACAATTTTAACATCAACCTCTAATGTCTACAAAATTTTTGCAAAGGAATTTTTATGAAAAGGATTTGTCATGCCTGCAAACAGCAGATGAAGACTGAATTAATGCAGGGGCAGCAGGTTGACCGTTGTCCGCAATGTGAGGGTATTTTTTTTGACAAAGGTGAACTTGGATCGATCGTTCATTTGATCAAACTTTATCAGGGATTGCACCTCGAAGAGGAAGACATCGATTCAGTGCCGGTTGCTGAACATCGCCGAATCGTATTCTGCCCTCAAGACCATAGCGAAATGGTGCCGAAAGACAT
>CAZQUE010000030.1:0-34554 GCA_964596185.1 uncultured bacterium | reverse complement strand
GGCTTGATTCTGGCGAGATTGCAACTCTTAAAATGTCTGAGAACCATATTCGCCAAAACCTGAACCTTTATATAAGATTGGGTGAATAAAATGAAGTTTTTAAATAAAAAAATGTTGCTGGTTATCAATAGAATGTCGATTGACCTGGCGGGCGGCAGCACCAACACTGTCAGCAATGTTCGCCCGGGCATGAACCTCGGCTTTGTCGAGCAGATTTTCCACAATACAGTATTCGGGCAGCCTTTATACCCAGACATTTACCATCAGGCAGCGGCTTATATGTTTCACATTATCAAAAATCATGCGTTCATAGATGGCAATAAAAGAACCGGCTTGGCGGCAGCGATAACTTTTCTGGGAATTAATGGGCATGTTTTCGCACCATTAGACGAAGACAGCGTTTTTAATTTCGTCATTGAAATCGCTGCCGGGCCAAATGACCCCGATCAGATTATCGCTAAAATTGCCGACTGGTTAAAAAGCCTTTGTCTCAGCTGAAAATCAATTTTTTGAATACCAGGCCGCATCGAGGCAGGCAATCAGGTGCATCAGCCAGCCAAGTAGAAAAACCCACAAAATAATGTCGGTTATGAAGAAAAACGCTGCAGCAAAGGGACGTCCCTGAATAAGCTGCCCCAGGCCCGGCACAAAAAAACTGCATAATGCGGCAATTACATTGCCCGAAGAACCCTGTCCTGCCATCTTTCATCGCTCCTGTATTCCGAATTTTAATTAAAATATCGCTTCACGAATAAAACTACAAGAAAATATTTGTTTGGGTTCAAATTTCTTAAAAACTGGAATCTCGTTTTTCACTATGCTACAATCGCGTTAAATTTATGTTTGCATTATTTTACATTAATCGAGGCACATGATGACTATTGAAGAAACCAGTAAAACGTCCAATTTTATCCGCGATATAATTGAGGAAGACCTGAAATCTGGAAAACATGACCAGGTAATTACCCGCTTTCCACCAGAACCGAATGGATATCTGCACATTGGCCATGCCAAATCTATCTGCCTGAATTTTGGTCTGGCAAAAATGTATAATGGCCGTTGTCATCTCAGATTCGACGACACCAATCCGACCAAAGAAGAGCAGGAATACATCGATTCCATCAAGGCTGACGTGCGCTGGCTCGGTTTTGACTGGGGAGATAACGAATTTTATGCCTCAGATTATTTTGAACAGCTTTATGAATGGGCCATTCTATTGATCAAAGAAGGCAAGGCCTATGTTGACGACCAGACTGCCGATCAGATCAGAGAAAACCGCGGCACCTTGACTGAGCCGGGTAAAAACTCGCCTTTCCGAGATCGAAGTATTGAAGAGAATCTCGATTTATTTGAAAGAATGCGTAAGGGTGAATTTCAAAACGGGGAAAAGGTTTTGCGTGCCAAAATTGATATGGCCTCGCCTAATATCAATATGCGCGACCCGGTAATGTACCGTATTCTGCATGCGCACCACCCAAGAACCGGCGACAAATGGTGCATCTACCCAATGTACGATTTCACTCATGGTCAATCAGATGCTATCGAACACATAACTCACTCGATCTGTACTCTGGAATTCCAGGATCATCGCCCTTTATATGACTGGTTCGTCGAAAATCTTCCGGTTCCAGCAGTTCCTCATCAGTATGAATTCGCTCGCCTGGCACTTACATATACGGTTATGTCAAAGCGAAAACTGCTGCGCCTGGTCAAAGAAAACCACGTAAATGGCTGGGATGATCCGCGCATGCCGACAATTTCGGGAATGCGTCGCCGTGGTTATCCGGCAGCTGCAATTCGCGATTTTTGTGAAAGAATCGGAGTTGCCAAAGCTAACAGCACCGTTGATTTTGCTCTGCTCGAAAATTGTGTGCGCGACAATCTCAATCGAAATGCTCTCAGATTCATGGCCATTACAAGGCCTTTGAAAGTAGTTATCACCAACTACCCGGAAGGTCAAATAGAGTGGTTTGAAGCCGAAAACAACCCTGAAGACCCAGAAGCCGGCACGCGCAAGGTGCCATTTACCAGAGAACTTTTCATCGAGCAGGAAGACTTCATGGAAAACCCGCCGAAAAAGTATTTCCGTCTCTTTCCGGGAAATGAAGTTCGTTTGAAGCATTCTTATTACATCACCTGCAACGAAGTAATCAAGAATGCCGATGGCAGCATCAAAGAGCTGCACTGCACCTACGATCCGGAAAGCCGCGGCGGATCAACCCCGGATGGCCGAAGAATAAAAGGAACTCTGCACTGGGTTTCCGCCACAGAGGGCAAAAAAGCTGAAATCAGGCTTTATGACCATCTTTTCAACACGGCCAATCCTGACAAGGTTGAAGAAGGCAAAGACTTTCTCGATAACATCAGCGGCGAATCCCTTGAAATTCTATGTGACTCAGTAGTTGAACCAGCCCTGGCCAAAGTTTCCCCAGGAACTCAGATGCAGTTTCTGCGAATGGGCTATTTTGTAGCCGATCTTGAGCACAGCGAAGAAAAGCCTATTTTCAATCGGACTGTGAGCTTGAAAGATGGTTGGGCCAAAGTGCAAAGAAATCAATAAAATATTTAAATTTTAAGTTAACTGGTGCAGGCCCGGTGCTATTTGACCGGGCCTGTTGTACACAACCAGGATTCAATGGAAAGGTGAAGAGATAATATGTGTGGTGTAATTGGATATATTTGTGAAAAACATAGCCTGGCAATAGGCAATACGGCCTGTAAACTTCTGCAAATGCTGGAATATCGCGGCTATGATTCTACCGGAGCAGCCATTCAAGACCACCAGGGTAATATTACTCTTCGCAAAGATGTCGGGGCTCCAAGCAAAGTCGCTTACGATCTGGAAGTTGACAAGCTTGCCGGACATATTTTCTGTGGTCAGGTTCGCTGGGCGACCTTTGGAGTAGTAACCAAAGAAAATGCCCAACCCCACGAAGTAAAATGCAAAACCCACATTTACGGCGCACATAATGGCAACATAACCAATTGTCACCAGCTGAAAGAATGGCTGGTGGCCCAGGGCCACGACGTCAAAAGCGACAACGACGGAGAAATGCTCGTGCATACCGTCGAACATTTTTTTGCTGAAGAATTACGCTTTAAAGATGAGACCAACGATCAGACGAGATTTTCAGCATTGAAAAATGCCGTCACCAAGGCTTATAAAAAAGTAACCGGCTCTTTTGCGGCAATAATTGTCGACCCGGTTGCAGAGCGCCTGGTGGCGATTAAAGCCGGTAGCAGCCTGTATATTGGTCAGGGGCAAAATGCCGATGTCGGCGATTTCACTATTGCTTCTTCCGATCTGGCATCGGTTCTACAGTTAACCAAGATTCTTGTACCCATCAAGGAAAAGCAGTTTGCCATTTTTCAACATGGTCAGCTGCAGGCTTTCGATATTCGCACCGGTGAAAATCTTGAACTCAGCCCGCAACGAAGCCTTTTAAAGGTAGAAGAAACAAGACTGCAACATCCTTTCAAATATTTCATGGAACAGGAAATTTACAGTCAGGTACGCAATACAGCCAAGCTCATCAGCCTTTTCAATGGCGGCGACCCGGTAATTTCAATTTTAAGGGCCAATGAAAAAGATTCAAGCGGTCTTTATCAGACAATTAAAGACGAAATTCAACAACTTGCCCGAATCACAGTTCCAGGCGAATTGAAAGTCCGAGTCCTGGACTTTTTCGATTCACCATCGGTAAAATGTCTGCATGATTTGATTATTGAAAACTCAAACGAAGAATTGAATCTGCAACTTGAATCGAGTTTTTCATCATTTCTTGAAGATCTTCGACAAATCGCAACGGAATCTCGTCTGAAAACAGACCCGCACTTGCTTTTGAAATTTATCGACGGCATTTTCGAGCTTGAAAATATTTGTGAAATTGAAGAAAAAATGGCCGGATTCGTGAAAATAATAGGTGAGGCAAGGCAGAGAGGCAGTTCTATTTACATGCTTGCCTGTGGCACATCATTTCATGCCGCCAAGACTGCGCCGCTGTTTTTCAATGAAATTGCCGGGATTTCAATAACTCCATTGCTCCCGGGCGAATTTCGTGCCCAGTGTACTCAATCTCTTGGCGAAAAAGACATAGTTATCGGCATCAGCCAAAGTGGCGAAACCAAGGATCTGATAGATGTTTTCACTTTTGTTGAAGAGAAATATCCACAGGTAAAAAGAATCTGTATTCTTAACAACACCAATTCAACCCTGGCCCTTGAAAAATCAGATCTGTTCATTCCTCTTTTCTGTGGTCCGGAAATTGCAGTTCCGGCCACCAAGAGTTTCTTGAATCAGTTGCTGGTTTTGTATATGGCCGCCATAAAAGTAAGAAAACACCTGGAAGATCATGCCCCTGAAATGGTTAAAAACGGTAAGCCCGCTGAATTTCATCTGCAGGAAATGGTGCAAATTCCGCAACTTATTGATAGAACCATCAAAACCACGCAACAGGATATCAACGCCATTGCCGGAGACCTTTATCTGCGGCCCAGTATGCATATTCTTGCAACGAGAATTCTCGGCATAGCAAAAGAAGGTGCTTTGAAGATTCGCGAAATAGTACTTAATCACACTGAAGGTTTCGAAGGGTCAGAGTTCAAGCACGGTCCCAATACTATTCTCGGCGTGAACACCATCTTTGGCCTGGATTCGGTCGCTGCTCTGATGCAGAAATATGAAGAAGTCTTAAACTTCATTCTCGAACAAAAAGATGCCGAAGAAATGCGACCGCGCGGTTTGTTGCGGATGTTCAAAGCCATCTCTGATTACGCTTTGAAAGATCAAATCCCTCATTACCTCAGCAAAGAAGAGCAGGGTATTTTTAACGAAATTTTCAAAAATTACGATCTTTTTTCAAGTCTATATGACAATTATCCGCTGCTTTTCATCACGACTCCAAGGGAACTTGACATCAATTTAACCATATCGCAGATCAACACGCATAAAATTCGCGGTGCAAATGTTTATTTGATTGCAGAAGACAACAACGATCTTCGAGAAGCTGTTTCAGTCGCTCCATCATCGATGTTCCCTTACCGCCACGGCTATATAACCCTGCCGCGAACCGATTCAATCATTCTCCCTATTTTTTCAATCTCTGTGGTTTTGCAGTTGCTGGCATTGCAGATGAGTCTGAAGAAAATGGAGTTCCTGAACCGTCTTGAAATCAACAATCACGGAGTTCACCCGGATGTCCCGAAGAACGTCAGTAAATCGATCACTGTAGACTGATTGAGTCAGCGGCGGGCGACCGCCAAAATCATGATGTCATCATCGATGCTTTCCGGTAGAGCCATGCCAGTTGCCCGTTGATAAATGGCTTCACAAAGCTGCTGAGGAGTTTTCGCCGATTCTTCAGCAAGCCAGCGACTTAGCCGGTCGATTCCTAGTCTTTCATTTTCTGAAATCTTGATATCTGTCAGGCCGTCAGTGAACAAGAACAGTACATCGCCGGATTTCAATTCTATCGAAGTTCCTGCAAAAGTTTCGCTGTCGGTAAATTCTTTGGGCAGAAGCCCCATTGGCTGACCGCCACGACAGATTATTTCTATGCGACCATTTTTTCGCAACACCAGTGCCGGTTCTGGAGCAGCATTTGCCAGTTCGATAGATGATGATTTTTCATCAAGCAGAGCATAAAAGGCTGAAACAAAATACCCGGATGGGAAATTTTCTTCGATCTGGCCATTCATTCTATTCAAAACCTCTTTTGCCGGCGGGCAATCCTGGGTCTGGTTGAAAAGGATCATTTTCAGCATAGAAGACAGCAGGGCTCCAGCAACTCCGTGTCCACTGATATCTGCAAAAAATATCCCCATTTTACCCTTGTCAGGATACGTGATGAAATCGAAATAATCGCCACCGACGCTGAAACAAGGCTTAAATTTGAAGCCAATGTCGAATACTTCTGAATGAGGGGCAGTGGAAGGAAGAAACGATCTATGAACCGTTCTGGCAATGTCCATTTCGAGTGACATGCGGCGGTTGCGTGCAGCAAGGGCGTCAATTGCTTTTTCAAGGTTCTGGTTCTGTTTAAGGCGTCCGACTTCTATACCGATCGCCTGTGAGATAATACTTAACAGATCGAATTCTTCTTCAGAAAAATGTTCTTTCTTTTCCTGGTAGCAACAGAAAATGGTGCCGGAAAGAACTTCATCCTCGAAAAAGTTGCAGAAAATTGCTGATTCAAAAGGGTTAAGGTATGCACATGTAGCGGCCAATTTTTCAAAATCATCTATCATTCTTGGTTCTTTACCAGAATTGGCAATCTCAGGCAAGAGCAAACATTCTTCAGGAAGATCGCTCAAAAGTTCCTCGGAAATAGATGCCCGCGCCAGCAGAACAAGTTTGTCATTTACCAGTTGCTTGCTGAAAGCTGTATCTGCACCCAATAGCAACCAGGCTGCTTCGGTCAGAATGTCGATATTCTCTTTTGGCGAACTGCCGAAACGGACGAAACAGTTGTTGAGCATGGCAAATTTGGTTTTACTTTCTCTTAAGGAGCTTTCCATTTCCAGGTGGTGAGTTATGTCCTGGCCAACCGAAATTACTCCGATAACTTTTCCATCAATGTTTTTGATGGTTCGATTTTTCCATTCAACTTCAAGCATTTTGCCCTTTGCGGTTCTGATTTTGTTAACTAAAGGCGGCATTTTAACATTGTTTAGGTATTGGCGAAAATATGAAGAAACTCTCTGGGTATCGAAATCAGGAACAAATTTTTCAAACCAGTTCTGACCCACCACATCTTCCGGTTGGTAGCTTGTTAACTCATAAAAAAACTGGTTTACCCGCAAAATTACCCCCTTCAAATCCATCAGCAGGATAATTGCTTGAGCAGTATTTAAAATGCCCTCAGTCAGCTCCTTCTCGTGTGAAAGCTCCAAAGAAGCCATTTTTCGCTTGGTGAAGTTGTGAAAAATACCTACAAGTTGCTTCGGTGGTGAATCCTCTTCAATAACCGGGTTGAGAATCAATTCCCAATATGACTTTTCGCCTTTTTCCTCGATTTTCACTGCTTCACAAATTGCCTTTTTCCCGGATAGGGCGGTTTGCATGGCTGCTCTTACCGACTCCTGACTCTCCTTTTCCCAGTATTCGGGTAATCTGCGATTAACAATTTCTGGATCGAAGCTCAGCTCTCTTATCCCTGTCTCATTAATGGTTTGGATGTTTCCGTAAATGTCCGTAAGTACTACTATATTGGCGGAACCTTCTACCAGAGTCTTGTACACCCTTGAATTTTTTTCATTCATTGAAGATGCCTTCAAAGAAAGACTCCAGAAGGCGGTTACTCCGAAAATCATTGTACTGCCCAACAAAGTGATAGAGATTCCCAATAATCGCGCCCAGATTAAAAACTGGGCGGAGTCTTCAATAATGAAGTTCCAGTCTGATTCATCAACTTTCATTTTCCAGACCAGGCTTGCGCCAGTCGGCTGAAGCTGATTTTTATAAATGGAATAACTCAGCCGATTTTGATCTTTAAAACTCTCAATTGCCCGAAACTCGATCTCTTCAAAGGGTAAAAGGCGTTGCCAGAACAGACTTGGTCGATTTGAGGAAACAATCATGCCTTCATTATCAATGATTGCCATGGCAACATCTTTTGGAAAAAACCTTGAAAACCGATCCAGGTTTATTTTCACAACCACAACCAGTTTTACCTCTCCGGATTCAGACAAAAGAGGCAAAGAATGATAATAGCCAAAAAGATTTGAAACTTTGCCCAGGGCTAGAAAACTGCCGGCCTTGCCATTGATAGCATCTTTAAAATACGGACGGAAAGAAAAGTTCTGGCCAACAAAAGAATCTGGGGCATTGCGATTTGAGGAAGTTAAAACTGTTCCGCTCGCGTCCATCAGGTAGACAACCGAATCCGGTATTGTCGATGCAAAAAGGTCAAGAGTATATTCGCATGCTTGATAATTATTAATGTCGGCTTCTTTAAATACTGGGGCCTGCGCTAATTGCTGGGTAAGGATCCCGGCCTGGATGAATCTACCTTCAATAAGGGTGTTTACGTTTTGCAGAAGGTTTTTCTTGCTTTGTATTTCAAAATTAAAGGCATTTTCGGTAAGAAAAGCAGAAACGAAAAAACCGGCCATTACTATTACTAACAACCCAATCGGCAGAAAAAAGTTAACCAGACGATAGTATTGCCTAACTGAAACTGAGGCGTCTTCAAGTGCAATCTTTCTAACGCTGAACCAAAGGCTGGCTGCCCATAATAATGATGAAAAGAAGACTATTATTAATTGAAGATTATTTTGATATTCCAGAATTCCCAAATTAACCAGCTGGACCGTCAGAAAAAAAACGAGCAATGATATTACTGCCATCTTGTTACAGATACAAATATTTCTGACTTTGAAAACTTCTGACCTGAAAAAGGCAACGACAATTGAAAAAATGGCCGGAAGAGCAACAAATAAAGCCTGGGTGATGGCAAAGTGCCTCAGGCTGAAAGCAGCTCCAGAAATGCCGGCGATCAAAAGAAAATACCAGAATTTTCTTAACTTGCTTAAATCACCTGAGTAAGAGCGGATGTTCAGGGCAAATCCAAGCAGAAAGCAGGAAAAGGCGAAAGCAAAAACCGGAATTGCAGTTTCCAGAAAAGGGAAAAAACCCGTAAATCTCTGGGTAAGTCGGAATGTATTGAATAAACCGTGCGACAGGGCGAATAGCGATAGAAAGCTCCAGGCCATTTTATCAGCAAGACTGTTTTTCAAATTATTGCATAAAGCAAAGGCAAAATAGCCGTCCATAGCCAGGATCAAAATTAAAAAATCGAATTGAACAATCTCAAAGTTTAGCATCATAAATTTTCATTCATTACTTCTTTGACTTTTCTGGAAAGGGTCGAAATATCAAAGGGTTTTTCAATCAATGGAATCGAACGAACCATCTTCAGATGCTTGGAAATGACATCCGCTGCATATCCCGACATAAACATCACCCGACTTTCAGGCCTTATTGCCAGAATCTTTTCAATCAACTCGGGGCCATTCAACATCGGCATGACAACATCAGAAAGAACCAGGTCGAATTCAATTTCATTGCTTTTTACTGCTGAGAGGGCATCAACTGGTGATGAAAAAGCATGAACCTGGTATCCCAACTTTTCAAGCATAGATTTTATCAGGCGAATCAGTGCTTTTTCGTCTTCCACAAGCAGAATTTTTCCGCAACCGGAATGAATGCTTAATTTTTCTGAAACGGCGGAACAATCTTCATTAGTCTTTTCGAAAAGAGGCAAATAGAGTCTGAAAGTCGTGCCGCTTCCTTCTTCGCTAAAAACCGACACACCGCCATGATATTGCTCGACAATACCATAAACCGTTGACAAGCCAAGTCCGGTTCCCTTTCCCTCTGGTTTGGTCGTGAAAAAAGGCTCAAAAATCTGCAGTTGTATTGCCTGGCTCATTCCCGCGCCATTATCGCTTACAGATAATACCGCATACTTACCGGAAGCGATTTTTTGCCCGGGGTAAGTCACCATTTCTTCTGTTTCAGTGATATCGGTTTCAATCTGGATTTTTCCAATGCTGTTTATCGCGTCTTTGGCGTTTAAGACAAGGTTGGCCAGGATCTGATCGAGCTGAGATGGATCCATGAAAATGGCCGGATCTTCTTTGCAAGGTTTGAATGACAACTCGATGTTTTCGCCGATCAACCTTTTTAGCATAGCCTGAAGATTGCTAATCATTTCGTTCAAATTAATCAGTCTTGGTGAATGAGGTTGCTTTCGGGCAAAGGCAAGAAGGCGTTGGGTCAGATCAGCTGATCGTCTTGCTGCCGAAATGATATTTTCTACATCATCTTTAACGATTTTTGGCGTTTCATCCTCTAAAAGAGCCATTTCAGCGTGGCCGATAATTACCCCGAGCATATTGTTGAAGTCATGGGCGACTCCGCCGGCCAGGCGACCGATGGCTTCCATTTTCATGGCATGCAAAAGCTGACTTTCAGTTTGGCGTGATTCGACGATAAGACCGATAATCAATGCTGCAGTTGCGACCCTCTTCTTGGCCATTTCGACAATGTACGGCGGACGTTCGAGATATTGCAGAGATCTCTTTTCCAGTTCAGGGAAGGGTATCTGGAAAGTTTCTGCGATTCTTTTCAGAGTTGCCTGATCTTTGGGTGGGGCGCCATAGGCCACATTAATTGCTCCCACTACTTTATCCCTGGCGAGAATCGGCACGGCATATAGGTGCATTCCTCCAAGACATGTCAGGTCTACCGGCTTCTTTTCTTCCATGGCAATTCTGCAGCAGTTCGTCCAGTTTGCTTCATGACAGAGCCATTTGCCTGAATTTATCGCCTGTTTGGCATTTTTACATTTGCAAATTTCAAAAGACTTTTTAAAAAGATATTTGCACCAATCAGAAGCCATAACGAAGGTGGCATAGCTTCCGTCTTTTTCGAAGATGGCGGATGAGGTTTCAAGCAGGTCTAAATAGTCACCGAGCAAACCATGCAAAATTTCCTGGCCGACCGAAGAGAGAATTGTGCCTTTTTTGTCTTTTTCGTAGGTATTGTCAAGATCAGTCAGAAATTCATTCTTTTTGGAAAGCGGTTCATGGGAAAGCATCCATTCAATCTGTTTGAGTTTTTCATGCTGCCTGAACTGCCGAGCTCTTTCCCAGACCGCCTGCATAAGCAGTTGTAATTGCAACGCATCTATTTCACTATAATCACATTCTTTGTTGGCAACACCAACAACCCCGACAATTTTAGCGTTATGCGAGATCGGCACGGTAAGGAATTTTTTAAGTTCGACGTGCCCTTGAGGAACACCTTTTTTCAGCCTGTTTTCCGCCTTAAAATCATTGACGATAATGTTTTTTCTTTGTCTTACAGCTTCACCCCAGATGCCGGTTTTATCCAGTTCATAGCAACTCTGGGGGTTGATGACCGAACATTCGGGCATGACGTTTTTCGACCAGGAATTTAAAACGAATTCCCGGTTTTCTTCAGAATAATGGTAGATATAGCCAATTTTGCTGCGAGTTAGTTGAATCGCTTCTTCAAGTGCATAATCGAGCATTTCCTGAACAGTTTTAAAGTCTTTTTGCAGAATGTTTAAAGTGCGGCGCAAGCGTTCTTCACTTTGAATCTGATTATTGGAAAAAGGCATTTTATCAGCCATTTGGTTGTCATTGTCCTCTCAAACGTGAATGGAAAAATCCACCGCCAGATACTTACATATTAACAGAAAAGCATTACGATGTTAACAGGTTAAAGGGTGCCCGACGAACAAAAGATGAAACATTTTGCTTTTAGCTGTCGTATTTTGTTAAAATGCCATAAAGCTGAAAAAGAGGGATCAAACATGAAAATTCTCGTGGTTGAGGATGAAGCGCCAATCAGACAATTGCTTCGAAGAACGGTCGAAGGTTTGGGTTACCAGGTAGAGCTGGCCGAAGACGGTTCGGTCGGTCTGGAAAAATTCAAGACGTTTGAACCTGATATCGTTCTAACCGATATTCTTATGCCAAAAAAGAACGGCCTTGAGCTTCTTGCCGACATTCGCCGTTTGAATTCTGATGCAATCGTGATCATGGTCACCGCATTCGGATCCGCTGATTACACTCTGCAGGCATTGAGACTTAAAGCGAACGATTACATTATCAAGCCATTCAGACCCAAACAGCTTAAAGAGTATCTCGATAAATACTCCAGTTTTGTAAACAATCGAACCATTGAACAGGAACTGCTCGGAAGATTCACGGAACGCCATTACAAGCTTGAATTTGGTAATCATCTGGAAATGGTCAACCGTCTCGCCGATCGTCTGATGTTGGAAACGCAGAATGCGATTCCACGCCAGAGCCGTCTTGGCGTTCATTTGGGCCTGGTAGAAATGATCACCAACGCTATTGAACATGGCAATCTCGAAATTGATTTCCATATGAAAAGTGATGCATTGGAAGGCGACCCCGATGACTGGATAAACCTTTTAAAGGCCCAGATGAATAAAAAAGAGCTCGCTGACAGAATCGTGCAGATTGAATTTACCATGAACAAGGAATTTTGCGAATGGATTATCGCCGATCAAGGTTCCGGATTCGACTGGAAAAACCGACCCGACCCGGATGACCCGGAAATGCTTCTGGCCGCCAACGGGCGCGGAATCACGCTGGCAACGCTTCAATTCGATGAGCTTGAATACAATGAAACCGGAAACCGGGTCAGGTTCAGAAAATATCTGAATGTTGATGAAAATACAGATTTAATCTAAAAGTTAACGATTCTTTTTGCGAAAAGAAAGCGGCCATCTCATATAGAACAAGATGGCCGCTTTTTTTGTCAGTTGCTTTTTATTTATTTTCCTGTGGCATGTTCGATGCGCCCGTTAATTTGAGCACTTGCCTGTGTTTTTTCCTGAATTCTTTTTCCAAATTCATCTTCGTGTTCCTGAAGAACATTGATCATTACTTCGAGTTCAGACTGTCCATTGGTAATGAAAACTTTAAGAAAAACAGCCCGAAGCTTGAGAATCTGGATCGCGGTAAAAGCGACTTCGACAGAAATCTGATTGCTGTTGTAAAGGTTAATGATTATAGCCAGGGCAGTAGCGACATTTTTTGCGGATTCGATTCCCTGAATCATGAACTCAATCTGTTTATTAACTTCATCGGCCTTCAACCAGACAAAGTCATCATTGCTCTGGGGAGGATTGCCGCCCTTGCTACCGGACATCGCATCGGTTTTTCCCATGTTGGCTGTTACTGGGACAGCAACTTTATCGAATTTCTTCAACAGGGCAGTGAATTTATTTTCATCGAAAGCCAGAACCTGGCTGCATGCAACCAGACTGAAAATCGCTAACAGGCAGATCAGTTTTTTCATACATCCCTCCATCCGGACCGTATACTTTAACTATAAGAATAGAACAGAAAAGTGTAAAGGGGATGCCAGGGAAACTCTTATTAATTTTAATCCTTGTAAAAGTCAGCATTGGATCGCGTCCAGGTGCTTCTTTTTTCAAGATCGCGCAGGCTGATCCAGTCTTCAATCTGCTGATTTGAAGGTGTTGGTCCCATGTAAAGGACAAGTGCTTTCTTATCTTTAATCTCGAGAACGATGATTTTTTCACCGCCTGGAATCTTTTCTCCGGCGAGCTCCAGATACTTTGAGGTAATGCTGTATTTCTGATTTCTTCGCGTAATATTGGCCATTTGCAGCTTGAATTCACCGAGTTCGTTTTCAGTCAGACCTTTACTGGCTTTTAGCCGATCAAGAAGATTATTGTAATTATTCAACACGGCTGAACCAGATCTGACCAGGGCGGCGCGGTAACCGCTGTCAATGCGCATATCCTTGAGGATGTCGCCTAAGCCGCTTAAAATCTGGTATTTTGCGAAGTAAAGACTGCCGAGAATTTTTAGTTCTTCGTTCATTTTGGCTTCATTTCGCCGAAAAAGTTTTTCTGCTTGCTGGAATTTTATTTTCAATTCAGGCAGTTTGCCAAGAACATTCAAATATTTCATTTCGCGAAAAACCGTTTCGTATTGATCGACGCATGCAAAAAGCTCGAGAATCAGGTTTCTCTGCTTTTCAAATTTTGAGAAAACCGGTTTTTCGTTGTTTTGAGTAACGACGGGGCCACTATTATCACGAAATTCCATTTTGAATTCCTGGGCATTGGCATTGTTAAGCGCGATCACCACGGCAAAACCGAGGAACAGAGAGAGGACCATATTTTTGTTTTTCATCAATTTCTTTCCCATTGGAAAATTCTGGCGGAAAAGCGCCTTTTCTTGCGAATCCACAGAACTATACAATAAAAAAAGAGCCTCTGTAAACAGAGGCTCTTGTGCGGATCAGATTAATCTTTACACAATCTTTGCGCCGCGTTTCACATAATGAGTGTGCAGCAGTTTGTGTGATTTGTGACCACAGGGGCCATCGGGCAGAAATTCTTTGTATATTCTGTTGATTGTCGGGTTTTCGTGGGACTTTCTGGCGTAAAGAGTCTTTTCTTCATCGTAAATAGCCTTGGTGCGAGCCGCTCTGATTGCGGGTGAAGTCGGAATCGGCTGTCCGCCGCCGCCGAGGCATCCGCCCGGGCAGGCCATAAATTCGATGAAATGACATTCGCTGAACTTGCCGCCGGCTTTGATGTCTTCCATGACCTTTTTGGCATTGGCCGTGCCATGGGCAACGGCAACTTTAAGAGTTGCGTCTTTGAGGAAGCTGAAATCCTTGAGTCCGCCGAGGGCTTTGCTAAGGATTGCAGGAACAGGTCCGGTTGCCGGCACTTTGATTTCCATATACTTTACGCCTTCGAAACCACGAACCGGAATGATGTCGAGGTTTTCAAATACGTTTTCGGTTTTTATGCCGGTAACGAGTTCTACTGCAGTTCTGAGGGCAGCTTCCATGACTCCGCCGGTGGCACCGAAGATCAGGCCTGCGCCGGTTGCTTCTCCGATTGGATCATCAAAATCTGACTTGGGAAGATTCGGCAAGTCAAGGCCGGCTTCGGTGATCATTGCAGCCAATTCGCGGCTGGTCAGACCATAGTCAACATCCTTGTAGCCGCTATCCTGCATTTCGGGGCGGTTACATTCGAATTTCTTGGCACTGCAGGGCATGAGAGCCACGGTAACGATATCTTTCGGATCGATGCCGGCTGTCTGAGCATACCAGGTTTTGATAACCGAACCGAACATCTGCTGTGGGCTTTTGCAGCTTGACAGATTGTCGGTGTATTCGGGGTAGAAATGTTCGAGGAATTTGACCCAGCCCGGAGAGCATGAGGAGAACTGGGGCAGGGCAACCTGTTCTTTGTCGACCAGGGCTTTTTTAAGTCTGATCAACAATTCGGTGGCTTCTTCCATGATGGTGAGGTCGGCGGTGAAGTTGGTATCGAAAACCTTGTCAAAACCGCAGCGTTTCATGGCAGTGTTCAATTCGCGGGTAACTGAAGTACCGGCCGGCAGACCAAAGCATTCGCCGATTGCGGCACGTGGACTCGGAGCAGTCTGAATAACCACGTGTTTGGTCGGATCATCGATAGCTGCCCAGATTTCGTCGGACGGGTCATTGGCTCTGAGGGCGCCAACCGGGCAGCGGTTGATACACTGGCCGCAGTTGATGCAGATTACATCGCCCAGAGGCATGTCGTTGAAAGTGGCGATATCAAGATCGGGGCCGCGGTTAACGGCTTCGAGAACGCCTACTTCCTGCAGGTCGATACAAGTTCTGACGCAGCGGCGGCAATGAATACATTTATTCATGTCGCGGACAACGCTGTAGCTTGATTTGTCGATTTCATGGTGAGGTTCGGTATCGTGACCGAAACGATAGAAATCAACGCCGTATTCTTTTGCCAGACTCTGCAGTTCGCAGTTGTTGTTGCGGAAACATGCGTAACATTCACCGACATGGTGTTTGAGCATCAGATCGAGGTTGTGGCGGCGAGCTTTTCTAACCTTGGATGAATAGGTTTTTATATTCATCGGGCTGGTAATCGGGAAAGCGCAGGCAGCCTGAAGAGTTCTTTGCCCATCGACTTCAACGACACAAATGCGGCAGACGCCGGCGACTTTGAGGTCTTCATGGTGGCAGAGAGTTGGGATTTTGATATTGAGTTTTTTAGCGGCATCAAGAATGGTGGTTCCAAAGGGGACTTTGATTTCATTGCCATCGATGGTTACAGCAACCATGGCACCGAGTTCGTTTTCATTCTTGGCAACTTCAACGGTATTGGCGACCGAACTGGCGGGAGCGCGATCTGCACCGATTTTGGGGTTGTTATTGTTCTTTTCCATTGTTTCTACTCCCTTGATTAGTATCTGTCACTGAAAATTTCAGATCGGAAATGCTTCATGATCGACAGGAAAGCATTTGGAGCGCTCTGACCCAGGCCACATTTGCTGGAAAGCTGCATGGTTTCGCCCAGAGATTCAAGTTCGCGCAGATATTTAATTGAGCAGGTTCCCTCAGCCATCATGTCGAGACCTTCGAGGAGGGTTTCGGTGCCGAGGCGACAGGGAGTGCACTGACCGCATGATTCTTCACAGAAGAATTCCATGAAGTTTATGGCAACTTCAAGCATGTCTCGATGCGGGCCAAAAACAATGATTGAACCGCCGGTGGAAACGTCTTCATAAGCGATGGTGCGGCCAAATTCACTTCTGGGAACACAATAGCCGGAGGCTCCGCCAACCTGAACCGCTTTGGCATCTTCGCCGCCGACTTCTTTAAGAAGTTGCTCAACGGTAATGCCCATCTGAAATTCATAAACGCCGGGTTTATCGCAATCGCCGGAGATGCTGAAAAGTTTGGTGCCGGTAGATTTTTCTGTGCCGTAGCCTTTGAACCATTTTGCGCCTTTTTCCACTACATGCAGAGCAGTGATGAAGGTTTCGACATTATTAACCGAAGTCGGGCAGCCAAGGTAACCGACAGTTACCGGGAAGGGGGGGCGATTGCGGGGCTCGCCGCGCTGACCTTCGAGGCTTTCAATCAATGCGGTTTCTTCGCCGCAGATGTATGCGCCTGAACCCATGTGGACGTGAAGGTCAAAATCAAAGCCTTTTTTGCCAAGAATGTCTTTGCCGAGGATATTTTTGGCTTTCATCTTTTCGATTGTAGCTTCGAGATCTTTGCGCAGATAAGTGTATTCGGCTCTGAGATAGATGATACCTTCTTTGGCGCCGATTGCAAAAGCGCCAAGAACCATACCGCCGATAAGCTGTTCAGCATAATCGGTAAGCAGAACGCGGTCTTTAAAAGTTCCCGGTTCGCCTTCGTCAGCATTACAAATCACGAATTTGCGTTCACCCTGAGCTGCTGCGGCAAGATTCCATTTGATTCCAGTCGGAAAACCTGCTCCACCACGGCCCTTCAAGCCAGAGTCACGCAATTCGCCGATAATGTCGGGTCGTGCTTTCTGAAGAGCTTTCTTCAGCGCTTTTTCTACATCGAGATCTGAAAAAATAACCAAATTTTTGCTTGACTTGTTCATTAGTGGTCTCCTTGAGTTACATGGGCGCCAAAGCGTGATCTGCAGCCTTCGATAATATCGATAACTTTTTCAGGGGTTACTTTGGTGTGAACTTCGTCGTTGACCAGCATTGCCGGTCCCTGGTCACACATGCCCAGGCAGTTGGTGAATTCAAGGGTGAACATACCATCAGTGGTAGTTTCACCAAATTCGATGTCCAGTTCGTTTTCGAGCTGGCGGGCCACTGCTTCTTTACCGGCCATATCACAACTTACGGTGCGGCAAAGACGAATGATAAATTTTCCCTTCTTTTCAGTTGAAAGGAAAGAATAGAAGCTGACTACGCCCTGAACTTCAACCGGGTGAATATTGAAGGCGCTGGCGATATCCTGCATTGCTTCAGGAGAAATGTGGCGTGCAACGTTCTGAACGTGCTGCAGAACGGGAATCAGGCCACTGCGATGAAAATTATGTTCTTCAGCCATCTTGATGATTTCTGATCTAAGTTGTTCTCTTTCAGAGGCTAACATTGAGTGGGCTCCTTTACTTGATGTATTTCTTTACGGCTTCGAGAAGTTTTTCTTTGGCTACGGGTTTTTCAAAAAATTCGTTTACCGGAACCATTTCGTCATCTTTGTCGAATTTCATGCCGGTTACTTTGGAAACCGAAGTCAGCATGATTATCGGGATGTTGTTCTTCTCTCTTCTGATTTTCTGAGCCATTGCGAAACCATCATCAGGCTCCACCATCATTACATCCAGAATCAAAAGATCTGGTTTTTCTTTGGTAAGAAGTTCATAACCCTCATTTGGGTTATAGCCAACCAAAATCTGGTAGCCTTCTTTTTCAAGCAACATTTTGTTGATTTCGACAAAATCTCTGTCGTCATCAACCAGTAGAATCTTTGCCATGATTTCACCCCTAATAAAATGTGATTTTTAGCACAAACAAAATACGTAGGGGTAAAATAGCAAAAGAAAGTGATTTTGTCACCTACTTTAGGAAAATTTTCACTAAGTAGGCTGATAAAATCTGGCAAACCCTTTTCTATAGAGGGGTTGCTGATTAATATTTTTTTAGGAAAGTCGAATAAGACCGTTAGTAATAATCATTAAGTTTTGGAATCTGCGCTTTGCATTTTCTTGCAACCTATGATCGGCAGGCTTAATCAGTCTTGATTGTGATTCAGGCTGTGACTCGACTGGCCCCTTAGAAATTTCAGTTTACTTTTTCGGCTTTATCCTTTTTTGGAATTTCAACTTTGAAGGTTGTACCTTCATCGGGAACGGAACTAACAGAAATCTCGCCCTCATAAAGCCCAACCAGGCGCTTGAGAATTGATAAGCCCAGGCCGCTACCGAGAATATCAGCAGTTTTAGCATTTCGTATGCGCGAAAATTCCTTGAACAATCTTTTCTGTTCTTCTTCAGACATGCCGATGCCGGTGTCGGCAACCGCAATGACGATCCGATCCGGTAGATCTTCGATGGTAACGAATACTTTGCCGCCTTCGCGATTGTATTTTACAGCGTTTGAGATCAGATTGTTGAAAATCATATCAAGTTCACCGGTATCAGCCATTAATGGCAGGTGATCCGGGGTTCTCAGACTTATTGTGACATTTCTGGCGTTTGCCGAAGGGCCGGCAAGCTCTATGGCATTTTCGGCGACCTCTTTCAAATTTATCTCGACAAGATTTCGATCTTTCTTGCCAGATTCAATCTTGGTCATATCAAGAAGGTCGATGATCAGTTTGCGCATCTGATTCAGTCGCAGGGCGCTTCGGGTCAGAATAGTGCCGTAATCATCAAGGTTTTCACCAAGAGTCTTTTCTTTCATCAGATCGAGATAGCCTTCAACTGCCGCCAGAGGGGCTTTCAGTTCATGTCCTAAAACTCTGATGAACTCAAAGCGAACCCGTTTTTTCTCTTCAGCAAGTTGCTGGTTTTTGCGCGCCAGCAAAATGCGTTCTGCTGCTTTACGGGTAACAATTTTCAGCTCGTTCGGGGTAAATGGCTTGGGCAGAAAATCATAGGCCCCTTTTCTGGTGGCCTCGATCGCCACCTCGATCGAGGCATAGGCGGTGATCATAATTATTATGATGTCTTTAGCAAGGTCACCAAGCTGTTCGATGACTTCAAGCCCGTTAATGTCAGGCAATTTATAATCGAGAAAAAGAATGTCGGGCTTTTCAGCCCTGATTTTTTCAACACCTTCTTGACCGGTGCCTGCTGATTTAACCGATATCTGAACCTGGTCGGTATCCCAGAACTCCATGGTCTGGCCATCAAGGGTTCTTTCTACGCCAAGCCGCATTCCCGGTTCATCGTCTATAACCAGAACGTTGAAAAGGTTCATTTTTTTACTCCGGCAGCAACCGTTTAATTTCCATTTGCAGTTGTTCTGCACGAACAGGTTTTTCAAGGAGCGAATCGGCTTTTATCCAGCGGTGTTCTTCTTTGGTTTTTACGTTGAAAGCAAGGCCGGTTTCGGCAGCAACGGCTGTAACCATGATTATCGGCATTGCCGGGAGTTGTTTTTTGAGTCGATGGGCAAGGGTAAAACCCGCGTCTTCTTCTTCCATCATCAAATCGACAATGGCGATATCTGGAGTCTGTTTTTCAATAGCGGTCATGGCAGAAGCTCCGCTCTCAGCTTCGATTACCTTGTAACCGAGCTTTTCAAGCATTAGTTTCTGCTGCATTCTGAAGTCGAGGTCATCATCTACCAGAAGGACTGTTTTGACTGTTGGCATTTTCGTTCCCTTTCTGACTTATAATCAAGCGCCTAACAACTGGTTGTTATTGGCATTTCTATTGGAATGGCGCGGCAGAATCACGGTAAAAGTGGTTCCGGTGGGCCCTTCATTGGGGTTGGAGTTGCTTTCTACCTTGATGTCGCCACTATGCATTTTGACGATACCATAGGTGACCGACAAACCAAGCCCGGTACCTTTGCCGAGCTGTTTGGTGGTGAAAAATGGTTCAAACAGGCGATTCATATTTTCTTTTGGAATACCGTGGCCGTCATCTATTACCGAAATGCGAACCTTTTCAGGATTACCGGCCACTTCAATTTCGAGGGTTCCATCCGGCTTCATTGCTGCAAGAGCGTTGCTGATAAGGTTTGTTAAAACCTGAACGATCTGGTCACCGTCAACTTCGGCAAAAGGATTTTCTTTCAAACGCTTGAGAATTATTCGCGTGTCAAAAGGAACCTGAACAAGCTTCAAAGCTTCATCAACCAGAACGTTCATGTCAGTTGAAACTTTCATAACCTTGTTTTCGCGGGCGAAGTTCAGCAGACCGGCAACGATTTTTTTGCACCGATCAGCCTGGGCAGCAATCATTGCAGCGTCTTCGGTTGCTTTGCTGTCAAGACCTGAATTATCCTGCATCAGGTGGGCATACATCAGAATGACCCCAAGCGGATTGTTGATTTCATGAGCAATGCCGGCGGCGAGTTGTCCCATGCTTGCAAGTCTTTCGGCGTGCATTAAAGCTTCTTGAATCGAAGACAGTTTGTTGTTGCTGTGTTCCAGCTCTTTAACCGCTTTTTCCAGCTCCCCGATAGTGTAGGGCAGGCACATTTCACATTCGGCAAGATTCTGGAAAATTGCCAGCGCGTGTTCTCTGCAGGTTTCATAGCCACAAGCGCCGCAATTCAGCTCGTCTTCAGGCGAGAACTTGCCCATTTCGGCAAGAATCATGCGAATAACCTCTTCGCCGGGGTCTTCCTGGCGTTGATCGCGAACGCGATATTTCCGGCTCAGGTCGAGCTTGGAAAATTCTTCGACGTCCTTGATCCACAGATTCATGTCCATTTTGCTGATGCGGTTGCGGGTATATTTGCCGACGCGGTGACGACGGATAAACTGTGAGCTGGATTCGCTCATTCCGGCACCCATGATACAGCCTTCGCAGGCGAGAACTTCGAGAAGCCGCGCCTTCAGGTTGCCGTTTTCAAATTCTTTCAAAGCCTCGACGAAATGCAGACGGTCATTGATGGCGATAACATCTTCGGCCATCAGATCTTCCTTTATTTCAGCAGCCTGCAGAAGTCCGCCCCCAACGGGAAAAAGACTCCCGGTGCCGCCCCATGGCCCGTCAAATTCAATTTTATCAACATTTTCAGGGTCGATGTTGGCTTCGTTGAACATTTGTCGCAGCTCGACGAAGGTTAAAACACAATCAACCTCACCCTCAAGATCTTCATCGAAGCCTTCGCATTTTTTGGCGGTGCAGGGGCCGACAAAGACGATTCTTATGTCGGGGCCGCAAATTTTTCTTACCACCCGTGAAGTAGCTACCATCGGACTGACAATCGGCGCAAGGTTCTCAACCAATGTGGGATGATATTTTTCGACGAAATTAACAATTGCCGGGCAGGTCGTGGCAATGAAGTGCTTGCGGCTTTCCCTCTCCTGTTCGAGCAACTCACGATATTTGCGAGCAACCAGATCAGCTCCGAAAGCCACCTCGTTGCCTCTGTCAAAGCCGAGTTTTTTCAACATGCCGACAAACTGCTCGCGCTCAACCTCATGAAACTCAGCGGCAGCGCTTGGAGCTACGATTGCCGCCACCTTTTCCGGGCCGGCGAGCAATTTGCGGCAGTATTCAATCGAATCGAGAACCTGCTTGGCTCTCTGTGAACAGACGCGGACGCAGTTCCCGCAACCGATGCAGCGATCATTGATGACCTTGGCCTGACCGTCAATAACCCTGATAGCTTTGGCAGGGCATTCTCTGACGCAGGTGTAGCACTTGCGACAGCGCTCAGGAATCGTATAGATCGTACCTTCTTTGATTGAACTGGCCACGTCGGTTTCCTTTTTCGATTATTTTACCACGTCGCGGGCATGATAGTGGGTATGAAGAAGTTTGTGGCTCTTATGGCCCAGAGGTTCGCCAAGATATTCATCATAAAGCTTTTTAATATCAGGATTATGATGCGATGTTCTGATCTGGTCATTCTTATCAATGGCGTAGAGACCTTTCATGCGGTTCTTGACTGCTTCGACAGTAACTCCGATTGGTTGGCCGCCTCCATTTATACAACCACCGGGACAAGCCATAATTTCTATGAAATGCAGGTCGTCGCGACCGTTTCTGATTTCATCAAGCAGGTCGGAAGCATTTTTCAAACCACTTACTACTGCAACCCCAACTTCGATGCCGGCAATGTTTATTTTGGCTTCTTTTCGGCCTTCGAGGCCACGAACGGCTTTAATGTCGAGGTTTTCCAGCTCCTGGCCGGTAATCAGATGATAACCAGTGCGCAAAGCTGCTTCCATAACACCGCCTGAGGCCCCAAAGATTTTGCCGGCGCTGGTGCGGGTTCCGAAAGGAGTGTCTGCGCCTTCGGGGTCGATTTCATTGAGGTCGAGACCACGCATGGTCAGCAGGCGAACGAGTTCGCGATTGGTCAGAACTGCGTCAATGTCGGGGGTGCCGTCGGTGAGCATTTCTTCGCGGGTTACTTCAAACTTTTTGGCGGTGCAGGGCATGATTGAAACACTGTAAATATTTTTCGGATCGATGCCTTTCTTTTCGGCAAAGAAATGTTTGATAACCGCGCCCATCATCTGCTGCGGGCTTTTGCATGAAGAAAGGTTTTCCAGCATATCCGGGTAAAATTCTTCGGCGAATTTTACCCAGCCTGGTGAACAGCTGGTGATCATGGGAAGCTTGCCACCGTTTTTGATGCGGTGAACCAGCTCTGAAGCCTCTTCCATGATTGTCAGGTCGGCGGTGAAAGAAGTATCGAAAACGGCATCAAAACCAATGCGGCGCAATGCGGCATTGAGGGCTCCGGCACAATCGGCTCCGGCTTTCATGCTGAAAGCTTCACCAACTGAAACAGAGATGGCCGGGGCATGTTGCACGACGACGTATTTTTCCGGGTCGTTGATTGCATCGAGAACCTGCTTGATCGAGCTTTTTTCGCGCAAAGCGCCGGTCGGGCAGACTTTTATGCACTGGCCGCAGAATACGCAGGAACTCATGTTGATGCCGTCGCGAAAAGCTACTTCGATGCTGGTTTTGCTGCCACGTCCGGCGAAGTCGATAGCTGAAACGTTTTGAATTTCTTCGCAAACACGGACACATTTTCCGCAAAGAATACACTTGGCCGGGTCTCTTTCGAGCGCCGGACTTGAAATGTCGAGTTTGCATGTGCTTTTGCCGCCATCATAGCGTCGGGTGCGAACCCCATACTCTTCGGCGAGGTTCTGCAAGTCGCAGTTGCCGTTTCTTACGCAGTAGAGGCAGTCATCCGGGTGATCGGCGAGCAACAGTTCGATGATGGTTTTTCTGGCTCTAACGGCCATCTGGCTGTGGGTCTGGCATTTAAGGCCATCGGCAACTGTAGTTGCGCAGCTGGGCACGAGGCGGCCATCGATTTCAACGACGCACATGCGGCAGGCACCGCTGGGCGGCAGACCGTCGATGTGGCAGAGGGTAGGCACTTTAACACCAGCTCTTCTGATCGCGGTTAAAAGTAGTTCGCCTTTGTTTGCTTCAACTTTTCTATTATTAACTTCAATGGTAATCATTATTTTACTCCTTCACCACGGCGTTGAATTTGCAGGTGTTGTAGCAGGCACCACATCTGATACATTTATCGGGAATGATGTAATGCGGAGTTTTGACTTTGCCCATTATGGCTCCGGTCGGACAGACTTTGGCACACATGGTGCAGCCGACGCATTTTTCGGCATCGATGCTGAAGTCGAGGAGCTCGTGACAGGCACCGGCCGGGCATTTTCGGTCAAACACATGAGCTTCGTATTCATCACGGAAAAAGCGCAGGGTCGAAAGAACCGGGTTTGGAGCAGTCTGGCCAAGGCCGCAGAGACTGGTGTTGCGAATGACTTCAGCAAGTCTTTCCATGTACATTACTGATTTAAAGCGTTCAAGCGGCTTTTTGCTGCCATGATCTTTCGGGCGTTCAGTGATACTTTTAAGAGTCTCAAGAATGCGTCGGGTCCCTTCGCGGCAGGGAATACATTTGCCGCAGCTTTCGCGCTGAATGAAGCCCATGAAGAATTTGGCCAGGTCAACCATGCAGGTCGTTTCATCCATGACTACCAGCCCGCCTGAGCCCATCATTGCGCCAACGGTTTTCAGGGTTTCGTAGTCAATTTCAACATCGAGATGCTGTTCGGGAACGCAGCCACCAGAGGGGCCACCGATCTGAACCGCTTTGAACTTGCGGTTGTTCGGAATTCCACCGCCGATATCGAAAACGAGTTTTCTAATTGGAGTGCCCATGGCAACTTCGGCGAGACCTGTGTTGTTGATCTGGCCGGAAAGGGCAAAAACCTTAGTGCCGGGACTTCCCTTGGTGCCGATGGCATTGAACCATGAAGCGCCATGTCTGAAGATATCAGGAAGATTGGCAAGGGTTTCAACGTTATTGATGATGGTCGGGCAGCCAAACAAGCCGGAGATAGCGGGGAACGGCGGGCGAGGGCGGGGCATGCCGCGCTTGCCTTCGATGCTGTGGATGAGTGCAGTTTCTTCGCCGCAGACAAAAGCGCCGGCACCTTGCTTGATGACAATTTCTAGTTTGAAGCCGCTGTCAAGAATGTTTGCGCCAATCAGCCCGTAATTCTTGGCTTCTTCGATTGCCCATTCGAGACGTTTGATTGCCAAGGGGTATTCAGCACGGATATAGATATAAGCCTTGCTGGCACCGATTGCGTAAGCGGCAAGCATCATGCCTTCGAGCAGTCGATGCGGGTCGCCTTCAATTACAGCGCGATCCATGAATGCACCTGGGTCGCCTTCGTCGGCATTGCAGATCAGATATTTCTTTTCGCCTGGTGCTTCCAGAGCAAAACGCCATTTTTTGCCGGTTGGAAAGCCGCCGCCGCCACGGCCACGCAGGCCGCTTTCTTCAACGACACCACAGGCTTCGGAGGGCGTAGAGTTTTTCAGAGTTTTTGAAAGCCCCTGATAACCGCCACGGGCGATGTATTCTTCTATTCTTACCGGGTTGATTTCACCGCAATTGGCCAATACCCGGCGGGTTTGCGATTTGAAAAACAAAGATTTGAAAAATTCAGGAACGTCTTTCCAGTTGCTTTCGCCATCGATTGGGAACTGGCCAAGCAAGCAGTCTTTCGGAATTTCCCCGTTGAAAACCTGGTTCAGAATCGGTTCGACCTTATCGCCGGTCACTTCACCAAAACTGAGCCTTGATTTGCCCGGCAGCTGAACGTCCATTAGAGGTTCTTTGATGCAGAGACCGACACAGCCAACTTCTAGAACTTCGGCGTCCTTGCCGTTTTTGGCCAGCCAGTTCTTAACTTCTTCGAGAGTTTTGGCGGCCCCGGCTCCCAGGCCGCAGGTACCGGCACCAACATAGATAACCGGTTTGTTCACTTTGACTCTTTTTTCAAGATCGAGAAATTCAAGCTTTGTAGTTTTGCAGGTTTCGCTTTCATGACACAGCGGGCCTTCGGTTCGGCAAATGATGAAATCAGGGCAGAGGTTTTCTTTTGAATGATGACATTTGGAACAACAGCGGTCTAAAAGATTTTTCATTATTTTGCCTCCTCTTTGCCCAGCTTGCGATAATGGTCGAGAATGCCAGGTATATCGTCAGGAACTACTTTGGCGTGGAAATTGCCGTTGATGGCAATAACCGGAGCCAGACCACAGGCTCCGATGCAGGCAACGACCTCTATGCTGAACATTCCATCCCGGGAAGTTTCGCCGGCGAGAATGCCGAGCTCTCTTTCGATCCTGGCAAGCACTCCCGCGCTGCCTTTAACATGACAGGCGGTTCCTCGGCAGACCTGAATATTAAATTTGCCGTAGGGAGTGAAACGAAACTGATTGTAGAAAGTCGCAACGCCGTAAATTTTGCTTGCCGGCAGATTCAGTGCCTTGCCAATTTCAATTACGGCTTCGCGTGAAATATAGCCTTCTTCTTCTTGAACGGCCTGGAGTACTGGAATCAGGGAATCACGTCCGGGATTGGTAAACTTCTGGATAATTTTTTCGACCACGCTCATTGCTGACCTTCCTTTGTGTTGTAGTTTGAACGGGAAAAATAGATTGCTTTCTCAACTGCCATCGTCATGTCGAGGGTATCTACATATACCTGGTTGTTGCATTGAATAAGGGTGGGGGCAAAATTGATTATTGCCTTTACCCCGGCATCGATGAGGGTCTGAGCCACATCTTGCGCTTCTTCAGACGGAACCGCAATTATGGCGGTGGAAATTTTGTTTTTCTTGAAAACAGAATCGAGCTCATTCATATTGTAGCAGCGTCGACCACAGACTACCCGGCCGGTTTTTTCAGGGTCTTTGTCAAAAACTGCAACGATTTCGAAGTTTTCACGCTTACCGCTGAAAAAGCCCAAAACCGCTCTTCCCAGGTTGCCAACCCCGATCAAAGCGATATTTTCTTTTTCAGTGCAGTCGAGAAGTTCTCCGATTTCAGTGATCAGCGACTCGACTTCATAGCCTTTACTCGAACAACCGGTACAGCCGACCTCCATCAGGTCGCGACGAACCTGAGCAGCGGTGCCTGAGACGATTTTTGCCAATTCATGAGAATAAACCCGAGTCTTGCCATGACTCTGAATCTCTTTCAGGTAGCGCCGATAAATGCTCAGGCGCTCGATCGAGCGTTCAGAAATTTTTTTCTTCTGCTTAAGCATGATATTTTTTCTCGACTCGTAGGCGTTAAAATTTTCACGTTGTGCAATGTTTCACAACTCAAATATAACAGCTGTGAAAAAATATGTCAACCAGATTCGTGATTATTTTCTCAAAGCAAAAAGGTCGAATTCTTTCCGCCTAATAGGCAAAGATTCTGCACTTTGACCAAAATACATTAATCCGGAATGAATCTTTAAAGATTCGGCATTTGTACCTCAAATTTTTAAGCCGAAACTAATCCTTTTCGGCCCAGGTCTTATTTTATGTGGTCGAATATAGAACGCGACTTCTTCCTGGGAAAATGAACAAGAAATTTTGTCATTCCGGTGTCGGCGAAAATCTTGTCCGATTGCCAATCTAAGGGGTTTTGGTGCGTCTGTCCTGACCAGGCAACATCTGCGTTGCCGAAAATTGTTCATACTGTTAGAATGAACGCAAATCTAACCAGAGGGACAGTTTAATGGCTGAAGAAACAGCAGGTTGCCAGGCTGCAGGCAAAAGCTGGCTTTACGCTTGCTTAGGCATCTTTTTGCTTTTAATTATTGTTTTTTTCAAAAACGCCTGGGTCTGCGATGATGCCTACATCAACTTTCGGGCCATCGAACAGTTCTTTGCAGGCAACGGTCCGAACTGGAACCCCCATCAACGGGTGCAGGTCTACACAAGTCCAATGTGGTTCTGGTTTCTTGCGGGCTTAAGGTTCTTTTCGCCAGACCATTTTTTTAATGCCGTCGTTTTTTCATTCGTTCTGTTGCTGCTGTTGTGTTTTGTTGTTTTTCGCGAAAAGCCGGCCTTCGAGGCAACAATTATTTTTGCCCTTTTTGTCGGGTCGAACGCTTTCATGGATTTTTCAAGTTCAGGCCTCGAGAATATTCTCTGCTCTCTTTTACTCGTATTGGCTTACTTTTCAATGCAGCAAAGCCTTAAAAATCCTGACAATAAAGCTATTCAAGTAAAAACCCTTCTATGGTTATCATTGTTGCCTGTTTGTCGCCATGATCTGCTCAGTATTTCACTACCTTTGGCCGTTGTTTTCGTTTTTTCAACCTATCAGGGAAAATGGGAGCGCATGCGGGCAATTTTATGGATGTTTTTGCCCCTTGCCGTCTGGTCAGTCTTTTCATTGGTTTATTATGGGGCTCTTTTTCCAAATACTGCTTATGCAAAATTGTTGACCGGCATTCCCCGCATTGCCATGATCAAACAGGGATTTCATTATATTCTGGTCACATTACAGCAGGATCCCATCAGCATATTTCTGCTCTTTGCCGCCATATTCACCGGCTTTTATGTCGGAAATCGTTTTGAAAAGGCGCTTAGTGTGGCCTTTTTGCTGAACACTTTTTATATCTTATGGGTTGGCGGCGACTTTATGCGGGGTCGCTTTTTCACATCCGCTTTAACTCTGGCCATTTTAATGCTGGCTACACATTGCGAAGTTGTTTTCTGCAAACGCAAAAGGCTTTGCGTCGGCATTGCCATGGTTTATCTGGTTTACCTGATTGGATTTCCCTCGACACCCCTCAATACCGGTTTCAACTACAATAATTTCAATCTGGACCACGGAATAGCTGATGAGCGTGGCTACTATTTCGACGTGTGCTCGCTTTACAGCTATTTATACAGCGAACCTGGCGAGGTTTTTCCGGATTTTGAATGGAGCCATATTGGCCGCCAGATAGCTGAAAAAAACGTTGCCTATCTCGAAAACGACTTTAACGGTATGCTTGGCTATTGGGCCGGCACCAAACCGATAATCATCGACCGTCTTGCCCTTGGCGACCCTTTTTTGGCGAGAATTCCGGTAGCAAACCCCGCTGAATGGCGAATTGGCCATTACAAAAGAGAGGTTCCCCCGGCATATCGGCAGAGTGTTCAGACTGGGCAAAATCTTTTCCCTGAGGGGTCAGAGCGGAACCTGTTCGAGTTATTGCAAAAAGTGGTTGCAGAAAAAGATTTGTTCAGCACCGATCGTTTTCTTGCAATTCTTCGCTTGAATCTTCGACGATACTAGGTTTAAACTGTAAGATAAGTTTCAACCCGGGAATAAAAACGAGAGGTAATCATGAATTATTCACAGGAACTCCGTGAAGCGATGGTCTCTTTGACCGATCGTTATGGCATAACTTTGACCGAGGTTCCGGAACGTTTCAAGGAAAAGCTTGTGCAAATTATCGGTGCAAGTCATCTGGAAGAAATCGACCATGCTTTCAAACCTCTCGAAGCTGGAGCGCTGCGCAATTTTCGCATTAGAGCCACCCATAAAATCGAGCCGGCAAAGCTTGCCGAAGCCCGAGACATGATTGCCGCCGTCGAGGGATATGCCCACGAAGACGTTATAGCCGCCATTCACCTCTGGGTTGAGATTTTCAAAGTTAACACCGATACCAACATCGATGATCTTGAAGAAGCAGATCTGAGTACCGATGAAAACTCAGTTGAATTTATCGACGACGTCAGTCCGATCATCGACAACACAAGCATTACCGCGCCTTATGATGTCGAAAGGGTAGTGAATCAATTCGATACGACTGTCCCGGTAGATGAACCACAAGTTGAAGATTACGACGGTAAATTTTCAGACACCTCGTTTGAAACTGTGGCCGATTTCACCATTACCAAAGAAGAAATTAATCTCAACGCTCATCTGCAAAGTGATGCCAACTCACCCGGCTATGATGAATTCAGCAAATCCATTGAAGCAGGCAAAAAAAACAAAAAGAAGGCCAAAAAGAACGAGCCCGCCAAACCCCATTTTGTACCAGAGCCTGTCAATTATGAACCGCCAAATTTTGAAAGAAATACCGGCGAAGGCAATGTTGACGGCGCGTTTAGAGCGTTGCGCGACGGAAATCCTGGTCTGGCATCGAGAATCATGATGGAACTTGCAAGAAACGGTGACACACGCGCCCAATTCCATCTTGGAGAGTTCTATCTTAACGGTACAGGCATCGAAAAAAGCCTTGAAAAAGCCAAATACTGGTTGCGCAAAGCCGCTGGCCGTGGCTCGGTCGCTGCGAGATCAAAGCTGGAGGAAATCGAAAATGATGCCAACTCCGGCGGATGCTGCGGCTGTTTAATCAGCGGCGTGGTAATTCTAATCGTGATCCGGATGCTGTCAGCCCTTATCTGACTTTCTTTCGGCAAATAAGTCAGAATAGGCAAATCAGTCGGGATACATGAAAACCCATTTCGGCTCGATGCTCAGTTTAATGTTTCGGCCTTCTTCAAGTTCGAGCTTTTTTGCGGCAACATCGTGGATGTCTATTTCGGCGGTGATTTCAGGATTTTCGGCAAATTCAACGATCAGAGTGTGGTTGCGGCCACGCCGATAAAACTTGGTTATTTTCGCGTCAAAAAGCTGAAACCCTGGCTTGTTTTCAAAACCCGGGCGAATGATAAACAGTGATTCAGCGCGAATGCCGAAATGAAGGTTTTGTCCGGGCTTGAATCTTTTCATGCTGCAATGGCATGGTATTCTCAATGTTTGCCGCAAAGCCGGCCATTCAACCAGAACGCCCTCATGATAGACTTCTTTGGCAATACCCGCAAAAATATTCTTGATTCCCAAAAAAGCTGCGGCATCCCGAGATTTTGGGAAGTAATACATTTCTTCGCGGGGGCCGCTTTGAATCAGCTGACCGTTAATCATAATCGAAAGCAGATCTCCCAGAAAAAAGGCCTCGTCGTGATCATGGGTAATGATTAAAGTGGTCGTTTTAAATTCTTCAAGAAGCTCTTTCAATAAACGTCTGATTTCCTCGCGCAAACTGTGGTCGATAGCCGAAAAAGGCTCGTCGAGAGCAAGCAAAGCCGGCCTGGTTGCCAAGGCCCTTGCAAGAGCCACACGTTGTTTTTCACCGCCACTCAAGTTGTCGGGGTAGCGCTCGAGCAGATGGCGGATTTTGAGAAAATCGATCAGGTGCTCGACGAAATCAAGAGATTCCTGCTGCAGTTTGCCTTTCATACGCAAACCGAACATGATGTTATTGAGGGCATTCATATTTGGAAAAAGACAGTTGTCCTGGGGCACATAGGCAATCTTGCGATTCTGCGGAGATAAGCCGGTTATATCGACATCGTCGATGAGAATTTTGCCCGAAGCAAATGGTCGCAAACCAAGCATGGTTTCGATCAGAAAGGTTTTTCCGCTACCGGTCGGGCCGACGATTACATGACATTCGCCGCGCTGGATTCGGAAATTGATGTTATCAAGTTTGAAGCCCCCGGCCGAGGCTGTTAAATGCTGAAATTCAATCATATTTGGCTTTCAGAATAAATTTCAAAACTAAAATTACTGAGAGTCCTACCCCGAGTAAAATCAGGATCATGATGGTCATGCCCTCGATGTCGGCACTTCCGAGTCTGATGAAAATTGAGATTGGAATAGTTTCACTTTTGTTTGGCATTGCCCCGGCCACCATTGCCGTTGCCCCAAACTCGCCGATGCATTTGGCGAAGGTAACTCCGGTGGTTGCCAGCAGGCCCTTTCTGGCCATTGGCAGCGTAATTTCAAGAAAGGCACGAGCTGGCGAAGCGCCAAGACTGCAGGCGACAACCTCGAAACGATCGGGTATATCATCGAAGGTGTTTTTGATCATGCGCACCGCCAGGCCGATGGTGGTCAGGAACTGGGCCAGAACGATGCCGCTGAATTCGAAAACGAAAGACCATAGATTGTCTTGAAGCATTGTTCCGGCGCGGGTATTGAAAAAAATCAGCAGCATTGCCCCAAGCGCGACGGGAGTGACCATTAGCGGAACTTCGAGCATGGCATCGACTATTTTTTTTCCGGCGAAATCGAATCGGGAAAGGGCATAACCAGCTGGAATCGCCAGCAACATCGACAGAAAGGTCGAGAGAAGCGCAGCCTTTACGCTCAGTTTTATCGAAAAAACGATGCGGTCAGAAGTCAGCAGACTGCCCAGGCGTGATGGGTCGACAAAGCTTAGCAGACTCAAGAACATGGCCAGAAAAATTCCAAGAATTATCAGGGCTGAGGCAATGGTGAAAAAGCGAAAGCTCATCTTAACGCAGCCATTCGGCAGGCACCTGATACGGAGAGCCGCCAATGGGTTTTTCTGACCCCAGGTAATCTCTGGCTTCCTGTGGGGTCGTAAAATATTTGAATTTTTTGAAATATGCCAGCCCTTCAGAAGAAGTCATAAAGTCGATGAAAGCCTTTGCCTGCTCAGGTTTTTTGGCAAACCTGGTCATGGCTACTGCAAGATAGGAAATTCTCGCAACTTCCTCGGGAGGCGGGCGAATCGCCTCAATTTTTTCAGGATGCCAGTTTTCGATGACCCGCCAGGCGATTACCGCATCGACAGTTTTCAAAACCAGGGCATTTGCTGTCTTTTCGACATTCTGAGTGTAGGCAACGATATTTTTTTTGAGGGCGGCTTTCTGCTCGGCGGTCAGCGTTTTTTCAATGTTTTCAACGGCAATGCCACCGACGGCTACGGTCTCAGGTTGGGCAATGGCTATTTTCAGGCCGGGTCGGCCAAGATCGGCAAGCTTTTTGATCGCGTGCGGGTTACCTTTTTGCACACAAATTGTTGGAACGAGGTAAACGACCGGGGTAATGGTTTCGCTTGCAATAAGGCCTTCTTTCGAGGCTTTTTCAATAAAATCGCTGGAAGCCGGAAAGTAAAGGTCGCCTTTGCGGCCAAGCTTGATCTGGGAAAGCAGCATACCTGAGCCGCCGATACTGATTTCAACTTTAATTCCGGTTTTGGCAGTGAAAGCTTTGCCTAGCTCTTCAACGACCGGTGCAGAGGCCGCGCCTGCCATGAAAAGAAGGCTTTCTTGTGCCTGTATGCAATTAACTGTAAACACAAAGAAAAAAAATATGATCAGGGCCTTTTTCAATTTTTGATCTCCCGGCGTTCATTATTTATTCGTTGTTAACATGATACTTTGCTGGCAAATCAATGTCAAAACCAGAACTATTATTGAACACCATTCCTGAATCGTAATTGAAACTAAATCCAATTTGGCTTCTAATAGCCGGACAGGCACTTGTTTTTTTTCATTTACCTCAGCTATAATGGTTTTAGATAAACATCGTCGATTGGGTAAAATTAATCATGTTCAGAAAAATATTCCTTTTCGTGCTTTTTTGCTGCCTGAATGGCTTGAACTCCCCTTTGGTGGCACAAATACAGCCTGAAAACAAGAATATTACCATTAACGCTCTGCTCGAGGATCACCCAACGGTTAGAAGCATTGCCAAGCTCTTGCCTGAATATGAAAAGCGAACCGGAATCATTGTAAATATTGAAGTCATTCCTTTCGAGGCGATGACCAGAAAGGCCGATTCATCTCTTAAGAGCGGTTCTGATCAATACGATGTCATCATGGATGGTTGGGTCAATGCAATGGAATGGGCATCGCAAGGCCTGCTTGAACCCCTTGATGCGTATATTGACGATAAGAAAAAATACCCTGATCTTGATATAGGTGATTTCGTTAAAGTTTTTATCGATGATGCCAGATTTGGCGATCAGCTTTTTGGTCTACCAGTGTATGGTGAAAGCACTTTTCTTTTCTATCGCAAAGATTTGTTTGACCAGCTTGGTTTAAGTATGCCAAGTTCGATGCTCGCCATAAAAGAGGCCGCAGCAACCATCAGTAGAAAGTTGCCTGATGTTTATCCAATTTCGATGCGGGGCCGTGAGGGAATCCACGTTGTTTATTCCTGGTCAACCTTTTTGTGGGCCTTTGGCGGGCGCTGGTTCGATGAAAAGGGCCGTCTCGAACTTGATTCGCCGCAAGCTTTAGAAGCCACGCTTTTCTTCACCGATCTGTTGAAAAATTATGGGCCGCCAGGAGTTGAAAATTTCGGCTGGGTCGAAAACAGAGATCTGTTCATGAGAGGGAAGGCGGCGATGTCCATCGACGCAACTGTTAACGGTGCATTCAATGAGAATGAAAGACTATCGAAAGTAAATGGGAAGGTTGGCTACGTTTCCTCACCTGTAAAAACCGGCGTTGAACTAAAAGGTGGGCAGAATTCACTCATTACTCACCAGATGTACATCAATCGATTCAGCAAGAATAAAAAAGCAGCCTTCAGTTTTCTTGCCTGGGCAACTTCGAAAGAAACTCAGCTTGCCAGCATCGAAATTGAACCGAACTGTGGATTGACTTCCATAATGGCTATCAATAGTGATGTCTTTGCCAAAAATTTCGGGGCATTTAAAGAAGGTATGCTCGAGGCTGCCGCCAGCGGGAACCGGGAGTATCTTCCCATGGCTCCGGAATCCAAAATGATTATTGAAAAAGTCGGCAAACTGTTGACATCATTGATTAGAGATAACAAAAATGCCAAGCAAGAGCTTATAAAATTGAACGATGAGATAAATGGAATACTTGGAAAATAATTCAAACCAAAGACTCAATAAGGGATTAATAGCCAGCGTAATTGCAGGGATACTGGTTTTTCTTTTTATCTCTTCAGCTTTGATTTTTGTGAATTACAGAATATTTAGCAATTCGCAGGCTACGGTAGCAGCTGTTGTCGATAATGACCTTGCCTTTGTCGTGGAAAATGCCTCTTTATTCAGGTCTCTGGGTGGCATTTCAGCCGAAACCCACCTTTTTCTCGATAGCTTCTTGTCGAATGAGGCTTTCGATCAACAGAAAAAAGAACATCTTCTGAAAGAAATCTATAATTTGAATACCAGGTTTTCGGGCGATGAAACTACAGAATCCGAGGTTATTCTTAAACAGTTCCTGGGGCAGCTCGAGATGGCTTTAATCAGGTGTGAAGAACTAAACATATCTTTGAAAAAGATTCGAAAGCTTGATTCGAAAATCACAGCAAAACTCAAAGAACTGTCGACAACTTTGGAAGAGAAAAAAATGGAATTGGTCGCCGAAGGCGGCGGTCAGGAGTTGGTCGATCG
>CAZQUE010000029.1:0-50903 GCA_964596185.1 uncultured bacterium | reverse complement strand
CAGAACGCCGGCCTGTCACGCCGGAGGCCGCGGGTTCGAGTCCCGTCCGGTCCGCTTGAAAATCCCCTCGATGGAAATCAGGGGATTTCTTGCTTTTAGGCGATCTTGCCAGGCTTGTTCAACTTGGATGTCTTGTTCGCAAAAGAAAAAGGTTATTGCTATAGTTGAGTTCAGAAAAATTGGAGCCGGTATAAGAATAACAATGGATCGAAAAGCTTCCTGAAAAATCAGGGCTTTGTATGCTTTAGGTGAAGGCTGTTAATCTCTTCAAGCGCCTTTTCCGCGTCTTTACCGTATTTTTCTATCAATCTTTGTTCATATTCGTCGATTTTTTTGTATAGATTGTCGCGCAGACCAGTTTTTTCATCTGAATGAATGTTTTTGTATTCCTCTGAATATTTATTAAAAACTTGCTTGAAATCTTCTGGACAATCATCGAGTCTGATTTCTTTCAACCCGGCAAGCATGAGTTCATTCAATTTTGTTTTTCTGTTATCGCTGGAATTTACCAGCATGGTGACTGCGTGAAAGGCGCCATGCTGATGAATCTTCTTAAACAACAAATAGCCTTCTTGATGAACGACTTTCTTCATGCAGACTATTGGCAATAGCTCTTTGCGTAGTGGCGTCATTTTTGTGGCATCTTCCAATTCCAGAATCAGACTGGAATAAGACTTTGTTGCTATTTCTCCTTTTTCTACAATCTGGGCACTATGATTCCAGGTGTCGTATAAAAACCAGCCACCAACTGCCAAAAGTAAGAAAAATAAAGCGATGCCGAACGTAAAAATTAATCTCATGAAAAAGTCTCCTGAAACTTTTTACTATTATGAATCCCATAATCGCTTTGCTGCAAGTTTAAATTTGCTATGAATCTTAATAAGTAGTTATAATGAAAAGAAAAACCGGAGATTTGCCATGAAAAAAACAAGCTATTTTTTCTTTTCGCTGATCCTGTTCTCGGTTCTAAGCTCTGTGCCGCTTTATGCAGAATTTTCTGAACAGGTTAACGGCGCAATCAGGCAACGGCTTGCCGATGAGAAGCTCGGCCAGACAATTCTTGGCGCCCTGGCATTTCTCGAAGATCGTCAGGTAAGACCACGCAAAGGCAATCTTTCCTGTGAATACGACAGTTCAGATGAAGGCGATGGCTGCAAAACTCTTTTGAGCTTTAATATTCCATTTTTTGAAAATATCGGGCTTCCTGCCCCTAAAAGCGTTATTGCGCGCAACCGCACCGGCGAATGGGCCAGTTACATTCATTTTTTGCCAAATAAAATCGGGGTGAAAGGCCGGTCTCCGGCGGCAGTGCAAGACTCTAACCTGTTTATGACAGCTTTTATCGCTTATCCGCTTTTTCTGTTCGATGAATCAGGACTGAAACCCGAACAAAGACACATCGAAAAGATGTTGCATCTCGCCATGAAGAACATCATGAGCTTTAAACGCGATGATGCCTACAATTTCTGGGCAGTATTACCCGGGGTCAGGGGCAAGACTCCAAGAACCGGCCCTTTCAATATACTCGTTTCACAACTTGAATTGCTCGGAAATGCTTATCTTAACCCAAAACTAGACAAAGTTTTTGCAAAACTTGCCAAAGGTCAGCAGACCCCACCAAAATTCTGGATCGCCAGCTGCCTTGATACCAAAGCTAATCCGACTGGGGCCGATGCCTTATTCAATATTCCCAATGACGCCGATGACACTTCTACTGCCGTTTCTTTTCAGCATTTTTATCGCTCTCTGTTTCCTGGTTCAGGAATAGAAGTCGATATGCCAGCGCTTGAGCGCATCTGCGATTTTCGCGATATTGACCGCGTCCGCGAAGATGGCCGCGACAGCTGGAAAGGCAAAAACACCGGAGCATTTCTGACCTGGATCAAAGATGAAAAAGCCCCGGTTTTCGATAATCCTGAAATTGGTATAATACCCCTTGCAGTAAACAATGTTGATGTTGTTGTAAATGCCAATGTCCTTTTTGCTATGGCCTTAACCGGCCGCAAGGATCTTCCGGGATATGGAGATTGCGTCAGACTGATTCGCAAGGCTGCTGAAAAACGTGCCTGGCCAGAAGCCGGACTTTATTATCCACAGAATATGATTTTTCCTTATACCGCTTCGAGAGCTTACCGGGACGGCGGTGCCCGTGAGCCCGAAATGAAGCAGGCAATGCAGTTTTTACTCCGGGATCTACTGAAACAGCAGTATTACTGGGGGCAGAAAAACCCAACCCGTAAGGGCGCCTTTCCCGGTGGTGATGACAAAAGCGATCATCTTGCAACGGCTCTGGCAGTTACTACTCTTTTGAACATGGGACGTGAAATCGCAGTTGAAGGTAATCTTGCCCGTGAATACGATTTTGCTTTGCGTTCTGGAGTAAAATACCTGATTGACCAGGCTCTTTGGAAAAAAGTTAAGAATAATGAAACCATTGGAAAATTCAAAACTCCAAGGGATCGCTGTGCAAACTGGCTCTCAGGCTTGTTTTTTGCCGCTTCTTTCTGGGATCTCGCCCACTGGCGCTCGCAGGCTTTCACCACTGCAATGGTGCTTGAGGCTCTTACCAAATATGCACTTGCCTACGACCTCGATGACGCCCCGGCAGGAGCACGAAGACTCAAACTTAATCGCTGATTTACCTGGGCAAATAAATATAGATGAATTCTAAGAGGCGGCTGATTCTGGATGCTCCAGTCAGCCGCGCTTTTTCTTTTCGCCTCTGGTCTGATTCTTTGCCAATAGTTAGTCTTGAAGCCAGGTATGCTGTTGAAGAAGCTCTTGAGAATTGTAAGATGGATGACCAGGGCAATATTCTCGAGATGCAGGTGCATTTGGCCTTGGCTCGCAGGCCGTTTGGCTACAGTGGAGTGTGCTATGGGTCTTTTCACACGCCCCCGGCAATGCTTCCTGAAGATTATATCATCAGCTATACAGTAGATGCTGCCCCCATCGCTGCTGCCTTTTTTGCACGTGGTGAAACCGGGGAAAATGATCTGATCATGGAAATTGCCGCCTGGCTTTTACCAGAATTCAAAAGAAGATCGCTTCGGGCTCTGGTTCAGGATGCTGCAAAGCAATCGAATCTTTAATAATTCGCATTAAACATCGCCCTCGACTTCGAAAATGCTACCGGAATGTCGATAACTCTAAAAAAAGGTGCTCGTTTCAGGAGGAAACATGTCCGGTTTCATGTTTTTAGAAAGTTCTGTTGATGTAAAATCTGGCAGGCGCAAGTCTGCAGTAACCTTTGTCGTGGCGATGCTGCTTGCTTCGGCGGTGATCCCAGCCCAGGCCGGTCCGCTTGACTGGTTTAGAGGTAATGGCAAAAGTCAAAAGACTCAAGAAACAAGAGTCGTGATGACCCAGGAAAATCCTGACGAATCACTGTTTGGTAGAAATGCCGGCTCTGCTAGCCTTTCGGGGCAAAACCTCGATCCGATGTCATTTGCCAAATCCCATTGGAGTCACGCCAGAGGCCAGTTTGAAAAGGTTTGTCGGGCAATCGTTCAGAAGGGCAATAACCGGGCTACTTCAGATCTGATCACCAAAATTTTTGTTATCGATACCCAGGTCTACAAAGAAGCAGTTAAAAATTCGGCTATGGCAGTAAATGAGCTGTCGGCGGCCAATGAGGGAATGCGTCAGCAGCTTGCCGATCTCACCCGCATTATCACTGCCCCCGGCCAGGAAACTCTTGAAAGCCTCGAAAAATCTGTAGCAAAGCTTAAGGCCGCCGGGCAACAGCAGAATCTAACTGTAAAAAAATACCTGGTAGGCTCGGAAAAAATAGTTGAAATTTGCGAAAAATCCTATGAAACTCTCGAATTGATCCCATCCTTGTCGGTTACCGGCACCGATATGACTATTGCTTCATCGAAACAGATGATGAAAATCACCCAGTCCAACGCCGAAGCCTTCAAAGGCCTGATGCTCAACGTGCAGGCCAGTTACGAGCAGTCTTTGTCGGGTCTCGATACGATAACAAGAACGGTTCGAGAAACTTTGCGCTTCTCAGACCACTTTGCCATTCGGCAATTTCCATTGATCAATCTTCCCGCGCCTTCCCGTGAAAAAATTTATGTCCAGCTGAATTCTTTGAA
Source organism: uncultured bacterium (assembly GCA_964596185.1). Classification (GTDB taxonomy): domain Bacteria; phylum Muiribacteriota; class Ozemobacteria; order Ozemobacterales; family Ozemobacteraceae; genus DYKG01. The sequence continues at coordinate 46,800 of CAZQUE010000029.1, read as the reverse complement.
CAACAGTTTCAAGAATGTAAATAATACTCTGGCAATCGGTGATTCACAGGTGCGAAATACCGCCCAGCAGTTTACTCATCTAGTTTCGGCTTTAAGTGCCAAGGTCGGCGAAGCGCTGAAATTTGCTGGCACCGCGGATGGCCAGGACAAAGCATTTGAACAGATTTCAAATTATGCCCAGAATCAGGTGGCCGGACTTTTTCAGCGAGTAAAAGAAGACGTGCGCCAGATGCGCAATGATATGCAGGCTGTGGTTAAGTCTGGTGGAGTCGAGCTCAGGCCGGGTCTTAACATTGAGTCTGGAAATGAATATGCAGCTCGTCGCACCCGCGAAGTGTCGAAAGAGAAGTTGCCGCTATTCCTGCTTGGAAGCAGACAGAATGTCGTCGCCAAAACTGAGGTAAAAGAAGGGTTTTCACCGCTGCCTACTCCTGAAAAAACTGAAGTGGCAAAGGTTTTGTATTCTGAAACTCAGCCATCGGCGGGTTCAGAGCTGATTGGTTCTGAAATGGACATTCTCAAAGATGAACTTGGTGGAAATTTCTTTTTTGCCAATGATGAAATAGCTGATAATCGAACTAATCCGGATGAAATAGTCGAAGAAGATGACTATGTCGAAGAAAATGCCGGATATCCGGCTTCAGATGACGATGAAATGCAGGTCAGCTACGATAATCTAAACAGTCTGGCCGAGCCAGAAATTGAACTGCTCAGGTTCGATACATCGGGTACTAATGGCGACTCAAACGAATTATTGCCGATGATGCGATTCGAAGATTCGCTGACGTTCGAGGAATGACCCTCAGGCATACTTGTCAATGAATTGACCAAGTTTCTGCGGTTGTAGCTTGCTGCCGGGCGGACTTATAACCTTGGCCATCAAAACGTTGGCATCGAGATTACTCTGCTTTGTTTCCTCGTTAAGCTGAGCTGTGGTTGACCGAATTTCGCTGAGTCTCTGATTAAAATTGGCCAGCTGACGTGAACCGGCCGTTTTCTGAGCCTGGTTCAGTTGTTTGATCGCTGCCGGCTTCTGTGTTGCGGAAGCTTTGTAAAAAGAAGAGCTGGCCTGATTTTTCACTTTGGCCGCTTCAATCTGCGCCTCAGTCTGGCTACTGATCGATTTAATATCAATTTTAGTAGAAGCAGAACCCAGTTTCATACGTTGCCTCTCGTTATTTTATGCTGTACATGAATTTTACGTGTTTGTGCCGGCATGCGTCAACTTTTTTAGATTTGCAGGTAAAATTCATGCTTTGTCTTGAAACAGGCGTCTTTTAAATGGTACACTCGGGTGCGAAAATATATTACTGGAGCAAACAGATATGAGTTTTCCGGTGCAACGGCCCCGAAGATTAAGACAGGACCCAAGATTAAGGCAGATGATTCAGCAGTTTGAACTGCATCCGCGTCAGCTGATTTACCCCATTTTCGTTGTTGATGGCCTGAAAGAGCCTAAAGAGATAAAGGCTATGCCAGGGCAAAGCCACTGGCCAGTTGACAGAATTCATGAGCCGGTTTGCCAGGCTTTAAATAAAGGCGTTCAGGCATTCATCATTTTCGGTGTACCCGGTGAAAAATCCCCGGATGGAAGCCCGGCATTGGGTGATGACTCGATTGTTGCCCGCGCGATTCGTGAAATCAAAAAGAAGTGCGCCGAAGCATATATTATTACCGATGTTTGCCTTTGTGCATACACCAGTCATGGTCATTGCGGGCTGATAGAAAATGATCGGGTGATCAACGATGCCTCGATCGAGCAGCTGGCGCAGATGGCTTTGTCACATGTTCGAGCCGGTGCAGACATGGTTGCGCCTTCCGACATGATGGATGGACGGATTCAGGCAATCAGAAACAAACTCGATCAAAACGGCTTTAGCGATGTGCCGATCATGTCTTATTCGGCAAAGTATGCTTCAGCTTTTTATGGTCCGTTTCGTGAGGCGGCCGGTTCGGCTCCGGGCAAGGGTGATCGCCGTGGTTATCAGATGGACCCGGCGGTTTTGCGGGATGCTTTTCTTGAAATGTCGCTCGATGTCGAAGAGGGCGCTGATGTGCTCATGGTTAAACCTGGCTTGCCATACCTGGATGTCGTAAAGATGGCCAGGGAAAATTTTTCTTTGCCGGTTGCCGTTTATCAGGTTTCTGGCGAATATTCGATGATCAAGGCCGCTGCTGCCAATGGCTGGGTCGATGAGCGTCAGGTCGTTATCGAAAGTCTGATTTGTATGCGAAGAGCCGGCGCAGATCTGATTTTGACCTATTTTGCCCCTGAAGTTGCCGGGTGGCTGCAAGGAGAATAGTCATTGCACAAACATACTCATGAAAACTCAGCGAAACAGCCTTTATTAAGAGTTCTGGCCTGGGAAAGCACCCGCGCCTGCACCCTGGCCTGCCCACATTGCCGCGCCGCCGCCGTGGATTTGCGCGACCCCGACGAACTTGATACGCAAGAAGCTTTTGCCATGCTTGAAGCAGCGGCCAAAATCGGACCGGCGCTGATTATACTCAGTGGCGGTGAGCCATTGTTGCGCGATGATCTTGAAGAAATTGCCGCAAAAGCGGTTTTATTAGGGCATAGACCTGTGGTTTCCTGTAACGATGGGTCTTTGCTGACAGAAACACGAGTCGCATCTCTGGCAAAAGCCGGAATCAGGCATTTCAGTTTCAGTATGCATTCAAGCGTTCGCGAAGACCATGATCATTTTGTCCGGGTTCCCGGGGCTTATGATCATGCCCTTGCGGCTTTTGCAAGAATTCGTGCCCAGGGACTTTCTTTTCAAATCAACACCACGATTTTGCCGAGCAACTATAATCGCCTGTCTGGCCTGAAAGACTGGGTTCTTAGTCTAAATGCCGCCTCATGGCACCTTTTTTTCATTGTGCCAACCGGCCGAGCCAGTAGTAACAGCTCAGAAATCGTTTTGAGCCAGCAACAGATCGATGAAGTTCTGCGCTATGTCGCTTCAGAATCTGATGACTGGGGGATTCCGGTCAAGGTAACCTGTGCGCCGCAATATGCCAGAATACGCATGGAAATGGGAAAAGATCCAGGTTCGCGTGGGCGCAGCTGCATGGCTGGCAGCGGCTTTGCCTTCGTCAGCTATCGAGGTGAGGTAAAGCCATGCGGCTATTTCGATCTGGTGGTTGGCAACATTCGAGAAAAGCCATTGGACCAGATTTATATTGAGAGTCATCAGCTCAAAGATATGCGCACCCCCGAAAAACTTGAAGGCGTTTGTCGACGCTGTCGCTTCAATACCGTTTGCGGTGGTTGTCGGGCTCGTGCTTATGCTGTCAACGGTAGTTATCTTGCCGAAGATCCAAATTGTGACTTTACCGCTGGTCAAGTGCCAAAATAGTTAGTATATTATACGGTACACAAAAATAGATGGAAGGAAACCCTGATGGACGAAAAAGACAGAGAAATACTTCAGATGCTGCAGGGCAGGTTTCCGCTTGATTCTGAGCCATATAAAGTCATCGGTGACAAGCTCTGGATCGACGAAGTATCGGTCATTTCGCGGATTGCCAGAATGATTGAAAGCGGTTCTATCAGATATGTCGGACCTTTTTTCGACAGTAGAAAACTGGGTTATAAGGGCTGTCTGGCGGCGATAGACGTTCCGCCGGATCAGGTTGAAAAAGCGGCGGCGGTGATCAATCAGTTTCATGAGATCACCCACAATTATCAACGCAAGGGTACACCCAACGTCTGGTTTACAGTTATTGCCAACTCTGACCAGCGTCGCGAGGAAATCTTTGCGAAAATTAAAGCTGAGACCGGGGTTGATGAAGTTAAGATGTTTCCGGCCAGAAAGTTTTTCAAGGTCAAAGTTGACCTGGACTAGGAGCAGTTAATGGATGCACGAACCCGAGATTTGCTTCGCGAGCTGCAGGATGGCTTCAAACTTGAAACCAGGCCATTCAAACGAATAGCCAACAAACTTGGCTGCTCCGAAGAAGAAGTTATAAAAATTATTCAGGATTGTCTCGATCAAGGCATTATCAGACGAATTGGCGCGGCAATAAGACCCGAAAAGCTTGGGCATGCCGCTAATGCACTCGTCGTCTGGCAGGTTGCCGCCGACAAGATCGACGAAGTGGGCGAAGAAGTTGCCAAAATGCGCGAAGTTTCACATGTGTATGAGCGTGAAACTCCTCCCGGCTGGCCATATAATTTCTTCACCATGATTCATGCCCACAACCAGGTCGAACTGGAATCCTTGATCAACCAGATCGCCGAGCGTCACAATCTTGGCGAATACAAGATTTATGAAACCGAAGTTGAACTCAAGAAGACTTCGATGCGCTACTTTATCGAGGAAGAAAATGACAACTAACGGTCAGGCCCATCTCGAAGCCAGACGCTTTTTCCCCGGCGGTGTAAATAGCCCGGTAAGAGCCTTCGGCTCAGTCGGGGGGAACCCGGTCTTCATCGATCGGGCACTTGGCGCAAAGGTCTATGACATTGAAGGCCGCGAATATATCGATTACGTCGGCACCTGGGGTCCGGCCCTGCTTGGCCATGCCGACCCGGATGTCGTCGACGCAGTTTGCAAAACGGCCAGAAACGGCTTGAGTTTCGGCGCGCCCACACAAAATGAAACCAGACTGGCTGAGCTGATTCAGAATGCTTTTCCCGGTATGCAGAAAATGCGTTTTGTCAGCTCAGGAACCGAAGCAACCATGTCGGCAATTCGCCTTGCCCGCGGTGCAACCGGCCGCCCGCTGATAATTAAATGCAATGGCGCTTATCATGGTCACGCAGACTCTTTGCTGGTCTCAGCCGGTTCAGGAGTTGCTACTCTGGCTATTCCCGGATGCCCCGGTATTCCCGAAGGCATAGCCGGCAATACGCTGATTGTTGAATTCAACGATGTTGCGGCCCTTGAAGCCTGCTTCAAGGCACATCCCGACCAGATTGCCGGCTTCATTGTCGAACCAGTATGTGGCAACATGGGAGTGGTAAACCCTGAAGATGGTTATCTTGCCAAGGTTCGCCAGTTATGTGATGAAAACAAGGCTTTGCTGATTTTCGATGAAGTAATGACCGGCTTCAGAGGCTGCTTCGGTGGAGTCAGCAAAATCAGTGGAGTTGAGCCTGATTTGACCTGTCTTGGCAAAGTGGTCGGCGGTGGTATGCCTCTGGCTGTTTATGGTGGTCGTGCCGAGATAATGGCGCAGATTGCACCTGATGGACCGGTTTATCAGGCCGGTACTCTTTCCGGTAATCCAGTCGCCGTCGCCAGCGGAATCGCTACTTTGACTAGAATTATGCAGGATAAAGACTTTTATCCGAACTTGCTGACCCTGGCAGAAAAGCTTGAAACCGGTTTGGCCCGACTGGCTTTAAAGAACGGTTTTGCCGTTACTTCCAATCGCTATGGCTCAATGATGACAATGTTTTTCAACCCCAATCCCGTGAAAAATTATCCGGATGCAGCCAAATCAGATACCGGACTCTTTGCCCGCTGGTTTAGAGCTATGCTCGAACAAGGCGTTTATCTGGCACCGTCGCAGTTTGAGGCTGCTTTTGTTTCAGCAGCCCATACTCAGACAGATATTGAAAATACTTTATCTGCCGCTGATCTGGCTTTTCAGAAAATGAAGTCAATTTAAGATTGCAGAAAAAAAGAGCCCGGCATTTGCCGGGCCCTTTTTTTATTTACGTGGTTTTGCTTATCAACGTGGCGTGATTTTGACCGGGTTCGTTCTTACCGCATATCTGAGTGGCTCAAGGGTTGCGTTGAGTTCAACCTTGGTGATCAGATTGTTGGCTGAAGAATTTGCGCGATCGTAAGAAACTTCACGATATTTTTTGAGAATCTGAAGCTGATCGTCGAAAGCCAGTGCATGCACCCCAAGCTCGGCTGTGGTATTGCCGATTCGGCACAGAAGGGTGGTCTGGGTCGCCTGAGCAATGGTATAGCCGGTGTCGGGCAGGAAAATAAGGTCAAGGGTAGTAGTGGCGGCAACTTGATTGTTTTCATAAACCAAAAAGTCGTTAGACTGAATTCCGCCTTCGACCCACACCGATTTGTTGAAAGTGAAATACAGATAATCGTCGGTATTCATGACTCGGTCGTTGGTCTGGTCTTCCCATTCAACTTTTACCAGTGCCAGGTCTTTAACATAGTATTCGCGAATGTCGTCATCGTCAGTTCTTGAATCCGGGCCTTCGCTGTAGACATAGCAGGCATAGGGATCGAGTTTGTAGTTTTTACCCCAGGGATCGACGGGAATGTAGGTCAGATATCGGCCCTGAAGACCATTGAAATCAGCTTCACCGAGAAAGGGCAGGTATGGTGGCTGAGTTGCCAGCTGACCCTGGTAAGGCAGATCTTCCTGTGAGTTGAACAGCACTACCGCCTGTTTGAGAACATCGAGATCCTGCAGGGCTTTGGCACGCTTACTTTCTTTTACATAGTCGGAATAGTATGGCGTCGCCACACCGACCAGTATGGCAACGATCGCTACTACTACCAGCAGCTCGATTAGTGAAAAACCACGTCTCATTGTAAACTCCTTGATCGAAGGATGGGCAAGATCAGATAAAAATCTTATTCACCCTGTTAATCGACAATATAGTAAAGTAATTTGAGCAAAAAACTGATTAAAATCAAGCAAAAAAATTATTTTTTCAAATTTTCCCGCAATTTTCTTCGCTTTTCGCTGGCTTCGTAATCTGTCCACCAACCGTAGCGTTTTAAGGCGCTAACGATTTTCAGTGCTTCATCAAGCTTGCCGCGCTCTTCGTAAAATTCAAGACGATCTTCAAGAATTGGTTTATCCTCGGACATCGACCGGTCCTTTTTGAATTTAGCGATGCGATAAGCGAGTACATCAAATGCGAGTTCTTTCAAACGATCGTTTTCACCATGGTAAGCCTGTTGTTTAAGATCTTCTTCACTGGTTTTGACATACTTGTAATCGATTGGGTCCTTGTAACCAAAAATCGTGTAGTTATCTAGTTTAAGTTTGTTTTTGAGCTCTTTTTCAATCAGCTTTTTCTGAAAATCACTCACCGGCCTGAGACGATTGTATTTGCGGAAGTAATCAATCGCTTCATCATAATATCCGCGTTCTTCATAAAATTCCCACAGGCCTTTGATTGCAGTTTCGTCTTTTTTATCATTCTCGAGCATTTCAAGATAAGTTTGTTCGAGAGTTCGGTCGTCGGAGCGCCCGTCTTCAATTTTGGCCTCGAGTTTCAACTTTTCATTGAGCTGACGGCGGTCTTCAAGCTCCTGGATAGCCTGTTTCGCCCGATCGCTGAAATTTTTGTCGCGCTTGAGTGCTTCATAGAATTCTTCAGCCTTAACATAGTTTTCACGCTTCATGTAAATCTCTGCCGACAGGAAGATGCCTTCGCCATATTGTCGATCCATTTCGTAGGCTTTTTCAAAATTCTTGATTGCGTCATCTTCGCGGCCAATGTCGTTATAGAGGTATGCCAGCTCAAAATGGCCCTTGGCAGGGTCTTCAGATGTCTTGATTGCCTTTTTGAATTCAGCTTCAGCTTCCTGGTATTTGCCGCTCTTCATAAGGCTTCTGGCAAGGTCGTAGCCAATCAACTGCTTCATTTCGGGGTCTCTGCGCCCGTATTTTTTTGCGAGTTCGTAATGATTTGCCGCCTGCTCTGGTTTCCTGAGGTTTTCGTAGGCTCTGGCAAGCAGCCAGTGCGTGTCGGGGTGCTTTTCATCGAAAAGCAGTGCCTGCTCAAGAATCTTAACTGCTTCCTGATTGTCGCCACGCTCGGTCATTACTGCGCCAAGACCGCGTAAGGTATCTACATTGTCGGGCTGTGCCTGACGGGCTTTATAGAGAAGCTCGAAAGCCTGGTCGTTATTGCCCATCTCGAGTTCGGCAATGCCAACACGACTCAGGGCCGGGCCATTGTTAGGATCAAGCCTGATCGCTTCACGGTAATGCTCAAGAGCCTCATCGACCTTGTTCTTTTCATCGAGGATTTTGGCAATTCTGACATTGATGTCAGCCGATTTGGGAAAGCCGACAAGGGCAGTTTGCAGATGTTTCAGTGCGGCAGTGGGTGAATCCTCTTCGGCGATCATTATTCCAAGATAATAATGGGCCATGAATTCTTCTGGATTCTTTTTGACAATAGCTTTTAAGGCATTGATGACTTCCTGGCGTTCTTTCTTCGAACCGATCTGAAAATTGCGCCAGGCCTTGTCGTAAAAGGCCTCAGTAACTTCGGTGGTAGTAAAGCTGGTTTTTTTCTTTGCAGCATCAGCAACTGTTGGAAAGGCAGGAATAATGGTTGCTGCAGCAAGAGCCGCAAAAAGGGCGGGTTTTCGAAAAATGGCGGAAAATATTCTCATTTCTATTCCCTTCCTATGGTGGTTGTAAAGAAGATAACACGCCAGAGACAGGGAAGTCCACCAACAGCGATCAGAGTCCTAAGTTCAGGCGGATGGTCCTGAAATCAGGATGATAGATCCGGTAATAATCGAAAAAGCCGATGCAATCAAAGTAAAATACATCAAGCCACGGTGAAAGCTCAGCAGGTTTTCTTTTGCCTTGGCTTTAACCGGGTTTTTGATTGATTTACCGACGAACATGTTGGAAATCATCAGACCGAGAACCCCAGCACCAATAAAGCCGTGCCCGTAGGTTTTGATGAAAATTTCCTTTATTCCAAGGTAATAGACCACGCCGATGATTCCACCGATAAACCCGGGAATCATCAAAGCCGTGATCATTTGCGCGGTTTTTCGGTGCTCGTCAATGATCGCATCACGTTTTTCTGCTTCGGGGGATTTGGGATTGATGCCGAGTATCTCATTTCCCGTTTTGTAGATTTTGTAGAGAAAAGTTAAAAGAAGTAACATGAACAGCGGATGCAGAAATTTCATGATATGAACCTCAGATTTTGAACTTGCTTATATCGAAGTCATCAAGGTCGAATGGATCTTTCTGGCCTTTTTTGTTGTCTTCAACCGGACTGTCAAGGTCAATGACATTATCAAGATTGAATGGAATGTCATCTGCCGGCTTTGCTGGAGCGGCCGGACCAGGTTTGGCGGCTGTCGGTGCCGGAGCAGCCGGAGCGTCATTGCTGGGGAAGACCTCGAGAACGTCGAGATCGAGGTCGAGCGCGGCAAATGGGTCTTTGCCCTTGTCGCCTGTTCCTGCCGCAGATGGCTCACTGATTGAATCATTGAACAACGCTGCAAAGGGATCTTTACTCGGTGTTTTCGCTGCGGGCTTCATCGGTGGTAAAGGCGTATCGTCATCGAGGTCGAATGGGTCGGCCTGAGAGGGGGCCGCTGGTTTCATCGGTGGCAAAGGCGTATCATCGTCGCCGAGATCGAATGGATTGGCGACAGGCGCAGCCGGTTGCACAGCAGCTGGTGTGGCAGGCTTCATTGGCGGTAGCGGTGTGTCGTCGTCGCCAAGATCGAATGGATTGGCGACAGGCGCAGCCGGTTGTGGTGCAGGAGCAACAGGTTTCATTGGCGGCAGTGGCGTATCATCTTCGCCAAAATCGAAAGGATTGGCGGCGGGAGCAGCAGGTGTCGCAGGCTGCATTGGTGGGTTGCCCGTGTCGAAAGAAGATTCCGGTTGGGCAGGAAAATTGCAGCGCTCATCTGGGGCAGCAGGTTCTGAGCTTAGCGAAGCACCAAGATCCAGCGAAAGGTCTATTCCGAGATCTGGAACTGCAGGAGGCGCGGCTGGACCAGTGGGTGCCGGGGACAATGGGGGTGCGACTGGTGCCGGTGCTGCAGGTTCTGGCGCCGGTGTGGCGAAGGCTGAAATATCAAGTTGTTCGAAGTCTGGGATTTCGTTTTCTGAAATGCCCTGATCTGTTGCTGCAGGTGCGGGCTGAGAAATATCGAAAGTTCCGGCATCAAAATCTGAAAGATCTGGAATATTGCCTTGTTGAGCGGGTTGTGGCTCTGCCTGGAACAGCTCTGGAAATGGCGATGGTTCGGTTGCCTGGGCTGGTGCAGGTGCTTGATCCAGGTTCCAGGAATCCATATTCAGGTTCAGATCTTCAGGATTTTCATTTTCGCTGGCTGGCTTGACAGCTATTGCAGGTGCCGCTTCAGAAATTGGTGTTGTCGTGACCGGCGTGGCAGGTTTTGCCGGAGCCGTTGGGACTACCGGACTTGCTGGTTTTACCGGTGCAGCTGGTGCTGCCGGACTCACCGTTTTTTCTGGGGTCGTCGCCAGCCCGGTCGAGGTTAACGCTGGTTTGGCAATCGGTTCCGCTGGTTTTGTCGGAGCCGGCGCCTCGGGTTTAATCGGCAGTGGGGCTGCAGGCTTTACGGGCGCCGCCGGTGTGCTGGGTGCCGTCGGCTTGATCGGAGTGGCAGGCGTCACCGGTTTAACCGGGGCTGGCGGTACTGGGGCCGGCTTTGCTTGTTCAGTTTGAGGCGCAGTCTGAACATTTAAGCCTGCAGGTTCTATTGGCTTCGCCGGGGCAACTGTGACCGCCGGCTTAATCGGTGATATTACAGGTTTCGAAGTTTGATCAGCTTCTGGAGCAAGGCTGGTAGCCGGTTTTATTGGCGCGGCAATTGGGGAGACCGGTTTCTTTTTCTTTATTACTGGTTTAATGGGAGGTACAGGTTTTCTGATTTTGCTGGGAGCACTTTTACCTGAGAGGGGTTTGCCGCAACATGGGCAGAAGCGAATTACATAGTCACAATCGGGGCAGACCAGGCCTTCGCCGGTCATTGCCGTTCCCGGGCTTGTCGCTGGTTTTTCTGCGGTAGATTCCCAGACCCCGGCTTCATTTTTGGCCCAATTGGTCAGGGCAAAGCTGACTTCCTTGACGCCGTTGATAGCTTTCAGGCTGGATTCAAGAAATTTCAGCTCAATGGCTGTTTCCTCACTTGATTTTTCCATGCCGACAAAGCTGAGTTCGCCTTCAATGGTAACAGCCCCGTTTTTGACGGGGAATTTAAGTTTGGTCAGATCAATACGCCGTCCGGATAACTCGCGTCGGACGCCAGCGCTGACTCCCAGATCAGTCGCCTCCCTCAATTGTGACCTCCAGTGCTTAAGACAAAGATTACCAGGTAATGATATTTGACATACTACATCAAATCAGCCTGCTGAACCAGCAGACCGTTAAAATCTGCTAAATTCTAAACAATAATCGGCAGATTCAAAGAAAAACTTTAATCTTAATCGCTTTCAGAAGAATGATGATAAAAACTTTCTGACTTGCGAAAAAATTTCTTCACGGGTTTCTTTTTTTTCAAGATCATACATTTGGCCACCAGGCCTCTTTTTAAACCAGGTTTCCTGGCGTTTGGCATATTGTCTTGAGTTGATGACGATTTCGTCAAAAACTTCGCTTTTGCTTTTTTTCCCTTCAAAATAGCCTGCCCATTCAGCGTAGCCGATGGAATTAAGGCCGGGAGCTCCGAAACCAAAGCGCTGAGCAAGTTTATTGACTTCGTGTTCAAGACCCTGATCAAACATTTCTTTAACCCTTATTTCGATGCGACTGTGAAGAACGTCGCGGGGTCGAGTGACGACAATTGGAAAAAAGGCTCCTTGTGGCAGCGGCGCTTGAGCTATATTCTCGGCAAAGGGGCGGTCGGTTATCTTTACAATCTCAATAGCTCGCAAAACCCGACGTGAATTCTGCAAATCGATGCGGGAATAGGCCTGCGGGTCCAGGCGCAACAGCTCCTGTTGAAGATATTCCAGTCCTTTTTGCTGCAGCAATTCATTCAATTCTGCGGCGACCTTAGGATCTCCAGCTGTGGGCGGCAAACCTTCGGCTATGGCGCTGTAATAAAAACCGGTGCCGCCTGCCAGGATAGCCAGCTTGCCCTTTTGCGCAAGTCTGATGATCGTTGGCGCGGCAAGATCTTTGTAATCACCTGCGCTGAAACTTGCGTCCGGGTTGACGAGATCGAAAAGGTGGTGGTCGACCTGACTTTGTTCCTGGGCGGAAGGTTTGGCAGTGCCTATATCCATGCCACGATAAATCTGACGTGAGTCGCAATTGACGATGGCACCGGAAAACTCGCGGGCCAGCTCGAGGGCCAGGCTGCTTTTTCCAGAGGCAGTAGGCCCTAGAACGGCAATAATCGGTAAAGTTTTGTGCGCCGCCGCCATTCTATGTGCGCAAAAAGCCGGCTTCGATCTGGCGCGTAGTCAGTCTGATGACAATGGGCCGGCCATGCGGGCAGGTAAACGGATTCTCAGTCTTCAGAAGCTGCTCGAGCAAGCTGTGCCATTCAGATTCGTCAAGGAGGTCACCGGCTTTAACCGCGCCTTTGCAGGCCATGATCTTCAATAGATCGGTCTTTATTTCCCCAAGAGAGCGGCTTTCCCAGCCTTCGAGAATCTGCGACAGGACATGCTGAATGTTGTCTTCTTCAGACTCACGATTGTCGGGAACCGGTACTGCTGTGGCGTAGAACTGTCCGTCTTCTTCCTGAATGATTGAAAAACCGAGCTTTTTCAGCTCATCGACCTGATCTTTAACGATCATTCTTTCTGATGGCAGAAGGTTCAGCGCCAGCGGAAAAAGCAGCGGTTGCGAGGCTATCGGCGTGTTTTTATAGGTGTGCGTCAGCTGGTCAAAAAGAATTCTTTCGTGGGCGGCGTGCTGGTCGATGATGAACAGTCCCTCAGCGTCCTCGCCGAGAAGGTAAGACTGCTTCAGTTGCGCCAGGATTCGGGGCTGTTGCAGGGTGATAACCGCCTCGAAGCCGGCAGCTCTTGGTTGAGAAGCTGGGCCCAGCCTTTCAGAGCTGTAATCTTTCAGTTCGTAAATCTTGTTGTCGTTTGACAGGTTCTCACTGGAAGGTATACCGGAAACCGGAGGGACAGTAGGAAATATACTGACATTTGCCGGCAGATCACGGCGAATAGGGGTTGGCCGCTGGCTATCATCACCGAGACTTGGCAGATCGGCTGTCGAGAAGCCAGGTTGATCTTCTGTTGAAAAAGGTGCCGAAATCATGCGAAGGCCTGACAGACTTTCCTGAATGGTTTCCCAGATCGTCGCAAAGGCCCAGCGCTCGTCTTTGAAGCGTATCTCGGTCTTTTGCGGGTGAACGTTGACATCGATCATCGAGGGTGGGACGCGCAGATCGAGAACCAGGACCGGGTATTTTCCCTTTGGAAAAAACGCGGAAATGGCTTTGCTGATTGCCTGGGTAAGCAGTTTGGTTTTGACATAGCGCCGGTTGACCAGGGTTGTCATGTAGCGCGAAGAAGGTCGGGCCTGGTTGGGTGGCGAAATGTAGCCGCGAATCGAAATGCCGGTGCCGGTAAGCTTGGCCGGCTCTTTTAGCGGCAACAGATTGCGGGTGACTTCAGGGCCGTATACCGAGAGAATGGCGTCTGAAAGATTGCCTGAGCCGCTGGTCCCGGCTATTTTTACGTTGCTTTTGGTGAAATTGAAGGCAATCTCAGGGTAACCCATCATGTAATGGCAGACGACGTCAGATATCTGTGCCATTTCTGCCTGAACTGATTTTAGAAACTTGCGGCGGGCGGGAACATTGTAAAAAAGATTCTTGATTTGAATTCTGCTGCCACGGGGAAAAGACGTCGACTCGACGCTGCCAATCTTGCCACCGTCAAGTTGCAGCCTGGTGCCGGATTCTTCAGAATCGTGGCGCGTTACCAGGGTTACTCGCGAAACCGAGGCAATGGTCGGCAAGGCTTCACCGCGGAAACCGAGCGAAATTACCGACTCAAGATCGGCGTCATCTCTTATTTTACTGGTCGCGTGGGGGGTGAAGGCCAGAACCGCGTCCTGTCTGGTCATACCTTCGCCGTTATCGGCGATTTCGATCAGCTTCTGGCCGCCGTCCTTGATTTCAACGTCGATACGGGTTGCATCGGCGTCGATAGCATTTTCAATCAACTCTTTAACTACCGAAGCCGGTCGTTCAACCACTTCTCCGGCAGCAATGCGGCAAATTACTTCTTCAGGTAAAACCCTGATTTTTCCGGTTGTCATTAAAAAACCTCAGAAACTGCAGGGTGCGCCCATATCCCAATTGGCAACAGCATTGACCAGAATGGAATTGTCGGGAGCACAGTCTGCGGTAAGATAGCCATGAGCTGCAATCATGGCTGCATTGTCAGTGCAAAGATGAATTGTCGGCAGCAGAAATTCGCACTTTTTCTTGTCGGCAACCCGTGCCAGCTCTTCGCGCAAGGGTTTGTTGGCGGCGACGCCGCCGGCAAGAACCAGGCGTTTTACTCCGGTTTCCTGCAAAGCCAGTTTGACTTTGCGGCTGAACGTGTCTGCTACTGCAAGTTGGAGAGCAGCACAAAGGGCGGGCAGGTCGAGGGCTTCGCCTTCGCTTTCCACAAGTCTGACAACAGCTGTTTTCAAGCCGCTGAAACTGAAAAGATAGCCTTTGCCGGCCATCGGCCGAGGCAGTTGGTATTTGTGCGGATCTGCGCCTTCGCCGGTTTTTTGAATAACCGGTCCGCCGGGATAACCAAGATTTAGATGGCGGGCCACCTTGTCGAATAGTTCGCCCGGGGCATCGTCGACGGTATAACCAAGAGTGTCGAACTGGCGCGGACCTTTGGCCAGAACCAGATTAGAATGACCGCCAGAGACGATCAGGCCTAGAAAAGGGTATTCGGGCAGGCGCTGATTGGCAAGGAACGAAGCGGTAAGATGGGCTTCGATATGATTTACCGGAATGAGCGGAATCTGCTGTTGCCAGGCAATTGCTTTTGCGCAGCTAAGGCCGGTAAGAAGCGGGCCGAGCAGTCCTGGCCCAGCGGTAACTGCGACCTGGTCTATTTTATCGATGCTTACCTCAGCCTGTTCAAGGGTGTCGCGCAACAGGGGCAGAATGGCTTCAAGATGCTTGCGTGAGGCAATCTCTGGGACAACCCCGCCAAAGCGTCGGTGAATTTCTATCTGCGAGGAAACCAGGCTGGCCAGCACTCTGGTGCCGTTTTCGACAATGGCAATCGAAGTGTCGTCACATGATGATTCTATGCCAAGGGTCAGCATTGCTTTTCCTCCAGTTTGCGCTCTGCCTGAGAGGGAATGACATACAGAGGCAGAATCTTCAATAGTTCGGAAAAATCCGGTGAGTTAGCGGGCTGGGCACTTACAAGCCGGTGCAAAGCTTCAGGAGTTGGAATTACCTTCGCGATGCCAGAATGTTCCCAGCGAATGCCGAATGTGGGCAGTTCTGAATGGGGCAGGCGGTTTTCGATAAGCTGCGGCTGCGGTTGAAAATCTGATAAATCCTGATTCAGGTTGACCTCGACGGCAAAAGCTTTGTCGATAAGCGTTGGCGTCATCAGACATACTTTGTCATTTTGGCCGCTGGCCTTGAGGGTGGCGGCCGTCCAGGTAAAAAGATCGATGCCGGTCAGCGGACGTTTTGCCAGAAATGCCATTGTCCGCAAAAAACTGTTGGCAACCCTTAAGCCGGTTAGACTGCCAGGTCCGGTGCAGACAACGAATTTCTCGATCTCGCCTCTGCTGATTGCAGCTTTCTGCAACATCTCATCACAAATTTGCGTGATCAGTGCACCCAGGTTTCTGCGTGTATCAAATATTTGATTTAAAAAGCCACTTGATGTGCCAACCTGAATATAGGTCGAATTTTCAGAGGCGTCTATGAAAAGATAGTTTGTCATTGGGCTGGTTCCCATTCCCAGGATATCCGGCGATATTCATCATTTACCCCGATGTCGGTAAAAAGATTGACCTGCAGATGCGGCAGTTTCTTCAGATCGGCAACCCGCTCCGGCCATTCGACCAGGCAGGGCATTCCGGCTTCGAGTATTTCATACAGACCGACATCGATAACTTCTTCCAGGCTGTTGATGCGATAAAGATCCAGATGGTAAAGACTTGTGTCACCCTGTCGATACTCGTTCATGATCGTGTAAGTGGGACTCGATACTTTTTGTTCAATACCTAAGCCATGAGCAAAGCCTCGGCTGAAAAGAGTTTTTCCTGCGCCCATTTTTCCTGTTAGCAAAACCAGATGGCTTGGGAATTCCCCGGCAATTTCTGCGGCAATCTTCAAGGTATCTTGCGGCGAAAAACTTTCTCTGGTCGGCATATCAATCTCGCAGTTCAGTGGCCAGAACGATATCGCGATTAAGCATATCAAGACAGGTCAACAGCTTTTCGCGCAGACTTTGATCTTTAATCGCATCACGCATTTGTCTTATCAAATCGATGCTTTGTCTGAATGATCTGATGAGGTCGCCTTCTGGAATATCGCAGCGTTTCATAATTTCTTCAAAATCCTCGCCGTCGCACCAGGCTACCATCAGGTGTGATAGCCTTACATCGAGCGGCTTGATGAACGGGTGCTGACGAACCAGACTGTTGACGAAGCCACGGGCACTCTTTACCCGCTCAGGAACTTTGCCGGCCGGTCTTCTGTCATCGCCGTTCTGGCCGCGGCGCCGGTGCTCATAGACGAGTCCGAGGCAGATTGCATTGATTTCTTCTGGAGTGCATTCATGAAAATAACCCTGAAAATACAGCTCGGTAACGGTTATTTCTTCAGTATGGATGCGGCTGGCAATTTCACCCCTGGCAAGTAGGCCATTTTCATCAATGTAACCAAGTTGCCTGAGAATTTCGAGTTTGCTTTCATAGAGCGGCAGTTGCAGTTCCTGTTGTTCTTCAAGCAGGCCGCGCCAGTAATTTAGTTTCTTGTGCAGTCTCGCCGCCTGATAATATTTGGAAACACATTTTGCACGGCTTCGACAGCGGCCGCAGATAAAGTTCTTTTCCTGCTCGTTGAGGTCTTCGTGAATTCCGCCCATCTGGTTTTCGATCTGTTTCTGGTAATTGCGACCCTTGCGACCATACATACCGCCGCGGATCTGGCCGATCTGTCTAGTCATGGCATTGATCGTCTGCTGTTTCTTCTTGTGAAACTTCATGAATTCATCGAGATCGTTTTTCTTTTCCGGGCAGCGCGGCTGAACCCTTTCTATATCCGCTCGAAGCTTGTTAACCTTGTCCATAAGGTTCGGCAACTTTTTGTTGGCCTGAAACTGGGCGAAGTTGCGCTTGAGAATCGTGCGAACTTCTTCGGTTTTGTGGCCTGAATAAAGATTCAGCACGCTGTTGAAAGAAAGATCGAACTGGCTTTCAAGGGGCTCGATGTCGCCGTAAACAAGATTTTGCAGTTCATCGATTGAAAGATCATTGGGAAGATGAGGCACGATTACCCAACCAAATTCGTCGATTCCGCGTCGTCCGGCTCTGCCTGAGATCTGCGTGAATTCAAGAGAATGCATTGGTCGGAAAGAACGGCCATCATACTTTTTCAGGGCGTCGTAGGCAACACTGCGCGCCGGCATATTTACACCAACGGCAAAGGTTTCGGTGACGAAAAGTACTTTCAAAATGCGCTCGGCAAAAAGAATTTCAACCAGTTCTTTGAGTTGTGGAAGCAGGCCGGCATGGTGCCTGCCAACGCCACGAGTGAGTTCTTCCCGCATTTTTTGCGCGGTTTCAAGATTCTGCAGTTGGTATTTTTCGATGCAGGCATCGACCATCGCCTCAATATGCTCTTTTTGTTCTGGGGTAGTCATGTCCATGTGTCTGGCCGTATCATGAGCAAGTTTGTCGGCCAGTGCTCTTGAAAAGACAAAATAAAGCAGCGGCAGCTTGTCTTGTTGCCGCAATTGTTTGATAACGTCGAAATGACGGTATTCGCCCTCTTTTTTGTGTGAGCGGCGGTCTCGCCCTCTGAAATCTTTTTCTGAGCGATTCTTTGCCTTTTTTTTCAGGTCTTTGAAGTTCATGACCTGCTTGTTGTAATAAAATTGAAACGCCAGAGGCACTGCCCGCTGATTGTGGCTGATAACCTTGACCTGATGGTCGATGACCGATTCTATCCAGCGCGCAAGCTCTTCACAATTTGGAATGGTCGCAGATAGGGCGAGAAAACGCACGGTTTTCGGCGAGAAAATTATCGATTCTTCCCAGACCGTACCGCGTTCGATATCGCCCAGATAATGAATTTCATCGAAGATTACATAAGAAACGTCTGCAATTGCTTCGGGATCTTCAATTGCCATGTTGCGATAAACTTCAGTGGTTACGATAAGCGCCTGCGCGTCGCGATTGATAACGACATCGCCGGTAAGAATGCCTACTTTTTCACCGTAAAGGCGTGAAAAATCACGATACTTCTGGTTGGAAAGAGCTTTGATCGGCGAGGTGTAAATTATTCGCTGGTCGGTCTTGAGAACCTTCTCGATCAGATACTCGGCAACGAGAGTTTTTCCTGAGCCGGTGGGAGCAGAAAGAACCAGAGAGTGGCCATTTTCAAGCTCGGTGATTGCCTGGATCTGAAAATTGTCCAGAACGAAATCACGGTATTTTACGTTTAGTTCCATAGGCAGTTGTTTGCATTCCTTGATTGAACATGATGAATTTTCTGCGACTTAAAAGCTTTTACACTGTCTGAGCCGGTTTTACAAAGTCAGGCGGGCGCTCGCAAGTATAACTTATTTTCCTGACTGATATCAAGCCGGGAATTGTCAGCCGCTCTAAATGACAGAAAGGTTCACTCAGAAGTGGCTTCTTTGGTTTCGGTGTTGTAGGTGATTTTGTTGCCTTCAAGGATCTTCTTTTCGAATTTGCCTTTTTTCTGGTTGAATTCTTGAGTTTCAACATAGGCGTTGCCGGAAAGAATGGCCGTATTCGTTTCTTTGAGATAGTCGAGTCGGTTGCCCTTGCCAAAATGATCTTTATCTTTGATTTTTACGTTGCCGTTGAAAATCATTCGGTTGCTTTCCTTGAAACCGACCATCTCCTCGGCGGTTATCAGAACCCAGCTGTAAGTAGCAAGATCCCAGGATTTTTCTTCAAGTCTGACCGAAACACTGTCAGAAGCGTTGAATTTGCCGCCATCTACATCATAGTAAATGTTTCTGGCTTCCAGATGCATCTCGCGAAGCAATTTCAATTCACTTAAAGTTTCTTTACGGTAAAGCTTCGGAGTAAGGCTGGCCAGCACCCATTGAGGCTTCTGACTTACTATGGCCCGATTGCAGGTTAGAATGTCACCTTCACGGGTTGCTTTAACATTGCCCTCAAGATAGGCGAGTTCGTCCTTTACCGTCATCGTGTTCGCAGTTATCACGATGTCCGGAGCTCTTTCAGGAATGTCGAAAGTGCCCGAAGCAGGTTCCTGCGAGAATGAGGCTGCTACGGTTATGATTATCAGAGAAAAGAACAGCGCTGTCAGTTTTATACTAATTTTCATCGGTTTTGCTACTTTAGCAGCCTTGCTGCCTTTCATCAAGCCTTTTATTGGGAAATAGAGTGACAGTTAACTAATTTCGATGGAAATTGGTAAACTGTTGCCCTATTTTCATTTCAAAAAAAACGGCCTGAAAGAATTACCGAATAAAGGGCACGAATGTAATGAAAATTGTGCACGCCGGCCATGATTCTGCAGTCGACTGCAATCGCGGCTTGATAATTCCTACAATAAAATGGTATATAATGCACGCGAAAAATAAAAATGCAGGAGGCCATTTATATAATGAAGCCAATCAAGACCTTTGTCGTGGAACCAAGCCTGCCCGAAGCGCTGGCACCTCTCAAGGAGCTGGCTTATAACCTGTGGTGGTGCTGGAACCCCGAAGCAATATCTCTTTGGCGCCGGCTCGATCCGGTACAATGGGAAGAAACATACCATAATCCGGTTAAAATGCTGGGCCTGATTTCTCAAGAACGCCTCGAAGCCAAATCAAAAGACGAAGCTTTTTTGGCGCACATGGCTCGCATCAATGAAAGTTTTCAGGAATACATGAACGATAAGCAAACCTGGTTTGCCAAGAAATACGGCTTTTCTGAAAAGCCGGCCGTTGCCTATTATTCTGCCGAATTTGGCCTCACTGAAAGTGTCAGGCTTTATTCAGGCGGCCTGGGCATGCTTGCCGGCGACCATTTGAAATCAGCCTCAGATCTTGGTATTCCTCTGGTCGGTATCGGCATGCTTTATCGCGTCGGTTATTTTCAGCAGAAACTCAATGCCGGAGGCTACCAACAGGAAGCATATCCCGAAAACGATTTCCACAACATGCCAGTCGTGCCGATGCTCGACGAAAACGGTAATCAGATGCGTATTACCGTGCAAATGCCGGGAAGAACAGTTCATTGCCTGATCTGGAAGCTCCAGGTTGGACGCGTGCCACTTTATCTGCTTGATACCGATACCCCTGAAAACTCTCATGGCGATCGTTGGATCACCAGAGAACTTTATGGCGGAGATACCGAAACCCGCATCATGCAGGAAAAAGTTCTTGGTATCGGCGGATTGCGTGCTTTACATGCTCTTGGGCTGCATCCTTACGTATATCACATGAATGAAGGTCATTCTGCTTTCCTGGCCCTTGAAAGAATCGCAGTTGCCATGGAACGCCACCAGATGACATTTAGAGAAGCTCTTGAACTTACCCGATCCAGCAACGTTTTCACTACTCATACTCCGGTTCCTGCCGGTATCGACGTTTTCTCTAAAGAGCTCATGGACAAATACTTTTCCATGTATTACACCAAGCTGGGTATCAGTTGGCAGGAATTCCTCGATCTCGGTTGGCAGAACAACACACCCAAAGGCGATGGCTTTTCAATGGCCGTCCTGGCTCTGAATCTTTGCGGCGACGCCAACGGTGTCAGCAAGCTGCACGGCAGGGTTTCGCGCAAAATGTGGGGCAACCTTTATCCTGCCGTTCCTTTCCAGGAAATTCCAATTGAATCTATTACCAACGGTGTTCACACCCGCTCTTACGTCTCTCAGGAACTGGCAACGCTGTTCGATCGCTATCTTGGCCCGAGATGGGTTATGAATCCCGGCGATCAGACCGTTTGGGAAAAAATAGACATGATTCCGATGGAAGAGCTCTGGCGCACTCATGAACGCCGGCGCGAAAGACTGGTTGCCTTTGCCCGCAGCCGACTGGAAAAGCAACTCAAGGCCAGAAATGCCCCGGCTTCCGAGATTGCTGCCGCTCAGGAAGTCTTGAATCCGGAAATGCTGACCATCGGTTTTGCCCGACGTTTCGCCACTTATAAGCGCGCAACCTTGTTTTTCAAGGATATCGATCGCCTGATTCGCATTCTTACCAACAAGGAACGCCCGATTCAGATCATCTTTGCCGGTAAGGCTCATCCTAAAGACGAACCCGGAAAAAATTTCATCAAAGAGATCATCAAAAAATGTGGTGATGAACGTTTGCGCCGACATATCGTTTTTATTGAAGATTATGATGTGCTTGTTGCCCGCTACCTGGTGCAGGGTGTCGATGTTTGGCTCAACAACCCACGCCGCCCGCAGGAAGCCAGCGGAACTTCCGGAATGAAGGCAGCTGCCAATGGTGTGCTCAATCTTTCCATTCTCGACGGATGGTGGGATGAAGCTTACCACCCCGGTATCGGCTGGGCCATCGGTAATCGTGAAGAATATGAAAACACCGATTATCAGGATGAAGTCGAAGCCAACTCACTTTATGAGTTGCTTGAAAAAGACGTTGCCCCGACGTTCTACGATCGTGGCCACGATGCGTTGCCCCGCCGCTGGATTCAGATGATGAAGGATTGTATTCGTGAAACTACCCCGGTCTTCAATACCAATCGCATGGTTGGTGAATACAACGATCGCTTCTATATGCCTTCGCATAATCGATATAAAGGTCTGTCTGCCGATGACCGCAAACGTGCACGCGAACTGGCTCACTGGCTCGAAAACGTTAAAAATTGCTGGAACAAGATCCGTATCGAAAAAATCGATGCCAACGGCAGCAGTTCACATAAGGTCGGCGATGTCGTCGATGTTAACGTGACTCTGCATCTGGACTGCCTGAAAGCTTCAGACCTTCTGGTTCAGGTTTTTCACGGAGCAATTGTCGGCGATGAACCGATCGATCAGGGCGAAATCATCGATCTCGAACTGGTCAAGCAGGAAGGCTCGACTGCCTACTTCAAAGGCGGCATCAAGCTTACCTCAAGTGGAAAAATGGGCTTTGCCGTGCGGGTTCTGCCCTCACACGCCGATCTGATTCATCCGATTCTGACCGGAAACATTCTCTGGGCTTCGTAAGCAAAAAAACTCTTCAAACAAATATTGTATTTGTAAGGGCCGACCTCTGTGTCGGCCCGTTTCTTTTTAGGAATTGAGTCAGATTGCCTGTTATCGGCTACTGAGAGAGTTTAACCCCTTGCAGTCATGAAAGAGAAATAAAGAAAATTCAGTGTTCTTTTAAAATTTTGAAGAGGCTTGAATATGTGCTTTAGGTTCTTAAAAGCGGTATTCGTATTCAATGCTGTAATGCCAATAGCCGAAAGGATCATCTTTAAGCTTGTTGAAAAGGCTAGGCATCAATTCTGGGTCATCTTTGGCAAGACCGGTGGTCATCAGGCCCATTTCTGACATGTCGGTGCCGAAATTGGTATAGCCGTCGAGAAAGGCACCACCGGCAAGGCCGATTTTCAGACCTTTCCAGATACGGTAATTCAGTCTGCCGATAAAGGTTTTGCGATCTTTGTAGCTGTCGACTTTCGACAGGGTCAGGTCGCCCGACCAGGTCAGCCGATGTCTGAAGCGCCCGGCCAGGCCGATAGTGTAGGCTTTGGCTTCGAGACTGTGGCGTCCCTGTTTGAGATAGCCCCAGCGATAATCGCCTTTAACCATGATGTTGTGGTTGATCCAGTGGTTGATTTCGGTGTGAAAAGACTCTGATGTCGCCGGGTCGAGATAAACACGAATGAAACCACGCTTGTATGGGCGGGGCATCAACTTCTGGTGTTCCTGACCAATGATCGCGGTGGTGCGCGAAAAACTGCCACCATGGCAGTCCATGCATGAATTTGAGCCGGGCACCTGTTGTCGCGATCGAAAAATCTGGATGTCGAGAAGGTCTTCTTTATAATCGAAATCGAAGGTTGTCGCCCGGCCTCTGAGCATGACACTGCTCTCGGTTTTTTCGAATCTTACCGTATTTTGCAGTTCTACGCCCTGGATTGTGCGCCACTCGTTGGCCGTTCGGCCCTCAAAGGATTTGGGAACCTCAAGTTCAAGATGCTCTCGTTTGATAGAGACGCCCTGGCCAATATTGGCCCGACCGGGAAAACTACGGCTCCAGTCTTCCTGGGCCATCAATTCAGAGCTGCCAAGAAAAAGGCAAAATAGCAGAAAAAAAACGCTCAATCTGGCTCGGCCATTGCCACGCTCATAACGGCTATTGAGCTTGTCGAAATGACCAGAATATCTATTAAAGATACTATAAAAATTGTTGTTTCTTTTCACCTTCTGCTTGCCTCTGATTCTGATTTTGCTCGAATCTTATCAGAATTTGCCATGGTTGTCCATCTCGCCCCTAAAATCGTGCTCGTGCTCGTAATCGCACCTGGGCGCGCGGGAGCCACAGGAGGTGGCGAATACATGATTGCCTCAGGATAGAGAGAAATCAGGTGAATCCGCCGGCGCCCTGGCACTCGCGCCTTCTGCGCTTCGTAATCGGTTTTTCGCGGGCGGACACACGGGTACGCCCCCACAATTCGTTGTTTGAAAGGTTCGTCTGTAGGGGTCGACCCATGTGTCGACCCGCAATAACCGTTGTTTTGTAATTGGTTAGAGAATTGCCCCATAAAAAAACACCCCTCCCGAAACCGGGAAGGGTGCATTTTTAAACGATGTTACTGAGTAACGTTGAAATAATAAGCGCCCGGCAGAGCCAGTTTTTTGCTGTCGATGGTCATGCTGGTTTTAGTGATGGCCACGCTGTATTTGGTTCCAGCGCTCAGGGTTTTGCCCAGGCTGTTGGTAGCTTTGATGGCGATTGAAGCCGTGGTATCATCAACTCTGGCAATAGTCAGGCCATCGGCGCTGGTCAGAGTGTAGCTTGCGCCAGTATCTTCATTCTTAACCAGAACTTCGAAAGTTACTGTACTCAGGTCGGTTGGAAGTGCTTTGCCGGCTTCAAGAGTGAAATACACTTTGAAAGTCGGGGTGGTGCTGTTAACATTGGCAACTGCTTCAGTTGCACTTTTGCCAATCCAGACTTCTGCGGCCCCTGTGGGAGCGTAGGAGACTCTGGCAATTGAATAAGTTGCAACCAGGTTTTCTGCTGGAATATTACTTAAATCAATTTTTGTAATAGCGGCGCTGACAGTTACACCTTCTGCTGAAGGGGTGGTCGAGATCGTCGGCATAACAAAGCCAACGCTGTCTTCCCCAATTTTTTCGCTACCGAAATAAACGACCGCAGAGGTTACAGTTGCACCTGTTAATTCTCCAACAAAGCTGGCATAAGCGCTCGAAACCACGGGTTTGTAGAAGGTGAAAACAATGTTGGTGCCTTCAGCCTTATGTGACTTGTAATAAAAAGTGTATTTTTTGCCAGCGATGGTGATTTCGTAAGTCAGCCCTGCGTTGAAATCAGCGGCTTCGATGGCGTTGGCGGCAAAACTGCCGGCCGGCAAAGCCTGATTGAGAAGAACGTTGCTGTAAACTATTTCATCATCATCGTCATCGTTCCAGCAGCCGATAGAAAAAGGTACTAACGCAACCATCAAAAAAAGAACCAGAAATTTTTTCATTTAAATTTCCCCTCCAAAACTTTTGAGTTCTAAACTTTGTAACATGTAGTTGAAAAAAACTCAACAAATAAAGGTTTTTAAAAACCAATTTGTGACCTGAAAATCAGGCAAAAAAAAAGAACTGCCCCGAATGGAGCAGTTCCTTTGTTTTAAAGCTTACTGAGCTGCAACAACAACTTTGATGTATCTGGGGGCTACGGCTTTGGTGAAAGCAGTGCCATTGATAGTGCCAGTTTTGTATTCAACTTTGTAAGTGCTGCCATTGTCAAGAGTTTTGCCATTGCCACCAACAACAGTTACTTTGATGGTTTTGTTAGTAGTGTCAGCGGGATCAACAACTGCAGTTACCAGACCGTCAGCCAGAGCCATATCGAAAGAAGCGCCGGTAGTTACGTTAGTAACGGTGAAGGTCCAGGCAGTTGGGTTAGCGTCAAGAGCGACATTCATCAGAATTGAAAATTCTGGCTGGGCTGTGGTGACGACAGTGGGTTTTGCTAAGTCACCTGAAACGGTAGTATCGCCATATTTAACAGAGACAATATACTGGTCGATTGTCGAAACTGGTTTTGTGGAGGTAACTGAAGTATTATCTACTGTTACCTTAACTTCACCGGTTGTTTCAACGGTAATAGTAATAGACTTGGTTGTGACAGCCTTTGTTGCTGATGTGCTCAGTTTAGACGCTGAAAGAGAAATGTTTACAGGCTCACCATTGATGGTGATAACTGCCGGAACTGTTGCAGATGTATCATCGCCAGTGAAAAGATTGGTTACGTCGATTTCTGGATAAGTGATGATAGTATTGGTACCAGAAGTTTCGACACTTACGGGGTAGTAATCTTTTCCGCCGATAGTCATGGGAATACTCCATGCATCAAAAGAGGCGCGAATACTAGCGGCCAAAGTTGAAGAAACTGTAACAACTGGCTTAACAGTGGCTGAAGCAGCCTTGACGAGAACTGGATCGTCGTCATCGTCAAAATCCCACAGTCCATTACAACCTACGGTAAAAGGTACAAGTGCAACAAGAAGAAACAATACAAAAAGCTTTCTCATAAATTAGAACCATCCTCCTGGAAAATTGTGTGTCCAATTATTAGCACGTAAGAAATTCTTGTGTCAACTTTATTTTTTTCTAAAATGTACAAAAAAATATCGGCGGGATATGCTTAGCGTGCGTAAAATGGCTTAAAACCTAGAAAAAGTGCACAAAACCCATGACATTTAAAACTATCATCGGTAACATTAAGAATGACCCGAGAAACATCACTGCCGCCCATTCTTCCATAACCATATAGGAATCGAGGGCAACCTTGTCTTCAGGCGCAACAGCAAAGCGTATCGAGGTGGGTACCATCGCCCGCCAGAACATTCGGCCGGTCTGCTGGTAAAAAATGGCCTCAGCGGCGACAAACCCGCCAAAGAAAAGGATCATAGTCAGAAAGACGCCCGCTACTGCCATTGCCTGCTCCTAAAGAAAAAAGATTGCTTTTCTTAATTATCGGCAGGCATTAGCCTCTCACGAAGACACAAAGCCACGAGGAAATTGTTAAATTATGAATTGATCCGAGCATGACGAATGTTATAATTAAATATTGAAAAAAATCTGGAGTGTGGGAAATGAAAACTAAATACGTTTATTGGAAGGATGAAGGTTTCTGGCTGGGTTATCTGTCTGATTTCCCAGACTACATGACCCAGGGCGAAACCCTTGAAGAATTAAAAGCAAACCTGATCGATTTGTTCAAGGATCTGACCTCAGGCGCAATTCCGTGTGTTAGAAGAATAGACGAACTTGAAGTTGCATGAAAAGACAAGAGTTGCTGAAAAGGCTTGCGCAATTCGGTTGCATTCTGATTCGTCATGGCGGAAACCATGATTGGTATCAAAATCCCAAAACTAAGGTATCTCAACCGGTTCCTCGTCACAAAGAAATTAATGATAAGCTCGTAAAGCATATTCTAAAAATGTTGAGAGACTTAGATTAACCTGGATTTTTGAACCATGCTTTTTTTCTTTTAATACATGTTCTTTATTGTGCTTTTGGGGGGTTGCGAGTGGCAGTTTTAAGATCTGAAGATCAGTCTTGTATTTCTTCGTCGGTAAGGTAGCAGGCCGGGTCAGGCATCCAGGGATCGTCATGAACGCGAAATGCCCTTACTCGCAGCGAGCCGCCGCACATTTTCAAAAAACGGCAGGATGAGCATTTGCCCTTGAGTAACGGCAAACGATTTTTCAGACCGGCCATCAGCTCATCAGAAGTATCCTGCCAGATTTCGGAAAATTTCCGCCGGCGCACATTGCCAAAACTGTAATCCTGCCAGAACTGGTCTGGGTGCACGTCGCCGGCCCAGTCGATGTCGGCGATACCGACGCCGGTCGAATGAGCCCCGCCGCCGTTCCATTCGAGAAGCTTTTTGACTTCTTCGGCCCGCTCCGGGTTTTCCTGGAGCAGTTTCAAATAAATGTAAGGTCCGTCGACATGGTTGTCTACGGTCAGAATATCGAGGTCAATTCCTGCTTCAATCGCTTCTTTGGTGCGTCGGCAGATGGTGTCGAGCGCCTGGCGTGATTCTTCATGGGTGAGATCGTCGTCGGATTTACCACGCCCCGAATAGACCAGATGATAAAAGCAGGCGCGCGGAATCTTTTCTTCCAGCAAAAAATCAAAAATCTGATCGAGATCGCGAACATTTTGCCGGGTTAAAGTCAATCTCAGCCCAACTCTTTGCTCGACCGCGACACAGTTGCGAAATCCGGCCATAGCTTTGACGAAAGCCCCTTGCATGCCCCGGAATTTGTCATTGGTTTCACCGATGCCATCAAGAGATATGCCAGCATAAATGAAGCCGGTATTCTTTATTTTTTGTGCAACTTCAGGAGTTATCAACGTTCCATTGGTTGAGAGAACCGGTCGCAAGCCCTTGCTAACCGCGTAGTTGGCGAGTTCAAAAATGTCTGGGCGCATCAATGGTTCTCCGCCTGAAAAAAGCAGTGCCGGAATGCCAAAATCCGCGAGATCGTCGATTAAAAGCTTGCCCTCGTCAAAACTCAGCTCATCCGGGGCAAGATTGCCGTCAGAGTTGGTGTAGCAGTGTATGCAGCGCAGATTGCAGCGTTTGGAAACGTTCCAGACCACGACGGGCCTTCGCTCTGCAGCACTTCTGGCAACTCCATGGCCTTTGAAATGATGTGAATGGCTTACTTTGCTTTCGTCTTTTTTCCCGTATCTGAGCGGGTCACCGGTTGTTACCAGTCCTGCGTATATCCTGCTGATGTTAATCATTGTTTTCTCCAAATATCTTGCTCTTGCTCTTGCTCTTGCTCGTGCTCGTGCTCGTAATCGTAATCGCGGGCGGACACACTGGTCCGCCACTACGTTTTGTTGATCATTTAGATGGGGTGAAATGGGCCTGCATGGCGGTGATAAGGCCGGGAATCGTGAATTCTTCGGCCCGACATCTGATGCTATAGCCTTTCTCAAGCGCCGTCTTCTCGGTTATTGGTCCGATTACTGCGGCCGGAACCGCATCTGGCGCAATATTATTGCCGGCGATCAGTTTTTCAAACCCATCAACCGTCGATGAACTGGTGAAGGTAACCAGATCGACCGCACCTTCTTTCAGCATCTGCACCACCGCTTCAGTCTCGGGACTTTCAAACTCTGTATGATAAATTGGAATTATGTCCGGCTGGTAACCGATTTCCCGCAAGGCTTCCGGTAAGGTTTCGCGCGCCTTTTCCGCGCGCAGAAAGGCGACTTTTCCGGGGGGATTGGCAGAAAACCATGGCAGCATCGCTTCGGCAACGAAGGTTTCTGGAACATGATCCGGCCTGATTCCGCGGCGGGCAAAGGCTTCGGCGGTTGCCGGGCCGATGCAGACGATTTTTTTGCCGGCAAGCATGCGCAGATCGGCATCGTTTTGCAGTAGAGCCTCAACAAAACCTTCGACACCGTTAACCGATGTGAATACCAGATAGGGAAAGGTGTCGATTGCCTTCATGAAACCCTTGAAAGCATCACTATTGAAATGTTGAATGATTTTGATGGTCGGAAACTCAATGGCATTGGCTCCGAGCTCTTTCAGTTTTGCCAGAAGCGAACTGGCCTGGTGCCGCGATCTGGTAACAAGAATGTTGCGCCCGAACAATGGCCTTTTTTCAAACCAATGCATCGATTCTCGTAAAGAAACGACTTCGCCGACAATTGTCACGGCCGGAGCCTTTATCTGCTTGGTTTTGGCAATTTCAACAATGGTGCTCAACGTTCCGGTAACGGTGCGCTGAATCGGCAGAGTGCCATGTTGAACCATTGCAACTGGAGTTTCTGGACTTCTGCCGGCTTCGAGCAGGTTTTTAACTATTTCCGGGAGTTTCTTCACTCCCATCAGAAAAACTACCGAACCGATTTTAGCAAGTGCGCTCCAGTCAATTGCCGAATCTTCCTTGTCTGCTTCGTGACCGGTAACTACAGCAAATGTCGAGGTAAAATCCCGATGCGTTACCGGTATTCCCGCATAAGCCGGAGCTGATATTGCTGAAGTAATTCCCGGAACCACTTCAAATTCGATGCCGGCAGCGCTCAACACCTGAAGTTCTTCGCCGCCTCTGCCGAAAACGAAAGGATCGCCTCCTTTGAGCCTGACGACGGTTTTATTCTCATTGGCTTTATCAACCAGCAGGCGGTTGATATCTTCCTGCGGCAGCGTATGTTTGCCGGCAAATTTGCCGACATCGATCATTTCGCAGTCGCTTCGGCAATGGCCGATGAAAGCAGCCGTTCCAAGCTGATCATAGACCAGCACCTCTGCCTGTTCGATCAATTCGAAGCCTCGTCTGGTAATCAGGCCAGGGTCACCGGGGCCTGCCCCGACCAGAAATACTTTTCCTGCCATACTAATTCTCCTCTTTAGGCTTGACCAGCAGTTCAAGGCCGCCGGCGTCGATGAGCGCCATCGCCGCCTTGATTCCAAGTTTTTCTGGCTGATCAATTGGGGCCGAATCGATTCGCCTTATAGTGCGCGAACCGTCTGCCGAGCCGATGAATGAATGTAAATTGATTTTTGCTCCATTTATTGTTGCGTGAGCCGCCATCGGTGTCTGGCAGCCGCCTTGAATCTCACGCAGAAAGGCTCTTTCGCAGACGGCACGAATGCAACTGTCGCGGTCGTGAAATTTCTGCAGTAACGGCGCAATATTCTGGTGATCCTGACTGCGGCATTCTACGGCGATTATACCCTGGCCTGCCGGTGGAGTGAGCTGGTCAACCGCGAACAGTTCCCCGATGCGGTCTGCCTGGTCGAATCTGAGTAATCCGGCGGCGGCCAGAATTATCGCATCGACTTCTCCCTGTTCAAGTTTTTGCAGCCTGGTGTCGAGATTGCCGCGGAAGTCGCTGAATTT
This sequence comes from uncultured bacterium, assembly GCA_964596185.1. GTDB lineage: Bacteria > Muiribacteriota > Ozemobacteria > Ozemobacterales > Ozemobacteraceae > DYKG01. Next base: position 16,826 of record CAZQUE010000029.1, on the reverse strand, counting down.
AAGGTCAGGCCGCATTTGCGCCAGCTGTGATCTGCGTCTAAGGCTGGATGTGCCAATTAACGACCCCGGTGGCAAACTTTTCAGGTTCTTATACTTGAAACTCAAAAAGCAGTCACGCGCATCTTGCGGCAGGCCGAAATCGACCAGTTCGAGACCTTCAGCTATCTGGTGCGGGACGTCTTTAAGGCTGTGAACAGCAATGTCAATTCGCCCGTCGAGCAACGCCTGCTCGATCTCTTTTATAAAAAGACCTTGTCCACCGACTTTGAAAAGCGGCAGATCGGTGACCTTGTCGCCTAAGGTTTTAACGACTACCTCTTCAATTTCGACATCGGGCTGTTGTTGCCGAATCAGTTCAATGACTTGTCGAGTTTGATGTAATGCCAGTTTACTGCCTCTGGTGCCAACTCTGATTTTCATGCGCTTTCCTTCTTTTTGCCCGGCAGACCACGCAACGGCTTTTCTGGAAGACTTTCTTCAGGTAGGCCAAGCACTGCAGCCATCTGTTTCAGTTCTTCCATGTCTGCTGAACCGAGATTTTTCAAGGCGATTATCTGCTTGTGCAGAAGTTTGTTCATAATGTTGTTGCTATGCTGCTCAAAAACTGCGAGGGTCTCGGCATCGAGCCCTTCGTGCTCGTCAACGAATTTTTTGAATTCGTCGACGCGTATTTTTTCAGCCATTTCACGCAGTGCCTTGATGAGTGGAATGACGGTGAAAGTCTGCAGTGCCAGCTGAAATTCCCCGGCTTCATAATTGACGATCGCCTGAGCCTTTTCGGCCTCGATACGCCTGGCCGCAATGTTTTGATTGACCACATTCTGCAGATCATCAACATCGTAAAGAAACAAATTGTCCAGCTCTCCGCACTCCGGCTCGACATCGCGGGGTACGGCGATATCGATCAGGAACATCGGTCGGTCGCTACGAATGCCCATAACTTTTTTCATCAACTCGAAGCGAATCACATGGTGCGGAGCAGATGTGGAAGATATGACCATGTCTGCCTGCCCGATCAATTCGTCGAGTTGGTCGAAGCCGCGCGCCTCGCCATTGAACTTTTCCGCCATCTGCTGTGCTGTTTTAAGAGTGCGGTTAACGAATAGCATCTTTTTGATGCCATTCTCGATCAGATGCACCGCGACCAGGTTGGCCATTTCACCAGCGCCGACCACGAGAGCGGTTGAATGCTGCAACGGTCCGAAAATGCTGCGGGCAAGATCGACGGCGGTGGACGCAATCGAGACGCGGTTTTCGGATATTCCGGTTTCATTGCGTACTCTTTTTCCGACCTCGAGAGCTTTTTGAAAGAGGCTGTGCAGCTGCTTGCCAACATAGCCCTGCAAAGTTGAATGCTGATAAGATTCCTTGATCTGATGAAGAATCTGGTTCTCACCGATGATCATCGAATCAAGGCCGGCGGCTACAGAAAACAAATGTTTGATTACATCTTCACTGTTGTGCTCGTAGAAATAATCTTGGAGATTGTTGTAGTCAAGGTTGCCGGCGGCAAGATACCTTTCGAAGCTTTCTTTCGCCAGATTGGCCGGGCCGAAATAGTAGAACTCAGCTCGGTTACAGGTGAAAACCGGCACGGCTTCAAGATTCGCTCCATCAGCATGGTCGATCGGAGTGCCGCAAAGCTGGGCCAGCTTCTCTCTGACACTAATTGGTGCTGTTTTATGATTGAGGCCGAAAAGCATCAAAGGCATTTGAGCACCTCGGCTTTAAACGCTTCTATTCCAATTTCAGCAATTTTTTCCAGGGCGGCATCGTTGATGAACCGCCTGAAAAACTCACGGCGTTCTTTTTCATCGATGATTCTATTTTTAATTGATGGCCGTAATTCGGCCATCAGTCGCGCCAGAGCAAGAAGGTGATTGTCGAGACTTTTACCTAATCTGGCTTTGATAAATCGGGCCATTTCCGGCAAGCCAGAACAGTATACGCCGAGTGTGATCGGTGCCATTTCAACTGGTTCGGAGCAAATAAAATCGCTTTGCGAAAAATCGTCACAACGGGAAACGAGAATTCTTCTCGCATGGCACAGGTCGGCAAGCTTTTGATTGAGCAATGCATCGTTCGTGGCAATGATTGCCAAATTGTAAGCTTCGCCAAGGTCAGCTTCGGAAATCTCTCTTCGAATAAGCCTGATGGAAGGCATTGCCGTGAAATCTTCAAGAATCGCTGGGGCGATAACCGTAAGGTTTGCACCGGCACTGTTCAGGGTGCGAGCTTTGCGTAAGGCAACCGGCCCGGCCCCGATGATCAGGATCTGCATTTTTTCCATGGCGAAAAATATCGGCAACATGCTCATTTTGTCGCCTCCGAAAGCCAATGCAGTTCGTTGCTGGGAATTAGAATCAATGCCAGCGACAATACGAACCCGATCAATGCAGCATTTGCCAGGCGTGGGCCGGCGAATCTGGCGCGTCGGCGTAGCAGAATGATCGAGCAGTAATATAGAAATACCGCCAATGAAAAGTAATGTTTGAGAGCAGGGGTGAATTTTGCAAAATATTCGAGATTGCCGTAAAAGCCAATTGAAAGACCGATGAAAAATGAAACGGTTCCAGAAGTGATGGCCTGGAAGGTAATAACGTCTAGCCGCGCCAGCGGCGGGAAAAGATAGAGCGCTTTAAGGCGATTTTTGCTTTTTAGTTTCCGCACGACAAAAAGATAGGTTATCGCCGAAACGGCGGCAATTACGAAAAAACATTCACCGGTTATCGAGGTGATCAGATGGGCAATGAACCAGGGTTTTGCAAAGTGTGTTCCGGAAATCTGCCCGGCGGCCAGACTTGACATAAGCAGCAGAGTCAGACTTATCGGCAGTGCGAAGATGCTGAAATAGTTTTCCTGCAGCATCAGCTCAATGAAAACTGCTGCCAGCGCCATGCTCAGCGCCCCGATGATAAAAAGGCTACCAAGCCCGAACTCGGCAGTGGTTCGAGCGCTGTGCGTCGAAACATAGAGCAGAATGAGATTGAAACCAATGCCGATCAGCAAGGAAATGCGCGAATGATTTTTCATAGGGCCACCGGCAACCTTTTCGCGCAGCCGAAAAAAAGTTGCGATAGCGTAGCAGACAGCAGTTGCAGCCAGTATCATTCCCATTCTGCGGAAATGTTATCACAGCCCTCGGAATAGTACAACCTCAAATTATATAATCAATAAGCTCAATTGTGTGGCAATCTGGTTTAAAATACAGACCGAAATTGGAATGTTCTAGGAAAGATCCAAAAATTGTTGATAGTTCAAGCCGATATCCTTGGCGATCTGTCTGACCAAAATGGGTGAAATGTCTTTGCAGCTTTTTGATTACCAGTCTTACTGAAAGTACCGGTCCGTAGATCATCAGGCAACCTTAATGCTTTGAGTGCCAACGAACTCAGAGTCTGCAGGGGGTATGCCGTCTTCAAGGATCATTTCAACTACTTCTTTCAGATTGGCGTTTAATTCTTCAAGAGTTGCGGCTTGAGAATGGGCACCGGGTAGATCGGGTATATAGCCGACATAGAGACCAGTCGATTTACATTTTTCAACAACAGCGATAAAAATACGCATTTTTGTCTCCATTAATCAAACGTTCACACTTTTATTTTAACACATTTTGAATCGAAAAAAATCTGAATCACTTAAAAATAAAGCGGTGATCGTGAATCGAAATCGTGCCGGATGCAGTCTTGGCCGGCTGATGGCAGACCAGGCAATTGGTTCCGGGTGATTCTTCCGGGTGCTCGGTCATGTCGGTATGGCAGGTCAGACAGTATTCATCGGTTGACAGAAACTGCGAATTGTCTCGGGTTTTTATATTACGAAAGTTCTGACAATAGTCGCAGGTCAAGCCGGAGGCGAGCAGAAACCTTGATTTCAGGAAATCCCACTGTCTTCGTCGGTCTTCATAGGTTTCATCGCCAAAAAAGTTTTCAGGACTCTGCCCGGGTTTGGGAGTCAAACCCGAGAAAAACTGAGTCAGGTCTTCGCCTGGTCGATAACCCACGGGAAAATGATATTCACCGCTATTATCAAGCCCTGAGGTATGGCAGGATTCGCAAATCATCTCCTGGCGATCGGCGGGCATTGATTTAATTGAACGTATGAATTCTTTCGAGCCGGTGCGCGTGTGGTTAAGCGCTGGGCCGTGGCAGCTTTCACAGCCAACGCCTGCTTCGACGAAGCTGTCGTCTTCACTTGAAAAACCAGTCGTATGGCAGCCGGCACATTGTTTCAGCCAGTAGCGGTTTTTCCAGCCGTAATCGTGAACCGGTAGCCATTTCTTTTCATGGCGATCCCAGATTTTCGGCAAAACAACCAGGGTCCCACTGGCTTCGGCAACAAAACGATGAATGTAATGCGAGCCAAGAACCCAGGCAATTTTGTCGCGGGGAAAGCCGAGCTCTTCAACGGGTATTTCTGCCTGATTCTCGACCTGAATAAGTTTTCTCGTCATGCGGGCATGGGGCGTCAGACGCCATTGATCAAAAATGTCCGCGTGACAGGTCTGGCAAGATTTAGAGCCGGCGTAATCTCGATTGGCATAGGAACGCGGCCGGTGCATGGTTGCTCTTTCAGCGGTTCCACCGTCAGCGTGGCATTTGCTGCAGAGCTGGCCATTGTTGTTCGGGTGGTTCAATAAAAAGGTTTTGAAGCCGCCGGGCGCATCCTGCTCGATAATCAGCGGGGCCCAGGGTTCGGTTGCTATTGCTGCCCGATGAGGCGAATGGCAGGTCAGACAGCTCATCATGCTTCCTTCTTCAAGGGGAAGCCCAGCTCCCGGGTCGGCAGCTATGCCAGTCGGATGCAGCGTGCGTGCTTCCATGGCGTGACAACTGACGCACCAGGCTCCGGCACCGGCTTTGAGTCGTGGATCAACTTCAGGTAGCGCAGAAGAGCTGACTTGCGTTGCTGAGGCGAGCTGTGGCGGCATGTGATGACACTTGAAGCAGCCGACCTCCTGGGCAAGTCGCTGATGGTCAACCTGCGTCTGCGCGAAGTTGACCTGCGCCGACACCAACAATAGGGTTAGAGCCAGGATGAAGTATTTTGGTTCAGGCTTTTTCACTGTCAATTTCAAGTTCATTCAGAATATCGGCGATTCCCTGAGAAATCTCCTGTTTGCTTAACTGGTCAGAATCTATGTTTTCCTTGAGCTTTTTCAGGCGCACGAATCTTTGCCTGAATTTATCTTGAAGTTCGTTTACCGATTCGCACAAAACTGAACCTTCATCGCCTTTGCGAAGTCGCAAAGCCGGCAAGTTCAGTTTTCCCGCCGAGAGTTTCTTGATATGGCCGGCAATTTTGAAAATTGGCCCGATTATTTTGTGTGAAATGAAAATCGTTATGATCAGAATAAAAATCGTGATCAGAAGGAAGCTTAGACCGTTGGTTACGACGATAGCCGGTTTGAGGATTTCCCAGGTCGAGCGCAGGCGGTTATGTGCCGAAAGAAACCCTTCCTGAATGTTTTTGCTGGTTATTCGATAAAGAAAAAAACCATGCAGAACTGAGCCGACAAAAACGATCAGACTCATGAATCCGACCAGTTTCAGCTGATATGAAGGCAGTATCAGATAATGTTTTCGGTTGGCTTTGCCCATCGCTCAAGCTCCTTGCTTAATTGCTTTTATCCGGCGTGTCCGGGGCGATCTGACACATTGCCCGCAAAGACGGGTTTATCCAGTATTCTGTCTCAGAGCGCAGTTTGATCAAATGTTTTGAAATCAGCCTGTTTTTCAACAGTTGCAGCTGCTTTTCATTGCTTAGCATTATTTTTCGTTCAGGACGGTTGATGACCACAAAAAGATGAATGCCGCTTTCATCGCGAAAGCCCTCGACAAGTTCTCCCTCTTTGGTCATTTCCAGTTTGTTAAAAACGCCTTCCGGAAAATCACCTGCCGTCTTCCAACCTATGTCGCCACCAACGCCACGATAGGGCGAAACACTGAAGCTGGCATTGATCTGTTCAATGCTTGCTCCAGAGGCGATTTCTCCTGACACCTCAGTCAGTTCCTCGTCACTTGTCAGAGTAATCTGGCGTAGATGCAGGCGCCCGGTTGTGTCGATTTTTTCGCTTCGCTGATGCTCTTCTAAAAGTCTTTGATAATCGGCGTCGTTTTTTAAAAGCCTCTCAATCGAAGCTTTGGCAAGCTCTTCATGCAGAAAAACAGACCGGGCGATTCTCTCTTCATCCTCACCCACATTCAAAGCTGAATTGAAAAGTTCAACCCGGTTTTTAATCTCCGGGTTCTGATCAAGAAGTCTTGACCGGGCATCTTCCGCCAGGATCAGAGTGCTAAACAGTTCTTCAGCCCATGCCTGGTCAGGCATGGCTTTGGCACGCTCGCCAGATATGCTTTTTATCTTTTGAAAATCACTGATGCTGATCGAAGTTTGCCCGACTTTCATGGCCAGATGCCTGCGACCAAGAAGCGAGTCAAAGTCGACGAACATGAACAGACCCATCAGCAAACCGGTCATCGCCAATGAAAAGACGATGAAAACAATGATACCGTTTCTTGAAACCAGTATCATTTCATGGCCTAGCTCGTCGTTGTGGAGTTGCAGCATATTTGCCTATTATTCGTCACAAGTTGCCGAAGTATTAACCTTTTGTCGCATTTCGGCAAATTCGCTGAAGAACTTGTCGATATCCATTGGCCCGGCATGAGAATAAGCTATTTTGCCTTCAGGATCAACAATGAAAATGCTGGGTGTCATTGAAACCCCTAATTGATCGGCAGTGACATAGGAATCAGAGGCAATTTCCTCATACAATACCGGAAAAGTTAGGTTGCGTTTTTTGCAGAAGTTTTTCAGCGCTTTTTCCATCCTTTTCGAGTCCAGAGCGATAAAAAATGGCTTTATCTCTGGGGATTCAGAGGCTAACCGCCGCTGTACCTCTGGAATCTCATCGAGGCAGGAATGGCAGAAAAGCGACCAATAGGCGATCAGGCTCCAGCTTCCCGAGGCCGGAAAACTGTAACGCTGCCCATCGGTAGCCTCAAGATTGCACGCAGGGGCGATAGTTCCCGGTTGCAGGAGCCCGGCCGGTTGACCGGATAGTTTCGGCGTGACAATTGCCAGCAGAATAAAAAATACTATGCTAAAGCTTCGAGAGAATTTCATTTTCGATTTCCTTTTCCTTGCCTGGCTCAAAGCCGAGGTGATCGTAAAGAATGCGACCCTGCCGATCGATCAGCAGAGTCCGCGGCAAAACCGTTACCTGGTAGTTTTGCAACAGGGCGCTGTTGTCGTCTATGGCAACCATGTAGGGGATAGGGGGCTTGTAGCGCTTGAAGAAACGCTGCACTTTTTTCAGCGGGTAGCCGGGCGGATGTATGCCGATAACCGTCAGTTTGTCGCTGTGATTCTGATGCATCATACTGACGAAGGGAATTTCTTCGATGCAGGTGGCGCAGGTGATCGACCAGAACACCAACAACGTCGGTTTGTCGGTGAAAACCCCCGAAAACTTGAACTTCTGACCGGTAATATTCGACAACTCGACGCCGTCGAGCGATGATACCGTTCCGGGCTCACTGTCTGGAACGAACAAAGAGATCAGCGGAAAGGTCAAAATTGCTATAAATAGTAGTATTGCGTGATTTCGATTCATAATCGGCCATAATATAACCTATTTTGGCAAAAATTATAAGATCTTTCGCGCCCGTCAGGGAAAACGATTATAAAAGATTACACTTATTCCCAGGCAACAATGGTGTCTGCCATCTGATCGCCAATGCGCCGGTGTTGCGGAGCTGAAAAAATCTTGTAGATCTCGACCAGATTGGCAATCAGGCTGATCAGCATCAGGGGGGTAATAATGAACAGACCGACCAGACCGGTTAAAAAATCGAAGGGAATCGCATGAATCAGCGAAGCAACAGCCGCAATTACATAACCGGAGGCAGGAATCAGGTTGCGCTGAATCGACTGCTTCATGGTTATCGGCTTTTTCTGCAAGTCGGTTACCCGAATGTTCATCGCCTTTTTACCGGGACTTTGCCCGTCAAGTTCAAAAGCATCAACCTTGTAAGGCATGTCTTTTAAAAGAATTGCCAGCGAGGCCGCCGCAAAAACGAAAAATGAAAATAGCGAGGCGAACATGCGCGGTAAAATCAATGATGCCGGAATGACAAGAACCGTAGAGGCCGTGCCAACCAGAACGAGATCGATGAAGGTTGCGATGAATCTCTTCATCAGAATGTTTTCAAAATAAAATTGCCCGGTAGAGCCGGCATTTTCTTGAACATTGGCGTTGTCGGAGGTAGTTTCAGTCTGAGCGTCACCACCAACCTGTTGATTTTCGGTCTGCGAGTTCTGGTTTTCGTTCATTTCTCTTTTCTCCCGGCAATTGTATGAACCTGAAAAGATTTTAATCGAATTGCGCGGCAATTTCAACTTGACTAGATTTCCGCCTGTGCGGGGATGTCATGGGCAGCCCCAAAAAAATGAATTTGATGTGATTGCTCTGCCTTCGATGTTAGCGGTTGATTTTGCGCAGCAACTAAAATATATTGTTGGATTCATTCCTGAATTGAGAGTAAAAGATTTATGAAGATTGGGATCGTTTCAGACACACATTTTGGTCATCCTGACCGGGTGTTTATTCCCGGCTGGGTCAGAGAAGCTTTTGTCGGCGTCGACATGATCGTTCATGCCGGTGACGTTGAGAGTCCGGCAGCTCTCGAGGCTTTCAAGGAGCTTGCACCTGTTTATGCCGTTCGTGGAAATTGCGATTTCGACATCCATGATACCCCTGAAGCCATGAGTATCGAAATTGGTTGCGGTTTACTGACGGTTGCGCACCGGGCCGGCCGAGCCAGAGCCTCGATCGAACCGCGAACCAGAGTGATGGTCTATGGACATACTCATATCTCATTGATAAATCAGGAAGGCATGCTGCTGGTTATCAACCCGGGCAGTCCGACCATGCCCCGCGGCGGGCTTCCCCCTTCAGTCGCAGTTCTGACCGTAGAAGGCAACAAAATAAGCGCAGAATTAAGACATGCCTGAAAACCTGCCGATGGTAAGAGAAGAGAAACTTGTTAAAGAAATAAGGTGGCAAAATGAAACGAATTCTCTTCTCGATGGTCCTGATCGGACTGATGGCTTTTGCAGCCAATCTGATCCTGAACTCTCCGGCACAAACCATCACCGATAATGGCAACGGAATCTTTTGCGGTTATCTTTCAAGCGAACCGGCCAATCTCGACCCGGCCCGCGGTGTCGACGTAAACGAGGCCAATGTGCAGGCCAAAATTTTCGATGGCCTGGTGCGTTATGACGAGAATATGAAGCTGGTCGGCAATCTTGCCGAATCCTGGACCGTAACCACCGATGGCAGAGAGTATGTTTTCAAGCTGCGTGAAGATGTGTTTTTTCACAATGGCCAGAAAATGACCGCTGCCGATGTGGTTTACAGCCTTGATCGCCTGCTCGACCCCGAGGTTGCTTCGCCACGGACCTGGGTGCTTGAAAAAGTTGATGGCGCGGCCGAGCGCATGAAGGGAACTTCGCCCAAAGTAGCCGGTATCAATCAGGTCGATGAATACAATGTTTCAATTCGATTGGTCAGCCCTTTTGCCCCTTTTATGAGTCTTCTGACCATGCCGGCCTGCTACATTATGCCACAATCAAGCAGCGCGGCCATCAAAGACCGTTCTTTTTTCGAAAAGCCTTTTGGGACTGGCCCTTTTAAGATTGTCGATCGCATTCGCGACAGTTATATCAGATTGCAGGCCAACAATAGTTATGTTGGCGCAGCACGCCCACAGCTGGCTGAAATCGAGTTGCGGATCATTCCCGAAAATATGAAAGCCGAAATGGAATTCGAAAGCGGCAATCTCGACCTGTTACAACTTTATCCCTCAAATTATCAACGTTTTAGAGCTGATCCTGATCATCAGGCCAGAGTGCATGATGTTCCGGCCATGAACGTCTTTTATGTCGGCTTCAACAATCAAAAAGCGCCTTTCGATGACGTCAGAGTCCGAAAGGCTCTAAACATGCTCATCGATCGCGAAAAGATCATCAACGCCGTATATCAGGGGCGTGCCGTCGCCGCCAAAGGAAGCATTCCTCCTGGGATTCTCGGGTTCAATAAAGAAGCCAAAGGCTACGAGTATAACCCGGAAGAAGGATTGCGATTGCTCAAAGAAGCCGGTTACACAAAAAAGAACCCGCTGAGTTTTGAAATATATCAGAAGTCTGCACAGGCAGCTTTTGAAATAACCCGTTTGATCCAGGGTGAGCTTAAAAAACATGGTGTTAATGTCAGCCTCAAGCCGATGGAATGGAGCGCTTTAAAAGACTCGATCAACAAGGGTGAGGCGCCGGCTTTTTATTTGAGCTGGTTTGGCGATTATCCTGATGGTGAAAACTTTCTATATCCGCTTTTTCATTCAAACAACTGGGGATCGGGCGGCAATCGCGCTCGCTTCAAAAATGCAGAAATCGACAGCATGATCGAAGAAGCGGTTAAAATTCAGGATGCCGAGCGCCGGGCCGAGGCTTACGATCGAATCAACTCCCGGGTTTACGATCAGGCTCCCTGGCTCTATCTCTGGCATTGCAGTGAAAGCTATCTGACCAGCTCCCGGGTAAACAATATCGATTTCTCGCCGTTGTTTTTCTGTGACAAGGCCTTGACTCTGAGCGTAAAACCCTGATAAAACATAGCATAGCTGAGTAAAAACCACCGGTTTCGGTCGCTTTTGCGACCGAACCCTCTTTTATAAGCATTTTAAACATGGCAGGCCGACAATGCTCGAATTTACACTAAGAAGAATTCTCGCGACAATTCCGGTATTGGCTGGAATTCTGCTGGTAGCCTTCGCCGTGCTTTATCTCATTCCCGGTGATCCGGCACAAACCATTGCCGGGCCGCGCGCCGATCAGGCAACAATCGATAGAATTGCCCGCGAAATGGGGCTTGACCAGCCGGTGCATCAGCGCTTTTTCAGCTACGCCGGCCGGGTTTGTCGCGGCAATCTCGGCGAATCGGTGGTTTCCGGCAAACCGGTGCTTGATTCTATTGCCGAGAAGTTTCCCTATACGATCAAACTCGCTTTGATTGCCATGCTTATTTCAATAGTAGTCGGAATTTTGGCCGGCATTGTCGGCGCAGTAACCCAGGGCCGCTGGCTCGACCGTCTTTGTACTTTTTTCTCGGTGACCGGAATCAGCATACCGGTTTTCCTTTCAGGCCTGGTGCTGCTTTATGTTTTTGCGGTCAAACTCAAATGGTTCCCGGCCTCGGCTTTTCGCGGCGCTGATACACTTTGGCCCTTCATTCTGCCGGCTTTCACCCTTGGTATCAGATCTGCCGCCTTTCTGGCACGCATCGTTAGAAGCAGTCTGATAGAAGTGCTGAATCAGGATTTCATTAGAACTGCCCGCGCTAAAGGGCTTAGCCCAATGCGAATACTATTCCGGCACGGTCTGGTCAATGCAATGATCCCGGTTATAACCGTCATTGGCCTCGACCTGTCAAGCTATCTGAACGGATCAGTGATCGTCGAAACTATTTTCGATCTGCCGGGAATCGGTCGCTTTGCCATGGATGCCATTCTAAAGCGCGATTACCCGGTTATTCAGGGAATCGTGCTCTTCGGTGCTTTCATTTTTATAATGGTCAATCTGGTTATCGATTTGCTCTATGCCTGGATAAACCCGCGAATTCGCGATGAAATGCTGAGGAAGCCCGGCGCATGAAGACTTTGATCAAACGCATGACCGTTGCCGGTTGGCTGAGCATTGCCGGATTGTGCTTTTTGCTGGTTGTCGCCATTTTTGCCCCATGGTTGGCGCCGAACAATCCCCTTGAAACCGACCCGCTGCGGCGTCTGGCTCAGCCAGAAGGTTATCCGCTCGGTTGCGATCAACTGGGGCAATGTGTTTTTTCGCGACTGATTCACGGAGCCAGGTTGTCGCTCGGAATTGGCTTTGCCGCACGTTTGTCGGCATTGATTATCGGCCTTGCCGTTGGCATGCTTGCCGGGTATGCTGGCGGCTGGCTCGACTGGCTGTTGATGAGGGTTGTCGATATGTTTCTTGCTTTTCCGAGCCTGTTGTTGGCAATTGCCGTTTCAATGGTCCTGGGAAACGGAATTGGCACCGTAATTCTTGCCCTGGCCATAGTCGGCTGGGCCGAGATGGCGCGCATAATTCGCTCGGCCACCCTCGAACTGCGCTCGGCTGAATTCGTGGTTGCCGCCAGAACTCTTGGCGCAAGTCATCTGCGAATCGTTCTCACTCACATTTTGCCCAACTGTTTGCCGCTGATTACGGTTATTTTTGCCATGGGGCTGGCGACGGCTGTTTTGGCCGAAGCGAGCTTAAGCTTTCTTGGACTCGGCGTCGACCCTTCGCTGCCGACCTGGGGCGGAATGGTGGCATCGGGCAAGGATTATATGCTGGCAAGGCCGGCGCTGGTAGTCTATCCCGGTATCTGTATCGCTTTCCTGGTTATTGTTTTGAATATTCTCGGTGATGAACTCAGAGACATCCTCGACCCATCAAGAAAAGGTAATTTATGAAAAAACGTCCGGTTATTGGCATTGCCTATTCTGACACAGCTTTTCGTGACAATGAAATGCGTTTGCGCACCTACGTTTCGCGTAAGTATTTTCGGGCAGTCTATCGTGCCGGCGGTTTGCCGATTTTGCTGCCGGCCATAGATCCACGCCTCAATGCTGACTTGCAGGAAAATTCCGTAGCTTTCCCTGAAAGCTACGACCACCTTGTCGACGCCTACCTCAACATGGTCGACGGTCTTTTGATACCAGGCGGAGAAGATGTTCACCCACGTTTTCAGGGCGAAGACCCCCATCCAAAACTTGATTTGGTCAACCCTTTTCGCGATGAGTTCGAGCTGGCGCTGGTAAAAGCAGCATATACTCGAAAATATCGCGGCAAAAAGCTGCCGGTGTTGGGTATCTGCCGCGGCATCCAGGTTTTGGCAATTGCGCTGGGCGGCTCGGTTTATCAGGATATCGCCGAAGTCTGCAAAGTTCAGCATTCGCAGAAGGCGCCGCGCTGGGAGACTTCCCACAAGATCAAGATAAATCAGGATTCTTACCTTGCCAAAGAGCTGGGTGCCGATGAAATTTTTACCAATTCTTTTCATCATCAGGCAGTGCGCGATGTTCCGCCGGGCTTTCAGGTCGTTGCCCAGACCTCTGACGGTATAATCGAGGCAATCGAGACTTCTGATGCAAATTTCTTTTGCGGAGTCCAATGGCACCCGGAAGAGACTTACGATTCAGACGTTTATAGCAAAAACCTTTTCAAGGCTCTGATAAATAGCGCCGCCGGCTAAGGCTGCCAGGCCGATTTTGTGGCAAAGATTTCTGCTGCCGCCGAAAAATCTTTCAATCTGCTCTAAACTTTTTCTGCTTTTATGACGATGTATTAAATAGAAGACGATAAAAGGGGGCAGTGTATGAAACGCCTGAGCTTGTTTTTGATTGCAGCAGGACTCTTGTTCTTCGCCGGCAACGGGTTTGTAACGGTAGCCGACTCCCCCCTGAGCATTGACGGCTGTGTGCTCAATATTGAAGATCTGCTGCTTCAGGTCAGACCGACTGAAAACGGCCTTTCCGAACCAGTGAACATTCATGTCGTCATTTCAGAGCAAAACAGGGTTCAGGCTGTGGGCTTCGCCCGGCTGGAGCTTCTGCAACTGCCGGAATCTGGTTTGTCTCTGCGAATTCCATTGTCTGAAGAGCTGAAAAAGAATCGTGATTATCAGGTAAAGGTCGTAGCCAGAACTGCCTCCGAAAAAATTGTCGAAAATGAATTTGCTTCACTGCCGGCTCAGGGCAGCAGTTCAAATTCTTTTTTCAAACGTCAGTTCAACCCGTTGCCCGAACTTTCAGAGCTTAGAAACAGTATCGAAAGAATTTCACCGCGCTCACAGATGCGAATAAACTAGATCAAGCCGGTTTTTGGCAGATGAATGACCGCAAAAATGGTCAGTGCCCATAAAACAAGGTTAATCTGCAATGGGCGATCTTTGAGAAGAACCTCTGAAGGGTTGTCGCCCATTTCCTGAATGTGGATCAGATAAAGGTAGCGCAGCATCCCGTACAATACCATCGGAACCGAGAACACCAGCCGGTCGCTGCCGAATTTTTGAATGGTCTCAGCACTGACGGTATAAAATGAATAGGTGATAATCGCCGAAGCAGCCAGTATAGAGGTCATCTGATCGATATAAGCCAATGAATAATCAGCCAGAATTTTTCGATGCCGGGTTGCATCATCGCTGAGCAGGGCAATTTCCTGCCTGCGTTTGGCCAGTCCAAGAAACATTGCCAGCATTATCGTCGAAAGCATCAACCAGTGTGAAATATAAATTTCACTTTCAATGGTCTTGAGTGCGCCAACTCCGGCCACAGCTCGCAAAACAAAGCCGAAGGCGATGCACATTACATCGAGAATAACCATGTTCTTTAGCTTGAAACTGTAGGCCAGGTTCAACATGAAATAGGCCAGGGCAGTAGAAAAAAATAAACCGGAAATGTTCCAGGCAGCAATCAGGCAGCCGATCAGAAGAATGATCAAAGTGGCTTTGGCTTCCTTGATCGATAAATCTCCGGAAGCGATCGGTCGATTGCATTTCTCTGGATGAAGGCGGTCTTTCTCTATGTCGGTCAGGTCGTTCAACAGATAAACACTGCCAGACAAGCCGCAGAAAATCATGAATCCGGCTGTGGCCCAAAGCCAGCCCTGACTGGTGAGCATAAGGCTTTTCTCAGAGAACAGCAAGCCGGCATAAAGAATCAGGTTCTTGGTCCATTGCTTTGGCCGCAGACTCGAAAAAATCGGAGCTATCATCTGTTTCTGGCTGTCCTGTATCTTTTTTTCAGATTCTATCAGCAGTTTACCTATATGTAAATATTATTTCTTTGCTGCCAGATCAGCCTGAGTATGGTAAAATCAGGCTTGAATGAAAGGCAAAACTGAAATTCTGCTGATCAACAGTGCCGCCGCTCTTGCGCCGCATCCTTCTTTTCGCAGTCCAGGAAAGGAAAACCATGCCCCGTTAGGGCTGTTTTGCCTTGCTCAGATAGCTCCAGACAGAATTGCCGTCGTCGATTTGCAATACAGCCTGCCTTCTGAAGAATATTTCTCCGGTTTTTCACCCGATGCCATCCATACCATCGTCATTCGCGCCAGCAAAGACCACGGCAAGGAGCAGGTCAAGGCTTTGATCGAGGGGTGTCGCGGATTTTTTCCAAAAGCCAGAATCGGCCTCGCCGGAATCATCGATAAAAGCTTTCTCGGGTTCGGTGACTTCTACATCTATGGCACCGGTTATAAGTCCATTTTGACCGCCTTGCGTGGCGCAAAACTGCATGGTTTCATCAATTTGCTGAACGACGAGCTTCAAATGCCGCTGCCCGTTCCGCCAGAACCTTTCCCGGACATTTACAACTTCAATGCCGCACCGGAAAAAACTCTTGGCCAAAAGACGCTCGAAGTCTTTCAGCCGTGGCTGGGCTTTTATGAGCATTCAGAAAAAACTCTGACCTACCCTGGCCTGAAATGGCTGGCAGCCTTGGTGCAATGGCTCAAAGATTCTGGTTATTCAGAATTGCACTTTCGTCCGTCAGGAGTCAGGCCCGATGATATTCACGAGCTTCGCTCGATGATGCTCAATCTGCAGGTTGATTTCGCTTTGTCGTTCAGAAATATCGATGCAGCTGAACTTGAAAACAACTGTGCTGGTGCACCTTTGCGCCAGATATGGGTCTATCGTCCAGATCCGCAGAATTTGGAAAATACTTTGAAATGCCTGCAGCTCATTGCGGCGCAGGGATGCTGTCCCGGCCTGCTTTTGGGAAAAGAAGCCGCCGCAGTCCCAATCTTGCCGAAGCTTCTGGCCAATAGTCGCCGGCTTGCCCTGGCTGAACTCGAAACCTGGCAGCTCGATGAGTTGAAAAAAGTGCTGTTCAAGTTTTGGGGGTGCAAGAACCGGTTTTTCAAACTGCTTTTTGCAATCAGATCAGCCTATGATTTGATAAGTTTTATGAAGACTTCGGCTTTTATTCTTGAAATTCTCTTTTCAAAAAATCAGAAAAACAGGTGAAATGATGATTCATGTCGTGAATGGACCTAACCTGAACCTCCTTGGACAACGTGAAACCGGAATATATGGACGAAAAACGCTGAAAGAAATCGAACGGGAACTTGAAGATATCGCCTTTTGTAACAGCTGTGAAATCAGTTTCTTTCAAAGCAATCATGAAGGCGATATTATCGATTACCTTCAGGAAGCAGATGCCGAAGACAAAATCATTCTCAACCCCGGCGGGCTCGGACACACGAGCGTTTCTTTGCGCGACTGCATTGCTGCAATCGAAGCCGATGTTGTCGAGGTTCATATTTCCAATATTCATGCCCGGGAAAATTTTCGCCGCCGTTCTTTGGTCAGTTCAGTCTGTCGCGGCGTCATCTGCGGGTTTGGCACCGATGTTTACAAAATGGCACTGAACTGGCTGATCGGAAGATAATTTGACACAAGTCGAACAAAAAGTTGAATTGCTGGCTCCAGCAGGCAATATAGCCTGTCTTAAAGCTGCCTGTATGGCTGGTGCCGATGCCATATATCTTTCCGGGAAAAGGTTCGGTGCCAGAGCTTTTGCTGCAAACTTTGATGAGCGTTCTTTGCGCTGGGCCCGCCGGGTAACCGCATCGCTGCAGAAAAAACTTTACGTTACCCTCAATACCATTGTTTTCGAAAACGAATGGCCGCTGCTCGAACAAACACTTGATTTTTACGAAACCCTTCAACCAGATGCCCTGATAATTCAGGA
>CAZQUE010000028.1:0-51412 GCA_964596185.1 uncultured bacterium | reverse complement strand
GAAGATGCGTAGCGTTGCAATGCAGCCCCGAAGCGATTACGAGTACGAGCACGAGCACGAGCACGAACGAAGCATCACCCGACCGAAGCCGGCGAAGGTAAACAAATCGGCAGATTAGCTTAGTCCGTCAAATCTCCGATTACAGCAAGCACCTTCTGCTGTAATTCTGAATTGCAGCTGGCAACAAGCCCCTTCTCATGGCGATAAGCGGCGGGCATATAAGAAAACCGACTGCCATCGAGCTGGGTGACGACCCCGCCGGCTTCGCGAAATAAAAGCTCAGGGCCGGCGATATCCCAGGCTTTGGTCGAATTGCTGCAGTTAATGTAATAATGGCCGGCCCCTTTCGCTATCGCCATCAGCTTGAGCCCCACCCCACCATGAGAAATGACACCGGTGCCGCTCAGAGCCTGATGAATCCGCGTTCCCAAACGACTGGGATGCGACCGGCTTATAACCAGAATCGTTTGCTCTTCAACTTTTGGCGGGATCTGCAGCCTTTGCCAGCCACTTTTCGGCGAATGCCACCAGCAGCCCTCACCGACAGCCGCAACATAAAGGTTTTCGCCAACCGGCTGATAAACCAGGCCAAACTCCAGGTTTTCGCCGTCTGCCAAGCCTATCTGCACGGCGAATTCGCCATTTCGCGCAATAAACTCACGCGTTCCATCTATAGGATCGATATACCAGACACGGGTATTGGCATTTTCAGGCCTATCGAGACCGTTTTCCTCGCTGAAAATCTGATCTTTGGGAAATCGCTGACGTAACTGACGGGTTATGATCAGATCAGCCTGGCGATCAGCGACTGTCACCGGCTCTTCGCCGGCTTTGTATTCTACTGAAAATTCCTGACGATAAATCTCGTTGATCTTTTCGGCTGCAGACAAAGCCACCCCGATGACGAAAGCCGCATCGGGGTGGCTGATTGGCAATGAGTCGAACATTTATACCGAGAGAACTTTTTCTTCCGGATTCTGCAGCTGAATGGTCCAGTTGAAAGGATCTTCGATATCACCATACTGGATAGCCCGAAGTGTATCGTAAAGCTGCTGACTGACCGGGCCAACATTGCGACTGTTGACCACGTAATCGTTGTTCTTGTATTGCAACGAACCGACCGGAGAAATGCTCGCTGCCGTTCCGGTGCCGAAAATTTCGGTGATCGAGCCGGTAGCGATGCCGCCAATTACCTCATCGATGGAAATCTTGCGTTCCTCGGCCTTAAGACCAAGCATTGGTGCAAGCTTGATGACGCAATCGCGGGTTACGCCTGGCAGAATACTGCCGTTGAGTTGCGGGGTCACGAGAGTATTGCCGTTGAAAACGAAGAAAATATTCATTGCACCGACTTCTTCAACATAACGGTGCTCGGCGCCATCGAGCCAGAGAACCTGGGCGCAGCCTTTTTTGCGGGCAATGCGCCCGGCAAGCAGACTCGCGGCATAGTTGGCTCCGGTCTTTGCTTCCCCGAGACCACCTTTGGCGGCACGGGTAAATTCATCGGCAACATACAGACTGACCGGGTTGAAGCCTTCCTGATAGTATGGGCCAACCGGGCTGAGAATGACACAATAGGTGTAGGTGGCAGAAGCGCGCACGCCAAGAGCCTGATCCATGGCGATCATGAACGGGCGAATGTAAAGGGCGGCTCCCTTACTGTCCGGAACCCAACGCTGTTCAAGATTGACCAGAGCATTGATGCTTTCAAGAAAATCGTTTTCCATGAAATGGGGCATGCAAAGTCGGTCGGCAGAGCGGTTAAAACGCTTGGCATTCATTTCAGGACGAAAAAGCCGGATAACTCCGTCTTTTCCGCGAAAAGCCTTCAGACCTTCGAAAATTTCCTGGGCGTAATGCAGCACCAGAGTCGAGGGCAGCATACTGAATGGCTGAAGTTTCTGAATTACCGGGTTATGCCAGCCATCTTCCTCAGAATAATCCATGGTGAACATATAATCGGTAAAATACTTACAGAACCCAAGGGCGCTGGTGTCGGTAAAAAGGGGCTTCAATTCACTAGCAGGAATCTTTTTTATCTTGACTCTCATACCTGTTCCTTTCCTTGTTCCAACTATGCAAAACTCCAAATTGAAACAACTCAGGATAAAATTATAACGCTTTAACCCCGGCGGTTCAAGTTTTATAAAGTTTTGCTCTACCCCAAAAAACATACAGATGAATCCTCTGGAATCAATGTCATAAAGCCCCATGCCACGCAAAATTTTCAAATTCGCCGACAAAGAGTTAAAAATTCTTGCGATAGTGCCGATAAGGGCTCTAAATATAAGGCTCACGGAGGCAATTCATGCATGAAATCATTCCAGTCGGGGTTATGGCAGAAAACCCGGAACGAAGTCTGCATTTTTACCGACAGACCATGAAGATTCAGCGGGTGCAGATCATCAGTCGAAACGCTTCCGGAGAATTTCCAGGCTCGCTGTTAAGGCTTGAAAGCCCACAAATTGAAATCAACAGCACACAAACGAGAATCAGAGACCGGCATAGCAGCAATTTCCAGCAGACTTTCCAAAGGCTGAAATTCTGGTGCCAGGATCTCGAAGAACTGAAAGACCGGCTGAAACAACTGAAGTTACCGGTTTTTGAAACTGCCGGCAAATTGAGCTTTCTCGATCCGAACGGCATCAACTGGGATATCTGTTCATTGCCGGCCTGAACAATGCTAATCGACCAGAGTTAGCGGGAAACGATCGCCAATTTTGCCCGATCCAGAGTAAATTGCAAAGCCCCACGATTTTTTTCAAGCACTTCGGTCGCAGCCCCGACCATACGCTGATCAGAGTCACTCAACAGCTGGTTAATTTCACGCTGAAAGTCAGCGGCAGTCACGCAAATTTTGATAGCTTCGGCCTGCTGCAACTGCTCGACAATGTCGGCGAAGTTGCGAAAATTCGGGCCCATCAGCAAAGGGACTTTCTGCTGAATCACTTCGAGGGGATTGTGGCCCCCAACTTTGTCATCGATACTGCCGCCGACAAAAGCAACCCGTGCAAGGCCATAAACGGCAGCCAGCTCACCCATGGTGTCGAGAAGCATGATCTGCCAATCATTTCCGGAATACTGCCGCCGCAAGCCGACAGTTAAGCCGGCTTCCTTCAGTCTTGCCTGCCATTCTTCAGCGAACTTGAGATTGCGCGGCGCAATCAGTACGGCGACTCCTTGCCGCGCCAGATCAGAAAAAACCGGCAAAAGAAGCTCGAACTCAGTTGGATGCACCGAACCGAAAACGACCATCGACTTGTTTCCCTGCCATTTTTTTATCGAATCGAGATCAACGCTATCGCTGATAACGGTCAGATCTGCTTTGATATTGCCGGCAACAGTTATTTTCGACGGCTCGACCCCGAGTTGCAGCAAGCGTTCACGATCGGCACTGCCCTGAACCAGAAATTCCGAAAAAGCACCGAAAACGATTTCGGCAAGACCGACCGCGCGCCGGTAAAAATCAGCAATCTTGGTGCTAATTCGGCCATTGATCAACATCAGGGGAATTCGACGCCGACGGCACTGCTGCGAAAAGTTAGGCCAAAAGTCGGTTTCGGCAACAAAAACGGCGACAGGATCGATGCGTTTGAAGGCGCGTTGCATGGTCAAGGGCGTATCTAGCGGAAAAAAAGCGACGACATCGGCAATCTGTTTTTTTTGCATCGCCTTGATGACATCCGGGTGGGTAGAGGTGAAAACCAGTGAATATTCGGGAAACATTCGCTTGAGTTCGCCGGCAAAAGCTATTGCCACCAGAGATTCGCCCATTGACACTCCGTGAACCCAGAGTGTCGGCCTTTTCTGCGGCTGGACAACCAGGCCGAGGTAATCGGTAAAACCCTCGTCTATTCGCGAAAAGTAATGGCGAAAGACCGGCACGCCTGCTGCTCCGCCCAGCGCGACCAGGCCGCTCAAACCGTTATAAGCAGCGAGCTCAAGACGGGCTCTCAGGCTACAAAAGCTTTTTTCAGCCATACCAGGCCTGCCCGTGAAAAAGCTGCCCGTCACGCTGTTTACCCTGGGTCAGCCAACTTTCATGACGCGGTTTGAAACGATCGTAAAACCACAAATATTGATGCGGGTGGGCCAGAATCAATTCCTGCATCCATTCACAGAGACGGCGAGTCCGGGCAACAACGCGCTGCTGATGAGTTTCACCTATTTCGTCAGGCAAGGCCGGTAAAAAGTATGCATCGAACACAGCGCTCAAACCGCGTCTGATCGAATAAAGCGGCACAACCAGCGCTCCGGTTTTGAGGCTCCAGTTCGCCGGGCCGGCGGGAATACTAACAAAATGGCCGAGAAAATCAAGATAAACACCTTGATTTGAGCCATCCTGATCGGCAATCATGCCGAGAATTTCACCGTTTCGCAAAGCTTTCAAGGCCTTTACCCCGCCGCGGTCGCGATCATGCAGGCGAATGCCCGAATAACTGCGGAAATGATCGAGCAGACTTCCGAGCTCGTCTTCTTTTTGAGCCATGTAGAATGAATTCAACGGATAACCCTGATGAGCGATTGCTGCACCAAGGATTTCCCAGTTACCGATGTGCGGCAGGGCGAAAACGACACCTCGGCCGGCAGCCAGAGCCTTATCGAGATTTTCGCGGCCATGAAAAAATACTTTTCTTTCAAGTTCAGCCTTATTGATAACGGGAAAACGCATCAACTCGAATATGTTCAGGGCAAAATGCATGAAATTGCGGCGAACCAGGGTTGATAGATTCTGATAAGCCAGCCGGTTCAAGCGCATACAGATGCGATCGATGGTGTCGATAATGCGACGACGCTCGGGCAACCAGGCATTATAGGCAACCAGCCCGGCGGCGGCGGCAAGCGACCGGCCGAGATTTTCCGGCATCAGGGTCGTGGCCCGGGAAATTTGTAAAACCGTCTGGCGTATCAATCCTGAACCAGACACAATCCCCTACCCCTTGGCCTTCTTCGCCAGCAGCTCAACCACGATTTCGGCAACACGTTCATGGGCTCCGGGTTCGCCCAGATGTGAGACGACTTCGGCCAGGTCACGTTTCTGCTGCTGATATTTTTCAGGTGAGTCAAGCAATTCAAGAGCTATGGCTGAAAGCTTTTCCGGGGTCATGTCATGCTGAATCAGCTCAGGAATGGCCATTCGATTGATGATGATATTAGGCAGCCCGATAAATTTAGGCAGCCGATAAAACAATCGCGCCTGGATTTCGGTGAAAATCGAAACCCGGTAACAGATGACCATCGGCGTGCCGACGTAGCTGGCTTCAAGAGTTGCGGTGCCGGAGCTGATCAACAGTAGCTTTGAAATATTCATTACATCGTAGATCTTACCTTCGGCAAGAACGACGGGAACGCCTGAAGCCTTGAGCTGATCACGCAATTGTGTTTTCGCCCAGCCGAAAACTTCGGGGCCATCAGTGGCGATGACCGGAACGACGAACTGGTATTCGGGGTGCTTCTGATGAATTATTTTTGCAGCCTTAAGCATGACCGGCAGCAGCTGAGCCAGTTCACTGCGACGAGAACCCGGGCAGAGACCGATAACCGGTCGGCCCGGAATCAGGCCATATTTTTCATAGGTTTCTTCAACGCTCATCACCGGTTTGGCATGGTCGAGCAACGGATGACCGACAAATTCGACGTCAGCGCCGGCCGCCCGATAGACTTCATAGGTCGAGGCGAAATTGGCGGCAACTTTGGTGATACTGGCGGCAGCGTCGGCAACGTTGTCAGGGTTGGTAGCGAACTTGCTTGGCGGGAAATAATAGACGGTCGGGATTCCCAGTTTCTGGACAATATGCACCAGGCGCATGTTGAAGCCGGGGTAATCGACGAGAATCACCAGATCCGGACGATTTCGCGTAATGAACTTTTTCAGCCGCCACAGAACGCACAGCAGTCTTGGTGCCTGTTTACAGGCTTCAAACAAGCCAATCGCGCCCCAGGTCGTGCTGTCGAAAAGAAGGTTTACATCGCGACTGGCGGTTTGATTGCCGCCAACTGCGTAGATGTCGAAGTCACCGTATTTTTTGAGGACATCGACCAGCGATGCTGCGTAAAAGTCACCGGAGGTTTCTCCGGCCACAATCAGCAGTTTTTTCTTTTCGGTTTTATCGTTCATTTTTCAATATATGTTGGGCTTTTTGTTCAGATTCTTCAATTTTTTCCTTGATCAGGCGGCAGCCATCTTCGATACCAAGTTCGCCTGGAACTGCGAAAGGCTCGCCGCTAACCATAACGACGCGTGAGCCGGGCAACGGCACCGCAGTTTTATCCCAGTTATTGAAGCGATAGCAGTGCGAGAATGCCAGGCCAATTGGCACCAGCAAGGCATCAGACTTTTGGGCAGCCAACACTGCGCCGGGCTTGACCTCGTGCAGCGGCCCGCGCGGTCCGTCGACGGTAATCGCCCCATGCATACCAGAACGCAGCAGTTTGATCATTTCAAGCAAGCCCCTCATGCCACCACGAGAAGATGAGCCTCGCACACATTTAAAACCTAGATAATAGAGAATCTGGGTTAGCAGATCCCCGTCCTGCGACAATGAAGTCATGATAACAATATTCCGCCGCCGATGACAATAAATCGATGAAACCAGCGAGCCATGCCAGGCGACGATAACGGTGGGCCGGCTTCCGGCTGCGGCCTGCAGATATTTTTCAAATCCGATGCGGTCAATTCTGACCATGCTGTTGATCAGGGTGATGAACCAGGCGCCAAGACGGGCAAGCAGGCGTAGACGTGCCTGGTAGACCGGGTTCTGCCAGCGTCCGTCATTGACGCGTTTGGATGCTTCAAGGGTGTGCATATCGCGGGTTTGCGAATCAAGGCTCATGCCGCCACCCCCTGTTCAGAATACTGGGAACGATAAAGCTGGCTGTAGAGGCCCTGT
This sequence comes from uncultured bacterium, assembly GCA_964596185.1. Lineage (GTDB taxonomy): Bacteria > Muiribacteriota > Ozemobacteria > Ozemobacterales > Ozemobacteraceae > DYKG01. The sequence continues at coordinate 44,522 of CAZQUE010000028.1, read as the reverse complement.
TTTTCGAGCAACTGGCTGTGATTGCCGATCTCGACAATCTGGCCTTTCTGCAGCACGAGGATCTTGTCGGCATTGACCACGGTTGAAAGCCGGTGAGCGATCATGAAAGTGGTTCTATTTTTCATCAGCAAGCCGAGAGCGTCTTTGATCAGGTTTTCGGTTTCGGAGTCGAGAGCGCTGGTGGCCTCGTCGAGAATGAGGATGCTCGGGTCTTTCAAAAAGGCTCGTGCCAGTGCGATTCTTTGTCCCTGGCCGCCGGAAAGATTGACGCCGCGCTCGCCAAGCATGGTTTGATAGCCATTGGGCTGCTGAAGAATGAAATCATGGGCATTAGCCAGCTTCGCCGCTTCGACGATTTCTTCAGAAGTAGCATCGAGTCGACCGAAGCGAATATTCTCTTCGATTGTCCCCGAGAACAGCAAGGTTTCCTGGGGAACCATGCCGATGAAACGGCGCATGCTGTTGAAAGAAAGATCGCGCACATCGCGACCGTCGATTTTCACTGCGCCGTCACTGACGTCGAAAAAGCGCGGGATCAGATTGACGAAGGTGGTTTTGCCGGCACCTGACGGGCCGACCAGAGCGACAACCTCGCCGGGAGCGACCTTGATTGAAACTTTGTTCAAAACCGGCTCATTCTGTTTGTAAGCGAAGGTGACTCCGGCAAATTCAACCTCGCCGCTGCATTCGGTAATTTCAACCGGGTTATCGCTTTCGCGGATGTCGATGGGTGCGTCGAGAATTTCAAAAACTCTTTCACCGGCGCCAACCGACTGGGAAATGACATTGCTCATTTTCGAAAGGTTTTTGATCGGGGTGAACAGTCCGACCAGGGCGGTCAGAAAGCTTATCAACTGTCCGGCATCGAGGTTGCCGCGGATGACTTCGTAACCGCCATACCAGAAAATAATGGCCAGACCGCAGGTATTGATAAACTCGATAACCGGAGTGGTCGCAGCGTTAATTCTGCCACCGCGCATGGTTTCAGAAAAGTTTGCGCCATTGGCATTTTCAAATCTTTCCTTGATAAATTCTTCAAGGGTGAATGATTTAACGACTTTCACGCCGGTAATGAATTCCTGCAGCACCGTCGAAATATCACCGATTCGGCTCTGCATACGCGAACCGATCTTCTTCATTTTGCGGGCGAACTTATTGATCAATGCTCCGATGAAAGGAATGATAACAATGGAAATAACAGCGAGTTTCCAGTGCAGGTAGAAAATATAAGCACAAAAACCGAGAAATGCGATCATATCACCGATAAGTCCGGTGAAGCTGGTCAGCAGATTCTGCAGAATCAGCACGTCGGCGGTGATTTTGCTCATCAGCTGGCCGGTGCGCTGGGTTTCGTAATAAGAAAGCGAAAGCTGCAACAATCTTTCAAAGCATGAAGTGCGAATGCGGCGCAAAATGCTTTGCGACACGTAATGCATCAAATAGCCCTGCGCAAACTGGGCAATGCCCTTGACGAACATTACCGTGACCAGAGCCAGGGCGATCCAGTGCAACGACCCCAGATCACGGGCAACAAGCACGTCGTTGATGACACTTTTCATGACCCAGGCCGGGAAAATCGTGCAGATTGCGACTACTGCCGACCCGAGGATGCCGATGATCAGATGCAGCTTGTAGTCTTTGAAATAGCCCAGAATTCTTAAAAAGGTGGCCATCAGCTTTTAATCTCCTGAATCCGTGCGGCTACGTGCTCGGCAACACGTCGGCTCGCCCCGGGATCACCCAGGCTTTCACGAACCCTGGCCAATTCAAGGCGCATCTGGCGGATGCGCTCTGGGTCGTCGAGAATGGCAATCGCTTCCTGGGCGATGAGCTCAGGCTTGAAATCAGCGCGAATGAATTCGGGAACAATTCGTTTTCCGGCGACGACGTTGGGCAAGCCGATGTGCTGCGCCTGAATGACGAATTTGGAAATCAGTGAAGTGAGCCAGTTAACCTTGTAAACGACAATCATCGGCACACCGATAATGGCGGTTTCAAGAGTGGCGGTTCCAGAAGCAACGAGACAGAGATCGGACACCGAGATGGCGTCGTATGTCTGGCCACGCAGCATGGTTATCGGCAAATTGCGGCCCTTGAGATGTTCGAGAATTCTGGCATCGTCAATAGTACTCGCGGCGGGCAGCAAAAACCGGCAATCGGGCTTTTGCCGCAGAATCAGCTCGGCTGCATCCAGCAGAGCGGGCAGGATGTAATAGATCTCCTGGGTGCGACTACCAGGCAACAGGCTGATTACATTGGCTTCTTTCAGTTCGAGCTCGCGACGTATTTCTTCGGGCGGCTCGGAAGGCTGGGCGATACCTATCAGCGGGTGCCCGAACCATTCAACTTTGGCATTAGCACGGGCCCAGATTTCTTTTTCGAAGGGAAAAACGACCACTGCTTCATCGATGAGGCGGGTGATTTTCTTGACCCGACTGGCATGCCAGGCCCATACCTGGGGACAGATGTAATAAAGCACGTATATGCCCATCTGACGTGCAATATCAGCGACACGCTGATTGAAACCCGGGTAGTCGATGAGCACCACCATGTCAGGGCGTTCGCGCTCGAACCAATGGCGCACATCGTTAAGAATGCCATAGAGGTGGCGAATGTTTTTGAGAACCTCGACGAAACCGATTACCGCGAGTTCATCGCTGCTGTGAATGCAGTTCATACCCGCTTCTTTCATCATCGGACCGCCGATACCGTCGATCTGCAGATTGGGCATGATACGACGCAGATGCCTGATAACCAGGGATCCGTGCAGGTCACCGCTCTGTTCTCCGGCCAGAAAGAAAATTTTACGGGGCCGGGTTTTGTTGGTGATCTCGTTCAAACCTTTTCCCCCGATCGGAATTTACCGGCAAGCGCGAGCAAGGCCAATATTGCGGCAGTTGAAGCGAAGGTTTTTCGCTCCGATTTCAATGCTTCGCCAAGCGAAAAGCCGGGTGCTGCAGCGAATTTTTCGTTCGGCAGGCCAATCAAGGCTGGCACTGCTTCCTGATAAGTTTTGAATTGCTCGGGAAATTTTTCTGCGAGAAAGCTTTCTTCGTAGCAGATGATGCTGCAAAATTCAAGGGCGTAGAAAACCATTACCAGAATTGCGTAAAACAGGTTGCCGCAGATTGTCAGCACGCCGGCAATTTTGAGCATATTGGCAAGATACAAGGGGTTTCGGCAGCAACAATAAGGCCCGGAAGTCACCAGGCGATCGGCGCAGATTTCACGGGTGCGCGTAGTCGGCCCGATATGCATGATGGCCCAGACGCGAATCGCTTCGCCGAGCAAAATCAGCGGCAGTCCGAGAAGCCAGCCAGAGCGGCGTGGCCTGGCCAGCGCCGGCATAACCAGCGCCAGAGGAACCGGAAGCTTATCGCGCCATTGAAAAAAGAATTGGCCTGTTCGTTGCAGTAAACCCATCAAGGACTATCGTTTCTTTCAGTTCAGCGGTTGGCCGGCAGATTGTGCTTGACCTGTTCGAGAATTTCGCAGGCGACTTCAAGCGCATTCTTGCCGTCTTCAATGGTTACAAGAGGTTTTTTGCGTTCATTGATGCAGGTAATGAAATGTTCAAGTTCGAGCCAGAGCGGCTCGGCCTTGTGCACTTCGAGTTCTTCACGGATGATCTTTTCTTCATCGGTCTTGCGGCGCAAGGTGATGGCCTGATTTGCATAATCGAGAGAACAGTATTTATCGAGCTCAAAAATTCTCAGCTTGCGAATTCTCTCTTCACTGATGCGCGAAGCGGTAAGATTTGCGATACAACCGTTTTCAAAAACTATATGTGCGTTGGCGATATCTTCATTGTCGGTCAGAACCGGGATGCCAACGGCATCGATATGCTTGATCGGAGATTTAACCAGGGAAAGAACAATATCGATATCGTGAATCATCAGATCCTGAACTACGCCAACATCCTGAATGCGTGGGGAAAATGGCCCCATACGCTGGCATTCGATAAAGCGCGGCGTTTCAACCAGAGATTGCAATTTGAGAATGGCAGCATTGAAGCGCTCTACGTGGCCAACCTGCAGGGTCAGTTGCTTTTCACCGGCGAGCTTGACCAGATCGTTGGCTTCTTCAAGCGTCTTGGTGATCGGCTTTTCGATGAAGGTGTGCACGTTGCGTTCAAGGAAAAAGCGGGCAACCTGGTGATGCAGAAAGGTCGGCACAACCACGGTGACAGCGTCGACTTTTCCTTCAAGCTCTTTGTAATCTTTATAAAAAGGGACATTGTATTTTTCTGAAAGCTCGCGGCCAGCTTCTTCATTGATGTCGGAAATACCGACCAGCTCTGGCCCCTGCATTTCAGCAAGAATGCGGGCATGATGTCTGCCCAGATGACCAATACCAATAACCCCGATCTTCACACTTTCCTTATTCATTGACAACTCCGTATAAGTTTAAAACTGAGTTCGAATCATCCGTAACGGGACGCTTCGCTCAAAGCACCATGATCGCCAGCCCGGCTTCATCAGCCATGGCCACAACTTCTTCGCGATCGAGCAGTAGAGTTTTCTTTTCTTCGAAAGCCAGACAACTGGCCCGGGCCGATATCAGCGTTCTTATCGTGTCCAGACCGACGACCGGCAGGTCAAACCGCATATCCTGTAAAGGTCGCGCCACCTTAACCACGGTAACATTGCCGTTGCCGAGCTGGCCGCCACGCAAAATCGCCTGGTCGGTGCCTTCGATGGCTTCAACCGCAAGAATGGCCCGGTTTTTAACCACTACCGTCTGGCCGATATCGAGACCGGCGATCTGCTTGGCGATATCGTGGCCGTAGCGGATATCGAGCAGCTCGTCAGCACTCGGCTGCCGCGAAGTGATTATGCCTTTTTCCGGCAGTAGCGAGCTGAGAAAAGTCGTTGAATCGCAAACATGTATTCCTTCGGCAATGAACTCATTGGCCAATGCTTTGAGCAAAGCATCGTCATTGCGAACCGGAGTCTTTTCAAAGACTTTCATCAAGCGGGCATCAGGCCGAATCTTCTCGAACATCAGCGTTTTCGTGATTTTTCCGGCCATAACGATACGATCGACCTTCTGGTTGAGAAAGGTATCGATCATACCCTGTAATTCGCCGACATGAAACCAGCTGATATGCTCGACCAGTTTTTCAAGTTCGGGCGAAGTTTCTTCCTTGATGGCTACTGCCACCACCTGATTTCCACCCTTTCGGGCCGAATCAGCAAAATAGAGTGGAAACCTTCCGTTTCCGGCAATCAGTCCTATGCGCGACACGATACTTCCTCGCTTTTCTGCCCCGAATCCATTTCGGGGGCGGGAATGAGTGGTTGGATTATATCATGAATTGTCTTTTTCCGGAGGAGAATCTGACAATTTTTTATCATTTTCATGTTCATTTTTATTCTTTCGGCGATTATTGCGGTTTTCTCGCTGATTCTCAGGTTTGTCAGAACCTTTTTCTGAGTTTGGCGTTCGGTCTTTTGCCTGAGAATTTGGCTGCCGGTTATTGTTAGACCCATCTGAACGGGAATCATCGTTGTCGCCTTTTTTCTTTTTCTTGCCTGAACCCGGTGGGTTGAGGTTGCGCAGCAACAAAGTCAGGTCAGGTTCAGGTTCATCGGCAAGCTGGATCCACCATAGATTGCGCCCGGTAGTTGAATCTTTGCGGCCATGAACGACATCGAGGTCATAATAACTCTTGCGCCGGTCAGGAAAACCGAGAAGAATTTTTCTGGTAATGTAGTTGATGTCCATAACCCTCGCCGTTTCTTCGCCGACAACCACTTCCGAGGTAATTTTCGGGAATTTGCCGTGAAACGAAGCATAGTATTCATGCTCATGGCCGAGGCAACAAAGAAGACGGCCGCAAATTCCGGAAAGTTTGGCGGGATTAAGGCTAAGATTCTGTTCTTTGGCCATTTTGGTCGAAACCGGGTAGAAAGTGTTCATAAACTGGGCGCAACAGACTTCTTTGCCGCAACAACCGATGCCGCCGAGCAGCTTGGTTTCGTCGCGCACCCCGATCTGGCGCAGCTCAATTCTGGTTTTGAACAAAGAGGCCAGTGATTTTAGCAATTCGCGAAAATCGACCTTGTTTTCAGATTTGAAATAGAAAATCACCCTGCTGGCATCAAACAGATATTCTGCTTTGAGCAGCTTCATGTTGAGCTGGTGTTCCTCGATTTTCTGCCGGGTCTGCCTGAAGGCATCCCGTTCCTTCTGTCTCAACTCTGCAAGGGTCTGGCGATCATTTTCATCGACCGCACGGATAATTTCGTTGACAAACTTTTCATCTTCGCCGGCTTCGGGCATTTTATCGGTAATGCGCAATACCCTTGCCACTTCAGTTCCATGCTGAGTTTTCACCACCAGATCCTGTAATTCTTCTATGGCAAAACCCGGGCTGGTAACCCAACTGATCATGGGTAGCTTGCGAAGTCTAAGAGCGACATACTGACTCACGCTTCGGGCCCTCCGATCTGCGTAATAACATTTTCTATGACTAAAGAAGGCTGAACATACCTGCGCAGCAGGTAGACACTTTCTTCGAGCAAACTGATTCGCGACCGAAGCAAATCACTGCCATCGGCTTCGGCGATTGTAATGATATCTTCTTTCCGGTCAAGGTTCAACAGCAATGTTTCATCGGCGCTGCCGGACCAGCGCAAAGCGTCTGCATACCAGTTCAGCAGACAACTGAACATTTCTTCAATCTGCCCCATTCCCCATGCTGCAAGAGCAGAATTCACCTGAGCATCTATTTCCTTGATCATGCCAGGGGAATACCCAGCGCGAGCCTCGTCGATAAGCCCATCGAACGTCTGCCTTATTCGCTTTTTCGTCTGATCGACCCGTTCGAGAAGCAGGTCGGTAAACAGCAGCGCAAAAGAAGCGGGCATCTGCGCACTCATTATCAAAGACCGGCAAAATTCCTTGCGTGCGACCTGAAGTGGCAGAAAAACCCCGCTTTCAAGGGACGCTGCCTGCCTCAAAGCTTCGTCAAGGCCGCCAGACATTGCAAATGATTCCTGTAAATCGAGAGAAAAGCCCTCAAGCTCGTTAAGATAGGCGGTATGGCTTTCTCGAAGTCCGGCCGGGCAATGAAAATCGCCGGAAAAATCCTGTGCCAAAGCCAGAGCCGAGCCAAAATGCCCCTCAGACCACGCGTAAACTCTTGCCGAGTCGCTTGCCGACAAAGAAAACTCTGCGGCTATTATTTCGCGGGTCGCCTGATGCGAAGGGTTCTGGAACCGGACAATTTCACTGCGACTGAGGATTGTCGGCAGAACCGCGCCGGTTCCAGTGGCGATAAGAATAAAAACCACATAGGACGGCGCTTCCTCGAGAATTTTCAACAGGGCATTACCACTGAACACATTGAGCCGATCAGCCGGGTCAATTATAAAAACCTGCCAGTTACCCATGTTCGGCTTCAAAAAGGCCATTTCCTGGAGCTCGCGCACCTGATCGATGCGAATTTCATAGCCTTCCGGCGTAATGTGATGAACATCCGGATGACTTCCGGCAGCGATGCGGCGACAGGCATCACAAACCCCGCAAGCGTCTGGGGCTCCGTCTGCAGAAGTTATCGGCTGAATGCATTGCAACAGTGCGGCAAAAGCCAAAGCCGTTCGATAGCGCCCCACTGAAGGCGAACCGGCAAAAAGATAAGTCTGAGCGATTCTGCCGTTGGCAAAAGAGCCGGCAAGATGGGCTACCGGAGCCTGCTGCAGCAGGATGGTCGAGAAACATGGTTCAGCGCTGGGCATTGCTTTTCCTCAAGAAAAAGAAAATACATAAAAATATCATGACAATCAGGCAGATCCCGGCAAACGACTGAACCCCACGGTGCTGTATGTCAGCTGACAAAATTGCGACAAAGCCAAAACAGGTCGAAACCATCCAGAGAAATCTGGTCGTTTCCTTTTGTGAAAAGCCTTTGGCAAGAAGCTTATGATGCAGATGTTCCTTGTCGGCCTGAAAAATGGGCACCTTCTTCGAGTAGCGCCGCAAAATAGCCATAGCCACGTCAAGAACCGGCAGACCAAAAGCAATCATCGGAACGATCAGCGGAAAAAGGATCGAACCTTTGGCCGCCCCGGCAATAGAAAGTGCCGAGGTCATGAAGCCGAGAAAGTAGGCCCCTGAATCGCCCATGAAAATTACTGCAGGAAAAACATTGAAGCGCAAAAAAGCCAGCAAAGCGCCCATCAACGCAGCCGACAACACGAGAACGTTCTGCATCAGCATTGCGTCCTGGGCATTTGGAACAAAAAGACGCACTGAGAGTAGAGTTCCCAGGGCGATGAAGACAATGCCGCCGGCAAGACCGTCAACGCCATCGACCAGGTTAACCGTATTGGTCAGGCCGATTACCCAGAGAAAAGTCAGCGGATAGGTCAGTAAGCCTAGCGCCACCAGGCCTTTTCCGGCAATAAAGTCGGTAACGAAGTCGATTTTAACCCCGAAAAAAACCAGAATGCCGCAGCCGGCAATCTGCCCCGCGAGCTTGACCCTGGCAGGCAGATCGAGCATGTCATCGAGCAGACCAATTATAAAAACAAAGGTTGCTGACACGAGAATGCCGAATGTTTCGCGACTCTCGAACAGAAAAGGCATTGCACCCATGAGTCCTGCAAGATATATGGCAAGCCCCCCGACTCTCGGGACCGGATTCTTGTGAATTTTTCGATAGCCGGGGCGATCGACCAGTCCAAGCTTCAGGGCAAGTTTGCGAATCATCGGCACCAGAAGAATTCCGGCGACCCATGACAAGATGAATGCTAATAGTACCTGTTTCAAGACGCATGAGTATAACAGATTTTTGTTCCGATAAAAACCCTGCCGGCAAACCTGTGAATAAATTTTTGGGGAAGTCAACGCAGCGTTTACATTCTGACTGTTACATGTTATACCTTATTATTCTCCATGGAGAGGCAAGGCCATTGAACGGCATGCCCGGTTCTTTGTCGCATACGACCTGAAGTGGTTAACTCGTCATTCCCGCAGCTTGTCCTTCGAAGCCCAGGCCAGGAAGAAAGGCGGGGATCCAGGTCTGAAACTTTATGTGGCACTGAAAATGCAAAAACAGCGAAAGGTGGCTCGAAATGAATCGCACTCCAAAAACACCAGCGGCTTTTAAAGAAGCCTGCCAGAAAATCAAAATGCTACTGTTCGACTGTGACGGCGTTCTGACCGACGGACGCATCATACTTGGCAGCCAGAATATCGAAGTAAAATGCTTTTCAACCACAGACGGCATGGGCATGAAACTCTGGAAAACCGCCGGCTTTCTTGGCGGATCGATTACCGGCAGATCTTCTGAAGCTCTTACCAAAAGAGCCGAAGAGCTCAAGTTTGATGAATTGCATCAGGGAATCGCCCGCAAGGGTGAAGTGCTTGCCCAGATCCTGCAGCGTCGCCAGCTGCAGCCGGAAGAAGTTGCCTATATCGGCGACGACATCAACGATCTACCGGTTGGCGCACGGGTCGGACTCTTCTTCGTGCCCGCCAACCATCATCCGGTGATCAGGCCCTACGCTGATTACATCCTTGATAGCAGCGGCGGCCACGGCGTGATCCGCGAAGTCGTCGACATAATTCTCGGGCACAAAGGCCTGATGGAAGGTCTGGTGGCTGATTTCCTCAAATGACTTTTAAAGACCGACTGAAAAATTTTAAACGCAAAATCAGGTATTACCTGATCAAGGCTCTGGTCGACGCGATGACCAGGTTGCCGGTGCGTGTTCTGCCAAAACTTCAGCGTCTTTTTCTAAAGGTTTTTCCACTGGTTTTCAGGCGCGAAATTCAACGCGCCCGCGAACTTCTGCCTGCGGAATTTCGGGCAAATGCCGATAGAATTATCAGGGGCATGACGATAAATCAGGTTGCAACCCTGCTCGAAGTTTTCTTCTATGACAAGATCAAAGAGCAGCGACCGGATTTTATTCGGATAGAAGGTCGAGAAAACCTTGAAAAGGCAGTTGCAGAACATGGAACATTCATCATTCTCAGTGCCCATTTCGGCAACTGGGAAATCATCGGCTATGAGCTGGCCGCAATGGGTTACCCGTTACATGTCGTCGCCCGCCCGCAGGCAGTCAACCAGATGACAGAGTTTATCAACAGCTATCGCGAAAAACGCGGTTCAAAAGTTATTATGGGTAACAACATCATAGAATCGCTGAAACTTATCAAAAAGAAAAAAGTCGTCGGCCTGGTATCTGATTTGAATGCCCGCGAATGGGGTTATCAGGTTGATTTCTTTGGCAAAACCGCATCTTTCTACCACGCCCCGGTCATTCTCGGTGAAAGAGGCAAGGTGCCGGTTATTCCGGCTTTTGCCGAACGACAACCGGATGGCAGTCAGCTGATTCGCTTCGAAACCCCGATCGAATGGCCTGAAAACGCCGGCATGTGCGAAAAGGTCGAAGCCTATGTCAAGCGCTATGAAGCCGCCTTTCGCCGGCGGCCTGATCTCTGGTGCTGGTTTCATGAGCGCTATCGCCATGCCCAGCTGGGGAGAAAAGAATGATCAAGAATTTTCTAACCAGTTTCTGGCTTTGGGGCATTCTTCTGATTGCCTTCATCACAATCATCCTCTGGGATGACAAAATCCAGGATAACGTGGTAAACACTTATGTCAAGCATCGCATGGTGCTGACCGACGTTAACTTCAGTCAGATCGACAAGGGCTTTGAAGAAGCGAAAATGCATGCCGAAGTCGTCGACATGGATGAAAACCAGAACAACATGAATGCAACCAATGTCAAAACGCTGTTTTTCAAACCCGACAACGCGTCTTTTACCGGCACGCTTCTGTCTGACAAGGCTCTGAAAAACCCGTTCGAAGTTAAGTTCTGGGGCAATGTCCGGGGCTGGAGCACCGACGGCGACAAGATACTAACCGAAGAAATGCGCTATTATTTCAACCGGAAAGAGCTCTACACACAGAAACCGGTCACTCTATGGAAAGACAATGCGGTGATAACCGGTGTCGGCATGCGCTACAACACGCAAACCAAAGAAGCCCAGATCAATCAGCAAGTAATGATACGCATCTGGAACGACCCGGCCTCCAAAACCGCTGATATCGGTATCGCCAGTCCGACCGTTCCTGAAGCCCCGCCATTGACGGAGCTTTTAAAACAGCCAATTCTGAATCTAGCCGCCGATGCCACGGCAACAAACACTTCTCAGGAAATCGAAAATGAAAAAAAATAACCTTTTGCCCGTTTTTGCTGCCATTCTGGCAATTCTAGCCGCTTCCACCGCCTGGGCACTTACTTCTATCACCGCCGGCGACATGGAAATCACCAGCAAACTGATGACTTTTCACAACAATGTCTACGTTGCCCGTGGCGGATTGAAAGCGATCCAGAAAGATTCGGTGCTTACTGCCGATCGCGGCATTTACGACCGCGATCTTGAAATCGTCAAGGCGATAGACAATGTTGAGGTAGTTCAGCCAGGTTCGGTGCTGACCTCTGATTACCTTGAAGCCTATGTTAATGAAGATCGGATTCTCGCCCGGGGAAACCCGAAGCTGGTGCGAATCGTCGAGCGCGAAAGCAAAGATGAATCTGGCGAAGCCTCGGTCAAAAAGACGCGGGTCATTCTTACCTGCAACGAAGTAGAGGGGTTCAACCGGGAAAACCGTTTCCTGGCTAAAGGCAATGTGCATGTGATCGAAGTTCCCTATCGTGATGGAGAGACTGAAGAAGAAGCAGCTGAAAACGAAAAATCGCCGGTTTCCGATATCAAATGCGAAACTCTCGAACTTTTTTCCGAAGAGGACAAGGCTATTGCCAGAAACAATGTTGAAATCATAACTGAAACTCTTAGAGCCACCGGTGACAAGGCCATCTATCTGAACAAGGAAAATCGCATGATCATCGTCGGCCACGCCCATGCTTACCAGACATCCACCGACAAAGCCTCAAAGTCAGAGCAGGTTTCAGAGCTTTACGCCAATAAAATTATCTATTACCCTGAAGAAGACCGAACCATTGCCGTTGGTGACGTTCATGCCACCGTTTATCCATCAAGCGGCGGACAAAGCGGCAAAAAGGGTAAAGACAAAGATAAAGACAAAGACAAGAAGAAAAAGAAAAAAGACAAAAAGAAAACTGACAAAACCGATGGAATTAGCGGCTCTTCACCGGCAGTAAACAGTGTCGAAGAGCTGCCCGAAGGTTTACCCGCCGGGGATTATCTCAAGGTTACCGGCGAAGATTCTTATATAGAAGCGACTTCAGATGACTGAAAACATTACGCAAAACCCAGCTGTAGAAACCGCTCAGGTTGATGAAATCACGGTTCATGGTGTCTGTAAAAGCTACAAGAAACGAACCGTCGTCAACAACGTTTCGCTCAACATCAAGAAAGGCGAAATCGTAGGTCTGCTCGGACCCAACGGCGCCGGAAAAACAACGACATTCTACATGGTTGTCGGCCTGGTCAAGCCTGATCAAGGTGTTGTCAAATTCAACGACCGGGAAATCACCCACAAGGCCATGTACCAGCGCGCCCGCATGGGCATCGGTTATTTGCCCCAGGAAGCCAGCGTCTTTCGCAAGCTTTCGGTGCGGGAAAACATCTGGCTGATCCTTGAAGGTCTCGATATTCCTGAAGAAGAAAAGCATGAGCGCCTCGAACGCCTGCTTGAAGACCTCGACATTGGGCGCATTTCTGACAGCAAGGGCTATGCTCTTTCGGGTGGCGAACGGCGACGTGTCGAAATCGCCCGAGCGTTGGCAGCTGAGCCCAGTTTCATTCTTCTCGACGAACCCTTTGCGGGAGTTGACCCAATTGCGGTTCAGGACATTCAATCTATCGTTCTCCAATTGCAGAAAAAAGGGCTGGGCCTGCTGATTACCGATCACAACGTTCGTGAAACCCTGGCAATCGTCGATCGTGCCTATATCATGAACCTGGGACAGATTCTCGTTTCCGGCACCGCACAATTCGTTGCCCAGGACGAAACAGCAAGAAAGTTTTATCTGGGCGAGCGCTTTCAGCTTGACCAGATCGAGAAAATTTCCCAGTGAGTTACGTTATAATTCTGATGCTGGTAAGCGGCATCATTGCCTATATCGGTGACTGGCTCGGCACCTATGTCGGTAAAAGACGGCTGACGGTATTCGGACTTCGACCACGGGTAACCGCGCTGATAGTGGCCATTTCCACAGGAATTCTCATCACCGTGCTGACTCTTGGCGTGGCGGCAACCCTTTCAGAAGATGTCAAAATCGCCCTTTTCTCCGTTGATCGTCTAAAAGCTGAAAAGCAGCAGCTTGAAAAAGAAACAGGCATTCTCAAGGTTGAAAAAAATAAGCTCGAGCAGGAAAAGCAGTTGCTTGCCGAAGATGTCCAGCGCTTGAACACCATTGTCAGAATAAAAGAAACTGAAAGTGTCGTCTTTCGTAAGGATGAGCCCCTTTCAGCCAAGGTAATCACCGCCGGAAACCCGGAAAAAGAGGTAATGAAACAGCTTACCGACTTGATCATTTCCCTTTCGGATCGAGCCCGCAAGCGTGGCGTCAAGGTTCAGGACGAAATCAATTTCTTTACCGAGAACAAAGAGCAGCTCGGGCAAATGGCAGCTTATATAGCCAGTTCAACCCAGGATCTGGTGGTTGGCGCAGTCGCCGCCGAAAACGTTAACGCCGGCGAAAACCTCGGCAATGTCCGTTTCATGATTCTGCCCAACAACCTTATTTTCAATAAAAATCAGGAAATAGCCTCGATCGAGATTGATGGTTCGACCGACCGCAGCAATATCGCCCGCACTCTCAAAGAGTTCATGGATGAGATTAATCTTGAAGTCACCCGCCTTGGCATGATTGCCAACCCGCTCACCAAAAGGTTTGGCGATTTATCATCCGAATCGATGCTTTCGTTTTACGATATGGTAAACCGCATCAGTTCGCTGAATCGGCCGATCATTCTCATTGCCGTCGTTCCTGAAGACACTTACGCCATCGGCCCTCTCAATGTTACTTTCAGATTTGAGGAAACCGGCGAAAATCTGTATACTACCGACATTGAACCTCAGCCGGCGCAAATTGCGACCGGTTCCGGAAACTGAGTGAAAGGACAACCTGGTGAAAACCGGCCAATATCAGCTGGACATACTTCATGAAGGCACAATGACTGTCGATGGCGGCGTTGCTTTTGCCGGCCTGCCGCGCAGCGAATGGCAACAACTCGTCGAACCCGACGAAGGCAATCGCATTCAGTTAGGGCTCAATCAGCTTCTTATTCGCGGCAATGGCCTGAACATTCTTGTAGACACAGGTCTTGGCAATAAAATCAGGCCAAGGCGCAAGCAACTAATGGGAATCATTCAGCATTCAAGCATCGAAGAGCGTCTTGAAGCCTTTGGTTTAAAGCCGCAAGAAATAACGCACGTTGTATTGACCCATCTGCATTATGATCATTCAGGCGGGCTAACCAGGCTGAATGAAAAAACCCAGGAGATAGAGCCCGTCTTCACCAATGCCGTTCACATCATTCAGCAGCAGGAATGGCAATCTGCATGCAACCCTGACGAAATATCGCGTTCCAGCTACTATTTGCACGATTTCGTGCCCCTGGGCCACAGTGGAAAGCTTCAACTTATCGATGGTGATCTTGAGCTTGCACAGGGTATTTTTCTGGAATTAACCGGCGGGCACACCGCTGCTCACCAGTTGGTAAGGGTCGAAGACGAAGAATGTCAGGTTGTTTTTGCCGGCGACATCTGCCCAACCCCTTGGCATCTCAATCCAGAAAGCCGGGAAGCTTTCGATCTGTTTCCCTGCGAAACGCTGCAGGTCAGGAAAAGTCTCATCAACAAAGGCCTGCGCGAGAAAATGCTCTTTGTTTTTTCCCATGGCCGCGAGCCTGAATTTTTCAGCATTTGCGGTCCTGTAGATGCCCCGGAAACGAGGGTTTATCATGGTTCCTGAAAAAGTTTTCGTTCTGGCCAACTTGCATGCCCGCACCCAGAACCGGGCCGATCTCGAGAATGCCGTTACCGAAATAAACGGCAAATTGCCTGCTGAAATCATTTACACCACCAGCTCTGACGACGCCAGGGAAAAGGCGAAGCTGCTAAGTGCCAATCCCGCCAATATCGTTGCCGCGTGCGGTGGCGACGGCACGGTTAACTCTGTATTACAGGGAATAGGCGACCAGGGCACGCTTGGCATCATTCCCTCGGGAACGGCAAACGTCATCGCCCGGGAGCTCGGTATTCCGCTGAACTTTCGCGATGCCTGTAAAAATCTGCTGACCGGCGCGGTAAAAAAAGTCGATGTCGGCCTCTGTAACGGGCAGAGATTTCTTTTTGTGGCCGGAACCGGCTATGACGCCCAGGTTGCCGGCAATGTCTCGCCGAAACTCAAACAGTTTCTCGGTAAATTTGCCTACCATATCGCTTCGGTTAAAGAACTGATAACTTACAAACCGCCTGAGCTGACTTTTACCTTCAACGACGGGCAACCTCCGGTAACCGGTGAATTCGCGATAATCGCCAACATGCGCCGCTATGGCGGTGATCTTTTCTTCGCGCCCCAGGCCAGATACGACGATGGCATTCTTGATTTGATCGTGCTCAAACGCTTCAATCCCCGCACTCTGCTGCGCCTGTTCAATTTTGCCAGAAAAGTCGCCCCCTTCCCTGCCGAAGATGCCTTTCAACTTCGTGCCGAAAGCTTCAATCTCAGTGCTGATTCTGACTGCCCCTATCAGCTTGACGGTGAAGCTTATTCCGGCATCAAAACCTTTTACTTTTCAGTTAAGAAGCAGAAAATCAATCTGCTCATACCCTGATCATGGAAATTGCCGCAACAATCTGGCTGCTGATTAAATGGCTGCTGCTGATCGCAGCCGCTTCAGGCTTGCTGATTGGGCTGATTGCCCTGTTTCACCCGTTGCGGTTCAATTTGCACCTGCGCGGCACGCTTCGTGGACAACGCGCCGAGCTCTGGTTCGTCTATTTTTTCCGGATTTTCAAAATAGGCATCGTTGCCAGCCCGCACACTCAGGACGTCGTTTTACAGATTTTTTTCTGGCAGAAAGTTTTGCAGCGCAACCAACGCCCTCGGCCGCAAAAACCCGAGCCGCCGCCACAGGATTTTCCGACCGCTCCCCGAGCTGATCATTTTTCGGAAAGCTCTGACACAAAAGAGCAAAATGAAGCCGCTACGGCGCAGACGCCTGAGTCTGCTACCGAAAAGCCTGAAAAAGAGCAAAAATCTTCTGAAGAGAATATAATCGAAGAGAAATCAGGAATCGAAGGGGTCGAAGCATCGCCCGAACCTGGTGAAGCCTCATCAGAACCAGAAATATCCGTTTCTGAACCTGAAAAGTTGAATCCCGACCCAGGCAAAACCCTGACCGAAGTCACCAGTGCTGCAGAGATTACCGAAGAAAAAGATCCTGAAAAGACAGAAGATACTCATGAGCCTCAAGAACCGGCGCCGGCGAGCCCGGAAGAAAAGTCTCAAGCTAAGTCGGTTTCAGCTGAATCGGCAACGGCAAAGATTGAAAAAATAGATGCCATCGATCCTTTTTCCGAAAAATCGGGTTCGCCGAAAGATTCTTCAGGCGAAAGTGCAACCAGAGAATCTTCGAGGGGTGAAAGCGATAGCTGGCGCAAACGCCTGCGCCTGCTGCGAAAAAGAATTGCCGAAAAGTATCGCCAGGGGAAAAAGTGGCTTCGCCTGTTTGGCCGCAAATACAAGCTACTGTCGCCAATTTTCTGGAAATTTTACCGACGCTCACGCAAAGGCTTTCGCATAGATTCGCCTGCGCTTTTATGTCGCTATGCACTACACGAGCCCTATTTGACCGGTATGTGCCAGGGAAATCTGGCCATATTTTCAGGCATGCTGCAGCGCTTCGGCATAGATTTTGTGCCGGTTCCGGTTTTTACCGGCCCGACTTTTTACTCAAAAGCAAAAGCCAGCCTGGTATTGATGCCCTGGCGCTTCGTTTTTGCCGTTTTCGCCCTGTTTTTTGAGAAGGTTCTCTGGCAGGAAGCCTGGAAACTTTTCAAATGGTATCGGGCGAGAAAATCAGTTTCGACAACGTGAAAAAAAAGTTTTTCAATGTCTAAGTTTCTGGTAAGATAGACAGGAAATTCAGGAGGTTCTACAGCAAAATGGCAATTGATTCGTTGATAAAAACAGTACTGTCAGAACTAAAGGTTGCGATAAATTCTAAGACCGTAATTGGTGAGCCTACCACCTGTAATAACTGGACAGTTATTCCGGTTACCCGGGTCAGCTTCGGTTTTGGTGCCGGTGGCGGAACAGGCAAAGGAGACGCCGGCAATTTCGGCGGAGGTTCAGGCGGCGGTGCCACAATCGAACCGGTTGCCTTCATCGCAATCAGTGAAAAGGAAGTCAAACTCATTTCGCTGAAAGAAAAAGAAACCATCTGGGAAAAAATTCTTAAACCCGAAGTGGGTGAAAAGATTTACAATAAATTGATGGGCATCGGCGCTGAAGGCGAAAAAGAAGTCGAAGAATCCGGCAAAATCGAAGCCGAAAAGCCGGAAAGTGCTTCCTGAATTTATTGATTACTGCATGAAAATTCACTCAGAGAGGGTGTGGTCTATATCATAGAGATACTGAAACTTATTCCACTGTTCAATGGTCTTGAAGAAAGCGATCTTAAAAAGATCTCTGAAGTCGTCAAGGAAAGAGAACTGCCGGCCGGCACCATCCTTTTCAAAGAAGGCGAAAAAGGCGATGCTTTTTATCTTCTGAAGAGAGGTACCGTTGAAGTTTATAAGAAAGACGACGGTAACGACAAAAAAGTCGGTAGCATTTCCCACAATGACGAAAGCAGTTTCTTTGGTGAAATGGCTTTGATCGAAGGTGCTCCGCGTAATGCCACGATCAAAACCCAGACCGAATGCAACCTGCTCGAAATCGACAAACTGAACTTCGACATGCTGCTGCGGCTGAACTCGTTCATCGCCCTGCGCATCATGACCGCGCTGACCAAACGTTTCCGTTCGGAAACCGAAATGGCCAGTTCCAAAGAAGAAGCAAAAAGCGGCAAAGTCATAACCATATTCAGTCCCAAAGGCGGATCGGGCAAAACCGTTTTTGCAGTCAACCTCGCCGCCGGCATTGCCAAGCACGTTAAAAGCAAGGTTCTCCTGATCGACCTCGATCTGCAGTTTGGTGACATGGCCTTCATTCTTGGCCTCAAAGCAAAAAAGACCATCGCCGAGCTGGTAGAAGACAACGTTGAAGATGCCGAAACCCTGAAAAAATATCTGGTATCGCATAGTCTTGGTTTTGATCTGCTGCCTTCGCCCCTGAAGCCAGAACAATCGGAAACAGTTAACTCCACCCATGTCAGAAAGCTGATCAAATTCGCAAAGGCAGCCTATGATTACATTATCATCGACACCCACTCGTTGTTTCAGGATCTGACCATCAATTCCCTTGACGTTTCTGATCTGATCTGCCTGATAATGGCCCCGGAAATGAACCACATCAAGAGCATGCACATGTGTCTCAAGGTTATGGAAACTCTGAAATATCCGACGGAAAAAATCCGGCTGATCCTCAACCGCGAAGAAAGCCAATACGCCAAACCCCGTGCCGAGATCGAAACGGCGATGAAACGCAAATTCGATTTCAGCCTGCACGACGACTGGAAACATGCTTGCGATCTGGTAAATGAACAGAAAACCATTTTCGATTCAACCACCCCGTCACAGTATCGCACCGATTTTCTGCAATGCATAAGTGCGATAACCGGCGAAAAAATTGAAGGTGCCGATCAAAGCTTGTTAGGCGCCATAAAAGGCTGGTTCACCAATTAGTTGTTAATTTGTTGCGGTTTTTAACCGCTTGCAGATGAAAAAAAATCGCCCGTTAATTCGGGCGATTTTTTTTCTGTTTTTTTGTCAGCGATTGGCTTCCCAGACCAGATGGGCAAGCTGGGGGATAATAATGCGATGCATTGCGAGCCTTACCGCCTTGGTTGAGCCCGGCAGGCAAAAAACCGCTGTTTTATCGATTATACCGGCAGTTGCCCGACTCATAATTGCGGCCGCCCCAATCTGCTGGAATGAAAGAAGGCGAAAAAGTTCTCCGAAACCTTCCAGCTCTTTGACAAGCATCGGGCGCACCACCTCTATGCTGTTGTCACGAGCGCTCAATCCTGTGCCTCCATTACACACAATCGCCTGAATGCCGGCATCTTCGAGGAATTCTTTAAGACCAGACCTCATAGATTCGGGATCTTCGCGAATGATGCGGTATCCGGCAACCTTATGTCCGGCGGCAACCAACATTTCTCTGATAATCAGGCCAGATTTGTCGGTCGTTTCATCGCGGCTATCGGTAAAGGTCACAACCGCAGCATTTACGCTCGAGTGCGCCAACTCTTCGTGCTCATGATGCCCCATCGTTATTGTCTCCGGTATATTCAACTGTCAGCACAGAAATATCGTCCTGAATCTGCGAATTCCACTCAGGAACAGCATCAAAAATCGTTTCGACAAATTCTTCAAGCTCAGCGTTAAATTTTCGTTTGATCTTTTCCTGCAGACGACGATGCCCGAAGGACTCTCCGGAAGACTCGCGCAGGTCACACAAACCGTTGCTGAAAAACACCATTCGATCATTCTTTTCAAGTGAAATTTTGACCTGATCGAATTTCTTTTGCGGGGCCTTGCCGATAGGGAGATTCGCCGGGTCACTTTTTACAATCTTGCCATTCTTTTTAACGATAAGCGGGGTTGGCGAACCAGCCGCCGCGTAGGTTAAAGTTGCCCTGGCGATGTTGATTACCCCATAAAAAACCGAGAAATGGCCGTCACCTTCAAGATCGAGGGGAAACTCGCGATTGATCTGCTCGATAACCTTGCCCGGCTCAACCAGTTCGTAACCCGGTGCTTTTCTCGACAAAAGCTTTAGAATTCCAGGTTGTCCGGGGATTGGCACGAGCTTTCTTGCCAGCGAACCGAGAATGAAAGATGCGGCATCACCGCTTTCAGCAACATCTACCATGACTACGGCAAAGTTGCTTTCATCCAGTCGGAAAAAATTCATGCCGTCACCAGCCATCATCGAGTGCGGCTGATGCTTCCATGCGCTTTTGAGCATCGGAAAATCGGCAAAGGTCGGCGGCAGCATGGCACTTTGCATGCGACTCATAAAGGCCACTTCCCGCATCATCCTTTCGTTGGCCGTTTTTATAATCATGTTGGCTTCTTCAAGTTTTTTGATGCGATCTTTGAGTTCATCTTCGAGGTGAATGATTCGTTCGCCGGTTCGCAAACGTGCGCGAATCTCTGAATTATGCCAGGGCTTGACTATGAAATCATCGGCACCTGCAAACATGGCATCAAACAGGCTTTTCTGATCACTCATGCCGGTGATGACAAGAATATAGGTGTAATGCTCGCGCTTCATGCCGCGAATTCTCTTGCATAAGTCGATGCCATCTGCGCCGGGCATGAGAATGTCGGTGATAACCAGCCGGATCGTTTCCTTTTCAAGAATTTTCCAGGCCTCATCGCCATCAGCGGCAGTCAGAACTTCATAACCCCATTCCTTGAGCAATATGCTGAGCTGGTCACGGGTGATTCTTTCATCTTCAACGATAATAACCTTCATAAGCTACCTGTGTCTTGAATTTCAAAAGATCTCCGGGCTTACCGAGTCGATTATCTCGATCAATTCTTTTTCTTCGGGGTCGAGCAACATAAAATCTATCTGAGAGCGATTTTCAAGATACATATCTGCACCCTGAGCCAACTGCATCGACAGCAACTGCAAATCCTGAGCGTTTTCTCCAGGCAGCAGCGCAATTACCAGATTGCCTTCCTTTCCAGTTTCGGTGGTTTCGAAAGCATAAACGGCACTGGCCTGGTCCTTGAAATTTTCTACCAGAAATTGAATGAATTCCGGCGGCAAAGCTGGATCCGGCGTCGAAAAAATCAGCTGCTCACCCTCCTGAATTACAATATCTTCTTCGACCCGGTTTATTCTTGATGCGGCAAAACCGGCCTGTTCGACAAGTTTGGCCGACTCTTCTTTCGATAAAACAATTTCAGCACCGCTGTTCAGAGCGAACCTCACCGGCGAATCGATAAGTTCATGATGAACCTGAGCCAGACTGATGTGGACATGGGGCTTTTCTGTGCCGTTTTCAAGGTAAAAGGCCACCGGCGAAGTATAAAAAACTCCTGCATCCTGGCCGACTCCGGTTACCAGAAATTTCTCACAGAGCTCGGGAAAATAGCAATGCGGAATGGCACCAAGTTCAAGATATTCCTGCATCAGCCCATCCAGGTCGTCTTCGGCCATCCGGCAATCACAGCCTTTTTCACAAGGTTCTGGTCTAATCACGTTTCATTCCTTTCAACAGCATGGCAACACGGTGAGCCTCGTTCGCCAGCTCGACCTCAGTACGGTCATTGTTAACTATTATTATATCAGAACGTCCATCGGGAAGCTCATCCTGGGCAAAAAGCCTTTCTCTGGCACTCTCCTCACTCCAGTTACGGTTGCTCACCAGGCGCTCGAGGCGGATTTCCGGCGAGGTGACAACATAGATAAGCCGCTGACAAAGTTGATCGAGCTTCATCGAAAAAAGCAGGGCCGCATTGACGATGAAAAAGTCTTCGCCTTGCTCTTTTGCCTGCGCAATTTCATGTCGCACCCGCTCAACCATGGCCGGATGCATTATTGAATTCAGCTTTTCGATTGTCGCTTCACTTTGAAAGGCCTTGCGACCCAAAAATTTTCGACAGACCTGCCCCTGTTCGTCGAGAATGTCATCGCCGAAAACACCGACCAGGCGTTGTCGGGTTTGACTTTCGGCTAAAAGCTGGTGGCCGATGGCATCGACTTCGAGGTTTTTTCCAAGCCCTTCCCGAGAGAGCATCTGCGCAAGCGTTGATTTTCCTGCTCCGGTTTGTCCGGAAACCCCAATGATTAACATATTCAATCGCCTGTTTCAGCCTTTCCCGGCAGATAGACGTAAAAGGTCGATCCCTCGCCGACACTGCTCTGCACCTCAATTTTGCCGCCATGCTCTTCGACGATACGCTGGGCCATCGAAAGCCCCAACCCGGTTCCGTCTTCTTTGGTAGTCATGAATGGATTGAAGATATCCTGCAGGCGGTCTGAGGGAATTCCGTTGCCGGTATCTTCAAAAGCGATCACCAGGGCTTCATCACGATGATCGAGAATCACTCTAAGATACCCATCCGGCCCTAATGCCTGAATTGCGTTGGTGATGATATTGATGAAAACCTGCTTGAGTTGATCTGGATCACCAATCACCAGCGGTAAAAGATTCTGCACTCTTTTTTCATAGTTGATGCCCTGTTTTTTGAGCTGGTTTTTTACCAGCAGAAAACAGTCATCGACGACTTTTTCAACGTTGACTTCGACCGCTTTCGGCTTTGTTGGCCGGGCAAAATCGAGAAGATTGCCAATAATTGCTTCGAGCCGGTCAATCTCTTTCTGAATTATCCATAAAGGCTCGCGACGCGAATCATCCTGGCTGAATTCACTTTCGAGCAACTGAACGATCATCTTCATCCCGGTAAGCGGGTTGCGAATTTCATGGGCGATACCAGCCGCCAGAACGCCTAGCGCTGACAGGCGGTCGGCTCTTTTCAACTGCTCTTCCATGGCGCTGATCTGGGTGATGTCCTTGATGAAAAAAACGGTTCCGAGCATGCCACCCTGCTCATTTCTGAATGGAAACGCGTTCACTTCGACTATTTTGGCCGGAGTCGCATGGCGCACTTTGATCTTTTCATTTTCCACGGTGATGTTGGTCTTCAAAACATCCAGCATCAGTTCGATAAGCTTTGGCGGCAGCTTGTCGCGATCCGTATCCAGGCTCCAGCCTTCAGGAAAGGGGCGACCAAGCATTCTGCTGATTTCATGATTGGCGTATGTCACCTTGCCCAGGCGATCAAATATCAACACCCCGGAAGTCATACTTTCCATAATTCGTTCGGTGAAGCCACGCAGACTGATCAGATCCTTGAACATGTGATCTATGGATGCGATCTGTGTCGCGATGATACGCAATCCGATGATGTCTTCGTCACGGTATGCATAAGCTTTGCGGCTGGCAATGGCAATGACCCCGATCAGCTTTCCCGATACTTCGACTGGAAGAATGAGAACCGAATTAAAATCGGTAGTATAGGTCAGATACGGCTTCAATTCCTTGGCAGCAAGACCGATAGGGCCCTCCCCCACTTTCAGGGCGCGGGGGAAAGAAGACTGATCTCCTTCATAAAGCCGCAATTCAAGGGTTTTACCATCGCCGGCCAACAGGTAGAGCATGTAAACATCAAAATTGATGAAGCTTTTGGCAACCTTGCCCAGCGAATCGTACACATCGCGAAAATCGATCAGCGACTCGGCCTGTTGAGAAATCTCGTAAAGAGCCGATAGACGCGAGTTTTTATGAATCATTTCATTGTGCAGGCGGAAATTTTCGAGCAAAGAGCCCATGAACGGGGTAATGATTTCGAGAAAACTGCGATGCTCGTCGGAAAACCTGGCACGGTTGCTCGGCTTGAACATGATCAACAGCGCAACCGGTTTGCCGGCCAACATGATCGGCCAGGCGGAATAAAGACTGATCGAATAACGGTCGGAAATCTCGTATTCTGAAGCCATGCTTTGTGCGCTGTAATCACGCAGACGAATAAATACGTCATAGCAGTCACGCAGAAAATCTTCACGCAGATGCGGTTCTTTAACACTTTCCTGGAAGCTTTTAACCAGCGGCACCATTACGCTGCTCTTCTCATGGGGAGTCAACAGCACTGCCCCCGAAGATTCGGTAACTGAAACGGCACTTTCGGTTAGAAAAAGCAAAGCCCGGTCGGAATTCAAATGCGAAATTGCCTGAGCTATTTCGCTGAGCAACGAAATGGCAATAACCGGTTTCTGTTCTAAACCATTACCCATAACCAGACTCCTGCGAGTTTAATGCTGTTAAACTAACATGTTCAGACTTTCTTTGCATTAAAATTCTGCAGCTTGAAAACTCGCCGAATAAGTATTAACTTATAACGAAACCATAGATAGTGAGGCTCGCAATGGCAAAGGAAAAAACAACAAATAAGACAGTCTATAAACCTGAAGGTGCAGTGAAAAAAGTTTTGCAGCTTTTTGAAGAACTCAGTGCAGTACCCAGAAAATCTGGCAGCGAAGAAAAAATACGCCAGCATATTATCGACTGGGCCAAAGCCCGAAAGCTTCTCTGCATTACCGACCGGGTCGGTAATCTGATCATTAAAGTCAAAGGCAGCAAAGGCATGGAAAAGAAAAAACCGGTCGTGCTGCAGGGCCATCTTGACATGGTTTGCGAAAAAACGCCTGATTCAAAACATGATTTCAGCAAAGATCCGATCAGATTCGTGTTTGATGGTGAATGGCTCAAGGCTGACAAAACAACTCTCGGCGCCGACAATGGCATAGCAATAGCCCTTGCCATGGCCATCTGCGAAGACAGCGAAGTTAAACATCCGCCGCTCGAACTCCTTTTCACCGTTGAAGAAGAAACCGGGCTGACCGGCGCCAAAGAGCTCGAACCCGACATCATTACCGGCAAAAAACTTATCAATATCGATTCTGAAGATGAAGGCGTTTTCACTGTCGGCTGCGCCGGCGGCAAAGACACCCACATCGAACTCGACCTCGCTTACGAAGAAGTGCCCTCAGATTACAGTGCACTGTTACTTAAAGTTCATGGCCTGACCGGCGGACACTCCGGCGTTAATATTCACGAAGAACGGGCCAATGCGATCCGGGTTCTGACCAGAAGCCTGATGACAATTCGTGAAGTCTGTGACCTTCGCCTGGTTGGAATCACCGGCGGCACTGCCCACAACGCCATACCCCGCGATGCCGAAGCCACCTTTTTTGTTCCTGCCGATGCATTGGAAACGATCGAAAATTTGATCGATGAAAAAGAAAAGGTTTTCAAGGCTGAATTTGCCAACACCGATCCTGAGCTTGCCCTGTCCTTAAGCCGTATTCCGCTGCCTATAGATCGCCGCGGCATGATGAGCTACGTTACGATGAAAGCTCTTGATCTGCTCTTTGCCATTCCTCATGGCATCGCCGCCCGTTCTACCGACATGCCGTCTCTGGTCGAAACCTCTTCAAATGAAGCCAAGGTTTTCATCGACAATGGCAAGCTGCACATTCATACAAGTCAGCGCAGCTCGGTCATGAGCCGCCTCGACGCCCATACCCGCAGAATAGAATGCATTGCCAGACTGGCCGGCGCCAGAGTTTTCAGCGGCAACGGTTATCCTTCATGGCAGCCGAATTTCGATTCACCGCTTCTGGCAGTTTGCCAAAAGACTTACAAAAAATTGTTCAAAACCGAAGCCAAGGTAGAAGCGATTCATGCTGGCCTGGAATGCGGTCTCATCGGCAACCTTCATCCTGGTATGGATATGATTTCGCTGGGTCCGACCATCAAAAACCCCCACTCACCCGATGAAAAGATTTTTCTGCCATCGATCGAAAAAATCTGGCTGCTGCTGACAACCTTGCTCGCGGAAATCTAAGCTCATGAAAAACAGAATAACTGCGCTCGTTCTGTTTCTGCTTCTCGGTTGTATTGCGGTTCAGGCAGAAACGACGGTAAGACTTATACACAGCAATGACACTCATGCCCGCATCGTGCCAGTAAATTCAAAATCGCATGGCGACGATGTCTCAGGCGTTCTGCGCCGGGCCTCGTTAATAAAAAAAATTAAAAGGCAAACCCCTGAAGCTCTGGTGCTCGATGCCGGTGACATGTTTCAAGGCACCCCCTTCTTCAATTTTTTCAAGGGCGAAGCCTGTTACCGCATTGCTGCGGCCATGGGTTATGAAGCTACAACCCTCGGCAACCACGAACTGGATCTGAGCATTGAGAACCTGCTTGAAAAGCTGCAGATTTCCGGAATACGTCTGCTCTGCTGCAACGTCTTCTATCGCAATACCGGTAAGCCAGTGTTTGAGCCCTATCGCATTTTTGCCCGCAATGGCAAGAACATAGGGGTAATCGGCAGCATTGGTGACGAAGCCTGGGAATCAGTGGATGTCAAGACCAAGGCCCCGCTCTTTGCCCGCCCCCAGACCGAAATGGTTCGACACTTTGCCGCCAAAATCAGGCCTTATGTAGATCTGATCGTGGTGCTTTCCCATTCCGGCTATGAACTGGATCTGGAAATGGCAGCGGCAATCAATGAAATCGACGTCATTATCGGCGGGCACACCCACACTGAAGTTTATGCACCACAGCTGGTCAGCAACTCCCAACCCGGATTCGACAACGGCTTGAATGGAACCATCGTTGCTCAGAGCGGCGAACATGGAATTTTTCTCGGCATCGTCGATATCAGCCTCGACGATTCTGGAAAAATCGCCACTTTTTCCGGCCGGCTCGAAAAAATCGATGCGAGCGTTGAATTAGAGTCTGTTCCCGAAGTCGAACGACTGGTTGCCCATTATCACGGCCAGCTCGAAGCGAAGATGGCCAAAATTGCCGGACATTCGCAATTCGAACTCGACTACCCCAAGGATCTCAAAGACACCAAACTGTTGCCGATGGGTTCTTTTACCGCCGCCGCGATGAAAGATGCCGGCAAAGCCGATATCTGCCTGGTTAATTCCGGGGGTATCCGCGCTGGTATACCAGGCAGCAATATAACTTACGGCAAGGTTTTCGAAGCACTGCCATACGACAACACCGTGGTGACCTTTACGATGAAGGGTGAAGAAGTTAAAAAAATGCTTGATTTTATCTGCTCAGGATCAGATGAACTCGAAGGCTTCCAATATGCCGGCCTCAGCGGCACAATGAACTTCGCCCTCGGCAAAGCCGAAAACATCATGATTGGCAAGGCACCTCTCGAAGAACACAAAACCTATCGGGTCAGCACTTCATCGTTCATTGCCAATGGTAATCTTGGTGGCGACAAGCTTTTTGCCAAAGTCGAAGCTGTTGAAGACAGCGGAATTTTCATGCGTGAAGCGGCAATAGCCTTCATCGAAAAACTTGGCGAACTACCAGATTTCACCCAAAATCCGCTGGAGCTGAAATTTCCCTGAACCTCTTGAAATTACTTTGGCCTCAGAATGAACACAGCCACCAGTTGATGGCAAAAATTACCATTGAAGCGGCCATGGTTGAAAACAGGCTCATTCGCAAAAAGGCCACTTTACTCCAGATTCCGTGAAAGCGGCGGCCAATTCCCCAGTATATCAGGTCAGACAGCATTATTCCCAACATGCAGGTAAAGAAAGAAAACGAAAGCTCACAACCGGAAATAAAAAGACTGCTGATACCGATAAAAACCAGAGCCAGAAATGATGAGCGAATCAGGAAATTTCCACGCAACAGCCATTCCGGAATGCGATTTCGCCGCCGCCGGCCGGTAATCAAGTTGCCCTCGCGTTGCGACCATCTCCATCTAATGCTGAGCACAGCGGCAAAACTGACGATAAAAGGCACGTAAAAAAAGTTTTCATGTCGACCCAGGTAGGTCGGGCCAAGCATCCACAGTAATGATCCGATGAACATGTAAAAAACCGGCCGCACTCGCACCAGCTCATCCTGATTACCCGGCATCTCGAGAAACAGGTCAAAATTTCCGACCAGAACGGTACAGATAAAAACCGGAATGTACCAATAAGGATTGACGATGGTCATGGCACCGTAACCGACCAGCGCCATGCCAATAATCCCTGAAGAGCCAAGGCGTTTAGAAGAATTGCCAATCAACGCGGTAATCATGAAGAGAATTGTCAATGAGCAGAGGCGAAAAATAAGATCCTCGATTGGAAGCCGGTAGATTCGATCGAGAATGAAAAGAGTTCCGAAGGGAATGATGATGTTGTCGGCACCGCCTAGCGAAATGGCCTCGAAGCAGGTTACCAGTACCGCGATCAGCAAGGCGATCAGGACACTTTCAATTCTTCCGGTGTGGGTTAGAAGAAGTAAACCAAGGTGAACGATCAGAAAGGTCGACAAGAGAAAGATAAAAGATCCTTCGATGCTTTTCTTTTCCTCTTCAACCCGAAAAACCTTGAAGCCGTAAGAAACACCGATTATTGCCGCCAGAGCGTCGGAAACAGAAAGCACCATGATCGAAATAAGGTAAAAATCAGGGCGCTCCATCTGGTTAGTCACCGAAAAGGTCAGATAAATCGCAATCGGATGCAGCAAATCACCGGCCGATTTTCGCTTTACTCCATGCACCGATGGCAACAGGCCAAATTTTTTGGTAAAAATCATCAGGCTGACGAAAGCAAAACAGAGCCCGAGAATAGTCCAGTGTGATTTGAAAAGGTAGGCAAAACTCAACGAAACAACGCCACCGGTAAGATGAACGAACTTTCGGGTCGCTTCCTGGGAGCAGAGGTTGAGACCTCGCAAAATTTCGCCAAGGCCGACCAGAGACAAAAACACGGCGGCGACGACCAGAGCGGTTCCAAATTCGCTGTCCCAGAAAATCATTATCCACCTCTTAGCTTTTCCTTATTCGATTGTAATTGGGGTTCGCGCCATTTGCAACAATCTGAAAAAATCGCAAGACGGCAATATGAAAATTTGAAAAAACTGGTGTTATTGAAAATTCTGTTATAACCTTGAGATATGCAGAACAGAGTATTTTTCCCTCTGAGACTCGATCTTTTTCGACCGGCATTGCTGGCGCTGATGCTGGTATATGTTCTTTTACCAGCCCTTCTGAATTCTGCTGAAGTAAGTTCGATAGTTTTCACTTTTGATCCGCCCTGTAAAAACGGTGTTAATCTTAACAATCAACTGTTTGCCAAAATTCAGACCGTTCTCGGTAACAAAAATGACCCGACCAGCATCGCCGGGCAAATAGACCGCGAGGGCGCAATCTGGCGGTTATCTAAGAATTTCAGCGGTATCCAGTTTGCCATTATTTATCCGGAAAAAGCACCTGAGCTAATTGATCATGCCAACCGCTTCATCGAGAGCCTGGCCAATGAGATCGACCGCCCAACCGCGAACCTGAAACCGGCGTTCATTGAAAAGCTTCTCAACTGTTCGCCCCCAGACATAAAACCGCCTGAGCATGCGCCAATAAGCTTGAACACTCATGGCATCAGCCTCGATGATTTCTATCAGCTCAAACAAACGCTTGATAAATTACAGCCTCTCTATGGTTCTAACAAAACTGATCTAAACTGCAAATTGCCAGTCGTTGGTGATGCAAGTCCCGCAATCATAAAAGTTTTCACCTGGAACCGCATCGACTCTTCCAGCTTTTTTTCGGCAAAATTCATTGGCGAAAAGTTTGGTCGTGAAATTGACCAACCCAACCCTACCAATTATGAAATCATCTACAAGCCGGGCATTTTACAACTTTACCTGATCGCTTCCGGAACCCAGCAAGAGCTTTTTCAGTTTTTTGGGCGAATCGAAGAATTCTGTCAGAATATCGATGGCATCAAAAACTCACCCGAATGGAAATTCTATGCCGGTGCTGCCGGCCAGATTCTGGTTCAGGACCGCCGTGATCTGAACAAAAATCTTTTGCAAAAGGCCTGGCTAGACCATTTTCATGCAGAATTTCCGCAAAGCGAAAACATCAATTTTAAAACCCCCGATAAAACCCATGAAATGATCAGTATGCCGGTCGCTCAGCAGCACCTGTTCAGTCGCAGCGACAAGAGCTTCCCGAGAATCATTGCCGCCAGAAGCAGTGGCAGCAACCGCATCTGCGATTTAGCAATACGCATCATTGCTGACGGAAAGATTATTGAAGAAATAATCAAGACCTTCGACGCTGATCAGTCATTGAGTTTTCCGATCAGCATTCTCAGGGAAGGCCCTCAGACTATGTCGATGCAGTTTCATGCCGACAACGAACTCGTGCCAAGACAGCTTTCTGGTATTCGCAGTCGAATTCTCAACCGCCTGGCCCTGAAAAACCTGATCAACGATCTTCCCACAGAGTTATCGGTTTCTATTGCTGGAACCAGCGACGTTCCGCCATTTTTGCTGCGCGGGCTTCTGCAGCAGGGCTGGCCTTCTGATCCTGCAGAATATTCCTGGCGTCTCGCCAGTCGCGAAGAACTGGCCGAAGTTTTGCAGATCGATCCCGAAAATTCTGAAGCACTGACCAGAAAATGGTCATTGAAAACGATCAACGGCAAGGGCAAAGCTCAGCTGCTTTCAGTGCTTATTTCAAAGGGTCTGTATATCAACAGTTTTGCCATCGAATAATTTTTTTCTACGCAAACCTGCATAATTTTCCACTTTCTGCCGATAGGTCTGCTGAACCTTACCTTTTTGCCAGTTGTTCAGGAGGCAATATGACTACTAATCGCTCCGGAATACGTGAACTTCAGATTGCTCGCGGCCTTATCACCATGCGCTGGGCGAGTATTCCACTCATATTTGGTTTTGGCATTCTCAGCAGCAAATTTCTGGGTATGAGTTTTCAGATTGCGCCAATTTACATTCTTTGCTGTCTACTGGCGATTCTAAACGTTTTCTTCACGATTCACTTTTCGATGCTTTCGCGACAAATGGCGATGAGCCGCGGAATTCCCGCGTTGAGAAAATTTCTTGGCACCTATTTGAGCCGTTTTTTCAGCGAACTCAGGAATAGAGGCATTCGCGGCCTGGCAATGATTCCCGCCGTCGTCGTAAAAATGATGTCGGTAATGTATCTGATGTTGCTTGAATCCTTGAAGGATGTTTCTTTCAACATTTTGTCTCTGAACAATATCATGCATTCACAGGTAATCGGCGACCTTCTGCTGATAACCCTGCTTTCGCGCTATACCGGAACCATGGAAAGCCCGTTGTTCTTTCTCGCGGTTGTTCCGGTCATCGTTGCCGGTGCAGTCATGGGCTTCAAAACTGGAGCCGTTTATGCTACTGCCGGTGTCGGCGCCTGGTTCTTTGCCAGTTTGATGGTTAAATATCAGGCGATTACCCACGTTAAATTTTACTCACCCGTCTTTGGCGATCTGAGCCAGTGCACCGGCTGGATTGTCGCAAATTCACTGGTTATGATCACCGGCCTGAGTGCCGCCGCTTTCCTTGCCCACAAACTCACTTCAGTGTTCAAGGAACGTATTTTCTACCTCAACGATCTTTTGTATAAAAGCAGCACCAGAGCTGTTTCTTCCGGACACACCGCCGAGCAGATACCTGAAGGCTGGCTGATAATAGATCCCGACGGCAATGTCGAAAAGGTTAAAATAGACCGAAACGGTTTCTTGCCTTCAGATCTGGCCGGAAAAAACCTGCTCAAAGAGTTTCCCGAACTCGAACAATACGGCATGGCCTATGTTATCCAATCTGTAGTTACCGGAAACAGCAGAAGAAGTCTGGAAAAAATCAGACTGAGTTCCCGCGAAGGCACCAAACATCTTTTCAACTGCCGCATTTCTGCATTCAAGGACAGCGAAGGGAATACCCGACTGCTGATCATTTTTGAAGATCGCAGCGAAGAGATTTATCTTAAAAACCAGGTCGAAACACTCAAAACCGAAATTGCTGAAACCAAAACCAGCCTGGAAAAGATCAGTCTCGAAAACCGTGAAAATCGCCGCTCTTTCGAAGAAACGCTCAAATGCGCCAATGAACGGGCGATTGAAATTGAGGTTCTCAATCAAAAGCTCAACAAGCTAAAAATTCTTGAAACCAACCATGGAAACCAGATTTCCAGTCTCATGGCCGAAGTGGCTTCGTTGAAAAGCGAAAACGACCATCTGGTTTCTGAACTACAGCACAAACAGATAATTCTTGAAGAAGTCAGCGAAATGATGGCCGTCTGCCATGAAATTGAATCCCTGACCAGCATGATCGAGCACAGAACAACTGAACTCTTCAAGCTCGACAATTCCTGTCTGCATATCTTCAGAACCGATGAATCCGGCGCAAGACTCAATGAAATCCTCGACATCCGCAAGGCATCGCCGCGCCTTCTCGACATTCCCCGCAAGAATCCTGAAACTCTTGAACCGGTATTGAATGAGGGCCGCCCCGTTATCATCAATGCTCGAATCACACCGGAGAAGGAAGCCTCGATGGCGATTACCAACGGCCCGCTACAGCGTCTGGTCGCCTACATTCCGTTGCGGCACCTCGGCAAAACCCTGGGAATGATGATGCTTGAAAAATATGGCTGTGAAGAGCACCCAGAGAACATGATCAGCAGCCTTAGCTTCTATTTGAAACATTGTGCCGCCGCAGTAAAAAGTGCGTTGCAGAACCAGGAAATCAGAGAGAAAAATTCACGCCTCAATCAGAGCCTGACGACGTTGCATACTCAGCTTGACAGCATCAGAGCCATGGTTTTCAATCGTCCATCCGAAGAAAACCAGCCGTTTTCCAAAATTATTTTTGAATTCGGCAAAAATGTCGGATTGAAAGATGCAATCATTGCCAGAATTCACAACGATGACAGCATCGAGGTCACCGCACGTCTTGACCGCTCGCGAGCCTTTGAACTCGATACAATCGAGAATGAAATTCTCAAAACGATCAAGAACAACCCCAATCACAAAGCAACCACGCAACTCGTCGACGAAGAAACAACCTGTACCGCTTATCCGCTGCTACATGGAAATCGCCTTCTGGCAGTGCTTTTCACCTATTATGATGAAAACTCCATGAATCAGGGAAACACCAACTTCACTGATTTCTGCGTAAGGTTACTTCGCGATCAGCTGGCATTATATGTCATGACCGAAGAAAAGGAACTCTGGGAAAGCTTCTATCGCGAGAATCTTTCTGCCTGATCAAAGCCCGTAATACTCTCTGAACCAGTCGACGAATTTGCCGACCCCGCGTTCAAGAGAAGTGTTCGGGGCAAAACCGGTATCGCGCATCAAATCATCGACGTCGGCAAAGGTAGCAGGCACATCGCCCGGCTGCATCGGCATCATTTCCCTGATTGCCTTGACCCCGGTCTTTTCCTCGATGATTTCTATGAAACGCAAAAGCTCGACCGGTTTGTTGTTGCCAATGTTATAAACCCTGAATGGCGCCTGACTCGTTGCCGGATCAGGATTGTCGCCCGACCAGTCGGGATTTGGCTCGGCAATTCGGTCGGTAACTCTGACCACACCCTCGACGATGTCGTCGATGTAGGTAAAGTCACGCTGCATTTTCCCCTGGTTGAAAACTTTAATCGGCTTACCCTCGAGGATCGCTCGGGTAAAGAGAAACAAGGCCATATCCGGTCGACCCCATGGTCCGTAAACGGTAAAAAATCGCAATCCGGTCGTCGGCAGGCCATAAAGATGTGAATAGGTATGAGCCATAAGTTCGTTTGCTTTTTTTGAGGCCGCATACAACGATACCGGGTGGTCGACATTATGATGAATGGAAAACGGCATTTTAGTGTTCGAGCCGTAAACCGAGCTTGAAGACGCATAAACCAGGTGCGCGACCTGGTTATGACGACAAGCCTCGAGAATGTTCATGAAACCGACTATATTGGCGTCGATGTAAGCATGCGGGTTTTCCAGGCTGTAACGCACTCCGGCCTGAGCGGCCAGATTTATGACCCGGTCGAAACGATGCTCGGCAAACAATTGTTCAACGGCACCACGATCGGCAAGATCGCCTTTTACGAAAGTAAAAGACTGATGATTCTGCAGAATCGCCAGGCGATCATGCTTCAATTTCACCTCATAATAGTCATTGAGATTGTCAAAACCAACAACCTCGTCACCTCGCTTCAACAAGCTGATGCTGAGATGAAAACCAATAAAACCTGCGGCACCGGTAACGAGAATTTTCATAAGATCTCCAGAATTGAGTTTTTAGAATGGTAACTGCAAAAAGCATTTCGGGCAAGAAATTCGCACAGGTTCTCCTGAAAACACAAAATTAGTCGCATGAACGAAGCATCGCCCTGCCCGCTGCGCTATCATCTCAAGCTTCTTATGCTTAAGCGAAGGTGGCAGACCCAGACCGGCGGAGGGGCGGCTTTGCATAAGCGAAGGTGTCGTAGTCTGCTGATTTTCTCTGAAAGCGAAACCCTGAATTTCGAGTCGGCAAACAGGAAGTTTGCCGACCTTCAAGATCGCCATGGAAGGCGATTCTTGAAGGTTTCTCGAATATCAGGAGTTGAGCTTGAAGCTAGAAAATCAAGCAGACGAAGATGCGCAGCGTTGCAATGCCGCACCGAAGCGATTACGATTACGCCGCGCAGGATGCGCAAGTGCCAGGGCGCCGCAGGATTCGCCTGATCGCTCTCTATCCTGAGGCGAT
Organism: uncultured bacterium; assembly: GCA_964596185.1. Classification (GTDB taxonomy): domain Bacteria; phylum Muiribacteriota; class Ozemobacteria; order Ozemobacterales; family Ozemobacteraceae; genus DYKG01. The sequence goes on along the minus strand of CAZQUE010000028.1, from coordinate 10,280 downwards.
CATGCATTCACCACATCCTGTGGCTCGATCGCGCCTAGGTGCGAGCACGAGCACGAGCACAAACACGAACGAAGCATCGCCCGACCGCAGCCGGCTTAGCAAAAAAAACGAAGATGCGCAGCGTTACAATGCCACCCCGTAGAGACAGAAGACGGCAGAGCTTCTGAAAATCGCTGTGAACAGGGTTTTCAAGGTTTTCTTGGCCGAGAAGAAATAAGTTGTTCTTTGTGCTATATTGTTACGACCTTAACAAATATAAACAGAAGGAGAAAGGAATGAAGCAACCACAAACCCGCGCTTTTCTTTCGGGAAATGCCGCGATCGCCCGTGGTGCCTGGGAAGCCGGCGTAAGATTTGCCGCAGCTTATCCTGGGACCCCTTCAACCGAGATACTTGAGTATTGCGGTACTTACAACGAAATTGATGCCCAGTGGGCAGTCAATGAGAAGACCGCAATGGAAACCGTCATTGGAGCCTGTTACGGCGGCGCCCGTTCTTTGTGCGCCCAAAAGCATGTCGGCCTCAATGTCGCTGCCGACCCGTTTTTTACCGTCGCCTATACCGGAGTTAATGCCGGCCTGGTAATTGTTTCAGCCGATGACCCCGGCATGCATAGCTCACAAAACGAGCAAGACAACCGCTTTTACGCGAGAATGGCAAAAATTCCGATGTTTGAGCCAAGCAACAGTCAGGAAGCAAAAGATATGACCGTTGCCGCGATAAAAATGTCAGAAGCATACGATACTCCGGTGATGTTACGCGTAACCACCCGAATTTCCCATTCAGAAGGTATCGTTGAGCTTGGCGAACGCCTGCAGGCTCCTGAGCGTGAATTCGAACGAAAAATGGAAAAATACTGTGTTTTGCCGAATAACGCCCGCAAACTGCATGTAAAAGTTGAAGAGCGTCTGCAGAAATTGACCGGATTCGGCTGTGAATGCCCCTGGAACCGCATCGAAGAAGGCGACACCAGAATAGGCATCATCAGCTCTGGCATTAGTTACACCTATGCCCGCGAAATCTTTCCAAATGCAGCCTTTCTCAAGCTTGGCTTCACCAACCCCTTCCCCGCCGAGATGGTCAAAAAATTCGCCGGAATGGTCGAGACACTCATCATCATTGAAGAAAACGACCCCTTCATCGAAACCGAAGTGCGCGCGCTTGGCATCAAATGTATCGGCAAAGATCGCATTCCGGTATGCGGCGAACTCAATCCCGACATTATTCATGCATCTTTGTCGGAATTCGTTGAAATCAACCAGCCCGAAACCATTGAAAAATATGGCGATGAGGTTCCGGTCCGCCCACCGGTTTTATGCCCGGGCTGTCCGCATCGCGGCGTATTTTTTACCCTGCGCAAGCTCAACTGCACGGTAACTGGTGATATCGGCTGCTACAGCCTCGGTGCTTTTGCGCCTCATAATGCCATGCACACCATTGTATGTATGGGTGCTTCAGTTACCAACGCCCTCGGTATTGAAAAAGCCATGAAAGAGAAGATTCATGGCAAGCTCGTAGCAGTTCTGGGTGAATCGACTTTCATTCACTCAGGCATTACCGGCTTGATCGATACGGTTTACAATAAGGGGCGCCATGTCACCATGGTTCTCGACAACTCGATCACGGCAATGACCGGCCACCAGCCTAATCCGGCCAACGGGCGAACGCTCAAAGGTGAAGCCACCAAAACTCTCGATCTTGAAGCCGTGTGCAAAGCATGTGGTGTTACCAACGTTCACACTGTCGATCCCTTCGACCTCAAACAGGTCGAAAGCACGTTAAAAGACGCGCTGAAAGATGAAGAACCTTCGGTAATCATCGCCAGACGCCCATGCTTTTTGCTTAAAGATTACAAACCAAAAGTCAGACTGGTTTCGATCAACCGCGACAAATGCGTAAAATGCGGCATCTGCTGGAAACTTGGCTGTCCGGCCATTGAAGTCGATCCGGCCGATGGAAAAACCAGAATAAACAGCACTTTGTGTGTCCATTGCGGCCTTTGCGCGGCTGTTTGCCGACCGGGCGCAATAACTCAGGCCGGGGAGGAATAACTATGACTACCAATATTCTATTATGTGGAGTTGGCGGCCAGGGGACTCTGCTGGCCAGCAATCTGCTGGCTGAATGTGCCATGGAAGCCGGCTTTGACGTCAAAAAGTCTGAAATTCACGGCATGGCTCAGCGCGGCGGTAGTGTTGTAAGTCACGTCAGGTTCGGTGAAAAGATTTCGGCGCCGGTTATCAGAAAAGGCGAATGTGACATTCTCCTCGCCTTCGAAGAACTCGAAGCACTGCGCTGGTCAGAATATCTGCGCCCGGGGGGGATGGTCATCAGCAATGCTCAGAATATACTGCCGATGTCGGTTTCCGCAGGAAACTCGGTTTACCCCGCAAATATCACCGAAAAACTCGGCAAACTTTCAATCGAAGTTTTTTCAGTCGATGGTATCGGCAAAGCCAAAGACCTGGGTAATCAGAAATGCCTCAACGTGGTTCTGCTGGGCGTATTGGCACGAAAACTCGGCAAAATTAACAAAGAAGTCTGGCTCGACATGATCAGCAAAAGACTTCCCGCGAAACTGGTCGAACTGAACCAGAAAGCCTTCAATGCAGGCTGGAACCTGGTCTGATAACTATCGTTGCCGCAATCATTGAACGAAAAGTGCGGAGCTGCCCGAAAATTGGCGGCTCCGCTTTTTATTTGCGGTATTTGCGGCGAATACGATCTATCTGATCAATCAGTTTTCCGCGAGCAGCAGGGCCGACGACTGCTTTTTTGAGAATATTGTTGCAGACTTTTTCAGCTTCGTCAGTTTTGCCCTGTTCAAAGAGGACTTCTGCGAGGATGAGTCCCCAGGGAAGCTTTTTCTGCCCTGGCTGAGTGCTTATCATAGTGACTGCAATTTTTTCAGCCTCGACAAAGATTTTCTTTTGTCGAAAATTCTGTAAATCGGCGTATGCCCTTCTTTCGTCGTTGGAAAACCTCAGTCGCTGATCATCGGCGCTGATGTCGAGAATAGTTTTTATCTCTTCTCCTGGGCTGGTTTCCGGTTTTTCAGTAACGGGGTTGGCCGCAGGCTGGCTTTCTGGCTGTTTTTCACCGGCCTGGGCGGTTTGCTGGTCAGGTTTTTGCACGGCCCGGTTCTTTCGCGCCTGTCGGATCACCCCGAATAACAGCAAAACAACAATCAGTGCGGCGGCGGCAATGATGTATTTTTTGTTTGCAGCGAACGAAGATTCAGCTGAAGGCTCTTTTTGACTGGCTATCATTCCCGGAGAGCCGTTTTTGAGAATCTTGTAAATCTTGATTTCGCGGGTAGCGTTTTTTAGCTCCTGGGCGCCAAGATCTACTGCCCCGAATTCATTGCGATTCATGGCCAGAAATGTCGATTCGGAAATGAAAACATCATTGGTGTCGGCAAATGTCTGAATTCTAGAGGCGATATTAACCGGATCGCCGAAAAGGTCGCCGTTTTCATCGACACCGACTTCGCCGGTGTTTATGCCAACGCGAAATCTCACCAGACTCTCAGGGTTCATCATCTGGGCATTGCGTGCTTCAAGCTTTCGTTGAATTTCAATACCTGCCTGAACTGCGTTGGTCGGCGATTCAAAGCAAACCATGAAACCGTCGCCAAGCGATTTGACCATACGCCCGTGATGTTTGTCGACCAAATCGGTAACGAACTTGAACATCTGATCATGGAAAAGCTTCATTTCCTCTATGGTTTGCTGGGCACTTTTCTTGGTGTAGCCCTGCATATCAAGAAACATAACGGTCATCAGGCGATTCTGCATCTCGTTCTCCTGGTGAAAATTTTTAACCCTTTATGCGTTCCAGTAGATCCCGGAGATTTTTTAAACCCGGCGAAGTAACTGGCACGTCTTTCAGAGCCCGGTGGATTACTTCAAGGGCCTCGGATTTTTTACCGGTTCGCGCCAGAATTATTGCCCAGTTATAATAATTACCAGGATCAGCCGGGTCTATTGCCACTGCTTTACTGTAGCAGGAAACGGCCCGATCGAATTTGCCAAGTTTCTGATAGGAAAAAGCCATATTGGCAAGAATTCTTGCATTGGGTTCCTGGTATCGACAGCCTTCTTCAAATTGTCGGGCAGCTTCTTCCCAGCGGTTGGTCTTTAAATAGAGGTTGGCAAGATTGAATCTGATCACGGTCAGATCAGGCTTGAGCTTAAGAGCTTTTTTAAAGTAGTCGATTGCTTCGTGTAGTTTGCCGGAGCGGAAGCAGGCAATACCCAGATTACTGTGTGCCTGAATATGAAAGGGATCTTGCTCGATAGTCTTCTGAAAGAAACCGATCGATTCTTCAAAGTGACTCAGTTGAAAATGCAGGTTACCGACAAAGAAATTCGCCATCAGATCATGAGGATTTTTGTTGAGATACTCCAGGGCGACTTCAAGTGATTTTTTGAGATTGCCCTGTTTGAACAAATCAAGGAAGACTTTGCGCAATTCTTCACGGCTGTCAGGGAGTTTTACCGGTTCGGCAACAGGTTCTGGCTCAACGGGCTTTTGTTTGAATTCCGGTGGTGGTTCAACTTTTTCAAGCGAGCTTTTTAGCGGATCGGGCAGCGGAGAAATCTCTATTTCCCTGAGGGCCAGGCCGATCTGCCCAACTGCGTAAGCGGCAGAAATTCGCGTAGAGATCTCTTTAGCCATCAGCATTTTTTCCAGATCATTGATCACTTCAAGGTCACCCTGTCGAAAAAGGGCTTTGGTAACATTGGATCTGGTGCGGTTATCAGGATCGTTGAGCAATGGCCTGAGAACTCCTATGCAGGCCTCACCAAGAACTTCCTCGATAGCTTCGACGGCATTGGCACGCACCCTGGAATCGCGATCACGCAAAGCACTCTGCAGGGTGGGAATACCGTTTTTGTCACCTATATGCCCCAGGCTTGTAATCACTGCCGAACGAATTTTGAAATTTCTGTCGGTTTTCAGCATCTTGACCAACCAGGGCACCGCTGAAACTATCTTCAGGCGGCCCAGAGTGATAACTGCCTGAAGGCGCACGAATGGTATCGGATCGGCAAGCATTTTTACCAGCAGCTCGGTTTGCGCCTCTTTTGCCCGGGAAGACAAAGCTAATGCAGCATTTTTTCTGACATCAGGATCGTCATCTTTCAATAAATCGATTATCACCTGCAGAGCTTCGGGGTAATCTATAATCGACAAAACATATCCCAGGGTTGCCCTGATCCATTTTTCCGGGTCATCCTGCATGATTTTCAGATAAGGAGTAAGATCGATCTTGCCAAGCTCGCCGGCAAAAACAAGGGCATTGCCGCGCACACGGTTATTCGGATGCTTGAGAAAGGGTTGAACCAGATTCATCGCCTTTTCAGGCGGCAGGTTCATTCGCCCGAGACTTTCGATGGCGTTGGCTTTGACACGGTCATCGGTATCACGCAAAGCCTTGGTGAGTGTGGGAACCGAAGTCAGATCGGCAATGAAACCCAAAGCGGTAATAATTGCCGAGCGCTTGCGTTCATTGCGTTCTTTTAGATAAAAAGCGACCAGGGGGTTGGTGGCACGATGAGCGCCAAGCTTGGCCAGAGCATCGACAACGTTGAGAAAAATCCACTCGTTGCTTTCGCCAAGGCACCCCAGAAGGCTCGACACCGCGGAACTGTCTTTGAGACGCCCCAATGAAGTGATACTGTTGTAACGAACATTGGGGTCCAGGTCTGAGAGAGCCTCGATTAAGGTCGTTACCACCGCTGGATCTTTAAAAGCGCCCAAAGCCAGGGCTATATTGGGTCGCACTTCACGATCGGCTTCTTTGAAGGCGGATAAAAGAGGGGCAAGGGCTGCAGAATCACCGATTTCGGCCAAAGCCAATGGCATCTGTTCATCCTGCTTTTCTTTGAGCAGGGCTTCTACCAAAGGCGCTACCGTTTCGTGGTCGCCGATCTTGCCCAGGGCTTTTGCACCTTCGCCTCTGAGCCGCGAATCAGTGTTGGCAAGAAAACCAATGAGTTTTCGGGTACAGGGTTTGAGCAGCCATATTCCACGCTGGCGCAAATCAAATTCACTAGCCAAACCGCAATATCCCCCAGATTGAACCCCAGACCTGAAAAAAGACCCGGGTTCACCGGGTCTTTCTAGCTGGAAATTTTAACCCATTCGCAGGTTTTTTACTCCAACCTTCTCGAATGCAACCTTCATTTTGTTAATGCCATCATCAGTCGTGCCGATTTCAAGAACTTCACCGGTGTCATCCCAGACTTTGTGATACACCATTTCGCCCTTTTTGAAAGTTTCAGTCATTGAATACTCTCTGGCGTCGACCCCTGCTTCTTTTACCTTTTTCTTGTTGGTTGCTTTTTCTTCACTGGCAGCGCCAGCTTTTTTAATGGTCTTTGCTCGAGCCATTTAAGCAATCCTCCCTTCCCGGAAGTTAGATATATAGAATACAATAAAAGAAGGTTAAAGTCAAATAGCACATTATTCTGGAAATTTTTTCACGGGCGGTACACTGTGCCGGGGCTGGATCGAGCAAAACACCATGGATTGTCACTTTCCAGCAATTGACATGTTTCATTTCCTTCCGTATAATAAGTATAATTGCCGCATCCATCTACTGGAGGAAAACTGTGGAGTATAAGAGTATAAGAAAATCCGTAGGAACCCTGCTGATACTAACCCTGATATTGGCGTCATCAGCAGTTTTTGCCGAGTCCGTTACACGAGAATGGACTTTCATGTTGTTCATGGCGGCAGACAACAATCTTGAAAGCGGTACAGCTCCCGACATCAACGAACTGGAAAAATACGGATCGAATGACCAGATCGCTTTTGTCGCCCAGATAGATCTCAACGGCAATTTTAACGATGATTCCGAGCTGAAATGGACCGGAACCCGTCGCTATTTCATTGAAAAAGATACCAACGCCAGAAAAATGTCTTCAAAAATGGTTGAAGACCTCGGCGAAGTAGATATGGCTACCCCCGAGGCGCTTACCGACTTCGTCGCCTGGGCCAGGGAAAATTATCCGGCACGGCATTACGCTCTCATACTCTGGAACCATGGCACCGGCTGGAAAGAAATTTCCCCAAACATCATGGAAATGGAAATGCCGCCGGTAGAAATTCCTGCAGGAATTCAAAACGCAATCGATAACATTTCCTACAACATTTCCTACGATGATACCTCTTACACATCGATGGATATTCCAACCCTGCGCAAAACGCTTGCAGAAGTAAGAAAAATCCTTGGCCAGCCCATCGACCTTCTGGGTTTCGACGCCTGTCTGATGCAGATGGCCGAAGTTGCCTGGGCAGCTGCACCCCACGCGCTTTATCAGGTAGCCTGTCCTGACCAGGAACCGGAAAGAGGCTGGCCTTACGACCTGATCGCTCAGGCAATGCACAAGAAACCAGCAATGGGCCCAAAAGAACTCGGGCTAAACATTATCCGTGCCTACAAAAAATCTTATACCGGCGGGTCTCAGGGCAATACCGCCGTGGTTCTTTCCCTGCTCGATCTACAGCTTGCCGGACAGTTCAAGCAAAAGCTCGACGCTTTTTGCAATGCCTTGCACAAGAACATTTCCGATATCGATAAAATTGAAAAATGCCGTGACGAGGCGCTGAAATATTCATACGGAGATTACATCGATCTGGCACATTTCCTGTATCTTCTTGGAAAAACCAGCATCAAGGCCTCAACTCGTGCTTCTGCGCAGGCGCTTTACAAGATGATCATCGGCGAAAAGAAAAAAGGCGGCATAGTAGCAGGACTCGCCGCCAGCGGTGAAAAATTCGTCAATTCACGCGGCCTGTCGATCTTTTTTCCGACCAGGCAGGGTTTCAAAACTTACATGAATCGCTATAAGCTTCTGAGTTTCTGTAAAGAAACCCAGTGGTTCAATGCCATGAGCGAAATTGCCACGCCCAACCTGCCCTATCTGCGCATTGAAGATGCCGTTCTTGCCGACAAAAACAAAGATGGCCGTATCGCCGCTGGAGAAGAAGTAACTCTTTATCTCAATATTCGCAACCTTGGACGCAAAAGCCTGAAAGAAGCGACGGTCTCAATAAACACCAACTCCCCGCATCTTAACCAGAAAAGCTTCTCGGTAGAGGTAAGCAAACTTCCCGGCCCGCAGAAGTCTGACCTGGTGCCGATAATGCAGTTCAAAGTCAATGAAAGCACACCGGTTCACACTGAAATCACCCTGAATGTCTCACTTAAGGGCGAAGGTATCCCGGTATCGACTACCAAAACCACGTTCTATATCAAAGAAGCTTTTGCTTCAACCGGCCATGCGCTGCTGGTAATGACCGACACCTTTTCGCCGGCCGGACCGGCGATTACTGAAATGCTGAATAGTGCCGGCGTTCAGTTCGACACCTGGGATCGCGTGCTCGATGGCGATCTGCGTCCTGAAGTTCTGAAAAGATATCTTGACGGCTGGGTCTTGATCCTGGTTCAGGACTCAACCCCACAGCAGTCCCTGACCGAGAAAGAGATTGCCGCCCTCGATGAATTTCTTGGCTCAGGCGGCAGACTGGTCCTCAATGGCCAGGATCTGGCCTTTTCTCTGCGTGACTCCGCGTTTCTGCGTGATCGCTGTAAAGCCAGTTTCATTCAGGACGATGTCAATGTCCACGTAGTAACCGGCATCAACGGGTTTGTCAAGAACCAGACTCTGCAGATTTTTGGCGGCGATGGCGCCAACAATCAGAAATGGCCCGACGAAATCGATGCCATGGCCGGTGCCGTGCCGATTATTCGCTATGAAGAACGCGCCCGTGACATGGCCGACGAATCGCAGATGGTCGGACCGAATCACAAGCCGAGCTCTCGCTCGAAGGGAATAAAATCCTCGGGAACCTCTGCAGTAAAAGTGGTCGACGGCTATCGCCTGCTTCTTTTCACATTCGGAATCGAAGCTATCAACAATAAATCGCAACGCACCATGTTCATGAAAGAGATCGTCAAGGTCATGCAACCCGATGTCGCTTCAGAAATGCGCAACTACGCCAACGCTTCAACCAGGCGCAGCCGCACCAGATCTCAGAATGAGGCAGAAATTATCGAGAGGGCCGACCTGCTTTCAAGTGTTGAAACTCGGTTGCTCAACCAGATTCGCAGCGAAATCGACCAAAATCCGCAGGCTGCCAGGGAAATCCTGTTCCAGCTCCAGAAAATGCCTGAAAGTGAACGAGACGTTCTCAAAAACTTTGAAAAAAATGTTCATTCCATCTTGGAATTTGACACCCAGCATGGTACTTTGGATTCAAGATAATCCCTCGGTATAATTCACGGAGAAATCCCAACCGGGGTTTCTCCGTTTTCATGTACGCTCAATCATTATGGCAAATCAGGCAAGAATACTTCTAAATACCCCACAGGCACCGGGTTCGGTGAGACCTGCCGAAGAAATTCAGCCTGCCCTTCAGGCACGAAGACGCCAGCTCATCAGGCTGTATCTCACCGCAATTATCTTGCTCAGTATGATGTTCACTCTGTATGTCTGGCAATCGACGAAAATGATCGAAGTTAAACTACGCATAAAAAAAATTGAAAAAGACATTTCCAATATCGAAAACGGCAATTCCGACCTGCGTGCCGAGATTTCCAAACTGCAGTCTCTCAACCGCATTGAATCGGTGGCCCGAAACGAACTGGGAATGATAATCCCCAAGAATCTTATCTATATAGACATGCCGGAGCAATTTAAATAAATGACTGAATTCAAAGCACAACACATACCGGTATTGCTTAAATCCGTCGAAGAATATGCCTTTCCTGAAAATGGCCAGGTTTTTGCCGATGCGACCTTTGGCCTTGGCGGTCACACCCGCGCCATTCTTGCAAAGTATCCGCAAATCCGCAAGGTTATCGCCATCGATCGCGACTCTGAAATTCTTGAACATTCATGCAAAAGTTTCGATGATCCGAGAATCAATCGCTTTCAGGCAAATGCCTCTGATCTGGCGGCAATTCTGCCTCTGGCTAAAGAAAAAGCAGTTGACGGAATCCTTGTCGACCTTGGCGTATCTTCATACCAGCTGGAGAACCCACAAAGAGGCTTTTCTTTCAGCAAGCCAGGCCCGCTGGACATGCGCATGAATCTGGATCAGACAACAACTGCCGCCGAACTTGTCAACAGTCTCGAACGTAACGAACTGGTAAAAATTTTTCGCGAATACGGCGAAGAAAACTTTTCCGGACGCATCGCCGATGCCATAGTCCGTGAGCGCCAGAAAGAGTCGATCACGACCACCAATCGGCTGGCAGAAATAGT
>CAZQUE010000027.1:0-51611 GCA_964596185.1 uncultured bacterium | reverse complement strand
TTTCGTAAGAGCCTGATATGCATCCAAGCACCGAAGCGAGTCGTCTCAACAAAATTCTCATCATCGAAGATGAGCCTGACATAAGCGATTATCTTTACGATACTCTGGCAATGTCGGGTTATGAAGTCCGCCAGGCCTATGACGGCCTGGAGGGTCTTGAAAAGATCGAGCAGGAAAAGCCCAACCTGGTTCTGCTCGATATCATGATGCCTCGCCTCGATGGCCTGGAAGTTTGTCGGCGCATTCGCTCAAATGCAGCGACCCGGGCAACACGCATCATATTCATCACCGCCAAAGGTTCGCTTGAAGAAAAACTCGAAGGTTTTCAGGCCGGTGCGAACGATTTCATCGTCAAGCCTTTTTCCAGCAGCGAATTACTTGCCCGCATCGAGGCGCATTTGCGCATCGACATGCTGGCTCGCGATCTCGAACTTTCCGAGCGGCGTTATCGTCAGCTCATCGAACATTCACCGGATGGAATATTGCTGTTCTCACCTGATCTCAAGCTGCTCTTCGTCAACTCACGCTTCAAGTCGATTCTTCCCGGCAAATTCGACAATATCGAAATCGGCCAGTCGATCAGTTCTTTGAGCGGCAGCTCTTTGGTTTTTGCCGAAATAGCGACGTTGCTTGAAAAAGTTCGCGAAGCCGGGCTTATCGTTACCCGCACGTTCTCGCTCGCTATTCAGAAAGGTCATACCAGCTTTCTTGAAATTCGCGGTATTCCTTCAGAAATTCCGGGAGCGCGCAGTCTGATGTTTCAGGTTGTCATGCGTGATGTAACTGAAAAGCACAACATGGAAAAAGTTATTTCGCGGGCAGAAAAAATCAACTCGCTGGGCATTCTTACCGCAGGTATCGCGCACGAGATCAATAATCCGCTCGCCGGCATCGCCAACGCGATTCACATTCTCAAGCGCGATTCGATTGACCCGCAGAAAAAAGATGAAATTCTTGAGCTTATTTTGAGCAACATCACGAGAATCTCGCGCATAATCGATGATCTGCGTGTTTTTTCGCGGCAGGAGCGTTATGAAGGCGGAACCTTCGATCTGGTGCCGGTTATTGAAGAAACGCTCAAACTATTGCGCTACCAGCGCGAAAATGACCAGATCGAGATTCTTTTCGAAACCAACGCACTCAAACCGACTATTGAAGGCAGCAAAAACCAGTTTCAGCAGATGATGATCAACCTGCTGCTCAATGCCTCTCAGGCAATCACCGGAACCGGTCAGATCAAGGTCGAGTTGATGGTCAGCGAATCGGCTTCTTCATCGGTGGTTATAAAAGTTTCTGATACCGGCTGCGGAATTCCGGCCGAGCAAATTGACCAGATTTTCGACCCGTTTTTTACGACGAAGCGAGACTGGCGTGGCACCGGGCTCGGCCTGGCAGTTTCTTTCCGCATCGTGCAGCTTCTTAAAGGAACGATCAGCGTTTCCAGCCAGGTTGGCAAAGGAACGGTTTTTACCGTCACCCTGCCGGCAACTTTTTAAAAAGATTCGCCACAGCGCCAGAGACAAGCCTGAACAAGGCCAGGTTCAGCTCCATACAAAAGCAAGTTGAAAATTTCTGCTTTTCAAGACGTTTCGATGGTTGGCCAGGCTTAGCGGTCGGTAAAAATTTTATGTTCGCGGCACCATTCCAGCAGGTTTTCGTATTGATTTTTTTCCAGTCCGTATCTGCCGAGACGATCGACATGCTTGCCGTAATCACCGTGATAATCACTGCCGCCGCTGGATATCCAGGCTCTTTCGCGGACTATTTCAGCAAACTTTTTAACCTGGCTGTTGGTATGTTCAGAATAATAGGTCTCGATGCCATCCCATGGCATGTTTTCAATGCGTTGCCAGACTTTATCCCAGTCGGGAATCAATCCGGGGTGAGCAATAATCGCTATGCCGCCGGCCTGATGGATTGCTTCGATTCCCAGTTCAGGCTCGACGTGATCCTTGGGCACATAAGCCGGACAGCCCCGCGACAGATATTTATCAAAAGCCTGCTGAAATTCAGAAATATAGCCCTTTTCCATTAAAAACCGGGCGATGTGGGGACGGCCAAGCACCCGGTCAGAGCTGGCCTCGAAACGCTGGCGAAGCTCAGACACGTCCAGGCCTGTTTTCCCTAGTAGATCGACAATTTTAAGAGCGCGACGAAAACGATAATTTTTCTGCTCTTCAAGCAGCTCGACCAGTGAAGAGGCCGATTCATCGACAAAAAGACCGACTACATGAATCGAAGCGTCTCGTCCCTCCCAACCGCAGGAAAGTTCGATGCCGGCGACGACCTTCAAACCTTTATTCATGGCGTATTCCCGGGCGGGCACCACTCCGGCGACGGTGTCGTGGTCAGTGACCGCCATAACTTTCAGGCCTTTGGCAATGGCGGCATCCACGAGTTCTTCCGGGCTTAAAAGGCCGTCTGAGGCCGAACTATGCACGTGCAGATCGGCAAAAATACTGCTGCTCTTTTTCAAAATGATTCCTTTCGATGAAACATGCTGTAATTGATTGTGATCATAACTTATTTTGCGAGTCTTTGACAATTGAAGGTAAAAGAAAATATAATCATAAGCCAAGCCAACTGGAGGCAATTAACAAAATGATGAGCAAAACAAGTAAATTTCTATACATTCTGGTATTGATGGTAATGGCAGCAAGCTCTGCCGGAGCGGCTTCGCGTAATCTGCTGCCGAGGTTTCCCGAAATTGTTCTGGAAAAAGGCTTTTCTGAGAACTTCATCGTTACCGACTGCCAGGCCAAAGTTCGCATTGTCGACAATGAAGCAGATTCATCGATGCAGCTAACTCTGCAAAATCGCAGTGAAAAAACTTTAAAAAGCTCGGTGAAGTTCAGAGTTCTGTACCCAACATCGTCCAGTCAGATTCAGATCAGGGTCGACGGGCGGCCGATCAGTTACGAACGCGAATCACCACGCCACCAGTTTGAACTTGCCAGCCAGCAGAGCATCAGCTTTCAAATCTCTGCCAGAACAAGCATCAATTACAGTATTGACGGTGTTCGCGAAGCTCTTCGCAAAGAACACGAAGAAAAGCCGGAAAAAGGAAAAAAGTTTGACTTGAGTGGATTGCTGAAGCTATTCGATCGCGAAAAATTCGGGAAACGCTTCATGGTTGGCCCACTGGCCTCAAAATGGGGTGTGTTTCCTCTCGAATTCGGCAAAGTACAACTGGAAGTAATCGTTCCTGCTGATTTTTCAATGGTATCCCAGGTTGCCGACAAATGGGAGACCAAAAAGCGCGGGCGTGAGACCACCTATATTTTCAACTCCGGCGAAGGCTTTGAAGGCTCGGTGTTCTTACCCGAAAGCGAACGGGAAGAATTCATCAAGACGCAGAAAATTCTTACTTCAAGCGAGTTTATGCACTGAGCGCCATTCGGCGAACAGCAAAACCATCAGCTGCACCGAAAAAGCTGCCGCGGCTGCGTAGCCGATGCCATTTACGCCATATTCGGCGACCAGTGGTCGGCCAAGCCAGAATTGAACCGCTGCGGCACTGAGACCGGCAAAAAAAGGAATCAGGTATTTTCTTGCCGCGAAAAAGCCGCGGTTGAGAACCATGCAGAGAGTGGTCGGCAAAAGCGCAAAAGCGTAGCTGCGGAAAAGGCCGGCTGCCACCCGTGCGTCTTCCAGTGAAAACTGACCGCGGCGAAAAACGATTTCAACCACCGGATCGGCAAAGATTACGATCAGCACGACCACCGGCACGAGCACCAGGGTTGAATAGCCGAGGGTTTTCAAAAGAAATCTCTGCCGCATTTTTCCATGCAATCGACTCAATTCAGGCAAGATAACTCTTGCCAGAGAAATTGACAAAATGCCAAGAGGCAGGTTAAAGAGCTTTTCGATGTAATTCAAAGCCGCAACGGATCCGACTGGCTGCATTGACATCAGATAGCGTTCGTAGACCGGAATGAAAGGCAAAACCGAGATCCAGGCAGCCACCGGAAAGACAGATTTGAGAAATCCACGGGCAATGGCTGAATCGTATCCGGAAACCAGATCTGCGAAAGCAAACCTGCAGCGATAGTGCCATAGCAGATACAGAAGCCAGAGTAGCTGCAAAACAGAGCCTATGACTACTGCCAGAACGATTTTCTCAACGGCTCCTCCGGCAACGATAAAGGTTCCGGCAATGATTGCCAGATTAACCAGCAATGGTCCGAGCGCCGGCAGGGCAAAAAGATTCTGCGCATTGAAAAAAGAAGTCAGTACCCCGGCAAGAACACCAGTGACGATGTAAATTGAAACCAGCCGCCACAGCCATTTCATGCGTTCAAAAAGCGCGCTGTCGAAACCAGGCGCCAACATGCGACAAAAATCTTCGGCGAAAATTGCCAGCAAAGCGGTTGCAGCGAAACTGATCCAGAAACCCAGAGTCAGAACCGTTGCCAAAGCTTTTTTCTGCTGCCTGTCATCATCGCTGACATCGACGAACAATGGGACCGCTGCGCTTGAAACCAGGCCCTCACTCAAAAATCGATAGAGCAGATCTGGAAGAATCATCACCGCCAGAAACATGTCGGCCTCGGGTGAACGACCATAATAGGCCGCGAACAATGCGACCTTGATGAATCCACTCACCCGAGAAAGCAAGGTCAATGACGACAATGAAAAAAAGGCCTTGAGAATGTTCATAAAGGGCTATTCGGCAAGATTCGCCGCTTTTTTGATAATTGCAGCAAAGAAAAACCCCGGCCAGAAGCCGGGGTCGTTTTTTGTTTTGGTCAGCCGATCAGATCGGGCAGGTTCCGCCGGAACATCCGCCGTGGTCGTCATCGCCATGATCATCGCCATGATCATCGCCGCAATCGCCGTCTGGGCAAGTGCTTTCGCCATCGTCATCACCATTGCAGGTGCCGTTGTGGGGGCAGTTTGCACAGTCATGATCACAGGCCATGGCCGGAGCGGCAACAAAACCCAGCATCAGAAAAACAACCAGTAAACCGAACAAAAATTTCATACTCAATCCTCCTATACTTATAAACTGATAGATGAGTTAAAATAAATGATAACAAGTCACCGTTTTGCTGTCAATTAAAAATAGAAAATAAATGAATTTTGACATGCCTTATATAGCGGTGATATAATCCACAATCCCTTAGAGTACGACTTTGCTTGAAGAAATGCTCTAATTGGGGCATCAAGACAGATTGAAGAGGTGACGGCATAATGGCCAATGCAAGTTTCATGTCAATGAGATGGCTCAGGCTTCATATCAAGGAGATCATCTGGGCAACGGTAATTCTTTTTGTTGGTTCGATTTTTGTAATCGGTTATGGGACCAGCAAAGCGATTCAGAACCAGGAAGAGCGCAAGAAAATGGCTGAAGAAGCCGAGCGCAGAGCTGCAGATCAGAAGAATGCTGTACCCAATCATCTGCTCGACAAAATAAACCTTCCGGTGGCGCATATTTCTTATCCGACAACCACAGCTTCGCTGACCAGTGTTATCGACGTAAAAACACTGTGGCGGGCAGTTAAAGATTCTCCTGAATATCAGCAGGTTTCTGCTATGCCTGAAGGAATCAGGGAATTCTACGGTGGCATGATCAAGGAAAGAGCTCTCGAAAGCCTGATCACCATGACGTTGGTTGATCTTTACGCCCAGGCCAACAACATTCGCCCGCAGATTACCAAAGAAGCGATTGTTGAAAGAGACCGTCAGCAGATCACTCCGGTCGAGTTCGAACGCGAACTTCGCCGCAAAGGCATCACTACTGACGAATGGGGCTCAGACCGCCTCAAGCAGCTGACCATGCAGAATGTTGCCCAGGCAATCGTAGCACCGATTCCACCGGCAAGCGCCACTGAAGACGTAATCAAGGCCTATTATGACAAAAACAAAATCAGATTCATGCAGGAAGACCAGATTTCTTTCAATCATCTGCTCGTCTCCTCGGCTGATTTTGCCGGCAAGACCAACATTACCGATGAACAGATCAAAAATTATTTCGATGGCAATCGCAATGAATTCATGAGTTCAAAACGTGCCCAGGTTACCCATATCCTGATCAAACATCAGGATCCGGCCTATCTGGCGACTATTGAAGTCAGCGATCGCGAGATCAGAAGACGCTACACCGACAACATCAGCAAATACAAAGAGCCTGAAAAGGTTAAGGCCCGCCACATCCTGATCAAGCCCAAAAACAGCTTCGATCACGAATTTGCCAACTACAAGATCAATCTGCGCAACTTCGCCAGCCAGGAAACCGATACCGGGGTAACATTAAGTTTCGATGCCGGTCTTGGCAACATTGGCCCCGACACCAGTCTGAACTTCGATTCTTTTGCCGTTAAAACCAGCGATGGCAAAATCTATTTCCCGACAATCAACTCCCAGGAAAACGCAGAAAACGCTCTTGAGCTGCCCCTTAGTGGCTCGACCAAAAGTGCGGTATTCGGCAAGATCGCCATCGACCTCGAAAAAGGCGCTGAACCTTCCGAATTGATGATTAAAGACGGCTCGGTTACCGCCAACTTCGATATCAGCGCCGCTTTCGACAACGAAAAAGCTTACGCTGCAGCAAAAGCTGAAATCGAAGCCATTGCTGAGCAGATCAAAGGTGGCAAAGATTTTGCCGAGCTTGCCGGCAGCAAATCCCAGGACACCGGTTCCGCCAAAAAGGGCGGCGACCTCGGTACATTTGCCCGTGGCGCGATGGTTAAGCCGTTCGAAGAAACCGCTTTTGCCAGCAACGTTGGTGAACTCAGCGAACCGGTCAGAACCCAGTTCGGCTATCACCTGATCAAGGTCGAAGAAAAGATTCCTGAAAAGGTCAAGAGTCTCGACGACGTTAGAGCAGAATTGATCAAAGAATACCAGCTCGAACAGGCCGATATCAAAGCTTCGGTTGCGCTTGAAAACATCAGACAGAAGCTGATTTACAAAAGCGACAAGCTTGAAAACCTGGTAAAAATGTCGATGGGCGCCTCAAGAAAAGATAAAGGCCAGTTGCCGATATTCTTCAAGGGCGAAATCACCGATGATTACTCACCGGAACAGAAAAAGATCCTGCTCGATGAAATTTCAGAAGACGGGATCCATGTTGCTGAAGCCATTGAAAGCGCAGTTTTCTCTATGGAACCTGAGCAGGTTTCTGAAGTAATTAAAACCGGAAAAGGCTACCACCTGTTCATCATGGACAAGCTTCTCGAACCGGTTCAGCTCACGCTAACTTCAAGCCTCAAAGCAAGAATTCACAAGATTCTCGAAGTAAAAGCCCAGGAAGAAATGGCCAAAACCGCTGCTGAAAAGCTCAAAAAGGATTACCCGAACGCCAGCGTTGAATTTCTGGCCAAAACCTACAAGCCCGAAGCTGAAGAAGTCAAAGTCAGCTTTGGCCCGCTGCCGGTTTCCGTTAATCCCGGTTTTTCAAGCTATTCACTTTCCGATGGCATGGGTAAATTTTCCGAAGACGGCCGCACCTACCTGCCTGAAGTTCACCAGACCATGATGAGCCTGATCAAAGATCAGAACTATAAGGGCAAGATTGCAGGCCCCTTCAAAACTCCTCTGGGTTATCACTTCCTTGAAGTTACTTCTTATGAAGGCAATCGCTACGAGCCGTTCGAAGAAGTAAAAGAAAAAATCAGAAAATGGATGACGCTTGAACCTTCTCAGGAAGAAATCGAAAAAGCGTTTGAAGAAAATCGTGATAAATTCGATGTGCCGGCAACCCGCCGCATCCGCCAGATCATCGTTTCCGACGAAAGAACCGCCAACGAAGTTTATGACCGCCTGCAGAAGGGTGAAATATTCTCGCTGCTCGCACAGCGTTTCTCGATGGATACGGGTTCAGCTCAGCAGGGCGGACTCGTGCCCCCGGTCAAAAAAGGCCAGCTTTCAGCTGATCTCGACAAACAGGTCTGGAATCTGAAAAAAGGTGAATACACTGCTCCGGTTAAAACCCCATACGGCTATGTAATCGCTTACCTTGATTCAGAAGAAGTCCCCGGCAAAGTTGCCACATTGACTCCTGAAGTAATCTCATTGCTCAAGCGCCAGCTCAAGCAGGGAATCCAGGAAGAAATCTGGATGGCCTTCCTCAAGAGTCTGACTTATCAGGCTCACGTTATCAGGCATCCTCAGGCAATTTCAGCGATCTGATCGCTTGGCCAGGTCTGAAACCAATTGCATCCCCCGGCTTCAAACCGGGGGATGTTTTTAAATGAACAATCTTCATGGAGAAAATATGCGACTCGATAAATATTTACAGGTCACCGGCCTGATCAAACGACGGGCACTGGCCAACGAAGCCTGCAAACGCGGACTGGTAAAAGTCAACATGGTCGCGGCAAAACCAACCCGAGAAGTGGTTATCGGCGATCAGATCGAAATAACTCTGGCTCGGCGCGAAATTGCGGTCAAGGTTCTTCAGGAGATTAAGGGCAATTCACTAAAGAAAAGCGCCAGAGCTGAATACTTTGAAATTATCAAGGACATCGCGGTCAAGCACGCTTCTGACCTCGACGATTTCTGGGCCGAGGACGACGATGAGCAGGACTGATCAGAATTTCATTCGCGCCAAAAAGTCTCTTGGACAAAACTTCTGCGTCGATGAGCGAATTCCAGCTGAGATTGTCAGACGACTGGCCGCCACTAACAAGCATTGTATCTGGGAAATAGGCCCGGGAAAAGGTGCTCTGACCAGCCTGCTACAACAAAGCGGGGCCGATCTGCATCTATTTGAAATCGATCAGCGCATGCAGCCGATCCTGGAAAAAGATTTTCCCGAGGCGCGAATCACCTGGGGCGATTTTCTCGAACTTAATGAATTGCCGATTCCCGACAAACCACTTCTGGTAACCGGTAATTTACCGTATTATTGCGGCACGCCGATCATCAGAAGATTTCTCGAATGCGGGCCAGAGACTGAGAAACTGGTTTTTCTGCTGCAGCATGAAGTTGCCGCCAAAGCCTGTGCTGGGGTTAACAGCCGCGACTACGGCTATCTCTCTGTGCAGATCGCGTTTTTTGCCGATGCCGAGCTTGGTTCGACCTTTGGTCCGGGGTCGTTTTCGCCGCCGCCAAAGGTTAACAGCAGCATTCTCGAAATACGCCCCTTTAAGCTCAGTGATGGCGAAAAACAACGGCGCATTTTGCTGCTCAGGCCTGTTTCGTCGCTGTTCGCCCAGCGCCGCAAAATGGCCTTGCCGTTGTTGAAAAAATTGTTCAAACAGACCGACTGGGCACAGCGTTTTGCCGAACTGGGCATTGAAGAAAAAGCCCGGCCCGAAAACATTTCGCCGCAGCAATTCATGCAGCTGTTCTCTACAGACGAAATAATCGCATAAACCAGCAAGAATTAAATCTGGTTAATAATTCTAGAAATCGAAATAGCTGGTGCCTTTTTCACGTGCTCCGGCTGGGGTTTCTCTGGCGGTATTGAAACCGGTTATGCTTTTCACGACCTCTCCGGCCAGAGTCAGTCCGAACAAGGCAGTCAAATAACTGATTGAACCCTGAATCATGCGCTCTCGACCACGCTTCAACGAGAATTCCTTGTGATCAGCTTCGATCAGATCCGGTGAAAAAGGCAAAACAGGCGGTTCCAGCGAATAAACAACCTGAAAGCCGGTTTCGATATCGAAAGCGCGCAATCTTTTACGAACGCGCTTGGCAAGAGGGCAAATGGTCGATTTAGCAATATCGGCGACCCGCACCTGAGTCGGATCTATTTTTCCCGCGGCACCCATGGCCGAGAAAAGCGGCAGATTTCGTTTCAAACTTTCGACAATCAGCCGGATTTTCGGATTGAAGGAGTCGATTGCATCTATTACCGCCGAGAAATTCGGTGCAAGAAGCTCATCACTGTTTTCTTCGCAAAAGAAAGCCTGATGGGCGAAAACCTGACATTCGGGGTTTATAAGCTGAATTCTTTCGGCCATAGCCCTGGTTTTTGGCAAGCCAATAGTGTTTTCCAGGGCGATGTTCTGACGATTGAGATTGGTTATGCCGACGACATCAAAGTCGACGATGGTCAGACTTCCGACACCGGCGCGAGCTAGACCTTCCGCCGCGTATGATCCGACGCCGCCAAGACCGAAAATGGCCACGTGAGCCTGTTTTAGTTTTAAAACCGCTTCGTCGCCGAGCAAAAGCCGCGTACGATGAAATCTTTTTTCCATGCGAGCCTTCAGTAATTAAAAAATTTGGCGCAGTTCTGATTTACCAGATTGCAAAGCTCATTTAAACTGATCTGACGAATTTCTGCAAGACGCATGGCAATTTCTTTGAGACTGGCAGGCTCGTTTATTTTTCCCGGCCAGAAAAACGGGCGCTGGTCAGGACTGTCGGTTTCGAATAGCAGACGATCTTCCGGAACCATTTCCACCAGTTGTTTCAATACTTCCGGGTTCTTTTGAAAAACCGATCCGGAAAAGGAAATGTAAGCGCCAATATCGAGAAAACGCTTGGCAATCTCAGATGAACCGGCAAACGAATGCAAAACAAACCGAACTTTCTTTAGCGATGCTTTTTGCAACATCTGCCAGGCCGTCTCATAGTGCCCAACCAGATGCACTATCAATGGCATGCCTGTTTCACAGGCAAGATTGATCTGCCATTGAAAGGCGGCAAACTGTTTTGCGAATTTTACCGGGGCGCGACGGTCAAAACCGCATTCACCAATGGCACAACAGACTGATTTTTTCAAGGCGGCGGCGATCTCGTCGCAACAGTTCTCGAAAAAGTTTTCAGCGTAAAGCGGGTGAACGCCCCACCCCATTATAATCTGCGGAAACTCCGCCAGTTCGACAATTCGGGCAGGGAAACCGGTCACGCCGGGCACGAAAAATCCTTTTACCCCGGCTTCTTCAGCTCTGGCAATCACTTCACCGATGCCGATATCACGAGGATAGCGGTCAAGGTGGCAATGAGTGTCAAAAAGATACGTCTCACATTCTGTCATATTAAATATATTTTACAAAAGCCGCGAAGATTTGCAACCAAATTATTTTTCTTGCGGGCTTTTCGTTTGTACGATATAATTTTCCACTATGATTTCAAGTCTAACCGGTTTTGGCCGCGCTTCCTTTACAGACGAGGCTGGACGCATCAGCGTCGAGCTTAAGTCAGTCAATAATCGTTTTCTGCAGGTCGACCTGCATCTGCCCTATGGGTTCAACTGGGTTGACGGTCTTGTTCGCCAGCAGGTTTCCCAGAAAATATCCCGCGGAAAAGTTTATCTGCACCTCGAAGCAGTTGATTACAACCCGAATCAGGATGTAATTATCAATCGGCCGCTATTGAACAAACTGGTAACTCTCAGCCATGAGATTTCGGCTGAATCCGGCAAACAGATGCCGGTGGCCCTCGACGGATTGCTCTCACTGCCAGGCGTGATGAAAGTCGATGCCAAGGTTATTGACAATGAGCAGATGTGGCAAAGGATCCAGCCAGTGGTCACTGAAGCCCTGGAAAATTTTGTTGCCGCCCGCCGCCGCGAAGGCGAAAACCTGGCCAAAGACCTTAAAGAACGTAGCAATTCACTCAAATCGCATCTCGATCTGATTGAAGAAAAACTGCCCGAAATAAAAGAGCAGTTCATCAGGAAATTTACCGAGCGAATAACTGAACTGGCCAACAAGGCCGGAGTCGATGAATCTCGCCTCAATACCGAGATTGCCATCTGGGTTGACCGCGCCGACGTCAGTGAAGAAATTACCCGTCTTCGCAGCCATCTCAAGGAATTCGACAACATTCTCAATTCGGATCAGCCGATAGGTCGCCGCCTCGACTTCCTGGTTCAGGAAATCAACCGCGAAGCGAACACCCTCGGCAGCAAAACCAGCGACGTCTCGATTGCTCAGACGGTAATCGATATAAAATGTGAAATAGAGAAGATTCGTGAACAGGCACAAAACATTGAATAGGAGCAATCCATGAAAGCTCAGCTGCTTAATATTGGCTTTGGAAACGTAGTTGTTGCAGAGCGAATTGTCGCCATCGTCAGCCCGGGGTCTGCACCAATTAAACGTTTAAAAGAAGATGCAAAAGAACAGGGCCGGCTCATCGACGCCACTTATGGGCGCAAAACCAGAGCCATTGTCGTTACCGATTCCAATCATGTAATTCTTTCGGCAATCAATCCTGAAACTGCTGCAATGCGCATGCTCGGCAAGAAGGTCATCCATGACAGTCATGAAAGCCATGACGACCATGATGACGTTGAAGATACTTCTGAACTGGACTCAACGGAGGTTGAAGAATGAAATTCCGCTCAAGAACCGAAATCACCAAGAAGATTCCCAACAAGTACGATGCAGTAATGGCAATCTCTAACCGCGTTAAAATGCTGGTAGACGGCAAGCGCCGCCTTATCGACGAAAACGATGAAAATTATGTCAAAATTGCAATGGAAGAAATAGCATCAGGAGCGCTTGAAGTTGAGGTCCAGGAAAAGGCCAAGTAAGATTCGCGTTCTGATAATTCCGCAACAAGGCATTGCCAGCGCCATGGTTCATGAACTGGCAATGCTTTTTTGTCATGCCGGAGCGGATGTATTTTTCGCAATATCAGAGCCTGCGGGCAAATGGTTCTCGCCAGAACTGGCCAAAGCAATCACCGGCAACGATGTTTTCAGCGAAACCTTGCGACCGGCCTGGCTCAAATCACGACACGGATTCGAGCTTGCCGTGACTTTTGCCGCGCCAGAAGATCTGCACGAAGAATTTTCCCGACTGATCGAGAAAGCATCCTGTCTCGAAATACTTTCTTCAGAAAATGCGTTACCGAAACACCGATTTCAGCAAAAAACTCTGGTCAGGCATCATCAAATACCAGCAGACGTAGCACAGCTGACATCATTTTATCAGGCGCTCTTTGCCTCACAAATGCGCCTTCTCGCGGGTAGAAAATTTCTTGAAGGTGCGGCGGCATCCGAATCGGCAAAGCGGCAGAATAACGATAGCGAAAGCAGCGACAATCGCAAAAGACTTGCCCAGGCTCTTATCGATGCCGGCTTTTCTGAAAAGCCCGGCAAAAATAGCATGAATCTCGCCTTGATCGATGCGTGTGAGCCATTGCCAACAAGCTCAGCAGACGATCTTCAAGCATTAATTTTCCCTGATGCCGAATCTTTCAAAGACGCTGAACTGCCGGCGGTTGGTCAGATACTGATTTTTCTTGAAGACGATCGAATTCATCTCAAAACATCGACCAACAGTCGAATCATCCCGTCTATCGGTGGGCAATGCTGTTTCACCCGGCTAGCCGAAATTTTGTCGGCAAAATTCCGTGAATTGCGACTGCAGACCAAATGACGATTTTTGCCGAAATCTCTTTTTCTGAGCCCGTTGGCGACGGCACTTTAACCTATCATCTTCCAACAGGAATGCAGCCACCCGAAATAGGTTGCCGAGCCCTGGTGCCGATGCATGGTCGACGCCTGATCGGTTACATTACTGCTTTACACGAATCCCCGCCGCCTTTCAAGACCCTTGCCCTAATTGAAGTCATCGATCCATTACCACTTTTCAGTCCGGCAATGCTGCAGCTGGCCATAGAAACAGCCAGAGACTGCGTCTGCAATCTCGGCGAAATCCTGCATGCAATGTTGCCCGGCGGCATCAAGCAGAAAGTCAGTCGCCACATTCGTCTTTCGCCTCAGTCGACAGAAGATGCACGCGACCAGGAAGCCCTGCAATGGCTCAAAGGCCAGGACTGGGTTAATTACAATACCTTTCGTGACAAGTTTCCGGCAATTACCGGCAAAATCAGCCACCTGATCAGTAGCGGGGTCATTGAAATTTCGCACAGCATCAGCCAATCAGCCGGCCCCAAGCTGCAAACCGTTTTAAAGCCCGCTCAAGACAAGGCAATCGAGCTGGATAAGCTTACTCCCAAAGAGAAACAGGTTTTACAAACGCTGATGCATCTCAATACCGCACCCACGGCAACAATGCTCGCCCGCCTGGCCCAGACCAGCTCTGCGCCGATCAATCAGCTGAAAAAGAAAGGCCTGATAGTTGAATGTGAAGAGCGCATCATGCGCCAGGTGGCCAATGAAGACTACTACCAGCGCCCTGCCGAAACTCCGGTCCAACTAAGCGAAGATCAGAACCGGGTGCTGGCTGAAATTCATGCATCGTTCAGCTCCGACCACCGCCCGGTATTGGTTCGCGGCGTCACCTGCTCGGGCAAAACCGAGGTTTATCTACGCTGGGTTGCAGAAATGCTGACGCAGAATCGCAGTGCCATCGTTCTTGTTCCGGAAATTTCGCTGACTCCGCAAATGATGAAGCGCTTTAAAGATCGCTTTGGCAGCAAGGTTGCCATATTGCACAGCCGACTATCGCCTGGCGAACGCTTCGACCAATGGGAAAGCATTCGCAGCGGCAATTGCCCGGTAGTCGTCGGTGCCCGCTCAGCAGTTTTCGCTCCCCTGCCCCGCCTCGGCACGATCATTCTCGATGAAGAGGGCGAACCCTCGTTCAAACAGGGCGATTCACCCCGTTATCATGCCCGCGAAGTAGCCCGCAAGCGCTGCGAACTTGAAAACGCCCTTCTGGTAATGGGTTCAGCGACACCGACCATCGACTCATTTCAAATGTGTCGCCAACAGGAATATCGTCTGGTAGAAATGAATTCGCGCGTCAGCGACCGCACCCCACCGCTGGTAAAAGTGGTTGACATGCGCTATGAGCTGGTGACCCGCAAGAATCGCTCGGTTTTCAGCGGCGAACTCAGCAATTCAATCAAGCAAACGCTTGAAAAAAAGCAGCAAACAATTCTTTATCTTAACCGAAGAGGTTACAGCAGCTTCATTTTCTGCCGGGAGTGCGGTGAGGCGGTTGAGTGCTCGCAGTGTCGAGTTTCTCTGGTCTATCACGCCGGCAGTCAGATTCTGCGCTGCCATTATTGCGGCGAAATGCAGAGCATTCCAAGTATTTGCCCCAAATGCGGCAGCAGCGCAATCAAGTTTTTTGGCGCAGGCACCCAGCGTGTTGAAGCCGAAGCACGTCGCTATTTTCCCCAGGCGCGGGTCGCCCGCCTCGATTCAGATACGGTTTCGACCAAAGGCAGCATGGAAAATCTTCTCGACCGCTTCGGCAATGGTGAAATAGACATTCTGATCGGCACGCAGATGGTTGCCAAAGGCCTCGACTTTCCCAATGTCACTCTGGTTGGAATTCTTGCAGCCGATAGCCTTTTACGCATTCCCGACTTTCGTGCCGCCGAGCGAAATTTTTCTCTGCTGGCACAGGTTTCAGGTCGAGCCGGGCGGGGTCAGCATCCGGGTCATGTCATTCTGCAAACCTACTACCCGGAACATCACTCAATTCAATGCGCTCTGACCGAAGATTACCACGGCTTTTTCGAAAAAGAAGCAAAAATGAGACAGGAAGCACTTTTTCCGCCTTTTATCGAGCTTGCTTCTTTCATCGTTTCCGGAACCGACGCCGAAAAAACCAGATCTGTCGCTGACCAGCTCGCACAAGCACTTAAAGCAGAAAAAAACGTCAGTGAAGAAATGCTCTTTGGCCCAGCTCCTGCTGCAATAGAGCGCTTGAACGGACGCTATCGCTTTCAGCTGATGTTGAAAATGCCGCAGCTTTTTCAGCTTACTGCTGCAGTCAGAGACGCCATGAATCAGGTTAAGAAAGTTGGCGACACGCGCATTAACGTCGATATCAACCCTTTTTTTATGCTCTAAACGCACGTTTTTAGAACACATCTCAAAATTTTCTCCAGACTGTCATTATAATGCATCGAGAATACCTGCCCTGAGTGAAATTCCAACCCAGGATTATGCAAAAGCGCTTTATTTACAAAAGTAATAGATTATATTATTATTGAAGCATTGAAATTACCGGAGGAAAGAATGGTTTACCGAGTGTTGCACTATGGCGAAGAGCCGCTAAGAGAAGAATCACAGCCAATTGAAGAAATAAACGACGATATTCGCCGCCTGGTTGAAGATATGTTTGAAACCATGTATGCAGCCAACGGCGTCGGACTTGCCGCACCTCAGGTCGGCAAAAACATTCGCCTCGCCATCATCGATACCGGCGATGACCCGCTTGTGTTCATTAATCCCGAAATCATCAAGAGCAGTGGCAAGGAAACCTGCGACGAAGGCTGCCTGTCATTGCCGGGCCTCAGCGAAAAAGTTCAGCGGGCTGCCCGCGTCGTTGCCCGTGCTACCGACCTTGACGGTCAGGATTTCGAGATTGAAGCCGAAGGCCTGTTGGCCAGAGCAATTCAGCATGAGCTCGACCACCTCGATGGCGTTCTCTTCATCGATAGAATTTCCAAAGCGCGAAGGCTGCAGATAAAACATGAGCTCGAACTCATCCAGGAAGGGCACTCCCTCATCGAAGAGGAAGAAGAAGAAGCATGAGCGATAAAAAATTCCGGGTAGTCTTCATGGGTTGCCCGGATTTTGCAGTACCATCTCTACAAGCACTGATCGGCGACCCGGCTTTTGATGTCGTCGCCGTTTACTGTATGCCCGATCGCCCGAAAGGACGCGGCAAACAGACATTGCCGACTCCGGTCAAGCAGTGCGCAACAAGATTTGGTCTTGAAGTAAATTCGCCGGCCTCTTTCCGTAAATTTCCCGAAGAAGTTGAAAAATTGCGGGCCTATCATCCTGATTTTCTGATCGTTGTTGCCTACGGCCTGATTCTGCCCCAGGATGTTCTTGATATCCCGACAATTGCCCCGATAAATGTTCATGCCTCATTATTACCGGCTTACCGAGGGCCTTCGCCCATTCACCATGCCCTGCTCAATGGCGACAAAAAGACGGGTAACACCATCATGCTGATGAACAGCAAAATGGATGAGGGCGACATCATTGCCGTTTCTGAAATACCCATCGAAGCTACCGACAATCTTGAAACCCTTCACGACAAGCTTTGTCTTGACGGAGCAAAGCTTCTGATTCCGACTCTTAAAGCCTATGCCGCCGGCAAAATAACTGCGACCGCTCAAGATCACAGTCTGGCAACCTATACCGGCAAAATCAGCCCACAGACAGCGCAAATTGACTGGAACCAATCGGCCGAGAAGATCGCCAATCTAATTCGCGCTATGAGTCCATTTCCCGGCGCCTGGTTTTTGGATGGGGAAGAGCGCATCAAAGTTTTCAAAGCCGATACCGGCCCAGACACCAACCAGGAACCAGGCAGAATCAACATTGTCGACGACTCCATCCTGGTAAGCTGTGGCTCGGGCACAAGCCTATATCTTCAGGAACTGCAACGCCCCGGAAAATCGCGCATGCCGGCCGGCGATTTTTTACGCGGCTATCAGTTCAAAGGCTCCTGAATCAAGTAGTTTCCGTAAACATCTTCACCATGCCCAAATGGCTTTTGCGGCCGTTTTTTTTGCCTGCTGACGACAACATTCTCTCGCCGCCGCTTGTAATTTCTTTCACATATATGGTAAAAAGGCTGTGAATTATTGAACAATCTTATTCAGGAGAAAGATCTTGTCCAGGAAGCTCGCTCCGCCACAGGCAACTATTCGCAGATTATCGGTTTATCTTCGTTACTTGAGCGGTCTAGAAAACGACGGGGTAAAAGTTATCTCTTCCCAGGATCTTGCCAGAAGACTCGCTCTCAATCCGGCCCAGGTTCGCAAAGATCTTGCTTATTTCGGCGAATTCGGCAAACGTGGCGTCGGCTATTCGGTAAAAAAGCTGCGTGACCACATTATTAAAATCCTTGGCTTGCAGCAGGTGAGAAAAGTTGCAATAATAGGTGCCGGCGGCCGGCTCGGCCGGGCATTGGCTCTTTACACCGGCTTTGAAAAGCGTAATTTCAAGGTATCAGCACTTTTCGACGTTGATCGTGAAGTAATCGGCACCGTTCTGGCAGAGGATGCCGGGCAGGTAATGCATATCGATGCTTTACCAAAAATTGTTAAGGAGCGCGAGATCGAAATTTTGATTTTGACGGTTCCGGCACAGGCAATAAAAGAGCTTTATGATCTGATAATGCTTTCCGGAGTGAAGGCTGTTTTGAATTTTGCGCCTTTCAAGCTTATCTCCAGTGAGGATGTCGTTGTTCACAATGTCGATCTGACTACCGAACTTGAGTCACTAAGCTATCATCTGCGGCTTAAAGAAGCAGGCGAACCCGTTTTGCCGAATGAAATCGACGAATAGCCTGCAAAACCTGACAAACCTTGCCTTGACAGCGATTCTGCATCAGTGCTATTTTTAGAACTCAGACATTACAGGTTCAGGAGTTTTCATGAGTCTAAACATTCAGTCTCGCCCGCATGAAAACGGCACACACATCATTGAAATACATGGTGAAGTGACCTTTGAAAACTCGGATGATTTCCGGGAAGTTATCGACAAGCTGATCGAAGAAAACCAGGTTAAGCTGATCGTCGATCTGGCAGACCTTCAGTATATGAGTTCCGCAGGCATGGGCATTCTCGTTCACGGCTTGAAAAACACGCGTTCACGTGGCGGTGACCTGCGTTTGATCAATCTTGGAGCAAAAATGCGCCGGGTTTTTTTGATCACTCAATTTACCCACCAGTTTATGGTTTTCAACGATCTGACTGAAGCTGTTAACAGCTTTAAAACCGACGAAAAGCAGGTGAGCTGAAATTTCTCTTTCCGATATAATTGCTGCCGTAAAGAAATACAATCCCGACGCAGATTTTGACCGTATCGAACGTGCCTATAAATTTGCGGAAGAGTGCCACAAAGATCAGTTCCGCGCCTCTGGCGAGCCATATTTCCTCCATCCGGAATCGGTGGCCATGATCGTTGCCGATGAACTTCGCCTCGACTCGACCTCGATTTGCGCGGCTCTGCTTCACGATGTCATCGAAGACACTCATGCCACCACCGCTGATCTGCAGGAAATGTTCGGCGAAACCCTGACTCATCTGGTTGAAGGCGTCACCAAACTGAACAAAATGTTTTTCAGTTCGGCCACTGCCGCTCAGGCTGCCAACTTTCGCAAAATGCTGTTTGCGATGACCAATGATGTCAGAGTCATTTTGATCAAGCTTGCCGACCGTCTGCACAACATTCGCACCCTGCAGTATCTACCGCCGGTCAAGCAAAAATACGTTGCCCGCGAAACTCTCGAAATTTACGCTCCCCTTGCCCACAGGCTCGGTATCAATAAAGTCAAAAGCGAGCTCGAGGAATCCAGTTTCAGATTTCTGCAGCCTGAAAAAGCGGAAGAAATAAATGAATTTTTGAACCAGGCCGGCCTCGAAGGCGATCAGAAGCTCAAAGCGGCAATGCAGCAGATTCAAAATCATCTGAAAGAGTTCCACATCAAGGCTGATATCTCAGGCCGCCCAAAGCAGGCCTATTCGATTTACAACAAAATGCTCAAATACAATACTGATCTCGCCGGGCTTTACGACTTCCTCGGCATCAGAATTCTTACCGCTTCGGTCAAAGACTGTTACGCGGCTCTGGGCATGGTTCATAAATACTGGAAGCCGATTCCCGGGCGTTTCAAAGACTACATCGCCGTGCCCAAGCCCAACATGTACCAATCGCTGCACACCACGGTTATTTTCGACGGCAAACCTCTTGAAGTGCAGATTCGCACCGAAGAAATGCACCGCATCGCCGAAGAAGGCATCGCCGCCCACTGGGATTACAAAGAAACCAGCGGCAAAGACGCAACGCCTGATTACAAAGAGAAGCTCTCTTGGCTGCGCAACCTCATTGACTGGTACCAGGAAGTGAAAGACGCTTCCGAATTCATGGAGACGGTAAAGGTCGAACTTTTTCAATACCATGTTTATGTTTTCACGCCGAAAGGCGAAGTTATCGAACTGCCCAATGGCAGCACTCCGATCGATTTTGCCTACTGCATTCATACCGATGTCGGTCATCGCTGCATGGGTGCCAAGGTCAACGGACACATTGTTCCGCTTGAATACCGACTGCAGAACGGTGACATCGTTTCGATCATCACCAGCAAAAATCAGAAAGGCCCGAGCCGGGACTGGCTGAAAATTGTCGGTTCGGCTTCGGCGCGGCGCAAGATCCGTGTCTGGCTCAAAAAAGAATTTCGCGAAGAATATATTGCCGGTGGCGAGCGCGAGTTTCTCGAAACCTTCGCCAAAATGGGCGGCGACCGCGAGACTGAAAAGACCTTCAAAACCAGCGCTTTTTCTGCCAAAGTCAAAGACCTTGGTTTTCCCTCACTCGAAGAATTGTATGCCGGAATAGGCGCCGGCGAAGTTCGTGCTCAGCAGGTCCTGGGCAAGCTTTTCCCTGACCTGGTCGTTAAATCGGCACCGAAGCAGGGCAAGCCGACCCGGCGAGACAAGCAAAAGAACCGCAAGGGCAAAGGGCCGCGCATCATTGTCGGCGGCCTTGAAGATACGCTTATCAAGGTTTCGCGCTGCTGCAATCCGATTCCCGGCGACGAGATCATGGGTTACATCACCCGCGGCCGTGGCGTAACCGTTCACAAAAAAGATTGCCCCAATGCCAAAAATCTACTTGCCGACACCGAAAACCGACTGATCGACGTGCACTGGGATATGGGCATTGCTGACGAAGCCGAACCGGCCGGCGAATATCTGGCCAAAATCAGAATTGAAACTACCGACCGCAAAGGCATGCTTAATTCGGTCACCAGCGTCATTGCCAACCAGGGTGTGAACATTCATTCGGCAACCGCGAAAACCACCAAACAAAAAACCGGTCTGCTCGATTTTTCTGTTGAAGTGCGTGACTCGAACTCCCTTGATAGCCTTATCAGAGCGATTTCCAGACTGATTGGCGTCACCAAGGTCTATCGTCTCGACGGCCAGAACAAGTAGTCAAAATGTCAGCTGCCAGAAAAAAATCAACCGTCGCCAAAGAAATTGAAACGGTTGATTTAATCAGTCTTTTAACCATTCCCGGTCAGGACGGCATCTATGAAGCTGAAATAGCGATTGCCGAGCCAGGCGAAATTGTTGAAGAACCTGAATATATCCCAGATTCATTACCATCCACATCAACCAAAGTGCCTGTCCAAAGCGAGAAGGCGCCCCAAAACAAGCCAGGTAAAGTCGACAGTCTGGATTCATTGAGCGCTCTGATGCAACAGGGCAAAACCGGAAGAACCAGATCGGCAACCTCGACTGCCAAAGCCTCCAACTCGGTTTCTTTCGCGCTAAGCGAGAATGTCGGCGATGACAGTTTTGAAAAAATTGCCGAAGAAATCGCCGGCTGCCAGAAATGTGAACTGCATAAAACCCGCAACAAAACCGTTCCCGGTCAAGGACATTCCAATGCCCGGATAGTGTTCATCGGCGAAGCTCCTGGTGCTGAAGAAGACGCCAGCGGCATTCCATTCGTCGGCAGAGCCGGCAAACATCTCGACAAGATCCTCGCCGCCGTCGGCTTCAACCGTGAAGAAATCTTTATCTGCAACATTTTAAAATGCCGACCGCCGGGCAATCGCAACCCAACCCTTGAAGAAATGATCTGCTGCACCCCCTATCTACAAAGACAGCTGCAACTGATCAGACCGAGATTGATCGCCTGCCTCGGCAATGTCGCCATAAAATATGTCATTGGCTCGGATACCCCAGGCATCACCCGCATCCATGGCGAATGGTTCAAGTCAATTTTCGGCATCGAAACGATGGCCATGTATCACCCATCCTATCTTGTGCGCTCTGAATCGCGCGAACCCGGCAGTCCAAACTGGCAGATGTGGCAGGATATAAAAAAGCTGAAAAAACGCTTCGACGAACTCGCCTGATTCGTCTTCTTTTTCGTTCTCAGTGTATTGAACTTTGTGTTTTACCATGCTAGAATCGCTCATATGAAGAACCTTCTGGCTATTTTTTCATTCCTCAGCCTGTGCATTTTTATCGGCTGTCTTGGTGCAGGCGGTTCTGGCAGCAATTTCTCAAGCAGCCTGAGTCTCAACTCTCCGG
This sequence comes from uncultured bacterium, assembly GCA_964596185.1. Classification (GTDB taxonomy): domain Bacteria; phylum Muiribacteriota; class Ozemobacteria; order Ozemobacterales; family Ozemobacteraceae; genus DYKG01. Next base: position 29,708 of record CAZQUE010000027.1, on the reverse strand, counting down.
CAGTGCTTGTAGGGCGTGCCTATTTTACCGATCGCCAGCTGTATGGCGATATCCCAGTCTCAGCAACCAACCCTGTCGGCGAAACCGTGTCAACGGTTCTAACCGATTCAGCAGGTTATTTTGCCTTTCTCGATCTTCCCGCTGGAGTGTATGATCTGAAAGCCGTGACCGGCGACAGCGAAGTTACTTTTTCAAGGGGACTGCAACTCGATGGCGTTAATCAGAAACAAGCGCCTGAAACTGCATTACTCGGGGTAAATGAAGTAAGAATTTTCAATATCAGCACCGGTTCCTTCGAAATAGAATTCAAAGCCAATCGCCTGAGCCGTGCATCGGTAGAATACGGCCCAGTTGGCGGCTTTCCCCTAGTTAAAACTATAGGCCAGGCCGGAGCTATCTATCACCAGACGGTAATCGATGGCCTGCGCTCCCTGACCGATTATGAAATCACCGTTTACCTTACCGGTGATGATGGTCAGGAATTCATTTTGCGCGGACTTTTCGCCTCCACTCTTGCAGAAACCGGCCCGCAAAACGTTTCGGTTTCAGTTAACGAAGGTGATTATGAAACCAAATCGCAAAACGTCACTCTGTTTCTTGAAGCAGAAAATGCTGTCCAAATGCGCGTCAGTGAATTTTACGACCTTTCAGACGCAACCTGGGTAACTTTCTCGCAATTCTATGATTTTTCTTTTCGCAATGCTACAGCGGGCACAAAAAGAGTCTATGTGCAATATCGTGATGCCGATGGCAATACGACCAGCGTGCAATCCGATGCGATCCTAATGAGTCAGACCGGATACCTCGGTGTATGGATCAACGATGGCGATGCTATTACCAATAGCTCCGAAGCCGTGTTGAAAACCCTTTTCCCCGGCGCATCACAGATGATGGTCTCCAATTACTCGAATTTCTTCGGAGCATTTTGGGAAGGTTATACAGAGCAGAAAAAATGGAAATTCAGTGCTGAAGATGGTTTGAAAACCATTTACTGTAAGTTCAAAGGCGGAAAAGCCGATGAGACTGAAATTTTCACTGCCTCGATTTTGCTCGACACTACCCCCCCAGATGTGTCGATCAAGATCAACAACGGCAGCACCGTAACCGCGACGACAAGCGTAACCTTAAGTTTTCATTTCACTTCTTCGCCCGTGCAGATGAAGGTTTCAAACACTGAAGCACCGGCAACTTCGACCCAATGGCAAGTCTTCAAAAGCACTCTCGATTGGGTGCTTCCGGAAACAGATGGCGAAAAAACAGTTTACGGCCTCTTCAAAGATGGAGCCGGCAACGAGTATGGCCCGATTTCGGCAATGATCGAACTTGATACCGTTGCCCCGACCGGCAATACGATCAGCATTCGCGAAGGCGAAACGATAGAATCGCAAGTTGCTACATTTGCTCTTTTAGCCAGCTTACCAGTCTATCTGCACTTTGAGGTCGCCGACACCACGACTTTTGAAGCCCATTACGCAGTAACAGAAGCAACAACGACCGAACCATTGAACTTCACATCGGTTCCGACGCCATTTGTGCCGGTTCTTCTCGACACCGACGATTTGCGGGTCGGCAAGCATAAAATCTGGGCAAGATTCAGTGATAAGGCCGGCAATCTTGGCTTTCTACAAACCTTTGCCCTGGAAATAGATGGGCCGCAGATCATCGTCACCCCCGATTCAGCCACGCTTAACTCCGGTCAGGAACAACAGTTCGCTGCGACAATCAAAAATATCGACATGGCCGATGTCGGAGCGATACGCTGGCGTGTCGTCAGCGGCTCTGGAACCATCGACACCGATGGCCTTTATACCGCCCCTGCACCGATTTACACGCCATCTGAAGTGCTGGTTCGAGCTGACTCAACTCTGGTTTCGACTTTGTTCACCTACGCCAACGTCTCCCTCGAAACCTCGATTGAAATGCTTTTTCAGCAAAGAAACGGCCAGTTCAATTATGATGAGATCGATGACCAGGTCGAACCCGGAGCCACCTATCAGGTCGCAATCCAGATTCTGCACAGCGATCAGGGCTTTGAAATCAGCCAGTTACCCAAAGTCGGTGATGTTTCAATTTCACCGGTCGTTTCCAGCGAATTCGGAGTTATCGCCACTTTGAGCTACACCGCCCCGGCCATACCACCTGCAGAAAATCAGGTAACTATCGGGGTTCGTTCAATCGCCGCTCCCACGACTGTCGCCGGCACCATGACCCTGGTAATATCTACCGGCCCCAACCTCAATGTAAGCCCAACCAGCGGCGATGCTCAACGCAACTCACCTCTGCCGATTTCCGCAACGGTTACCGGCACCAGCCTGAGTGTGATGAACTGGAGCATAAGTCCGATCGGAATGGGCAGCTTTGCCCCTGATGACCCGAATGTCACCAACATTACCACTGTGGCACCTGATCATAGCGTCATGTTCTACGCTTCAACGCCATCGATAATTCAATCAGCCTCTGTAACTGCCTCTATCGATGGAGCCCAAAAGAAGACCAACATCACCGTTTATCCGCCGATACGCTTTACCATCGATCCTCCGGCAACTTCTTCGATGCCAATCATCGCCCCGATCACCTTTAAGGCTCAGGGCTTCGATTACCTGCTCGGCACCGCAAGTGAAGCAGTAACCTGGGAATTCAAAAACGCCAATCGCATCGATTTCATGCCTGCCGATGGCAAGACCTACCTTGACCGAGGTTCACTGACGGTTGTCGACTCGACCACCGCTGAATATCGCCGCCCGACCAAACTGCCGAGCGAGTCAGACCTCACTGCAGCCGACTCGGTTATTATCAGAGCCACCTCGGTTGCTGATCCAAATGCTTCGGCCACCGCCATAGCAACAATCACCCCTAAAGTCGTCGTTGAAATATTTGATTCAATTGAAAAAATTGCTTCAATTTCAACCGCCGCCACCGTCGCCGAAGTCGGCAAGATACAGTTCTTTCCCCAGGTTACTCCTACGGTTATCGGCAACACCTCAGTTAGCTGGAGCGTAAATGGAACGGCTGTCTCTTATGGCACCATCGATGCGAATGGTCTTTATACAGCCCCAGACGAGATACTGGTTAACGAAGTGACGGTCAGGGCCACTTCAAATTACGACCCGACTGCTTATGCAGAGGTGAAAGTCAGTTTAAGCGAATTCTGGCTGCCCAAACGCAACAACATGTTCGATTCGATTACCGGCGAGGTAATGCCGATCAATACAATTCTGGTCAACCCCTATACTAAGACCGGAGATGAATTTATTGTCTACGCAGGAACTGCCGGCTATGGCGTCTGGAAATCGACTTTCTCCGACCAGCCCGGTAATACCTCCGGCGGCGACTGGCAGGGTATAACCAACCTTTTCAGCGGCGCAAAGCAGACTGGCGGTAAATACCATGTAAGTCACCTGGCAATTTCTCCAAACCAATATGTTTACGCCGGCACAATCGATGGAATCCATTACATCAGCTCAAATTCTAATTCTGCCCTGAAGTTGACCTATTCTAGCGGGCCAAGTGTCACCCTGCCTGATGAGAACTTCCTCAAGCTGGCATTTGATCAGACTGACCCGACTACTCTTTTCACCACGACTCCGAGAGGAGTTTATAAAATCGTTTTAAATAGCGACAACCCGGATCAGTTCGACTCAATCACCAAGATTCTCAACACCACCGATGAATACCGACTATGGGAAAGCCGCCCCGATGGTGGCGGAGGCCCACCTATAAGGGCATTGTCAAATGTATCCAACATAAACCCGATCAATTCAATATTAAAAACCATTGCTTACGATGAGTACCTTGACCGTCTCTACGCCGGCGGTGAAGGTGGAATTTTCCTTTATCTGCTTAACACCGACAAAGCTAACCTTAAAGCTGAAAATAATGAAAATCCGGTTGAGGTTTTTGACCTGGACGCGCCGGCAACCGATACCTATTTTATTCCAACAAGTAATCCACCTGTTGTTTATTCACTTACCGACAACCAACCTCTGCCGTCGGCCCAGCCGACATTACCCGAGAATTCTCCGCCTCTCGATATTTCCATCGACGTGGTCAACCGCAATACAATCTGGGCGGCAACGGTTCAGGGCGTATATCGTTCGGTCAACAACGGTTCCACCTGGGAAGCCAAGGCCTTCGGCACCGGCAGTGTCGTCAATACCAGAACCATCATCGTTGACCCAACCAATACGATTAACGTACTGGCCGGCAGTGAAGACGGACTTTATCGTTCAACCGACGCCGGGGCTTCCTGGAAGCGCATCAGAAGTGGGCTGGGCAACCATAAAACGATTACCAGCCTGACTCAGGCCGCCGGCCTGGCCGGTGCCCGCCGCAAAGTCTGGGTCGGCACTGCCGGTGGCGTATTCATGGGCAAGCAATCCCTGGATCTCGAATAAACCCAAGCACGCCACCATCACCTCTGCAAATCAGGCATCCATGCAAAAGACTGGATTCCCGCCTGCGCGTCCAGGTAAAGCACTAGATTCCCGCCTGCGCGGGAATGACAAGAAAAGCGCGGGCATGACGATGAATGGCGCGGGAATGACGGGGAATGGCGTGGGAATACGATGAATAACACGGCATGCCTGCGTAGGCAGACATCCGGGCAAAGGCGCTGAATGCGCAGGTTTACCAGTTGGCAGTTCTGAATCTGACGATGTAATTGTTGGTGCGATCGGTAATATAAAGATCGTTGCTGATGATCGCGATTCCATAAGGCTCGGTGAACTCGCCGGTATTCAAAGTTGAGCCGGTTTTTCCGAATGAATAAACCAGTTGCCCGGTAGAATCTATAACGTGCACCTTGGCTCCCGCCGGATCAGTTATGTAAAGATTGCCGGTGGGACTGTAGGCATGATTGGTCGGATTGTTGACATTCTGTGACAGCCAGCTTGCCACGTTGTTCAGGTCATTACCAAAGCGCAACATTTTATTATTGGCGTTTTCGCCTACCGCGAGAGTAGTGGCATCGATCAGGCTGATATCGTAAGGTGCCAATACAGGCTGAGACTCGCTGTAGAAAGAACCGTTGGTTATATCGAGTTTCTGCAGCTTGTTGTTGCCCGTATCTGACACGTAAATGGCGTTACTATCGACACAGAAGGCAAATGGCGCATTGAACTGGTTCGCACCTGCGCCATGCGGAATTAAGTAATCGCGTGCCTGTGACTGCAGATTGTTGGTAGCCCAGCTTTGAATGCGATATTGAACCCCAGCCTGCGTGCCAAGACTGTAAAGAGTAGTGCCGACATAGGCTATATCAGTAAATGGGTGAGTTTGCGAAGCCGCCAGGGTCTCGGTAGCAATCGCCGTGAAATCACCGATGGTTGAAAGGCCGCTCGTCATTCGCGTCAGCTTGACAATACGGTTATGGCCTGGGTCGATGACGAAAGCCTCTGAGGTGCTCAATGGCAATATGCTGGTCGGGTTGGTCAAAGTATTTATACCGGCAGGGCCGCCAGGAAAGTTGTTATAGGTTTCTGAATCCCAGATCCAGACGTAAAAATTCGCGCTGGCAACCTGGTTGTATTCATCAGCAACACTAACAGTAAATGTGTAACTGCCGGGATCGATGTTTCTGGTATAGGTTGCGTCGTTTTCCTTGAACACTCCTGCCTCATACCACTTGATCTGTGTCGGCCCAATGATGTCAGTATCTTCTTCCTGGGCGGTTACGCTAAATGTGACCTGCTGTCCGGAAGAAGCCAGATGAATCGGGATATAATTGCCAGGCAGCGGGTATTCTGGACCATCGGCGAATTTGCCGGGTGAACTTATGAATGGCAATGAAATGAAGGTCGGTAATTTATCGACCAGCACCATGGTCGTTGCCGAGCGGCCAGTATTCTGACTGTCGGTGCCAACATAGGTAATCGTGTTATAACCACGCGGTAAGGCCGCGGTACTAAGGCTTGGCCCATTTGCCAGCACCGAGTCGCCTTCTTTCCAATACCAGTCCATGGAAATAAGGCCGGTGAGATTTGGTGAGCCGGTAAAGTCAATGTTTGTAAGCGTGTCGAACCTGGTGCCAGATGCCGGCGCAGTTATCGACGGCAGGCCAAGTCCGACCTGAATAGTGAAGGTTGCACTATTGAAGGTGCCCAGATCATCGAAACCACCGAGAGAGATATCACGGGTTCCGGTTGGCATTTCGGCAATCGTAGCGGCAAAGTTTGACACTCCGGTTTTCCAGAGAACACCGTCGCGATACCAGCGCAGCGAGGCAACATCGATCGGCCCTCCGCCTGAATCGGTACCTGAACCGGAGAAATTGATGCTCTGTCCGCCAAAATACTTGCCGTTATTCACCGGAAGGGTAATAGTGTAATCCGGCGGATCATTCACCAGAATCTGGATAGTTTTGAGTCGCGTCGTACCTGCACTGTCGGTGCCGACATAAGTAATCGTCTTCACACCGCGGCTCGGGAAGGAAGTATTGATGCTGGCTCCGTTACCAAGCAAAGTTTCACCGACCTCACCATAATCGAGATACCATTCCATGGTTATCGGCCCGGTCGAATCGGGTGTTCCGACGAAATTTATGTTCTGGCCGATGTCAAAGCGGGTGCCCGAGCCAGGAGCTGTAATTTGCGGCAGACTGATACCGAACTCGACCGTAGCTGTCGCGGCATTGCCGACTGCATTGAATTCATCGTAAACGACCAGACTGATATCTCTTGTGCCGGTAGGAAGTTCAGCGATGGTAGCATTAAAGGTATCGACGCCATTTTTAAAATTGACCGCGTCACGGAACCATTTGAAATTAGCTGCCGGAACCGGTGTTCCGCCTGAATTGGTGGCATTTCCGGTAAAGGTTAAAGTTTGCCCGCCAAAAAACTTGGCATTATTGAGCGGAGCGGTGATATTGGCAGTAGGATTGTTATTGAAAACGACCTGAATGCTGCCTGATTTGGTCGTGCCGGCATCGTCGGTGCCGCGATAGACCAGAGTATTCAAACCTCTGGTTAAAGACGAAATCGAGGCGGTCGGGCCACTGCCGATAATTGCCGTATCCTCGACCCAATACCACTCAGTATCGATCAATCCTGACAGATCAGGGGAACCGGTAAGGTTGATGTTGGTGCCAAGCGCATAGTAAGAGCCTGAAGCCGGGTTGGTAACGGTCGGGTGGTTTATTCCGACCTCGATAGTGCAGGTCGCACCATCGATGGCCCCAAAATTGTCAACGGCAAGCACACTTATCTGGCGGGTTCCTGAAGGCAGTTCGGCAACGGTAGCATTGAAACTGCTGAAACCGGTTTTGAAAAGCGTGCCATCGCGATACCATTTATAGGCTGAAGCATTGAGAGGCGTGCCGCCAGAATCTGTGCCGTTGGCTGAAAGCAAAATATTCTGATTGCCGAAGAAGTTTTCGCCATTGGCTGGAGTCAGCAGATTGACGGTCGGATCATTGTTAAGAATGACCTGAATACTGCCTGATTTGGTCGTACCGGCATCGTCGGTGCCGCGATAAATCAAAGTATGCAGTCCGCGTGGCAGTGAGGCAATCGAGGCATTCGGCCCGTTGCCGAAAATAGCAGGGCCTTCCTGCCAGAACCACTCGGTATTGATAACCCCGGTCAAATCGGGTGAGCCAGTTAAAACGATATTGGTTAGAAGCGGATTATAAGATCCGGAAGCGGGGCTGGTCACGGACGGGTGAGTTATGCCGACTTCGATGGTACAGGTTGCGCCGCCAACCGTGCCGAAGCCATCCGCAGCCTGAACGCTAATCTGGCGGGTTCCAGAAGGCAATTCAGCAACACTCGCATTGAAACTGCTCAACCCGCTCTTGAAAAGAGTGCCATCGCGGAACCATTTATATGTGGCGGCATCGAGAGGAGTTCCGCCTGAATCAGTGCCGTTGGCCGAGAAGAAAAGAGTTTGATTGCCGAAATAATTGTCGCCGTTAACCGGTGTAACAAGATTGACGGTCGGATCATCGTTAAGAATGACCTGAATACTGCCTGATTTCGTCGTGCCGGCATCGTCGGTGCCGCGATAAATCAAAGTGTGAAGACCGCGCGGCAGCGAGGCAATCGAGGCATTGGGGCCATTGCCGAAAACGCTCGTGCCTTCAAGCCAATACCATTCGGTGTTGATTACCCCGGTCAAATCGGGCCAACCAGTTAAAATGACATTTGAACTTTCGGGATAATAAGCTCCAGAAGCTGGGAAGGTAACTATCGGATGATCGATACCAACGTCGATGGTAAAAGTGGCACCGCCGATGGCACCAAGGGTATCCTGGCCCTGAAGTCCTATTTGCAAAGTGCCGGTCGGCAGTTCAGCCACCGTTGCCGAGAAGTTGGCCAAGCCATTCTTGAAATTGGTGCCGTCGCGGAACCATTTGAATTTGGCCGGATCCAGCGCGAAACCGCCTGAGTCGGTGCCGTTACCTGAGAAGGCGATGCTCTGGGCACCGAAGTATTTGCCACCGCTTATCGGGGCGGTAATGTTCAACGTCGGATCATTATTCAAAATGACTTGAATTGTTCCGGACTTGGTTGTGCCGGCATCATCGGTGCCACGATAAACAAGGGTATGCAGACCACGTGGCAGAGAGGCAATCGAGGCATTGGGGCCATTGCCGAAAACCGCGGTGCCGTTCTGCCAATACCATTCTGTGGCAATCATGCCGGTCAAATCAGGACTGCCGGAGAGAACGACATTGCTAAGCAGCGGATACACGCTTCCGGAAGCAGGATTGTCGATAGTTGGATGAGCAACCCCGGTGGTAAAGGTATTGGTGATCGTTCCGGTGGTGCCATAGGCATCGACGCCATCGAGTCTGACGTTCAGAGTGCCGGTACCAAGTTCGACAACGGTTGCTGAGAAGTTGGCCACTGCCGTTTTCCAGAGGGAGCCATCGCGATACCAGGCAAATGTGCCTGGAGCGATAGGATTGGTGTCAATGTCAACACCAGAACCGGAAACGCTCAAAATCTGGTTGCCAAAGTAGTAACCGCCATTTACCGGTGAGGCAATGGTCATGGTCGGCACATCATTGATCAGCACCTGAATTTTGCTTGAACTAAGCAATCCGGCGCTATCGGTGCCAAGATAAGTGATCGTTTTGACACCGCGGGTAGCAAAGCTATGGGTCAGGTTCGCGCCGTTTCCAAGCAGAGTTTCGCCTGGTTCACCATAATCGAGATACCAGTACATGGTAATCGGGGCAGTAGTATCAGGAACACCGGCAAAGTTGACGTTGGCACCGAGATTGTAGCTCGAGCCGGAAGCCGGAGCAGTTATACTTGCAAGCGCATGCCCATAGTTGAAATTGTAGGTAATCTCACCTTCAACGCCAAACTGATCGAGGCCGGTAAGTTTCAAAGAGTTATTGCCGACAACCATTTCGGCTGGATTGAAAGTTACCGGCGAAGAGGGTTTGGGAATTGCCGCACCGTTCATATACCAGTTCATTGAAGATGCGGCGACGCTGTAAGCAGCGATACTGCCGGTGCCGACACCTGTGAATACCGGGCTAGACCCGGCAAAGAAGCGAGATCCGTTGCCAGGCGTAAAATCCATGGCCGGCGGATCGTCCATCAGAATCATGGTGTTGCTTGAGCTTACATTGCCGGCATCATCTGTGCCGAGATAGGTGATCGTATTCCAGCCGGCCGGCGGTGCCGGGCTGTAGTTCTGTCCGGTAACTCCGGTTTCGGCACCGTTGAGCAACCAGCGCATCGAAATGGTAGGTGAAGCATTAGAGCCGGTAAAGTTCACGGTCGAGCCAAGTGCGAAAACGCTGCCGGAAGCAGGAGAAACTACTGAAGCCAGAGTATGGCCGTAAAAGATGTTGTGGGTTCCAGTGCCAACCGTGCCGTATTGATCGACGCCGGTTGCCGCGATGGTATGCCAGCCGACGCTGAGCTCGCCGGCGTTAACCGTGGCCGGTGAGATGCTTTTCCAGGAACTGCCATCGAGATACCACAAGAAAGTCGTCGGGTCGATCGGCGGGTTCGGGGCAATGGCTTCAATGCCTGAGCCGGTAAGGGTAAAGGGCTGATCGGCAAAAATGATCGCCGGAGAAACGCCGTCTGCCGGCGGGGTAAAAGTAATTGTCGGCGAGTTGTTGATCAGGATCTGAATGGTATCCGAGCTGCAATAACCGGCGCTGTCGGTGCCGACATAGGTTATGGTCTGCAGTCCGGGTGGGATTGCCGCTGTACTGAAGCTGGAAGCGTTACTCATGAAAACAGCGCCAGTGCCGTCATTGCGATACCACTCCATGGTGATTGGCGGCGCACCGGCGGGAATTGCAGCAAAATCGACGGTTGCCCCGATTGCAAAAGTGGTGCCGGAAGCCGGATCGTTTATCTGAGCCAGATCGACGCCGTAGTAGATCAGGTTGGTAATTTCGTTGCTTACTCCGAGAGCATTTTCAGCCACAACCTTGATCTGATGCGAACCTACAGTAAGATCGCCGGGGCTGACCAATATCGGAGAGCCGGTTTTGAATGGGGTCACCTCGGCATCGCGATACCACTTGGCAGTGGCTTCTTCAACATCGCCGGCAACGGTAAGGTTGAAAGGTTGACCGACGAACAGTCGAGAGCCGTTGGGCGGGGTAAAGCTGATCGATGGGCTGTCGCTGATAATTACTCTGATCGTCGCCGAACTGACGATTCCGGCAGAATCGGTGCCGATATAGGTAATGTAATGGTTGCCGTCGGGTATAACCGCATTGAGCGAAGCGCCATTTCCTAGCAGAACCGGGGTAGCTGTTTCATAATCGAGCCACCATTCCATAATCAGAGGGCCGGTATTGTCAGGCAAACCGGTAAAATTGTAATTGGTCGAGGTTGGAATGATAGTGTTGGTCAGCGGCCAGGTTATGCTGGCATTTTCGACGCCAAGATAAATGCTTTTTACTTCCCGGCCAACTGCGCCGATATCGCTGATACCTGATAGTTCAACGTTTCTCAAGCCTGCCCCGACGGTGTTAACCATTGCCTGATCGACGGTAAATACCGAGAATGAAGCCAGTATTTTGGTCGAATCGATATACCAGGTCATACGGTTGGCCGGAATCGGGTCATTGGTCAAGGTATCGGTTCCAACCCCGTAAAATACGACATCGTTGTTGGCGAAAAACGCTGTATTGTCGCCAGGCGTGAATTCCATAACCGGGAACTGACCAATGCTGATATTGATCGTATCTGAGCTGGTTTTGCCGAAGCTGTCAGTGCCGAAATAGCTGATTTCATAATAGCCGTCGGCAAGGGAATTCGTGCTGACGCTGTCGCCTTCGCCGAGAAGTATCTGGCCGGGCGTGCCATAATTGGCATACCAGCGCATGATAATCGGACCGGTACTGTCGGGAACCGCGGTAAAGTCTATCGTAGTGCCGGTCACGAAGGTTGAATCGTTTCCGGGTGCGGTTATGTTGGCTGCGGGAATCCCTGAGTAAATCGTGTGCGTGACGGTAGCCACGGATGTGTAAGGCCCGGTGGCCTCAACCGCGATTTGATGTGTTCCAGGCGACAGTTGGTCGGGCAAAAGCCCTTGATTGGCCACGAAAGTATTGCCGGTTCTCCAGAAACTTCCATCTCGATACCAGCGCACTTGCGCATCGGGAATGGTGTTATTGTTGGTGTCGACGCAGACGGCATCAAAAACGACCTGATATCCGGCAAAAATATAGGCGGCATCGTCAGGATCGAAGCTGATTATCGGCAAACGTTCAACAATCAGGCCAATGGCGGCTGAAGCCGAATTTCCCTGACTGTCGGTGCCGCTGTAGGTAACCTTGTAATAACCGTTTGCCGGGATACTCGAAGCATTCTGACCGGAAGCAAAGCTGACCGTATCATCATTGAAATACCATTCAAGCGCCAAAGTCCCGGTTGAATCGGGCGTTCCGACGAAATTTACTGTCGAACCCGGCTCGAATCTCGTGCCACTGGCCGGATTTATTATCTGTGGTTTTGGCCAGCCGATCTCAATGGCCTGAGTCGGGCTCACCGCCTGGCCAAGTTTGCTGATTCCCTCAACGCGCACCAGATAGGTTCCGGGAGCCATGGTTCCCGAGGCAATGTCAAAAGCTGCACCGGTTTGCCAGATTTCGGGCAAATCGTTCAAATACCATTTAAACTGGCTGGTATCGAGTTCTGTACCATCGGAATCGGTGCCGCTGGCGACGAAAGCGATCGGATGGCCGTTGAAAACCACATCGCCATCACCTGGTGTAAAAGTGATGCGTGCCGGAAGATCATACCAGATGGTGATTGAACTCGAACCGACTACGCCGGTTGAATCAACACCGGTCAGGCGGATGCGATGGCGGCCGGAAGTGAGCATGGGCATGGTCAGGCTGGTTCCTGAGCCAAGGAAACCATCGATGTCCGAGCTCCAGCCGATTCTGGCGGCATCGGTTATCAGACCTTCTTCGTAGTCATTAACCACTCCGACGAGATTAACCGGCGAATTCGCAAGAAAGCTGGCGTTATCGGGCGGATTGGTGATAACGCAGACCGGTCGGGCATTGATGATGACGATTTCTTTGGTTCCGGTGCCGAGGGCACCTTCGCTGTCAACGCACGAAAGAGCCACGGTGTAAGTGCCTTGCAGAGTGAAATTATAGGAGAAAGATGCTGCCCCGGCTTTTTGCAGGGCAAAATCGGCGGTTCCGGTGGCCAGATACCAGCTTAGCGATGTCGCCGGAATGGTTGTATTCAAATAATCTCTGGCCCGGCCCGAGAACTCGATCAGACCCGGCTCAAAGGTTGACAAAACCGGGCGTTCGATGACCGCCAGCGGTGAGGAGGTCACCCTGAGCTGAATTGAATTGAATGCCCGACCGATACCGTCTTCTACGGTAACTGAAATGCTCGCAACCCTGACTTCGCCGATACCGAGAACCGGCGAACGCCAGAACATTTCCCGCTGATCCTCGCCGCTGACGATAGTGCCGGAATCGACCTGCCAGTCATAGTTCAAATCAACACCTGCAGGGAAATCGGTCGTTGCTTCAAATCTGGCGATAACGTTCCCGGCAATCTGTGAAGTCGCCGAGCTGTTGATTTCGACAAGACGCGTAACCGGCTCGACGACGATACCCTCCGGGAAAGAAACGACACCGGAAGCGACGCTGATATCCAGCCTGGCACTCGAAGTCAGGCGGGGATATAAAAAGCCGTTCTCACGGGCAACATAATGGATTGTCGCGGAAGCATTTTCTGAAGGAATCGCCCAATCAGCATAATCATCGGTCCTGTATGAAAAAGTGCTGATTGTGGTCTGCCAATCTATGTCGAGAGGCTCATTTTCAGGGTCGCGGGCTCGGCCAAGCAAACGCAGAAAAGCGTTGTTCCCGCCCGGGTATTTCCCGACGGCAATACTGACTTGCGGTGCCTGGTTGGTAATACCGTAAGTGGGCACAGTCAAACCAATGATTGAAAGATTTTCTCCAGAAAAAACGCTGCTGTCAACGACGAATTCAGCATTCGACAGTTCTTTGTCAGCCGGCGGAATGATTTTTATCGTGCCGACGGTTCCGCGAGGCATCGGTGGCGATATGTAGTAACCCGAAGGATCCATGGTGAATTCTTCGCCCCAGAGCCAGATTCGGCAGCGGCCGACTGGGACACCCTGCAGATCTTTTACCAGCAGCCTTACCTGGGTGTCTGCCAGGTCATTACCGGTCAGAAAAACGTCCTGGCGCTTTTCTGTGGGTTCCGAAGAGATACTGACTGCCGGCGAGCGGTATTTGTATTCGCGGCCGCTTAGCGAAGTTACCCGGGCAATAATGTGATAATTGCCGGCGGGAACATTTTCGAAAAAGAAGTTACCACTATTGTCGGCACGGGTCGAAAAGTTTGGCATTTCTTCGATAAAAACCAGCGAACTCAAAAACAGTGCGCTGGCGAGCTGCCCGGAAGACTTTTGCGAGGTCACCGAAGCATCGACATTAATCGTACCGAAAATACGGCTGGAAATCACAGACGGGCCGACCGGGCTCAAGGCAGAACCAGAGCCACCGCCGCCACCGCCTCCGCCACAGCCAATAAAAATAATCAGACCGATTAAGCCAGCAATAAACAGCCGCAATGCCATACTTTAATGATACCCTAACTATTAAAAGCGAAGCAATAGCAGAAGCAAGAAAGACTATAATTCATTGAACTGCGCTTCTGAAATAGCTGCGTCCTGCCAGTTGATGATGGTGAAGCCGGCCGGCGGATAGGGCGGAAAATAGTCGCCGCCGCCACGCACGTAGGTCGGGTCATAAATGTTGCGGCGTACCAGCGACTGGTCGTCGCGCAAAGACCCACTCAAGAAAGTTTTGGCCGGCCGATTGCGCAAATGCACGGTTGCGCCCATGTGCCTGAGAATGAAACGGTTGTTTTTATCGATAAACGGGTGCGAGCCCATTTTCGCATCTTTGATATTGCCCAGTTCATTGTTAACCTTTGTCGGCATATTGCCGGTGCTCCAGCGGGCATTGAGCTCGGCAGAATCGATCAACAAAGCATTTACCGTCATTTCCGGAATTTTGAAGCCGGTTTTCGGGTATTTCATCGCCAGCTTGAACAGGCGATCGGCAGCGTTCCAGGTGCCAAGAGCCGGGTCGTCGGGGTATTCGTCGATTTCTTTCTGAGCCTGGTTGAAGATCGATTCGATGATCTTGTCGCGCGCGCCGGCGAGAATTGTTCCGGTCATGTAGGCGCGGCCGGCAATTCCCTCGATGATGGCAATTCTTTTCAGATCGCTTTTCAGACAAAATCTGGTTTTATATTCTTCAGGGTTTGGGGAATGGTTCAGGTAGTCGCGCAGCTTCTTCAATGAGGGGTGCGCCGCGATACCCGCCATGGTAACCGGAATGATCTCGGCAGGAGTTTTGGGCAGAGCCGCCAGGGCGTTGATGACGTGAAAGTTCAAGGCGGTCATCGGCAGACGCTTGTCAGAAGAAGTAGTGCTCATTTTCGGCGGGAAAACCGTCGCACCGAGCACGAGCTGGTTAACTTCGTCACCGCCCAGAGCGATGGCTATTTCATAATCAAGCAAAGTTTTCAGCTCATTGCGCAGAAAATTGAGCGGCTGCGAATAGTCGAACCAGATTCGCCCCATCGAAAGCACCGCGACCCCGTTTTTGTCAGTGCCGTTTTCAGGATCTTTGGTGTAATCTTTAAAGCCGAGAGTGTAATTCTGGGGGTTTTCGGGATTCTGATTGAAATCGCCGGCGATGTAAACATCCTTTTCGCAGAAAATGGTCATGCTCTTATACGGCGGACAGCCCCAGATGCGCAAAGGCACTTCAGAATACAACAAAACCTTGTCTTCGATTTTCTTGTATTCCCAACCGAAGAAGAGGTCGTAGACGGTTTCTTCGGGCCGGGCCGGATTGCGCCATTTAGATTCGGCAAAACCTTTGTAGCCACAGTTGGGGCGAAGAAACTCAGGGCGCGGTTTGGCGGCATTTTTCCAGTATAAGGGGTTGAGTGGCGGCAACTTCTGGGGCTTGGCTCCGTGGTAGCCGTCCTGAAAAAAGTAATCGATGACCGTGTCACCAGATTTGCGCACCAGCTTGGCAAACTGCTCGGGATCGGATGAGTCGTTTCCCTTTTTTATCGTGGCACGAGGTCCCTTGTTGAATTGCACCTGAAGAGGGCTTTCAGCTCGAACATGTCCGGGGGTCGAAATTTTTTCGGTGTCGACCATCTCGGCACCGCGATCGAAAGGGCCGCGGCGACTGAAAACGATCAGTTCGTGACCATAGAGGCGGCCCGATTTGACTTCGCCGGAAATTACCCGATAGGGGCCATAACCGCCAGTATCAAGCACCTGGCCGTCATAGAATACGAAGTTTCCGGGCAGAATTTTTTCGATGACCGTGGAAATCTTGCGACAGGCCCCCTCGACCTTGCCAACTGCTTCCAGCAGAAAATACCGGTGTGATTCATCGGCAGTTTTGGTATCGAGACTGTTTTTGGCGCCGATCAGCTTGATTCTGACCCTGAATTCGCCGGTCAGTTTCATTTCGGGAAGCTCGATGCGCCCGGAATAAGTGCCGCGTTCATTGCGGTCGAGCTTGAGCAGCTTGTAGCTTTTTAGAAATAGATATTTGTGCGGCGCGGGTGAAGACCATTTCTCACTGGGAATATAGGGATTACCGTGGGTCACGAACTGATAATCAGCCTTCATTTCAGCAAGCACACAGTGCAGGCCGGTTTCGGCGACACAAAGAGCCAGGTAATCGCGCGCCGATTTCGACAGCAGATTGATCTGGCCGCGTTGAAAATTCAAAACCGCGCCACCTAGGATGCCGAGAACAAGACAGATCATCAATAGCACAATCAGTGCCTGACCGTTGTTATTTCTGCGCATCATGGGTGCACCCCATTGAGCTTGCCGCGAATGCAAAAGCAGCTTTTCACCTGATGTGCCGCCTGATCATTTTGCGGATCATCCTGATTCTTGCGCACGAAAGTCGCTCTGACGTGCACCAGATAAGGGCCTGTGCCATCGAGTTCATAAGGCTCGTAGGTCAGCAAGTTTTTAAAAGGCATGCCGGCGGCAAATCCGGTCAGAGTGGCTGGTTTGCGATTAGTTACATAAACCAGCATTTCTCTGATGCCTTCACAGATCTTCTTGCGATGCTCTTTTTTGGCACCGGGCAGATTCGACTTGACGATTCGATACAAATCGCTGGTGCCATCTTTGCATTTTTCAAGATGGTATTCAATGATCTGCTCGCGCAAAAACGCCGGGTCGGGCGGCTTGATTTCAAAATCAAAAAATTGCTGGCGCAAAACGCAGACTTTTCCCTCGTTAGTAGCCATCAAGGCCGGCACCGTCTGCCGATTCGTCTGTTCAGGATAATCGAGCCAGGCCGAGTTGCGAATGTCGTTGCCGAGATGCGCAAAAAAACGCCGCGCATTCTCATTGACGCCGATATGCTCGAGCACAGACTTGATTGAACGCACCTCGGCAAAGAACAGTCGATAGGCCGCCAGCATAAGTATGGTAAAAAGACCAAGCGCTATCATCACTTCAAAAAGCGTGACCGCCTTGCGTTCATTTAAAATTTTCATTTTAAAATTCACCATAAATCACAGTGCGTCGTAACCGCTTCAAAAACCACCGGGTTACCGTCGGTGCTGGAGTTCCATTCAACTTTTACCCGAATCAGCTTCAGGCCTGATTCGACTTCGTTGTTATCAGAGGGAATCTCTTCAACGCTGATGGTACGATTATAGACGACATTACCAATTTCGACCTTGGGAACAAAGCCATCGCCGTTTTTCACATCGAACTGGTTCTCGGCCGAACGAAAGTCGGCCAGCAGCGTGTTCTTGCGACCATCACGATCGACGCCAATCTCTCGGCCACGGGCGGCGCGAATCGCCTCAATTGCCTGATTAGCCAGAAAGATGGCGTTTTCATAATTTCTGACCTTGGCAACGCCAGTGAAACTGCTGGAGATTGTCCAGCCAATGATAAAAACCACGACCATCAATAATCCGGCAATGATTATTTCGACGAAGGTCATCGCTTTTCTGTTGATTTCAGGCATATTCCCAATCATTCTTCTTCTATTTTCAGATTATTCTATCATAAAGCGCAACAGATATACAGCGCGGCACTCAAGCAATTGTTTTTTCACTTTATTACCGAAAAAAAGATCGCCCGCACAATGTCGGGCGATCCTGGTTGAACAAAAGGTTTTGCCAAAAGGCAACCGATCGATCAGTGGAAGATGTCCTGGGGATTCAGCCCGGCTTCACGCAGAAGCGCATCGGGACTGCGCAGGTTGCTGCCATCACGGAGATCCTGAACTTCGGGGCCACTGGTGATTTCTTTGACAAATTTCGGATCGAAGCAGGGGTTTTCCTGGTTCGAGTTAGGAGGATTCGGAGCATCGCCGGTCGGAACCCAGACGAAATCCGGGTGATTCTTGCTTGATGAGCCGGTCCATTCACCTTCGACGATATTGCCGTTGTCATCGAGAAAGAGGTTGTAGGTATAGGTAGTGCTGAACCATTTTGTGCCGATGAATTCGGGTTTAACGCCGTCGTCGACATAGTAAACGGTGGTTTTAACTTTCAGCTTGGCATCGTCGAACCAACCGGTCGACCAGGATGATTCAAACTTGAATGCCGGGAAATTCCAGACCTGGGGGTCATAAGAGGTGTCGCAGATAATGGCGCTTTTTCCGGAAGCGATATACTGCATCAGCAGGCGATGGAATTCATCGGGATAGATATCATCTTCATCGTCACCGGGTCGACCCCAGTTGCGATTGCCGTAGAACTGGCAGTAAGTATTCATGTAAAGTTCAGACAGAATGGCTTTCTGATCTGCCGTTTCGAAAACGATGCCATTACGCACATGGCGTTTGCGGGGCTCGGGTGTCAAGATCGATGCAGCAGCCCAACCATTGCAATGGCCTTCCCAGCTGTCTGCTTTGGGATTGTAATGGCCGTTTCTGATATTGCTTTCCCAGGCATGGGCGCCGGGGTTTCTGCCGGTGCGGCTTTGCACGTAAGCATCATAGCGCTCGAAGGGCGATGGGCTGTGACCTGGCCAACCTTTGACCATAAAGCCTTTTTTACGCGACCACCAGTCACCTGACCAGGGTGCGGGCTTGATTTCACCGCTGGCAGATTCGGCCATTGCTGCCAATGGAGCGAACAGAGCGAACACTAATAGGATAAACAGGGTCTTTTTCATTATTCTTCGCCTCCGTTCTGATTTTCAGTTGGCGGCTGTGGCGGCACCAGTCTTATTTTTCTGGCGACGCTTTCAGAGGAGATGGCCCAGGGCGAGCCTTCCTGCCAAAGCTGAATCAGGCTGGTATTGGATCTGGGTTCGGCAAGCTCGACCTGAAAGCTTTCGCTGATACTGCCGCCGCGATATGAAGCGAAGGTATCGGCATACTGTTTTTCAGGCATTTTATTTTTCTGGGTGGTAGTTCTTTTGAAAGAAAGGCCACCGACTTTGGTCACACTGGCAAACTTTTTGGCAACCGGTTCGCTGCGATATGCATTGAAACCATCGGCATTCTGAATCGAGCGGTTAGCGCGAACCAGCGGGAATACCGGCAGGTCATAAGGAATCAAGGTATCTTCTGCAAGCAATGGTTGCGGATTACTGGGGTCGATATCTCTTTCCATGCTTTTAACACCTTCGCCGGTCGGGTAGATATCGATTACGCGTAATGGCCGCAGGTCGGCAACAGCCAGCCACAAAATGGCCTGCACTTTCATTTCTGGAGTTTTGGGGAAAACATGCAGCACGTAGCATTCCTGCCCCGCCCATGTTTTAATATTGCGAACCCGGAACACCCACTGCAGAGGCGGCATCCAGACTTCGCCCGGCGAGCGCATGTCACGATAACTAGCTTCGAGAATCCAGCGATCACCTATTTTCCATTTGGGAACGAACCCTTCATCGGCAAGCAGGGTTCCGCTACAGATAGCCAGCAGCAAAGCTGCCAACAACAGGTTTTTAAAACAATTGCGCATTATCTACCTCCAGATTCAATGGAGAATCATACATATAAGTTTACTCCGATAAAGTCAAAGCGTCAATTCACCCGCAAAAAAAACCTGCCGGCTCCATGAGCTTTTTCCCTTAGCCGCAGATTCAATTTTTGGGTTCAAAGTAAAAACTGTAGATTATGCCGGCCAGCCCCAGAATAATGCCGACAAAGCATTTGAAAAATCCGCCGGCGCCCGTATCGAATTCAAATACTGATTCACCGGGATCATTACGGTCATAAAGAATCTTCACTTTGTCGCCTTCAGAAAGCGATTTCCATTGGGATTTGGAAACAATGACCCCTTTTTTGAAGATTTGTTTGTCATTTGCGTGAAACGAATAATCCAGCTCGAAACTTTCATTCATAGGTATCTCTGGGATCATTATTCAGTTCCCTCTCAACCATGGTCTTTTTAGTAATAATTGCTTCTGTTTTCACACCGGAGTAGATGAGATGCACCCTCAAAGAAAAGGC
The DNA here is from genome assembly GCA_964596185.1 of uncultured bacterium. Classification (GTDB taxonomy): domain Bacteria; phylum Muiribacteriota; class Ozemobacteria; order Ozemobacterales; family Ozemobacteraceae; genus DYKG01. The sequence continues at coordinate 9,745 of CAZQUE010000027.1, read as the reverse complement.
ATAGATACTGGCGACGAATATAGGAATTGAGCCAAGCAGAAAAATGGCCCTGAAAAAATATTTTACTTTGTCTCTATCATTCTTCTTTACTTATTTAAGGTTATAAATTTTCGCAGAAATTTTCAAGATCAAGGTTAAATTGCAAAGAAAAAACGAAAATTTACCAGTCGGGCAAGGGTTGAAGTTCTTATTAGCCATTTTTTTTCGAACATAAAATTTTGTTTCTTTAAACCATTTTTTAAATCCTTCAATAGACTTTTTTTCAAACCTATGCTAAATTAGGCACTCTTTTTTAAAACCTAATAAAAAAAAACTTTATTATACACATCGGGGGAGTAGGATGAGAGCCGTGTTTCCTTGGCTAATTAAGCTGACAATTTCTTTTTTTATTTTTATTTTTGTAATTTTGGCCATTATTCCCGGTTGTAGATTTTTGCCGGGCGGGGATGATGATTCCTTGGCTGGGGAATGGGCTACAACCTCGCTTAAAGGAAAAGTAGTTCAGCCTTCAGGGAACCCATCAATTCCGGCAACTGTGCGAAGTGCTGATGTTTCGGGTGCAGTTGGTGTTTCAGGGGCAGAAGTTTGGATAGAAGAGCTTGCCTCTGACCCTCGTTTTCACACAACTACCGATGAAAACGGAGAGTTTAGATTCACAAATGTTCCCGTTGGGAACTATAGAATTGTATCCCGCTATTTAGACGGGGCTTCAAAGATTTTTAAACAGAGAACTACGATTCTTCCAATTAAGGCTAGTTCTGAAGGTTTTGAAATAGGTGAAATTCAACTCTTGTCGGCAGTTAACATTGTAACCGGTCAGTTACGCGGGCCAGATGGGAACTTTTTGCCTGTTGGCACAACGCTCAGTCTTTGGGGGGAAGAATTCAAAATTGGCGAAAATGGAAGATTCGTCAGCCCTCCTTTACCCAATGGTGTTTATGATGAGGAAATTAAGGTTAAGTTGCCTGATGGCACAACTCTCTCAAGTTTTACAGCATCTTTTATTTCTGGTGTGGTGCCCCTGTTTTTAGATATTAGCCTTGTTGCAATTTCAGACTCAGTTAACAATCCTCCGTGCGTGACTTTGAAAGCAATGTCAGGTGCTGAAATTAGAAGCAAGGTGATGCCGGGTAATACTATTTCGATTATCGCAACCGGGTATGATTTCGATGCAAGTGATAAGGGATCACTCAGTTTAACCTGGGACTGTACTTTGGGAACTCTGTCAGCAGATAAAGACGGATTTCACAAAAGCTGGACCGCTCCTTCGTTCATGGGGATGGCCACTATCAGCGCAGAAATAAAAGACCGTTCAGGAGCTGTGGGCAGGGCCTATCTGCCAATTCTTGTCGGAATCGATAGTCCTGAGCAAACAGAATCAAATCGACCAACCCTGGTATTGTCGGCAAATGCTCAAACCGTTATCGATTCGGCTTCATTTGAAGTTACCCTGACTTTCAATGAGCCGGTAACTGGCTTTTCTATTGAAGATATTGCAGTTTTAAACGGTGTTTTATCAGATTTTACAGCAGAAACTTCCCATAAGGTTTTTAAAGTTAAGGTTACGCCAAGGGTTGGTGGCGATGTAATTCTGAGTGTTGCGGAAAATGTTGCGACAGATCTTTATGGCAATCAAAATGTTGCCTCCAATCTTGTGACCGTAAATAATTATATTTCTCCGGTTAAAAGTTCTGAAAAAGCAATAACTGCTTTTGCTTTTTCAGGGTTGTCTGCTATCGGTCTTATTGATGAATCAAGTTCAACCATTTCTGTTTCAGTATTGTATGGCACAGACGTAACTAATCTGGCAGCAATCTTTTCTGTTTCAGACAAAGCTTCGGTCAAAGTGGCTTCAACAATTCAGACGAGTGGTAATACGACAAACAATTTTTCATCTCCGGTAATATATGTTGTTACTGCTGAAGATGGCTCGACCCGAAATTATACCGTTACTGTCACAATTGGCGAACCGGCTCAAATAACCTCTGCCAATGTGACTATAACTGCGCCGGTTTTGGGGGCAACGCCTGAAGATGCCGCAGCAGTTGAAACGGCTACTCACAATGCCGATTATACCGTGACCGGCCTGACCTGGAACGAAACCTTGACCGACAGCGGCAAGTTCAAAGCCGGGCAGGCTTATACCGCGACTGTAACTCTGACTTCCAAGAATAATAAAAAGTTTCAGACCGGCGCATTTACGCCGACCGTTACAGGCGCAGCTTCTGTCAGTACAACTACGACAACCGGTTCAGCAATAGGTAATACCGTAACTTTTACTGTAACTTACGCCGCGACCGGCGCGTTGGCGGTAACAGGCATCGCAGTAACCACCCAGCCGACGAAGATGAGCTATGCCGAAGCTTCTGACGGTACTCTGGCTCTTAACGGTATGGTGATTACTGAAACCAGTAATGAGGGCTCAACCAAGACGGTAACCTTTACTGACGGCACTGCTACAGGTTATACAACCAGCCCTGCAAATGGCTCTACTTTGACCAATGCTGCGAATAATGCGAAACCAGTGATTATTACTCATGCGACTTCAGGAAAAACCGCTAATACAGCTAATCTTGCCGTTGCATCGATTTCAGAAATAGCTGCAGCAGCAGTGACTATAACTGCGCCGGTTTTGGGGGCAACGCCTGAAGATGCCGCAGCAGTTGAAACGGCTACTCACAATGCCGATTATACCGTGACCGGCCTGACCTGGAACGAAGCCCTGACTGCAGGCGGCAAGTTCAAAGCCGGTCAGGCTTATACTGCGACAGTAACTTTGACTTCGAAAAATTTCAAAAAATTCCAGGCAGTGGCCTTCACTCCGACCGTTACGGGCGCAGCTTCTGTTGTCACAACTACGACAACCGGTTCTGCAATCGGTAATACCGTAACTTTTACTGTAATTTACGCCGCGACCGGCGCGTTGGCGGTAACAGGCATCGCAGTAACGAACCAGCCGACGAAGATGAGCTATGCCGAAGCTTCTGACGGCACTCTGGCTCTTAACGGTATGGTGATTACTGAAACCAATAATGATGGCTCAACCAACACGGTAACTTTTACCAGTGGCACTGCTACAGGTTACACAGCCAGTCCGGCAAATGGCTCTGCTTTGACCAATGCTGCGAATAATGCGAAACCAGTGATTATAACTCATGCAACTTCAGAAAGAACCGCTAATACAGCTAATCTTGCCGTTGCATCGATTTCAGAAATAGCTGCAGCAGCAGTGACTATAACTGCGCCGGTTTTGGGGGCAACGCCTGAAGATGCCGCAGCAGTTGAAACGGCTACTCACAATGCCGATTATACCGTGACCGGCCTGACCTGGAACGAAGCCCTGACTGCAGGCGGCAAGTTCAAAGCCGGTCAGGCTTATACTGCGACAGTAACTTTGACTTCGAAAAATTTCAAAAAATTCCAGGCAGTGGCCTTCACTCCGACCGTTACAGGCGCAGCTTCTGTCAGCACGACTACGACAACCGGTTCAGCAATCGGTAATACCGTAACTTTTACTGTAACTTACGCCGCGACCGGCGACCTGGCGGTAACAGGCATCGCAGTAACCACCCAGCCGACGAAGATGAGCTATGCCGAAGCTTCTGACGGTACTCTTGCTCTTAACGGTTTGATGGTCACTGAAACCAATAATGATGGCTCAAAAAATACAGTAACCTTTACCAGTGGCACTGCTACAGGTTACACAGCCAGTCCGGCAAATGGCACTGCCTTGACCAATGCTGCGAATAATGCGAAACCTGTGATTATAACTCATGCAACTTCAGGAAAAACCGCTAATACAGCTAATCTTGCCGTTGCATCGATTTCAGAAATAGCTGCGGCAGCAGTGACTATAACTGCGCCGGTTTTGGGGGCAACGCCTGAAGATGCCGCAGCAGTTGAAACAGCTACTCAGAATGCCGATTATACCGTGACCGGCCTGGCCTGGAACGAAGCCCTGACCGCAGGCGGCAAATTCAAGGCCGGTCAGGCGTATACCGCAACTGTAACTTTGACTTCCAGGAATAATAAAAAGTTTCAGACCGGCGCATTTACGCCGACCGTTACAGGCGCAGTTTCTGTCAGCACAACTACGACAACCGGTTCAGCAATCGGTAATACCGTAACTTTTACAGTGACTTACGCTGCGACCGGCGCCCTGGCGGTAACAGGCATTGCAGTAACGAGCCAGCCGACGAAGATGAGCTATGCCGAAGCTTCTGACGGTATCCTGGCTCTTAACGGCATGGTTATTACTGAAACCAATAATGATGGTTCAACCAATACGGTAACTTTCACTGCAGGCACTGCAACAGGTTATACAACCAGCCCGGCAAATGGCTCTGCTTTGACCAATGCAGCAAATAACGGCAACCCGGTGGTGGTTACTCACGCTGCTTCTGCAAAAACTGCCAATACTAATAATCTCTCTGTTTCGGCAATAGTTGAAATAGCTGCGGCAGCAGTGACTATAACTGCGCCGGTTTTGGGGGCAACGCCTGAAGATGCCGCAGCAGTTGAAACAGCTACTCAGAATGCCGATTATACCGTGACCGGCCTGGCCTGGAACGAAGCCCTGACCGCAGGCGGCAAATTCAAGGCCGGTCAGGCGTATACCGCAACTGTAACTTTGACTTCCAGGAATAATAAAAAGTTTCAGACCGGCGCATTTACGCCGACCGTTACAGGCGCAGTTTCTGTCAGCACAACTACGACAACCGGTTCAGCAATCGGTAATACCGTAACTTTTACTGTAACTTACGCCGCGACCGGCGACCTGGCGGTAACAGGCATCGCAGTAACCACCCAGCCGACGAAGATGAGCTATGCCGAAGCTTCTGACGGTACTCTGGCTCTTAACGGTATGGTGATTACTGAAACCAATAATGATGGCTCAACCAACACGGTAACTTTTACCAGTGGCACTGCTACAGGTTACACAGCCAGTCCGGCAAATGGCTCTGCTTTGACCAATGCAGCAAATAACGGCAACCCGGTGGTGGTTACTCACGCTGCTTCTGCAAAAACTGCCAATACTAATAATCTCTCTGTTTCGGCAATAGTTGAAATAGCTGCGGCAGCAGTGACTATAACTGCGCCGGTTTTGGGGGCAACGCCTGAAGATGCCGCAGCAGTTGAAACGGCTACTCACAATGCCGATTATACCGTGACCGGCCTGACCTGGAACGAAGCCCTGACCGTCGGCGGAAAGTTCAAATCCAGTCAGGCTTATACCGCGACCGTAACTTTGACTTCCAAGAATAATAAAAAGTTTCAGACCGTCGCATTTACGCCGACCGTTACAGGTGCAGCTTCTGTCAGCACGACTACGACAATCGGCTCAGCAATCGGTAATACCGTAACTTTTACTGTAACTTACGCTGCAACGAATGCTCTTGCTCTTAATAGTATCGCCGTAACAACACAACCGACGAAATTGAGTTATGCTGAAATGGCAGACGGTCTTCTGACACTCAATGGCATGGTAGTCACAGAAACCTACAATGATGGTTCAACTATTTTAGTATCCTTTCCCAGCGGTACTGCAACAGGTTACACAACCAGCCCGGCAAATGGCTCTGCTTTGACCAATGCAGCAAACAACGGCAACCCGGTGGTGGTTACTCATGCTGCTTCATCAAAAACCGCCAATACAAATAATCTCACTGTTTCAGTCGGTGAAATTTCAGCTGCTGCTGTAACAATAACGGCTCCGGTTCTTGGTGTAAAACCGCAAACCTTTGCTTCGATTCAAACAGCAAATTCAGATCCTGATTTTTCAGTTACCGCTTTTGCCTGGAATGAAGGTTTGACCGACGGTGGCAAATTCAAGGCCGGTCAGGTTTATACCGCGACCATAACTTTAACATCGAAGAATTTCAAAAGATTCCAAGCTGCACCTTTCACACCGACAGTGGCTGGTTCAGAATCGGTTGGCGCTACGACTACTACCGGTAATACTATCGGTAACACTGTAACTTTCACCGTTACTTATGCTTCAACTGGTGCACTTGTCGTCACAGGTATTATGGTAACAACCCAGCCGACCAAGCTGGCCTATGCCGAATCGTCGGATGGTATTCTCTCGCTCAACGGCATGGAAGTGAGAGAGACCTACAATGACGGTTCAATTAGCAATGTAACCTTTCCAGGCGGCACTGCATCCGGTTATACAACAAGTCCGGCGAATGGCACCGCTTTAACCAATACGGCAAATAATGGCAACCCGGTGACGGTTACGCACACAGCTTCAGCAAAAAACGGCTATACCAGTGTGTTGTCAGTTGTTAGAGATTTCACTTCCCCAAATATTGGGAATCTGAAGTTGGTGCCGGCAGGCTCGTTTAAGATAGATACAAGTTCCGTTTCTTCGGTTTCGACATTCAGAATGAGCCAGACTGAAATAACGAGATCCCAATACTTAAGCATAATTGGCAGCGACCCGAGCTATTCATTTCGATCAAGCGGAATGAATGATCCAGTGCAGAACGTTAACTGGTATAACGCTATCGTTTTCTGTAACAAACTTAGCATGGCTGAAGGTTTAACTCCTGCTTATACTATAAGCGGCTCAACAAACCCCACAGCCTGGGGAACCGTGCCGACATCAGATAACGCCACCTGGAACGCAGCTGATTGCAACTGGTCAGCTAATGGTTATCGTCTTCCAACTGAAGCAGAATGGATTTGGGCTGCTATGGGTGCTACTCAAGATAGCCAGCCGGGTGCAATGAGCGGCGGTATTAATGTAACCGGCTACAATAAAGCTTTTGCTGGTTACAATGGTAGTAACAGTATTAACAGTTATGCCTGGTACGGTTTTAACGTTTCTGGCAGCGCTACTGCACAAAGAACAGATGCCGTTATAAATGGCAGATTGCCCAATGAGCTTGGTATTTATGATATGACAGGTAACGTCAATGAATGGTGCTGGAACTGGTATTCCAGCAGCTTTCCCGGACTCAGCGACTATACTGGCCCGACCAGTGGGACTACGCGTACTGTCTGCGGCGGGGCCTGGAGCCAAAGTGCTGGCATTATCTTTATTTCCAACCGTTTCATAGGTGGGCCATCTGGAAAAAACGAAGGCATAGGTTTTCGCGTGGTTAGAAGATGAGATGTTGTCATCTTTCATTTCCTGTTCGGCCTTGCGGCCGAACAGGAAAGCTTGTTTATAATGGGTACAAAATCTTCTGAATGAAAATCTATTTGAATCAACTGAATAGCATTTTCTAGACGATGTTTGCGCAGCCAATAGCCAAAACTTTTTTCGCTCAGTATATTTTTGCGGCGGTCGCGGTAGGAATGCCGGTTACCCGGCACCCCCCGCACAGATCCCAGCGTGCGGCACTACCGCACTGGGCTCTTCCTTTGGGTGTTTGGCGTAAAACCGATCATTCGGATGAGGGTGACATAGTTTTGGATCCGGAACATGCTTCTTTACCAGCTTGGAATATTTTCTCCAGTTTATTCTACGTTTCTGGCCCCTTCGTCGGAGATTCTTGAGCCATGCTCTGACTATTTCTCGGCAGAAGGTTGAAAGAGCTGCCCAGTTTCCTGGTATCGCGTGGTATTGATAATACCCCATGATTACTCTTCTAATCCATTTGCCTGTTTCATCTGGGTTTTCATGAATCCTTGCCCTTAATTCTATTTTAACTTTTGCGAGGGAGCTTCTCATCCGCTTATTGGAGGTTATTCTTTTAACGTGAAACTGCTTTTTAATTCTGGTAATCGCACAGATATGCGTAAAACCGAGAAAATCAAAGGTTTCAGGTTTTCTTTCTCCACGCTTTCTGCGGTTTGAGATCGCAAACCGGCCAAATTCAATCAGTCTGGTTTTCTCTGGGTGGAGTAAAAGGCCAAACTTACCCAATCTTTCACGCAAAGCCGCGAGGCATTTCTCTGCCTCATGCTTATGCTGGAAGCCAAGAACAGTGTCATCAGCATATCTTACGACGACGACATCCCCCGACAGACATTTACTTCTGAATGCATGGATCCATTGATCAAAGACATAGTGAAGGTAAATATTTGCAAGTAAAGGTGAAATGACGGCTCCCTGAGGAGTCCCGACCTGCCCATTGATCCATTGTCCGGCCTCAGAGACTCCCGCTTTTAACCATTTTTTGATTAAACGCAAGATCCTCGGGTCGGCAACTCGGTGCTCGACAAATTTCAGCAGCCATTCGTGGTTGATGGTGTCAAAGAAACCTTGAATGTCTGCGTCGAGAACCCAATTCACTTTCTTTTGCTTCAGTCCTATCCAAACCGCATCTAAGGCATCGTGCTGGCTCCTGCCTGGTCTGAACCCATAAGAAAACCCCACAAAATCCTGCTCAAAGACAGCCGACATAACCCTTCCCACCGCCATCTGTGCAATTTTATCCTCAAGCGCCGATATTCCAATTGGGCGTTGCCGTCCATCGGCCTTGGCAATAAATATTCGTTTAGATGGTTGGGCTCGGTAGGTCCCGGAGTGGAGCTTACTATGTAGACCTTTGAGATTTTCCGTCAGATTCTTCTGGTATTCAAACCATGTTTTACCATCCAGACCGGGTGATGCATTACGCTTAAGGGCATAGAAGCTTTCCACCAAAGTCTCTGGCGAAACATGATGCAAAAGAGAAGTGAACCTTGCTTTCCTATCCGCTTTCGCGGCCTTTCGCACGCGCTCCAGAAAGTTCGACACAGCTCCCCGGCTCTGAGTCCGGACCGTGGTCCTCTGGACCGCGTTTCCCTCAGGTGACTGCCTTCCCTCCACCGCCTCCGCTGACACTTTGCAAATATCATTGTTCGGCGTTATCTCTGGTACTATGCAGTCATCCGACTTCCTGCGGATTTTCAAGCTGGGATTACGACTAGTTGTCTTCTCCAACCTTCCCTGTTCCCCATCAGAGCAGGGTGTCTGCAGGATCTCTCGGTTCCCGCGTGAAGAGTTTCCATGCATGCACAGGGTCTCCGACGGCGCAGAATCGGATATTAGCTCGCAAATAGCTCTTTTATCCGTGTTGCCTTCTGCTTCGCTTAACAGCATCGGCATTCTGATCGAATTATTTCGCCGCTCGATGGCTGGCCTGCATGTGCCCCTGTCAACGCTTCGTCTATTGCTTTACAGCAGTAGACGCATGACTCGGGGTCAAGATGGCTTGCTAGGCCTTTCTTGTAAGACTCTTTCATTCTTAACTCCTCACCGGTTTTAACCGACGCACTAAGCGCGAATTAAACCGCCCCTACCGATATTTCTCTTTTTCGGTTTGAACCAAGGATTTATCAATGTTTTGTGGTGAAAATGGCCTGAAATCATCTGCCGTTTTTAGCTGCGGCAGGTTTTTCAGCAAAACTCTTAAATACCAATATTGAACTTTCTGCGGGCATGCGCTCAGCAACTGATTCTGGTTTGTTTTTTCTCATCATCGATAAACTTGTAGCCATTATAACCATCTGCCTGTATATATCCTGAATATCCGGCAAGAAAGCTTTTTGGGGCTTTCCCAGCCCGGCTTGAATTGTAAGAGAATAAAATTGTTGGTTTGTCAGACAGTCCTCCGCGAAGCCTCATATAAATGATTAGTTTTTGGCCTTTAAGAGATGCGATTTATTGGTCTATTCAGCCAGGAAAAATACCCGCCACGTGAAACTTGTAAAACTGAGCACATGAGTTTTATTGGCCAGGCCTTCTTCTGCAATTTTATGAACTCGAATCTCATTGTGATTCTTTCGCGAAGAAGGCCGCCGCTTTTTT